>WIAF01000001.1:0-600000 GCA_014055465.1 Nitrospira sp. CR1.1
CCTCTTTGAGCTTGGCGTTTTGGAACCGGAGCGAAATGGGCTGACTGGATCCGCCAAACATCTTCGTGGAGCGCTGTTGTGCCGTGATCTCGGTAATGTGGGTCAGGGCCTGCGTCAGATTCGGATCGAGTTCGACGGCCCGTTCATAGGCTGTGAGGGCCTCTTCGGAGCGGCCCAGGTTGAGCAGCTTATCGGCCGTGTGCAGTTGATCGTTCGCTTCCTTCAGTCGAAGCGCATCGGCCATACCCGTATGGTGCTCGAGTTTCGTCGGATCAAGCCCCAGCGCGGCCTTAAACTCAGTCAGGGCATCCGCGATGCGACGCTCCTCCAATGCCCGACGTCCATTGGTGTAGTGGGGGCCCGCCGCCTGTTGCTTGGCGATCTCAAGTTTGTTTTTGAGGGCTTCATCGAAGGGGTCCGTCTTGAGGGCGTCCCGATAGGCCACTACGGCCTTATCCCATTCACCCTCCTCGGCCAGGCGCTCCGCGCGTCGCAAGGTGGGTGACGCGCAACCGGTCAATAGGGTGACCATAAGGGCCAGAGCCGTGATGCCATACCATGGTCGCGAAGCAGGTTCCCGCATACAGCAGTTCTCCAAGAAAATTGTCCTGTGCTGAACAAAAATCCGGCGGATCTAGAAATCTCACTCGAGAACAGGCATGGCCGGGAATCAGTGTCAGCAAGACCCTGTCATGTTTAACCTGAGAAGTTCTGAGCGACAATCACCCCAGTAGTAGGGACTCAAAAGAAGGGAGAGGAAGTCCTCCAGGAGACAACGAAAGGGATTTCGAAGAAGTGGAGGCAGGAAACAAGCTTGTTAACGATTCTCTCACTAAGAGGCCTGCTCGCAGAAAATCCCCCTAGCAGGCTGTTGACAAACCCTCTCCTCCGCCCGCCGCAAATATGATAAGAGAGGCGTCCATCAGGAGGATCCTCCCTATGATGGGTACAGCCGATCCGCAGCCGTCGATGTTCTACCACATCAATCTGGAGCAGTTTGTGACCGCCGATCACCCGATGCGGAAGATCCGGCCGTTGATCGATACGGAACGAATCCGACAGCTCTGCGAGCCGCTCTATGCAGACACTGGCCGGCCGTCGATTCCACCGGAGCAGCTGTTTCTGGCCCTCCTAGGCGGCTATCTCCTGGGCGTGACCTCCGAGCGGGCCTTGGTGCGCGAGCTCACAGGGAACCTGGTCCTCCGCTGGTTTGTGGGGCTGGACTTGGATCAGACGCCATGGGACCACTCCACGTTCTCGCAGAACCGGACGCGGCGCTTTACGGAGAGCGGTCTGCTCGAACAGTTGTTTGATGAGACCGTGGCGCTGGCGATCAAGCAGAAACTGGTCTCGCATCATACGACCCTGGACGGCACGCTCGTGCAGGCCAATGCGTCGCACAAGAGCTTCGTGCCCATGGAAGTGTTCCTGAAGCCGGAGGAGTACAAGCTGTCAGCACCGATGATAGAAGTCTCCTGAACACCGAACTAGGAAGTCCCCTTCACAGCGACCACAATGTCCCTCGAGTCATGGCTACCATGGGAGGAGGGACGGATGCTGACAAAGGAGGGCTTTATCGTGATTCAGGCGCTCATCCGACAAGGAGTGTATCTCTGCGACATCGCGCGACAACTCGGCGTGCATCCGAAAACCGTCCGGCGGGCGCTCTTGCGTGGCCGCGCGCCAGATGGGCGCCGGGGGCGGCGACGTAGTCAGCTCGATCCCTATCGAGCCGACATCGACCGGCTCCTCACGGCCGGGGTGTGGAACGCTGTGGTGATCTTCCGCGAATTGCAGGCGAAGGGATATGCCGGGCAGCTCTCGATTCTACGGGACTACATTCGACCGAAGCGAACACTCCGTCCCAGCCGGGCGACCGTGCGGTTTGAAACCGAGCCCGGCCACCAGATGCAGAGTGACTGGGCGGTCATCCAGAGCGAGATTGCCGGCCGACCGACGACGGTGGCCTTTATCGTCAACACGCTGGGCTTCTCTCGCCGCATTCATTTCTGGTGCAGTCACTCGACCGATGCTGAACATACCTACGAGGGCCTGATCGGGCCTTCGAATGGTTCGGCGGCGTCCCGCACGAAGTGCTGGTCGATAATCAGAAGGCGGCGGTGTTGGAGCACCCACGTGGCGGCCTGGTGCAGTTCCATCCACGATTCCTCGATCTGGCCGGCCACTACGGCTTCGTCCCGAAAGCCTCTCGTCCGGCCCGGGCTCAGACGAAGGGCAAGGACGAGCGGATGGTGGGCTATATCAAACACCACTTCTTCGTCCGCTATCGCCAGTTCGAGAGTTGGGCCCATCTCAATCAGGTGGCGGAGCACTGGCTGCGGGAGGAAGCGGACCAACGCCGCCACGGCACCGTCCATCAGATTGTCGCCGAGCGGTTTGCGACCGAGGCGCCCGCCCTGCAGCCGCTCCCGCCCCCAGCGCTACGACACGTCCTATTGGGAACTCCGGCAAGTCAGTTGGGATACCTATATTGAGGTGCGCGGGAATCGCTACAGTGTCCCCGCCGCTCTCGCTGGCCGCCGCGTCTCGGTCCGGCTGTCGCTCGACGAGGTGTTGAGCGTCTTCGAGGGGGAGACCTGCGTGGCTCGTCATGCCCTCGTCCCCGCCACGGCCGGCTGGGTCACCGTTCCCGAGCACCATGCGGCGCTCTGGGCCTCCACGATGGAGGTTGAGCATCGTCCGCTGAGTGTCTACGAGGAGGTGAGCACATGGAGTTAACGCACCTCCTCGAACGCCTCAAGATGGAGCACCTGCTCACGCAACTCGATGGCGTCTGTGAGCAGGCCGCCAAAAGCGATCTGGACTATCAAGGATTTCTCGCCCGCGCCTTGGAAGTCGAATGGCACGGCCGCCAGCAGCGCGGGATTGAAAGTCGGTTGAAGCTCGCGCGGTTCCCGTGGCTCAAGACGCTCGACCAGTTTGAATTTGAGTTCCAACCCTCGATCGATCGGAAGGTGATCCGGGAACTCGCGGGACTGAGTTTTGTCGACCGGACGGAGAACGTCATTCTGCTGGGGCCGCCCGGCGTCGGCAAAACGCATCTGGCGATTGCCCTTGGTATCAAGGCCGTCGAAGGGGGCGCTTCCGTCTTCTTCTTGACCCTAGAGACTCTCATGAGCCGCCTCGTCCGGGCACGCCATGAAAATCGATTGGAGCGAACGTTACAACAGTTGGCCTACCCCCGGTTGCTGATCCTGGATGAACTTGGCTATCTCCCGCTCTCCCGGGATGAAGCCAGTCTCTTCTTCCGCCTGCTCGTCCGCCGCTACGAGCGGGGCAGCCTCATCGTGACCAGCAATAAAAGCTTTGCGGATTGGGGCGAGGTCTTCAATGACCACGTGCTGGCGACGGCGATCCTGGACCGCCTCCTCCATCACGCGACCACGATTAATATCAAAGGCGAGAGCTACCGGCTTCGGGAAAAGAAAAAGGCCGGGCTCCTGGGACGGCGTTCGATCGCGGCCGACGAGGCCACCGAGGGCCCCACCTGATCCTCGCCAGTGGACAAGAAGACCGGTGAAGAGGGGACATTCTACATCGGTGATTTCGGGACAACCATCATCGGTGTTGACACAAGCGGCGGATTCGCTCGCTGGATACGGACGCGGCGCCAGAGCCGCCCCAGGATCCGGGCAATCCCACGGTCCTGTTTCGCGGCGAGCGGCGGTCCAATCAGACGCATGTCTCCACCACCGATCCCGACGCCAAACTGGCGAACAAGGGGAATGGGACGGCCGCGATGGTGGGCTATACCGTCAATGGATTGATGGAGAATCGCCATCGGCTCCTGCTGGGGATCAATGTCGAATCGTTTCGAGGGCCGGCTTCCGAGATGGACGGCGGGCGGGCGTTGCTGGATCGGTTTCATGCGACGCAGGATCTTCGGATTCAGACGGTGGGGGCGGATAAAGGCTATTTTGCCAAGCCGTTTCTGACCGCCCTCGTGCGCCGGCGGATCACCCCACACATTGCGGCCAAGACGACGGGACGAGAGGCCATCCATCAGCGGGTGCGTCGGCTGAGTCGGACCGTGGGCTATCGCCTCTCGCAACGGGCGCGCAAGAAGATCGAAGAACTCTGGGGCGAGGCGAAATGCTGGCACGGGTTCCGGCGGTTTCAGCGACGGGGACTGCGGCAGGTTCGAGACGAAGCGTATCTGATGGGCTGGCTGCTGAATCTGAAACGGCTGGCGAACATACTCCCGGCCCCGGCCTAGAGGGGGCACACGGCGACTAGGGCTATGCGGTGGGGGCATGAGAGAGCAGACAATGGACGGCTCACACTCCATGCCGGACAGACCAATCGCCCAACAGAGACCTGAGTGAGTACCGCCGTGACAGTGAAACCGTTTCAAAAGCTAGTTTGTCAACAGCTTGCTAGACTGCACAAACAACGCAGAAATTGTGGGGCGCATTCGGGTTTTGCATAAGCAGCCTGAAGGGGTGGCATGACAGCCTGATGAGGCAGTCGCTATGCAATACACCACACTCGAGAATACCTACCTGATCTGCCATCGATGTGAATGGCAAACGACGCGAACCTAAAGGTCGACGGGCAGCGGGTGCATGTGGCGTCCGTGCTTCGGAGGAGCGGGGTGGCATGCCCCATTGTGCTGAGACTCTGCCACCGAACAATCATGCCGAAGAAGGAAATCGCCGGCAGACGCGGGTGATCGTAGAAGCATTACGGCTTCCCAGGCACTACGTCTGTCGTGTCAAGTTGGAAATTTGACAGCAGCCGCGCCTCTGGCGACGCGCAGGCCCCTGAGACTGATTCGCAAGGCGGCGGACTCGCTGTATACTTAACAGCACTCGAAATGGTCAATTCTTACCATTGGGGTGACTCAGCAGCCATTCAAACTGGACAGGCGCCTGGAATTGCATTTCATTCGCGTTTATTATGGCACGACGTTGTAAAGATCACTTAAATAGTTATGCACTCTCCTGGCATAGTACGCCTTCATATGGGGGTTGAAGTCAGATTGCTCCCCTTCAATCTCAGCTAGAAACTGATGAAGGTCTTCCCGTAACTCAGTCAACTTCAGTCCCGCAACCAACTTAGCTGTAGACATAGTCTCCGGTTCCTTCCGAAGCGCCAACCATGTACGTAGTGCTTCTACAAACACACCACGCGTTTCTGGGTCCTGGGCAAGAAGCCTCTCCATGTGCTCTTTGAGGTACGCATATGTCGCCTCTCCGGATTCTGGGGCGGGACTCCGCTGCATTATGTATAACATCCATGTTGTTAATTCTTTTTTATTTATGGCAAGTATCATATTCCTCTGATTGCCTCACCTGGAATCGACAAATAAACTGGCACCTCTAGATCTCCTCCTGACATTGGCCCCATTCTGAGACGGTTCTTAACCAGAGCAGAGAGCTTCTTCGACGGTCGGTTGTCCCTGACGTTGTGCGACGAACTCATTCGGGGTCAGGTGCCCAAGCGAGCTGTGAGGCCGACGCTGATTGTAGTCCACCCGCCAGGCTTCGATGAGGGCCTGCGCCTCGGCCAACGAGGCGAACTGATGCACGTTCAAGCACTCGTCCCGTAGGCGCCCGTTAAACGATTCAATAAACGCATTTTCCACGGGTTTGCCCGGTCAGTTGGACGCCTCGCCGATAGGCCCAATCCTCCAAGGCGCGCGATTGGAATTCCGTCCCATGATCCACCGTGATCGAGCGGGGCACCGCTGGTGTGTCCAGGACACGATCAAGCACCTGCCCGACCATCTCTCCCGTCATCCGAAACCCTACCTCTAGTATAGGACTGTGCCGACTCCAATTATCCACGACCGTGAAGATCCGAAACGATCGCCCGTCTGCGAGGGTATCATGCACAAAGTCCATGCTCCAGCGCTCGGTCGGGCCCATCGGTACCGGAGCTGGGCCTCGGTGCAACGCGATATGCTTTCGTCTCCGCACTCGCATCCGCAGCTGGAGCCCATCGAGCCGATACAAGCGGCGAACGCGCTTGCGATTGATGAGCCACCCCTCACGCCGCAGCAAGACCCAAATCCGCATGTAGCCAAACCGAGGCCGCGCATGAGCCAAATCACGAATGCGCAGCCGAAGCGCCGACTGATCTTTCGCGCGGCTGCGTCGATACCACGAGGCTCGACCAAACTGTGCTAAGCGACAGGCCCGCGCACAGCTCACCTGAAACGTCCCGTGAAACCACTGGGCCAGTTCCCGGCGGCGGGCGGGCCTTAGACTTTTTTTCGCAGGGCCTCCGACAGCATGTGCTTATCCAGCGAGAGGTCGGCCACCAGCCGTTTGAGCCGGGCGTTCTCCTCTTCCACCTGCTGCAGCCGCCGGAGTTCGCTCACGCCCAGATGCGCGTATTTCTTTTTCCAGGCGTAGAAGGTTTGCTCGGCAACGCCCAGCTGCCGACAGACATCGCCAACCGGGGTGCCACTCTCGGCCTGTCGGATGGCATACACGATCTGCTCTTCGGAAAATCGTGACCGCTTCATCGATCCACTCCTTTCGTCGGGGACCGCCGAAGCCGCCATTCTACTCTCGTTTTAGATTGCCGTCGTTTTCCGGGGAGACGTCACTCCGGCATACGGTCCTCGCTCACTGGAGTCGCTCCAGTCCAATCGTGGAGGCGAGGGGACGGGGCCTCGTTCCATCACGCTGATCATGGGACAGAATTCCAATCGCGCGCACTCGAAGACTGGTCCTATATGCGAGATGTCCAGAGCGGCTTCATAGATAGGGCAAACCGGGGGAAAATGCCTTCAATGGATCATTCATTAATGGGCACATGCGTGATAAGCGCTTGAACGTGTTCAGTTCGCCTCACTGGCCGAAGCACAAGTAGTCCTCGACGCATGGCGGCTCGACGACAAGACACGCCCCCGCAACCGCTACTGAACTTTGAGCTGATTTGGAATAAACAATTGACCAGTTTTCTCTATGACGGGAATATTCCCTTGCCAATTGTTTTCAAATTTTCGAGGAATAAAAAATAACCCTTTATCGGACAGCAACCAATGAGGAGTGAAACTTCGACCAGAACGGGCATATTCATTTACTTGCTCAGAATATCGGGCAAAGATCTCGCCTGTCACAGCCTCAACGGTTACTCCATTACGCAGAGTATTTGGATCACTTCTTGGTGCTCCCACAATGGGATCCTCCGCCTTACATTCTCCTGGTGATATTTTCGTAATACGTTTTCGAGCACCATTTCCGAATACAGAAGTGACCACGACCGGCATGTTGTAACCATTACACAGCACCGGACTATACATAATGTCGCAGCTCGGCAGGACCAGCAGCCCTGCTGTAGCGACTAATCTCAGGAAGTGCATGTTCTTCACAGTATCCTCTACTAGAAACCAGACCATGGGGACCCTTTGCCGGTCGAGTAATTGTCGGCTCCGATTTCGAACGGATTAGCCTCATGCGGTCCACCGGTCAGGAGATAAAGAGGGATGAACAGTGGTCCCAGAACCTCTTGTTGAATACCATGCCCACCCTCGTGTCGTCCTAGATTAATCTGCTGGTGGCCCTCGTATGGACTCGGCCCCTTATAATCGGGCGTAAAAGGAATGCCGTCGCCGTCCACTCCGCCCATTAAGGTAATGGCTCCCAAGCGAATCCCACCCCTCATTAATGGAGCATTCCAGAACTGGAAGCCACCATTGCCAAACGCATATCCCATGCCTTCGCCGCCCATTAGCATGACAGGTCCAGCTGCTATCGCATTCAGGAGTAAGTATCCTGTACCTATCAGCGTATTTGGACCACTCCAAATAGGCCCGGTGGTGCGGTCAATGATTCCTTGCGAATTATAGTAGCCAGTCAACGCGCCTGTTGCTCCACCCATAAGCGCCCCTTGAAGCACACTGCCTCCACCGATTGCCGCATTTACGGCTCCGTTGACCATCCCCCCGGCAATTCCCGCCATCACCATGTCGCCTGGGACCGCGAGGTTTGCCACACCACCAGCCAATCCTCCTACTCCACCAGCCAATGTGGAACGCAAGATATTGGCTCTCTTACCTTGTGACTGGACCAGTGCGGCACGGGTCGCTCCAGATGCCATGCCACCACAAATAGGTCCACACGCAAAATTTCCTATCGTCCCTGCGGCGACTGGAACCGTTGTATTCCTTGTGGCAGGATCGAGAAATTGCATGAGCATAGGATTGATCGCCCACCCGATTGCTCGTGCCCATGGTTTGTCAAACACTCGATCGAGGAATTTGCCAATCTTAAGGTGTCCCGTCGGATCCGTATATCGAAAGGGATTGTTTCCGGCATAGGTGTAGCGATTCAAATCTTGGGGATCTCTGGGATTGGGCACGAGGGTATCGGCACTAAGGAACCGTCCCAGCGTAGGATCATAGTACCGCGCCTCGTAGTAGTAGAGGTTCGTAATGCGGTCAAGTTCCTTGCTTGTGTACTTGTACGGCGTATCGATGGCGGGGGTGCTGGACGAGCTGTTTGAACGAGTTGCTCCGTAGGGAAAGTACGTGACGCCTTGTACTTTCGCACCTACACTATCTGTGATCACACTCGATGAGCCTAGGTGGTCCACATGGTAATAGTAGATAGCACCACTGGCGCCGATGGTCGCAATGCGCACACTCCCAGCAAAAATCATTCGCGAGCAACTGACGTTGTCGCACTCATAGAGTTTGCTGATGTACCGCGTCGTGGTGCTTCCCTCGATCTTCTTGACCCGTCCCCCGTCGCCGTCATAGACAAAGGTGGTGGTTTGGCCCGCCATCGTCACCGTTAAGGGCTTGTTCTCGAGATTGTAGGCCAGCGTCCGGTCCGCCCCAGCAGTCATATTGCCGTTCGCATCGTAACTATACGTTTTGCCACCGGCCGTGGTGACCGCATGCGGCCGCACACTGCTTGCTCCACTCGCGGGGTACGCATAGATGCCCACCTGCGTGTTAAAGGTGAGGTTGCCGAGTTCATCATAGGTATAGGTCAGAGACGCATTCGCGCCATTCGTCCCATAGGGTCCATTGGCCAAAGTCAACCGACTGAGCCCGTCATAGCTCAGGTGCTGATCCCCGGCTCCTCCCGTCACCAGGTTGTCGTAGATATCGCTGACATTGCCATCCACGGTGTAGACATACCGGAGATCCTGATAGGCCGTGCCACTACTGCCGCCTCCACTGCCTATGGGCAGGACAATCGTGGGCATGAACACGGTGTTGTCACAGGCTGAGGTGGTCAGCTTATTGGTCACAAAATCAAGCTGATCTCCCGTGGCTACCGTATTGGACAGATTGAAGCTGTAGCCGGTAGTATCCCCGGCGGCAATGGTCTGCTGCCACAGGATCGTCCCGTTCTTCTTGATAGTCACCTGAACGCCATCAATTCCGCAGGAGGTGTCGCCATCAAACGTCGTGCCGGTGACCTGCACAGTACCAGCAGCAGGCGCCACCCAGCGGCGCACGGCATCGGTGCTGTTACCCGGATGCCCGCCATCGTTCCACAGGCCGATATAGCCGTCCGTTCCGCTCCAAAAATTGCCGTTCCAGGTGAGCTGGGCTCCCGTTGAGCTCAGGTAGTACCAGCCCTGCTGACCCTGCACCCCAGAGAAGTCCGCCACGGCACTATAGGTCGCGCTACTACCACCGCCGCCCCCAGAGGTCGTCAGGACAATCGTGGGCATGAACACGGTGTTGTCACAGGCTGAGGTGGTCAGCTTATTGGTCACAAAATCAAGCTGATCGCCCGTCACCACCGTATTGGAGAGGTTGAAGCTGTAGCCGGTGGTATCTCCCGCCGCAATGGTCTGTTGCCAGAGGACCGTCCCGTTTTTCTTGATGGTCACCTGAACGCCATCAATCCCGCAGGAGGTGTCCCCATCAAACGTCGTGCCGGTGATCTGGATACTGCCGGCAGCAGGCGCCACCCAGCGGCGCACGGCATCGGTGCTGTTGCCCGGATGCCCGCCATCGTTCCACAGGCCGATATAGCCGTCCGTTCCGCTCCAAAAATTGCCATTCCAGGTGAGCTGGGCTCCCGTTGAGCTCAGGTAGTACCAGCCATGGAAGCCCTGCGTGCCGGAAAAATCAGCCACAGCACTATAGGTGGTACTGGATCCCCCTCCACCTCCTCCGCCACCAGAACCTGGGCCAGTGGTTGTTAGGGTACAGAGCCGAAAGTTCTGCTGACTGCAGACGGTATTGCTGGCATTGGCATAGGTCATCGTGCTGGATACGCCGTTGCCATAGGTCGTCGTGCCGGCCTGCCCAAGCGCATTGTAGTTGCTATACTGAATATAGGTGGTGGTGCCTTCAAACACCCTGTCCAACACTGGCCCATTGTAGGCATAACCAATGGTCTTCGCAGGGGTGCTCGGATAGGTCACCGTCAGGAGCCGCCCAAGCCCGTCATAGGTACTTTGTGTGGTATAAGTCATGCCATCTAAGGTTTTATCAGTCTGAAGAATCCGCCCGACACTGTCGTACTGAAACGCCACTATCCCTGAGGCATCGACGACCTGTTGCAATCGCCCCTTTCGGTTATTTGTGGATCCGTCATAGGTGTAGCGGACATCCCCGGAGCCGATGGCCTTCTGCGTCGTGAAGTCCTTTTGCACCCGACGGTTGAGCGCATCATACTGAAACCACAGCACTTGGCCTTTGGCGTCAGTCTGCTTGATCAAATTCCCTGCCGCATCGTACAGGTAACTCCAATTCCCCATGTCGGGGTCATGCATGGCGGTCTTCCGACCTAAGGTGTCGTAGGTCATAGTGGAGACGTTGCCCTTGGCATCCGTCACGGACAGAAGATTGCCCTGTACGTCATACTGATAAGTGGTCGTGGCATAGGGGGTGCCGGTCGCCGTGTCACAAGTACTCGTGGTGCTTTGATATTCATCGACACGAACCGTCCGGCCATAGGCATCCTTGGTCTCGCGCTTTCGGTGATCGGCGGCATCAATGGTGACGGTCACCCAGTCGCTAAAGCAGGCCAAGCCCCGGGTGCCATCGGGGTTGTCGATTCGCGTGACACGCCCTAGCGCGTCATAACTCGTCGTGGTCCACCGGCCCGTCACCGATTCGAGCGTTTTGAAATAAGACAAGCTCTTCTTTCGAACGGCGGCACGGCTGTCGTATTGCACCTCGGTCACAATGGTCTTGCCATCTGGGCCTGTCGATTCTTTTTTGACCGTTCGGCCGAGGCCATCAAAATAAGTGGCACTAGTGAGTGTCGCCGCAAGACCAGCCCCAGACGTGCTCGTCAACACGTGCTGAGTGCTGAGGCTGAAGCCCGGTCCGTAGTTATAGGTGACAGTGGTGATAAGACCATCCGGCGAGGTGATCTTCGTTTTACGGCCCAAAGCGTCATATTCGGTTGTCATGACCTGTCCATTGGCATCCGTCAGGCTCTTGACCTGCCCGTAGAGGCCCTTGTCCGTCAGTATGCCATCGACGCCGTAATACTGGGTCGACGTGCCATGGCCAAGCGGATTGCTGGCAGTTTTGGCGAAGGTATTGCTCGTATCGTAGCTTACCGTGCTGGTTTGGCCCAAGGCGTCGCGGGTGCAGGTCAAGTTGCCGAAAGCATCGTAGGCCATCCTAGTCTCTGGACTAATGCCGCCGTTGAGCCAGCGAACCATCCGGGTGACATGCCCTTTGGTTGGCACTTGATTCACGGACGCGGTGGCACAACTCGTCGTGCCGTCGTAGTAGAGATCGGTCTGAGCAACCAAGTTCGCCGAAGCCGTCCCGATGCCGGCATAGACAGACTCGCGAGTCTGAAGTCCCACA
The DNA here is from genome assembly GCA_014055465.1 of Nitrospira sp. CR1.1. Classification (NCBI taxonomy): domain Bacteria; kingdom Pseudomonadati; phylum Nitrospirota; class Nitrospiria; order Nitrospirales; family Nitrospiraceae; genus Nitrospira; species Nitrospira sp. CR1.1. Next base: position 11,771 of record WIAF01000001.1, read on the forward strand.
ATCCAGTCTGTGGTATTCATCCCAAAGACACGATAGATCGAACGGTCGTCACTCGTCGTTGCAAGGTCTCCATGGTGATACTCCATTGTCACATTGCCGTAATCGTCATAGGCGGGGGCATATCCGGACGTGATTGGAAAAACCACACGGGTTTGTTTGGCCCCGTTGTCAATTGACGAATCCACTTGCGCAATGGGGGTAAAGAACGGTGCGACGCCGTCCACATCAGCGACATAGGTGGTAGTAGTCTCGCTGTAGACCTTACCGGTCGCATCGGTGACCTTGCTGCGATAGGGCAGGCCTTTGGTGTAACCATTCGTCACCGCGGGATTATTCGCCCCTACGGCGGCATCGTTGCCTTGATGAAACCAGATTTCCGTGACGGCTTGCTCGCCTGCCAGTCCGACAGGGCCAGTCACTTTGGCATAGTTAAAGCCGCGGAAGTCTCGCTCCGCGAGATGATGATATCCACCGGCGTATGTATAGTTCGTTGTTGCCGATAAACCTGCACACGTTTCCGTCGCACTCACCCAGTTGTCACAGGTTGCAATTGAAGAGACTGTTTGAAGCGGGTAGGGCAACTGCGTATTGCTGTACTGTGTCGAGGGAGTGTAGGAAAGGGTGCTAGTACCGGTCAGTCCGTTCGAAACTATCACCAGCAAATCGACGGTACCGGGGTAAGACCCAGACCGTGCGATGGACACCTGCCCACTCTCTTGACAGAACAGGTCATGTTTTCCGTCACCCGTAACATCTCCTACGCCGAAAATCCCCGTCGCACACCAAATGCCTAGCCATGAGGGGACATCAGGAACAGCGACGCTGCTAGACAAAGCAATTTGTATCGTACCACCGGGGGAATAACACCACAGATCGTCTTTGCCGTCGCCATTAAAATCACTGCCGCCTGAGGGAATTCCGTTGCTACACCAACCGCTCCGCCAAACGCCGCCATCGACAAAGGCATTCGTACCGTTTGAGTAAGCAACCGAGGTATTCCCTCCACTATGGCACCAGATGTCGGTGAGCCCATCACCATTGAAATCCGAGAGACCGAACGGCGTACCATCTGAACACCAATTGCTCAACCATACATTGCCGCCGGTGAACGAATTGGTTCCATTCGAAAGAGCGACCGAGGTGCTGCCCCCGCCATGGCACCACAAGTCCGTTTTGCCGTCGCCATTGAGATCTCCAACACCAAAGGGTGTGCTACCTGTACACCAATTCGACATCCAATTAGTGGATGTCTGGAATGCTGCGCCTGTAGAAAGAGCTACAGTTACTTGCGCAAAGGTCCCACCGCGGATTTGACACCAGAGGTCTTGCTTGCCATCGCCATTAAAGTCTCCTATGCCCACTGCAGGAGTATATGAGGGAAGAGCCCCACAAATTGGATCCAGCCAGTTCGTTGGAGTAGAGAAGGTTCCTGCCACGGCTGTTCCAGTCGCGATTGAAGCTCGCCAGTTTATTAATGGGTCACACGTGGCCATGCCTATCGGACCGCAGTTGCGAGGTTGTTCATACCAGCTCACACATCCAAGATCCATCTTCCCGTCACCATTAAAGTCGCCAACTCGTTGAACTGAGCACCCACTAAAAACATTACTTCCGGCAGTGAGTGCCCCTACCCCATCGGAAATGGCGACAGAAAACCCATTGCTGGTGTTTCGGCACCACAGATCTTGTTTGCCATCTCCATTGAAGTCACTGGCGTTGAACTGAGAACCTCCTGCGTATTCCGACCCAAGCCGGCCACTGATTCCGACGCAAGTCGGCCACCCGTTCCGACGGAACGCGGCCACTGATTCCGAGCCGAAGTCAGCCACTATTTCGAGCTTTCTCGGAATCGGCGGCCGACATCCCTCGGAATAAGCCGGCGATCCGCCACGGGCTCCTTTCGGAGCCGTCCGCGACACAGGTCCTCGTTCATCTTCGGTATGGTGCCTGCTCCATTTTTCTTGTGGAGGAGGGACCGATGCCAGCGGAGCGAGTGACCATGCGCAAGATCAAAGACATTCTGCGACTCAAATGGGCCTGCGGGCTCAGTAACCGACAAGTCGCGGCCAGTTGTGGGGTGGCGCGCAGTACGGTAGCGGAAACGCTCTATCGTGCCAAGGCGGCTGGGCTGTCGTGGCCGTTGCCGGAGGAGCTGGATGACGCGCAGCTGGAAACCCGGCTGTATCCAGCGGCCCCGTGTCCTACGGCGGCACCGCGGGCCGTGCCGGATTGGGCCACGCTGCATCAGGAGTTGACGCGGAAGGGTGTCACCCTGGCGCTGCTGTGGCAGGAATATAAAGCGCAGCATCCGGACGGCTACCAGTACAGCCGCTTTTGTGATCTCTATGGGGCCTGGCGCGCGACCCTGGATCGCTGTCTCCGCCAGGAGCATCGGGCCGGCGAGAAGCTCTTCGTCGATTATGCGGGCCAGACCGTGCCGGTCCAAGACCGACGCACGGGCGAACTCCGGCAGGCCCAAATCTTCGTCGCGGTGTGGGGCGCCTCCAACTACACCTACGCGGAGGCGACCTGGACGCAAACGCTGCCCGATTGGATCGGGGCGCACGTGCGGGCGTTTGCCTTCTTTGGCGGCGTGCCGCAGATCGTCGTGCCCGACAACTTGCGCAGCGGCGTCACCAAGGCCTGTCGGTATGAACCGGAGTTGAATCCCACCTATGCGGCGCTCGCGCACCACTACGGGGTCGCGGTGATCCCAGCTCGGGTGCGGAAACCGCGGGACAAGGCCAAGGTCGAAGCGGGCGTGCTGCTCGTGGAGCGCTGGATCCTCGCCCGGCTGCGCCATCAGCCCTTCTTCAGTCTGGCGGAACTGAACGCCACGCTCGCCGGATGCCTCGACAGCCTGAACACCCGTCCCTTCAAAAAGCTCCCCGGCTGTCGGCGGTCCGTCTTCGAGACCGTAGACCGGCCGGCGCTGCAGCCGCTCCCGCTCGAGCCCTACGTCTATGCCGAGTGGCGCATCGCGCGGGTGAATATCGATTCGCACGTGGAGATCGAGGGCCACTCCTACAGTGTGCCGTCGCCCTTGGTGCACCGGGCCTTGGATATACGGCTCACGGCGACCACCGTGGAATGCTTCCACAAAAGCCAGCGTGTGGCCAGCCATCTGCGAAGTATTGAACGCGGCCGACACACCACCGTCGCCGCACATCTCCCGTCAGCGCACCAACGGTATCTGGCGTGGTCGCCGTCGCGGCTCATTCAATGGGCGGAGACCATCGGGCCCGCCACGGCGGCGGTGGTGGACACGCTCTTGACTCGACGCCGGCATCCCGAACAAGGCTATCGCTCGTGCCTCGGGGTGTTGCGGCTGGAACGCCTCTACGGCTCGGCGCGGCTGGAAGCGGCGTGTCATCGCGCCCAGGCGATCGACGCGGTCGCCTACAAGAGTGTCCAGTCGATCCTCAAGACCGGGCTCGACCAGCAGCCGCTCCCTGAGCCGGCCCCGACCATCCCGCTCCCGATCGAGCACGACCATCTGCGCGGCACCACCTATTACCAACACGAAGGAGGTTTGTAATGTTACGCCATCCCACACTCGCGACGCTGGAGGCCCTGAAGCTCACGGGCATGGCCACCGCCCTGACGGAACAACTGGAGATGCCCGACGTGCAGCGGCTGAGCTTCGAGGAGCGCTTGGGGCTGTTAGTCGATCGGGAACGAACCACCCAGGAGAATCGACGACTGATCCGCCGCCTCGCCCAGGCCCGGCTCCCCGGCAGCGCCACGTTGGAAGATCTCGATTATCGCCATCCGCGGGGGCTCGACAAAGGCGTGATCGCGTCCCTGGCGACCGGCCAGTGGATTCGCAGTCACGACAATGTGTTGATCGTGGGCCCGACCGGGGCCGGCAAGACGTACCTGGCCTGTGCCTTGGCGCAGATGGCTTGTCGGCTGGGCTGCTCCGCCTTGTATCTGCGACTGCCGCGGTTCTTCCGGGAACTGGCCGTGGCTAAAGGCGATGGCCGGTATGGGCGCGTACTCCGGAGTCTCGCCAAGACCGACCTCGTGGTCCTGGATGATTGGGGCTTGGCTCCCTTAACTGACGAGCATCGCCGCGATCTGTTGGAACTCCTCGACGATCGGCATGGACGGCGGGCCACCATCATAGCCAGTCAACTCCCGGTCGATCACTGGCATGCGGCCATCGGCGAGCCGACGCTGGCAGACGCCATTCTTGACCGGCTCGTGCACAACGCCTATAAGATCACGCTCAAAGGAGAGTCCATGCGCAAACGACTGGCGAAATCGGACGGAAGTCGGCCACTGCGGACAGACCACTGAGGCCCTGCGTCGCGGGGCTCCGAGGGGTGGCCGGATTCGCTCGGAATCGGCGGTCGGATTCAGCGGAATATGCACCTCCCGAGCACCAGCCGCTCAATGACGCGACACCTTGTGCAAATGTTTGGGATTCTTGTTTGTACCTAAAGCTGACAATCGGCAATTTTGATGCGCTGGACGCATTGATAATCGCCCCAGTACCATCAATAATTGCATCGCTTCCAAATTGTTCTACCCCAACCAAAATGGAGGCTCCAGAGCCATAGCTAAGATCATAGCCCAAACGATAAGCTCGTACTAATTGTGACATGGACTGGTTCGACCAAACTGTCACACTCTTGAGCCGTCGCTCCGTCCGCACAGGGTACTTGCTTGTAAACATCAACGTGGCTATATCTGGCCGAGCTTCAAGGTGGAACTTAACCACACCAGACGGCGCTAGGGTGCCATTCCCCGTATAATCGATACGGTCAGGGTAGCGCTGATTTGTCGTGCCATCGGTTTGATAAGAGACTGTCATGTAGTTTCCATCTCTGTCCTCTACCCTTTCCAATCCCCACATGAAAATTTTCGTAGAATCCACGGGGTCATCCATTCGTGACATCGATGAGGTTCCGAATAAGTATTTCGTTCCATTCTTATCTGTAACTTCCCATCCTCCACTAGCAAGATGCCGGACACGCAAGAACCCCCCTTCGACCTTCGCACGATATTCGTCACTCAGAGCCGGAGGCGGCGCGGGAACGAGATCGGCCGACATTGCATACAATCGGATCACGTAATCGTTTTTTGAATAATCCACTCCAAAACGTGTTTGTCGCTCAATCGCGCCCAGCTCCAGCTTCCAGCCTATACCCACCCATCCATTCCCATTGCTGCTAGAATAGGTCAGTGCCAAGTTCGGCTGTACGCCATGCCGACCAGGCGGAACTTCGATTGGAATACTCATCGTCGCCACACCTGTGAAGGGATCTGCGTGGACAGCCCCACCCGGCACTCCAATAGGCATTTCAGTATCTGCCTCTTTCGCAAGCGCAATTGCGCTGAGGCTGATTGACGCAATGAAGGCCATGACGAATATCAGAGCTGGCAAACCGCGACGATCGAGACGCATGTGAAGCTCCTTGCTCTGGGGCAACGTTGTCTATACACACGGAAGCTGCATCGCGACAGAGGTTACGGGAAGCCGTTCCGCAACCACAATCACCCCAAATGGATGTACACCCATCTGAGGGCCTGCGCTCATAATGTGCGGGGGCTATCTAGGCAAGAGATTCATCAAGGGCCTATGCGAGAGGGGGAGAAACTTTCCAAATGGGGCCTTCACGGGAAACACCCTCTCCCGGAAGTGCATTCCACTGAAGGACGTTACAGCTACGTGAGACCGCACGTTGCTCACTCAGAAGCAGGGGCCACCGAAGGTGGGATTGAGGGTTGCTCTTCACGCCTGTAGACTCACCCGAGTGCCTGTCATCGGGCAAAAATGGTGTCAGCCTTAATTTACAGCGATGACAAATTCTGATGGCTACACAAGAATCTAGTTCGCCGAATGCCGACAATGGAGAGCTGGGTCGAATCAGTCAAGCCGGCCTTGTCCTCTTGTCCACCACGCTTCAAGTTGTGTATTTGAATCCGGAAGCCCGCGTGCTCCTCCAGGAATTCGCCCTTCGTCCAGTGCCATCTACTGACCTACCTGCTGCAATCCGATCATTCTGCCAGGAGGTGATGCGGAGGCTGCCCACGTCTCCCGAGTCAATGGCCTGGGAGGGATTGCGCCACTCACGCGTAACCTCCTCCCGCTCTCGTCCGATGCTCCTCCGTGCATTTGGCGTCCCTGCGCCAGGTCACGAAGGTGCCGGACAACTCATCCTCCTGATTGAACCGGCTCAGCCAACCTCTCACACGCTTGCTCCTCACTTACCCCCGACCACGCCGATTTACCTGACACCACGAGAGGAATCTGTCACGCGGTACCTCTTGGAAGGCCTCACGAACAAAGAAATTGCGAACAAGCTGAGCATCAGCGAGCATACGGTGAAGGATCACCTGAAACGCTTGATGAAGAAGACTCGGGTGACGACTCGAACTGCCGTGGTCAGTCGACTGCTGGGTGACCACCGCCTGCTCGCTCAACTCGTGAATGGAAACGCCCCTTCCGCGGACCAGGACATTCATGATCTCGCGGTGTAATCACGCTCCGCCCCATGATCTCCCCATACCGCGAATGGCACCGGCAGCAGTCCTCACCGTCCTAACACTACCGCTGCTGGTCGTACCGACTACCTTCGCCACGGGCACCCTCTTTGAATGCGCGGATGCCGGTGGCAAGACAGTATTCACAGACAGTCCCCGTCAGTTTCTTTCCTGTCACGCCGTAAATCTTCTGTCGCCTAAGAGCTCGACAGGACCGTTGCCTCCGACCAGCATGCGGCTTTCCCCTAATGCTCCGCAGCATGTCGGTACAACGCCCTCGGCTCCGCTCGTATTGGACAAATCCCAGACCACCGCCGTCCCAGTGGAACGCTTGGGAAGTATCCTCGTTGTCATGGCCACCTTGAATGACTCCACACAGGCACGACTCATTGTCGATACCGGTGCGTCGCAGACCATCATTTCGCGTCGACTCGCTATAGAGCTTGGATTGTCTTCGACCGCCTATGCAACACACGTCTTGCTGCACACAGCAAGCGGGTCCGTTCAGGTGGACGCGGTGATACTTGATGCAATTCGCATCGGCGGGGCAGAGCTCAGGAATAGCCAGGTTTTAATTCACGACCTTCCCGACCTTCCATTTACGGTTGACGGGCTCTTGGGATTGAGCTTTTTGGAGGCGTATCAGATTACCCTCGACAGCAGCCGAGGAGAATTGCACTTGAGGCCGACGTCGGTTCAATCATCTGAAGCCTCGGATCACAAATAACTATTCCTCGCTCTGCGTTTTGGGATTGGCTCGTGAGAGGGGGACCAGAATCGCCGCTGTCGCTGCTAGTAGCACGCCTCCGCAGCGTCCTAATGCCTCCTTTTGTATTGGCGTAGCAAGACAGATTTGACAGCGAAACATCCAGCCCTGTTCTCTAATGACGTATGTGGTTGTTTTTGTAAAAACAAGGTGCGCCCGATGGCGTCGTTGAGCAGCGTACCGTCCTGGGGCGACAGATTTCCCCGTCCAGGGCTTGCACGACTGAGACAGCCCTGATAGCACATGTCGGGCCTGCCAGGATTGAAGGCGTGAGGGTGAAACGCGTCTCTACCGGTTCACTCTTGAGGGTAGAGAAATACGGATTGAACCCGGCGAGGACAGCGCCTTCATGATTGGATGGAACCGCTTTCATCGAGAATGATTGTGATGTCGCGCGGTAAAGCTGAGTGGTTCGGCTGTTGATGCGCCAGCTTGTCCATGTATGATCCTTCATCCGATAGGTGGCGACCAAACCCCATCCCATTCGAAGACCGTGACATGGCAGTGACTCCTCGGATCGAAGGCCGGTTGAAGTTCTGTGCTCGTGTTTAAGGAATTCTGCACACTGGCAGTATGCAGCCAATCAGCAACTTCTGAGATCCCGTCGGCACCTTTAAGTTGCCGACCTTACCTTTCCTCTCTCTCAAACGCAGCCGTTGGCAATCCGTGGGAAATAGAATCGGAAACACCCAGGACAATTGAGTGGGGCGAGGCACTTTCGGCGATTTTCCGATTGCGCGAGGGTGCAATCGTTGCGGGTTATGCGGTGCAAGAGAAGGGAGAATTGTCCAATGACTGTCCAATGGAGTTTCATTGGACAAACTGAGAATCGTAAGTGATTGAAAAATGGTGAGTCGGCTGGGATTCGAACCCAGGACCCTCGCCTTAAAAGGGCGATGCTCTACCAGCTGAGCTACCGACTCTCCCAAGATGGAGACGACACATCGTCACGCGAGGATCGTGACGGGAGGGATCTTACCACTGACGCGTCATGAATCGCTACGGCGCGCTTCCGTTGCACGCGAAAAACAGGACACATTATCATGAACGTGGCGTACGTGCGCGGCGGCCGGCCTTGAGTGGATTGTTGAGAATGATGGTTTCATCCCGCCGTGAACCGGTGGAAATCATATCGATCCGACACTCGGCCAGTTCCTCAATCCTCGTGAGATACCGTTTGGCTTCCGCGGGCAAATTCTTATACGTCCTGACACCCGTGGTGGGCGCGCTCCACCCGCGGATACGTTCATAGACCGGCTCACACCTGGTCAAGGCCAGCAAGTCGGACGGCATGTCCCGATGGAGCTTGCCATTCACTCGGTAACCCGTGCAGATCTTCAATTCTTTCCGGCCGTCCAACACATCCAATTTCGTGACAGCCAGTGAGGAAAGCCCGTTGACCCTCGTCGCATGCCGGACCACGACACTGTCAAACCACCCGCAGCGACGTGCCCGTCCGGTGGTCGCGCCAAATTCTTTTCCACGCTCCTGGAGCCATCCGCCGACTTCATCGGTGAGTTCAGTCGGGAACGGGCCGCTGCCGACACGCGTCGTATAAGCCTTGGTAATCCCCATCACTGCATCGATTTTGGTGGGACCTACCCCGGTTCCCGTACAGGCGCCACCGGCCGAAGAACTCGACGAGGTCACATAAGGATACGTCCCAAAATCCACATCCAGGTGTGTTCCTTGCGCGCCCTCGAATAACACCGTCTTTCCGGCATCGACGGCTTTATTGACGACCAATGTCGTATCGACGATGTAGCTCTTCAGTCGATCGGCATAGGCCATGTATTGCTGATAGACCTTTTCCAGCTCGAAGCAGTCCACCTTGTGCAGTTGTTCGAGCAGCCAATTGATGTCGACCAAGTTTTCTTCCAGCTTCTGCTTGAAGAGCGGAGGATTCAGCAAATCGCCCATGCGAATGCCGATCCGCGCCATTTTATCCCCGTAAGAAGGGCCGATGCCGCGACCGGTAGTGCCGATACGACGGACGCCTTTGGACTGCTCCGAAGCCTTATCGATGGCCTTATGGTAGGGCAGAATCAAATGGGCGCGGTCGCTGACGGCGAAATTCTTGCCGATTTTGACGCCCTGCCCCTGCAGGTGATCCATTTCTTCGATCAATGCGCCGGGATCAACCACCACCCCATTGCCGATCAGGCAGCGGGTGCCGCGGTACAAGATACCCGAGGGGATGAGATGGAAAATGAACGTATCTCGCGCATTGATGACCGTATGGCCGGCATTGGACCCACCCTGGTACCGCACGACCATGTCGGCATCCTTGGCCAGGATATCGACAATTTTCCCTTTACCTTCGTCGCCCCATTGGGAGCCGATGATGACGAGATTCGCCATTGTTCGCTGCCTCTGCTCTTTCTTCCCGTCTGAACTCGAAAAAAAGGCCCTGACCTCGTACTGATCAGAGCCGGAAGGGCATCATCGTAGGATTCGCACCGCGGTTTGTCAAGCAGGGTTTTCAGGCAGCAGCGTTGTCATTGAGCTTCCGTCCTCACCGAGACGGGCTGTGTGTGCCTCCTTTTTGCGCATCCCATTTTCTCCTCCAACAAAGGCGGACGCACTTGGGCCTTCACTGCGCGTATCGAGCGAGCACCTTCCCATCGTGCGCGCTCCGTTCTCCCCTGCTAGTTCTCCCGGGGACGGATGCTCTGCCCCCTGTTCCCTGCGCGCGTCCAACGAGGGCCTTCCGAGGCCGGGCGTTGCGCGAGCACACAAGAGGACGAGCGTCGCCTCCGTCCCACCCTTTTCTTGACTGACAAAATCCGCCCATGCTAGATTGCGGAGTTACGTCTGCAGCAGCATTCGTTTCGTTGATGCCTGTGCACAGAGAGATCCAAGCTTGCGTGGGGCTGTGGCGCAGTTGGGAGCGCGCGTGAATGGCATTCACGAGGTCGCCGGTTCAATCCCGGCCAGCTCCACCAAATCAAGCTTGTCCGACCAACACTCCGGATGTGTGCGGGGATATCCGAACTCTACGAGTCATACGCTTAGCCAGCCGCCGCTTCACACGCAGGCGCTGACACTCCGCAGCGGGTACCTCGCCGAACCGTTCACCTCAGCCCCCGAGTACTACTGATCCATGCTTCAGCTTGAATCCGTTCATAAGCAATATTCCACGAAGGTCCTGCTCGAAGGCGCCACCGCACACTTGCGGCCTGGAGCCCGTGTCGGTCTCGTTGGCCCCAATGGCGCCGGGAAAACGACGCTCTTCCGGATGATTTTGGGCGAAGAGTCGCCCGATAAAGGCACCATCCGCAAACGCCCGCGACTGCGCATCGGCTACCTGCCACAGGAATTGGAAACCATTGTCGGCAAAACCGTGCTGGATGCCGCGCATCGTGACATCTACCCGGAACATGAAGCCGAACGCATCCTCTCCGGCTTGGGCTTTACTGAAGCGGATTTTTCGCGGCCGATCGAAAACCTCTCGGGCGGATACCGCATGCGCGTGGCGCTGGCGCACTTGCTGTTGTCGAACCCCGACGTCCTCATGCTGGATGAACCGACGAATCACTTGGACAAACCAACCCAGCGTTGGTTCGAACGGTTTCTCCTCGAATCCAACCTGACGCTGTTGGTGATCAGTCACGACACGAAATTTCTCGATGGCATCGCCACACACATCTGGGAGCTCCGGGATCGCACCCTTCAGGAATATCGTGGAAACTATACGAAGTTTCAGGAACTGCGGGCGGCCCGCGATGCACAACTTGAAGCTGCGGCGAATCGGCAAAGTAAGGAAGTCGCCCGCGTCCAGAGTTTCATCGACCGTTTCCGTTATCAAGCCAATAAAGCCAAGCAGGTGCAGTCGCGCATCAAGCAATTGGATAAGGTGAAGCTGATCGAACGGCAGCGTGATACCAAGCGGGTGCGGTTCAAGTTTCCGCTTCCTGCTGCCAGCGGCCGGCATGTGCTCGAGCTGAAAGGCGTGGCGAAGAGTTATGGAGAAAAGGTCATTTACCGTTCGTTGGACTTCACCGTGGAACGCGGTCAGCGCATCGCGCTGGTGGGTGAAAACGGCGCCGGCAAGAGTACGTTGCTCAAGATGCTAGCCGGGGTGTTGCCGTTTGAAAAGGGATCGCGCCAGGTCGGCCACGGAGTCACCCTGCACTACTTTGCCCAGCACCAGGCAGAATCCTTGAACCAGGAGGACACCATTCTGGAATCGTTGGCCGAAGTGTCGGCGCAGGCTGAAACCAATTTTCTCCGCGGCATAGCCGGGGCGTTCCTCTTCACCGGCGATGACCAGAAAAAGCCTATCAAGGCCCTCAGCGGCGGCGAACGCAACCGCGTCGCGCTGGCTCGCATGCTGGTGGAACCGGCCAACACCCTCCTGCTTGATGAGCCGACCAACCACCTCGATCCGGCATCGGTGGATATGTTGACGGACGCCATGACCGACTTCCCGGGTACCATTGTGTTCATCTCCCATGATCCGACCTTCCTCGCCCGCGTCGCGACCATGATCGTCGAAGTAGACGAAGGCCAGGCCAGGAATTACTTGGGCGACTACGAGTATTTCTTGTGGAAGAAGGCGCAGGAATTCGAGTCGATCAAGGAAAGCAGCGCAGAGCTCGCGGCCGCCCAGGCCGACAAATCGTCTGGCCCTACGAAGGCCATGGCCTCGCAGGTACAACCGAAGTCCTCCGGCGGAGAACGGCGAGACCTGAGCAAAACGCAGGCACGCCTCGAAAAACAAGTCTCCCGCGCGGAGTCTGAAATCGCCTCAATGGAATCCAAGGTGAAGGCGAGGGAACTGGAACTGGCTGATCCGGCGCTCTACCAGGAACTCGGCCGCTGGAGCGAGCTGCAGCGAGAGCAGGAAACCTGGAAGAAGGAGTTGGAACGGCTCACGGCGCGCTGGGAATCGTTGTCGGAGGAATTACAGGAAGTACGGGAAAAACTGACGGCAGCCGGTTAGTCCGTCGACTTCAGCGTCTCTTCCAGATAGTAGTACAACCAGCGGTTCTTTTCTTTCGTCACCAGGTCGTCCCACACCACCCCGAGCAACATTCCCTTCTCCCACGGCTTCGCCCAGGCCACCGTGGCGCTCAACTTCTCCTGTTGCTCCACGCGATCGGGATCCAGAAAGGCCAACGAGACAGTAATTTTTGCGCCGATCGGCAGGGTTTCTTTCGAGTGCAGTCCCGCGCCAATCTTGTTCACATTGTTGAGAACCGCCGTAAATCCCTTGGCCCCGCTCTGCGGGGACACCAGGGCCGACCCGATCAGTGTCGCCCGGACATATTTCCGGCGTTCGCTCACACTTTCCGTTGAATTGGCCTGACGCGCCATAGAGACCTCGCTGCTAAGTATAACCGTATAACCAGCTTTGTCTAGCCCCTTTCTTCATCACCTGCGGAGATCCTGGGACGGTAATACCGCGAGCCTTTCAGCGGGTCAGGAAGGTGGTCTTGCTCGGCTTTGGCTGCGGGGTCCTCGTGTACATACCGGTATCCCTTGCCATATCCAATGTCATTCATCAGCGAAGTCACGGCATTGCGGAGATGCAACGGCACGCCCAGATTGCCGTGCTGGCGCGCATCCCGAACGGCCTCCTGCAGCCCCACATAGGACGCGTTGTCCTTTGGGCGGGTGGCCAGGTACGTCGTTCCGTGCGCCAGGCTGATCTGCGACTCCGGTAGCCCCACGAACTCCACTGCCTGCGCCACCGCATTGGCCAGGATGAGCGCCTCGGGTTCGGCATTGCCGATGTCCTCAGACGCGAAAATGACCATACGCCGAGCGATGAATCGAGGATTCTCGCCGCCCTCCAGCATACGCGCGAGCCAATAGAGCGCCCCATCCGGATCGGAGTCACGCAGACTCTTGATGTAGGCGGAGATCAGATTGTAATGCTCTTCGCCACCCTTGTCGTAACGCAGGGCCTTTTTGAGCAGCGCGGACTCCAGCACCTGTTCATCGATGATGCGTCGTCCATCCGGTCCGACCGGCGCCTGGCCGGCCACAAACTCCAGCGTCGTCAAGAGGCTTCTCGCATCACCATTCCCGAATGCAATCAACCGTTCGCGGGCAGCAGGGCGGATCGTCAGGCGAAGCGACCCCAAGCCGCGCTCTGAATCAGCCACTGCGCGATCAAGAATTGAGCCGAGCGCCTCAGTTGCCAGCGGATGGAGCACGATCACGAGGGAGCGCGAAAGTAAGGGCGCAATGAGTTCGAAGGACGGATTCTCAGTGGTGGCGCCGATCAGTACCACCGTTCCCCGCTCGACATGCGGAAGAAACGCGTCCTGCTGCGCCTTATTGAAGCGATGAATTTCGTCGACAAAGAGGATCGTCGCCAGCCCTCTGTTTCGCCGCTGCTCCGCGGCTTTGATGATCTCGCGCAGTTCCGGGATGCCTCCGGTCACTGCTGAGAATGGTACGAACTGCGATTTCGTATACTGCGCGACCAGCCCGGCCAGCGTGGTTTTCCCGCAACCCGGAGGGCCCCAGAAGATCACGGAGGAGAGCCGGTCCTGCTCAATCGCATTTCTCAACGGGCGCCCGGGCCCCACCACGTCGTCCTGGCCGACGAGATCGTCAAAACTCCGTGGGCGCAGGCGTTCCGCCAAGGGTACTTTTCCGGATGGCGTGACTCGCTGGGTAGGCTGTGATGCCGCGAATAAATCGCCGGTAGAATCGTGAACAGACATCATCGAGCTCAAATGAATGGCCCTCTGCATTCTATACGTCTCAACGGAATCACCGCAAACCTATTGATTCTCGAACTTGGGAATGGTACCACCCATCCAACCACACTTTGCAAAGGGCAACCGATGTTTTATCAGGCAAACAGTATTCGATTGGCGTATGACGACGAGGGCTCAGGCCTCCCACTCGTATTTCTGCATGCGTTCCCGTTGAATCGTTCGATGTGGAAGCCGCAAGTCACCGCCCTGTCCACACAATTCAGAACCATCGCGGTCGATCTTCGCGGGCATGGCGAGTCCGATGCCCCGCTGTGGTCTTTTTCACTTGAGCAGTATGCCGACGATGTGGCTGCGCTGCTCGACCACCTGAACATTCCACAAGCTGTGCTGGTGGGGCTTTCCATGGGAGGCTACGTCAGCCTGGCATTCTCGAGAAGATACGGCAATCGGCTCCGCGCACTGGTACTCGCCGATACTCGAGCGCAGGCAGATAGTCCGGAGGGGCGAACAGGACGCTTTCATCTGGCACAAACCGCGTATACACAAGGCGCCGAAGCGGTCGCGAACACCATGCTGCCAAAGCTGCTCGGCACAACGTCTCTGAAAAGCAAACCCGAACTGGTGGAGTCTATTCGCAGGACGATTCAACACACGCCGGTAAGCGGCATGCTCGTTGATTTGATGGCCATGGCAGCGCGCCCTGACTCCGTCGCCCATCTTAAGGCCATTTCCTGCCCAACCTTCGTCGTGGTCGGAGAGGAGGACCATACGACCCCCCTCGCCGACGCTCAATTGATGGCGCGTGAGCTACCGAAGGCCCGGCTAGCTGTCATTCCAGCCGCCGGACACGTGAGTAATTGCGAACAACCTGAGACGTTTAACGATCTGCTGCGAGGATTCGTCGAGGAGCTAGCGTAAGCGACCGCGGGAGAGATTAGCCTCCGTCTCTGACGCTGCTGCCACGAATCAGCTTGAGAAACTCTTCGCGGGTCTGCTGTTGGGTGCGAAACACGCCCAGCATGGAACTGCTGACGGCGACGGTATTTTGCTTTTCGACCCCCCGCATCATCATGCAGAGATGGCGCGCTTCCATGACGACCGCGACCCCATGGGCATTCAGCTTTTTCTTGAGGGTTTCGGCGATTTGAAGCGTCAGCCGCTCCTGCACTTGGAGCCGCCGGCTGAAGGCATCGACGACCCGCGGAATCTTGCTGAGGCCTACGACCTTCTTGTTCGGCAGATACCCTACATGACACTTCCCGAAAAACGGCAACAAATGATGCTCGCACATGCTGAAGAAATCGATATCCTTCACGATCACCATTTCATCGTACTCTATGGGAAAGAGGGCGCCATTGAGCAAGTGATCGATGTCCTGTCGATAGCCCTGGGTCATAAACCGCATGGCTTTCGCAACGCGTTTGGGCGTATTGAGAAGACCATTGCGGTCCGGGTCCTCTCCCAACTCGACCAACAGCTTCGTCATCAACCCTTCAATCGGGTCCTCGGCGGTTGGCGTTGCAGCGACACGCGACCGTCTGGCGCGGGACCCGGAAACTACTTTAGCCATGCCTCACTCCATCTTCTCTCCGCACCTGCTTCGCGGATCCGGAATATTCGAAATAGTTGTCTCGCGTCTCGATCACACCGACCTTCACGAGACGTCCCCCCGGAACTTCATTGACCAAGAGTTCCCAAATGAGCACCACCAGATTCTCTCCGGTGGTGGTCTGGGTCGCAAACTCCGGATCCTTGTTCAAATCCTGATGATCGAATCGTCGCACCACAATCCGCTGCACCACATCATCGAGCCTCGGCAGGTCCACCACTTGATGGGTCACGGGGTCCATGTCACCCCTGACTGAAACGAACACCACATAGTTATGCCCATGCCCGTTGGGATTGTTGCACTTGCCGAACGTGGCCCAATTTTCTTCAGACGACAACTGATCGGTGTGCAAACGATGAGCGGCGCAGAAACGATAGCGGCGCGTAATGGTGGCCTCAGACATCCGAGCAACTCTCCAGACAGATGATCAAACGAACAAGCCGGGAGAGCTACCCGCTAGAGAGGGAGCCACTCCCGGCTTGATCCGTCACTCAACGAAACATCGGCGCCCCGGTTGAACCACAACCGGAAGGCTCTTACGCACTGAAAGAACTGCCGCACCCGCAGGTGGTTTTCGCTTGCGGGTTCTTAATCGAGAATCCGGACCCTTGCAGACTGTCGACATAATCGACTTCCGCGCCTTGCAACAGCGGAGCACTCTGCGAATCCATGATCACTTTCACATCACCTTTTTCAATGACCGTGTCGTCATCGGCCATTTTTGACTCGAAGGCCATTCCATACTGATATCCGTGGCATCCGCCGCCGCGAACATAAATCCTCAGACCGACCACATCTTTTTCTTCGGTCATCAGTTCTTTTATCTTCTGCTCTGCCAATTGCGTAATCGTTACCATCGTTGGTCCTCCTTCTGGTCTGCGTGTTCGGCACGTTGTGTTACTTTACCATCTCGCGGGAACTTACGGAAGCCCGACTCCTTTTTTCCCGAATTGGCTGGATGCCGCTGAGGTCGGTTGCACCCACTTCGTTTCAGGAACACGAACCACCACATCACCTAATACCTTCGCCTGACAACCAAGCCGATGCCACGGCTCAGAGAGTGCTTCACGATCCAGGAGATCCTGCTCGTCGAAATCAATCTCGGATAGGTTCTCCCCGCCCACCTGCACTTCAACCCGGCAGGTCGTGCAGGATGCATTTCCTCCGCAGTCGTGATTGAGCTCAAACCCGAGTGCCTTGGCAGCTTCCAATAAGGTGAGGTTCAATTCGACCTCCCCGCTACGCCCCTCCGGATGGAGAAAACTCACACGCGGCATCTGCCGACTCCTCTAAGCCTTCACGCCGGTCCCGGCCTGCGCCGGCTGGAACGGACAGCGCTGCAGTCGAATATGTTCTTCGAATTCATGCTGGAATAACCGGAGGCTGCTCTGCACCAACACTGCGGCCCCGGTAATGAGCGTGCAATACCCCGTTCCCTTCACGAACCCGCACAGCTGCAGCAAGGAGTCCAGATCTTTCTGGCTGCCTTCTCCCCGCTCAATCTTCTCTACCAGGGTTGCCAGATTGATCGTGCCCATTCGACAGGGAGGACATTGCCCGCAACTTTCGCCCTTGAAAAAATTCGAATACTTGAGAGTCGCCGCCACCATGCAGGTCGCATCGTCAATGACAATGGTCCCGGCCGAACCCAATCCGGTTCCCGCCTTTTTGAGCGAATCAAAATCCATGGGAAGGTCCAACTGGTCGGCCGTCACCATTGAAAACGCAGGCCCTCCCGGAAAAACCGCCTTGATCTTGCGCCCGTTCGGAACGCCCCCGCCGCACGTTTCGATGAGATCCCTAATGGTGACCCCCATCGGCATCTCATACACGCCGGGCCGATTGACGGATCCGCTCAGAGAGAAGAGCATGGTCCCGGGACATTTTTCCGTCCCTACTTGAGTAAACCACGCGGCGCCGTTTCTCAAAATCTGAGGGATATTGCACAACGTCTCCACGTTGTTCACCAGAGTCGGCTTGCCGTACAACCCGAAATCCGTGGGATAGAACGGAGGCTTCTGACGCGGCATCGCCGGACGACCTTGCATAGACTCCAACATCGCCGTTTCTTCGCCCGCCACATAACTTCCATGACCGGAAAAGACTTCCAGTTCTAGGTCCACGCCGGTGTCGAGGATGTTCTTCCCCAACAGGCCTCGTTCCCGCGCCTGAGCAATGGCTTTTCTCAGGTTGGCTTCCTCTTCCTCATACTCATGGTTGACGTAGATATAGGATGCTTTCGCGTTGACCGTCCGGGAGGCGATCAGGCAGCCTTCGATCAACTGATGCGGAATATGTTTGAGGAGGTGACGGTCCTTGAAGGTTCCAGGCTCGTGCTCACCGGCATTGCAGACGAAGTAGCGTTCCGGCACGCGATGAGTGAGGACCTTTTCCCACTTGATACCGGTGGGAAAACCCGCCCCGCCACGCCCGCGCAAGCCTGCCTTCTTGATTTCGCCGACGATATCGTGAGGTGTCAGGTCTTTCAAGCACTTCCGCCAGGCTTCGTAGCCGCCGGTCTTCAGGTAGGGGTCGATTTCCCAGGGTGCCCCTTCACGCTTTTGCAATACCCTTGGTTGAGGTAGGGTCACGTTGTTCCCTTTCAGGGGTAGCACCCCCAGGTTAGCAGGCACCTACTATACGGCTGCCTTCCTGAAGCCGTCAAGACAAGTTCGCCTGATTAGGCCTGAATCTCAATCAGTTAGGCCTGATAGGCCCACAACGACTCAGTCCAAAGACTGGCAAAGACCGAAACAGGATTTGGTGAACGGGTGGACTCAAGAAAAAGGGGACTGATCATCCTCTCGGATAACCAATCCCCCGTTCCTCTGGTCCACGTACTGTTACTTCAAATGGCTCCCTGCCCCCATGAAGAACAACATGGGGATAGACAGCAGGAAATTGATCCGCGATGCGATCAAGGCGGTCTTTCCCCACTGAGCCATCTCCGGCGGGGCCGGTGTGCCCTGAGCCGCGGCCGCGACCGCAGCGATGACCTTCTTCTGGTTGGGCCAGATAATTGCGTGCACATTCCCCATCATGATGATGCCAAGCAGCCCGCCGATCCCCAATGCCAACGCTCCCGTGCCACCTTTCGAATAGAGGTAGCCATAGAGCACGACACCTGCCAGAACCGTGACCGTGGCGCCGTGACGGAACCAGTTCAGCGCGGCAGGCATCAGCTTCGGGATGACGATGTTCTTCGTCGGCCCATCCAAGCTCTTGAGAAAGCCCGCATTGATCAGATTAAAGAAATACAACAGGCCGATCCAGGTGATGCCCGCCAAAAAGTGGACCCAGCGGACAACCAGACCGAACCAATCGGCCTCGCCCGCTCCCACCCCGGCCATCCCCAGATAGACGACTATCAACCCGACAGAGAGCGCAAGCCCCGCGCCCAATGTCTGATATGGATCTTCCAGAAATTTCATACGCCTCCCAACTATAACGGTTTATTGCCAATCACGTTCTCTACTGCAGGCTGCCGAGCCTTGTCAAGCAACCTGCCCTCCTCCCTGTCCTGGTGGCGATCGGCTAGGCCGTCAGCAAACGATCAACCACGCCGCACAGGTCCCGCACCGCATCGGATGAGGCCTGTAACGCCGTCCGTTCTTCGACCGTCAGATCATATTCCACAATGGACTCCCCACCCCCGCGGCCGAGCATGACCGGCACACCGACGATGACATCTTTTAATCCGTACTCCCCCTCACACAACATCGCGCAGGGAAGCACACGCTTCTGATCCTTCATGATCGCCTCAACCATATCCACCGCTGCGGCTGATGGCGCATAAAAGGCGCTGCCGGTCTTCAGTAGTCCGACAATCTCGGCCCCGCCATCCTGCGTGCGCTTGATCAATGCCGCGAGCCGCTCCGGCGACAACCGCTCTGTGATGGGCTTGCCCGCCACCGTCGTTTGGCGAACGAGCGGTACCATGGTGTCTCCATGCCCACCCAACACCATGGCCTGCACATCCGTCCCCGGCACGTGTAATTCCTCCGCGACAAACGACCGCAGACGGGCCGTATCCAACACCCCTGCCATGCCGAGTACACGCGATTTGGGCAGCCCGCTGACCTGTCGCGCCACATGCACCATGGCATCCAGGGGATTAGTCACCAAGATCAGAATGATGTCCGGTGAACGCGATACCAATTCCTGCACCACGGTCTTGACGATTTTGGCATTGGTCCCCAAGAGTTCATCCCGGCTCATGCCGGGCTTTCTGGGAATCCCCGACGTGATGACCGCGATGGACGACCCGGCTGTCTCGTCATATCCGTTCGTCCCGACCACGCGAGTGCTGTATCCGCAGACGGGGCCGGCCTGGGTAATATCCAACGCTTTCCCTTGCGGAATCCCCGGCACAATATCGACCAGCACGACATCATACGCATTCTTCTCTGCCAACCGTTGCGCGGCCGTTCCACCGACATTCCCCGCGCCCACTACCGAAATCTTTGGTCGTCCCATTATTCCCACCTCGTGAAGCGTGAAACGTGAAGCCTCGAGCGCAAAGTCCTCTTCGCACCCGCTTCACACTCCTTACGCCGGTTCATGCCCCGTCCAGCCGCCGACCTTAAAATTGATCGTGCAGACAAAATTATCGCCGTCATAGAAATTCACTTTGATTTTCTTTTTTCCGTAATTCGCCGCAAGAAACTCTTCGGGCGCCTCCACCAGCCCTTGATAGCCGCCGGCCGGGTACTCACCCAGCTCATGGAACACCACGATCATGCCGGCCTTCACTTCCTCCAGAATCTTGGCGGTGCACCGCGGATAGATTTCCCAAAACTTGGCGTCGATCGCTTCCCGAGTCGGTTCTGGCCGGTCCTCGCCGGGCTTGAAGTCTCGATTCGCGAACTTGGCCTGCCGTCGAACATAGGGGTACTGATGGCCGGTGAACAGTTTATACAGCCAGGGCGGCACGGTCGGTCTGAGCGGCTGCTCAATCATGGTTGGTATGCTCCAGTACTGAAAACGCCTTCTGCGCGACCGGTCAGGCCGTCAGCCGATGGTAAATCCTCGGAAGCTTCTCCGGCAACCCCTCCACCCGATCAATCACCACATATCGCACATCCCCGTACATCCGTCGCAGATAGGGATCCGCCTGCTTGTCGATCGTAATACAGACCGGGTCAATCCCGCCGGCCCGAGCTTCCCGCAAGGCCATGCGTGTGTCTTCCAACGAGTAGTCATCCTTGTATCCGTCATCCAGCGGACGCCCGTCGCTGATCACCACCAATAACCGCGTCTTCGCCTCACGAGCGAGCAGCTTGGCCGTCGCATGCCGGATCGCTGCGCCATCCCGATTCTGCTGTAAGGGAACCATTCCGCCCAACTTGGCCCCCGCGCGCCCGGTCACCGGTTCGTCAAAGTCTTTCACCACCACGAAATCCACCTGATGACGGCCCTGCCCGGAATAGCCATAGACGGCAAATTGGTCGCCAATCGCCGTGAGCGCTTCGCAGAGCAGCACCAACCCCTGTTTTTCGATATCGATGATCCGCCGCCCCTGCTCAACCTGGCGGCTGGTGGACCCGCTGAGATCGACCAGAAACGCTGCGGCCACCTCACGTTCCCGCTTTTCACGACGCACATAGATCCGCTCCGACGGCTCTATCCCCGCTTGCAGATCGGCGAGTCGGCCGATGACGGCATCCATATCCAGGTCTTCACCATCCAGTTGGCCTGGGACGCGCCGCAACCCCGGGGGACGCAGGCTTTCGAAATAGCGTCGCAGGAGTGCGACCGGCCCGCGTTGGGCCGCCAAGGTCTCTTCCACAAAATCCGACGACCCTTCGACCGCTTCCCGTTCGACCACACGGCACCACTGCATCCGGTAGTCCTGAATTGCGGCATCCCATTCTCGGTAGCGAACCGCTTTGACCATTCCTGACTTCTCATCCTCAGGCTGCGCCCCTTCGCCTTCTACCGCCAACATCTCTTCAACCAACGGAGGCTGTCGACGGCCCGGCACCAACATCTCTTGAGACACCTGCTGAGAACGCGCCGTCCCGGCACCGGACGATCCGCTCGAATCACCGGCTAAACCAGCCTCGCCCTGACTATCCCCTTGGCCGGAAGCCGGACTTTGCTCAGGCGCAGATTCGGCGCGATCCCGCACTAGGTTGGGATCCATCGCGCCGCGATACTCCCAATTATCCATCGGACGGTAGGTGTCGGAAAGATCTTCCGAGGCCTTGGGCGCAGGAATTGACTGTTCAGGAGCTTCCGCTTCGTCGGGACTGGGAATAGCCTCGCGACGAATAGCCAATAACTCATCCATCGAGACATAGAGGCGGTCGGCCAATCGCACAGCTTCTTCCGCAGTGGCCAGCGGATGGAAGATGGTTTGACAGAGACTCCAGAGATGCGTGATCTCATGCTTGAGCGCATCAGGAAGCGGCAAGGAGCCGGCCTCGACCGTGGAGAGGAGCAGGAGCTGATCGACGACCAACTCGCGCACCGTCATCCCATGCGCCAGACTTCGAACCTGCACCGCATCTTTTGCGATCGAAGCCAAATCACGACTCAGACCCGGATATTCCAAACGCAGCAAGTACTCGACCCGGGCATCTTCAACGAGCGCCCACAGATCACGGATGAGACCCGGCTGAGGATACCGTGCGAACAGGTCGCCCAGGGTATGAGCTTCCGGCGAGGCCTTGCGTCCATATCGTTGCGTGAGTTCCTCGCTCAGGTCTCGCAACCGGGTGAGGGGCACATCGAAGGTGCCGAACTCCAGATGTCCCGCCTCATGCGCGGCCATGACCATATAGAGGCGTACATTCTCCTCGTAGGTCGAATGCCGCCTGACAAGCGACGGCAATCCGATGCTCCGTCCATCGTCACTGACCGTGGCGCGCACCATCGGCTGGGCTGATTCGAGCGAATCAGGCAGATCGTAGATACGGAGATCGCGGCCGCAGAGCGCCTGAGCGAACAATTTGACCCGTCTGGCAATCTGCCGCAAGGGTACGCCGCTCATCGCCTGCGACACAGCGCCCAAGGCTTTCTCGGACTCCATGCCAAAGTAGGCGCGGCCCCCTTCCAAGCTGTACTCCAGTACGTCCATCCCGGAGGCAAACCAGGATTGAAACTTCTGTAGCGCCCCTTCACCTGGTCCGATCAACGCTATCAATTCCGGACAACGGCGAACATAGGCCAACGCCGTCTCGGCATCGCGTTCGGCCAGCAACAGGCCGTATTGCAGGACCTGTCTCCGCCATTCATCGGTCGGGAGCCGGCGAAGAATCGACGGGGCTTCTGCCAGGAGCGCAATACCCGATTCAGGCGACCGTTCTGCCATCTGGGCGCCCACGCGGATCACGTGCTGGCGTGACGCCGGATCGGGAATATCCTCAAGGATGCCCGGACTCGTCCGGAAGAACTCCAAGGCGCCCAGGTAGTCCGGTCTGCCCAGGCTATTCTCAACAATGAGTGTCATCCCGAACTGCACCCAGGCGCGAACCGTATCGAAGGAGAGCACGCGAGCAAGGGCGGGAATCTGACGGATATACTCCACAGCTAAGGCAAAATCGGTCTCCGACAACTCACAGGCCAGTTCCATCCAGGTCGGCCAGTCTGTCGGGGGCAGAACGGGCACCACTTCCGGCGAAACCCGAATAAACTCCACCGCCACATTGGCCTGGCGGTCAGCGAATTCCAAACCGGCAGCCAATACAACCGCTCGTTGAGGCGGATCGAGAAGGCCCAGCAGCAGCGGGCTCTCTTTGAAAAATCGTAGCGCCAAGGCTCCCGAATCAGCCGCGATGGCGACCCCGAGATCGAGCCATGGCAAGACCTCGGCAAGCAACCCCCGGTGCTGCAATTCCAACAGGGCCGCTATCGCGCCCTTGGCCGCTTTCGGCGAGGCTTCGGTGAGCTCCTCCAACAACAGCCACACTCCAGCCGGCGTATCCGACCTGGTGGCCGAGGCGAGGATAGCCTCTACTATCGCCGCAGCGGAGTCCGGACCGAGTTGGTCGGCCAAACGGTCAACAAGTTGTGGGAAGGAGTACCCGGATGCCATGGCGTTGATCCATTTTGAGGGAAGTGGTGGATTGTAAAGGACACAATTTCGCTTGTAAACTGTGTCCTCGCAGGCGGGACCGACTGGCACCGATCGACGTTTTAATTCGACCATTGTCACGTGAGGGACGGAATGGCTGAGCCGAGCAAAGAAAGTCTCGAGAAGATGTGGAAGTACGTCAAAGGGTTCGCCGAGAAGAGCGGCACGGCCATGCACCCGAATCCTGCCGTGACCAATGCCGTGGTGTTGGGACTAGCCGCTCACGTGGATGAGTTGGGAAAGCCGCTCTGCCCCTGCAATTTCTACCCAGATAAACAGGCCGAGGCCAAGCTGCGTCGCTGGATGTGTGCCTGCGACGAAATGCAGATCTATAAATATTGCCATTGCCTGCTCTTTGTAAATGAAGAAGGGCTGCCGATTACGGAGTACTTGCCCGAAGACCACGAGGGACGCCAATGTTACGGCCTCGTTCCTGATCCGACTCCGGGCAAAGGCCGAGCACTTCGCCACAAAGCGCTGCCCATGGCTCCGAAGGTGCCGGAATCCTCGGCGGCTCCGGATTCCTCCGCACAATCGTGATCAGCCGGTTTTGCTGCAATCCGATAGTCGGCCTTCGCTATGGCTTGGCAGTTGTCGCCGTACTGGCCTCTCTGAGTATAGCCGGCTGCCTCCACACAATGGAGGCTCTTGATCCGAGAGCATTGCCCGTCACAACAGCTCAGGCGCAACGATTGCAGTCACACGTCTCCTTCCTCGCGAGTCCTGCACTGGCTGGCCGCCAACCGGGAACACCAGGCAACCGCCAGGCCGCGCAATACATCGAGGAGCAGTTTCGCCAAGCCGGACTGCAGCCGCTCCCCTCGCTTGGCGGCTATCGACAGACCATTTCTGACCGCATGGGCGACAACATCATCGGGGTCATCCCGCCGGTCGGGCAGACAGGTTCCGCGCGCTGGATTGTACTCGGCGCCCATTATGACCACCTGGGGTATCCCTTCCTCGGAGCCGACGACAACGCGTCCTCCATCGCCATCCTGATCGAAACCGCGAGAAACCTGACAGGTCTCTCGCGCTACGGCATCATGTTTGTCGGGTTTAACGGTGAGGAACTCCCCTATTTCGGCACGGCCGAAATGGGATCACAGTTTTTGTTTCATCACCTGCCGCCAGAAGTCGGTGCTGCAGACAATCTTCAAGCCGCGATCATCATGGACCTGATGGGAGGCGCGCACTGGGCACCGCTCAAGGATGCGGTTTTTGCCACCGGAGCGGAGAAAAGTCCCGAGCTGTATCGATGGGTCACCCGCACGTCGACTCCTTCTCTCACCGTGTTCCCGGTGGGAATCCATCTCGTCGAGGAAATCCCTGATCACGGTCACAAGGCCTTCAGCGACTATGACGTGTTCCGCAACCACAAGATCCCGTTCCTGTTTCTCTCCGCTGCGCGCTCACCCCGGTATCACACGGCAGGCGACGTCGCCAGCACGCTCAACTACGAACGAATGGCCGCGACCGTCGAGTGGCTGCGCCGTCTCCTCGCATTAATGGCGCAGGACGAAGCGCCCTATTCCTTCGATGCGCACCGGGTAGAGTTCGCCGATGAAGTGGCCTCATTCCGCACCATTGTGGAGCAGGCGCTTCACGAGGAGACGCGCATTCCAGGCACCTCACGCTGGTCATTGAGAAAGTTGCGGCAGGATGCGGAATGGCTGCGGGATGTACGCGGGTCGGCGCCGACGCCGCAACAGTTGGAGCGACTGGAACGGATTTCTATTCGTGTCCAATGCCTGATGGCCGACTATTCAGGCTGTTTTACATTCTGATCGGCCGGCCGCTCACGGCGTTTCGTCCGGGACACCAGCATTATTGCCACCCGTCGGTCTCATAGCCCTTCTCCTTGAGACAACGTTCGACGAAGGCCGCATAGTCCTGTTGCGGCTGTAAGGGCTTGTAGGTCCCGGCGAACAGACCTAAGATCCCGCCGACCGCGCCGCCGGCTGCCGCCCCGATGGCGATACCGGTCGGCCCGCCCATCAGCCCTGCCGAGGCCCCCACTGCCGCCCCGCCGATGACTCCCAGCGCGGCGCCGGCGCCGGCATTCCCGCTGCGATTCGTTCCATGCTGCAATCCCGCCCGTTCGGCTTTCACCTCGCAGACTGCCGCTTCATGCTCGGCCTGCTGCTTGCCGTGGAGCTGCAAATGCGTCGTGGACTTGAAGATGGGTTCAGGCCCGGCACAAGCGGTCAAGGCCACGACGAGGAAAGCAATGGAGCATCGAGACATTCTCGATCCGACGCGCTTCAGAAGCCACGGCCGCTGCCATACCCCGACACCCACCTCACTCTGCATACCGCCCTCGCATAGACAATGCTTCGTGCATTCGTTCGGCCTGAGCCGTTTCTTACTCGATCTGAAGTTGTGCGAGCACCTGTTCGGCGGAACGCCCCCTCAGCAAAATGCGCTTCTGCCGGCTGCTCGCCCCGCTGAGAATCTCTACGGCGCTCAGCGGCAGGCGACACGCGCGGGCGAGGAACCGGCATAACTCCTCGTTCGCCGCGCCATCAGACGGCGGTGCCGCCACACGAATCTTGATCGCGCGACCGTGAAGCCCAGCGCATTGCGTACGAGAAGCTTTCGGCTGAACATGGACCGACATGACGGCCCCCTCAGCTGTGGTGCGAACGACCTGTTCTGCTGCCGGAGATGGAGACTCCCGCCCGAAATCGTGGTTGGTCACAACGTTCTGGAGAACATAGGGCGGCGAGGCGCGACACACGAGCGGTTTAAAACACCGCTTTCACGACCTCGATGATGCTGCGCAACATATCCGGATCATCAGTAATAGGCCGGGCAATGGCGACATCGCAGGCGCGATCGGCAGGCACGCCCTGCTTGATCAACGTCGCCGCATAAATCAACAGTCTGGTACTCACGCCTTCTTCAAGCCCGTGATTCTTGAGGTTGCGGACCTTTTCCGCAACTTTGACCAGCCGCTGGGCAAGCTCGGGACTGACTCCGGCCTCATGCGCCACGACCCGGGTCTCGACATCCGGCAGCGGATACTCGAACTCGATAGCCATAAACCGCTGCTTGGTGCTTTGCTTCAGATCCTTCAGAATGCTTTGATAGCCGGGGTTGTAGGAAATCACCAGCATGAAGTCATCCACCGCCTCGATGACCTGTCCTTTTTTTTCGATCGGCAGAAGTCGCCGGTCGTCGCTCAAGGGGTGGATGATGACCGTGGTGTCTTTGCGGGCCTCGACGATCTCGTCCAGATAGACGATCGCTCCCTGCTTCACGCCGAGGGTCAGCGGACCATCCATCCACACCGTCTCCTGGCCCTTCAGGAGATAGCGCCCGACAAGGTCTGAGGCCGTAAGATCCTCGTGGCAGGCCACCGTAATGAGCGGACGGCCCAGGCGATAGGCCATGTGCTGGACGAACCGTGTTTTCCCGCAGCCCGTGGGCCCCTTGAGCATCACCGGCATGCGGCTCTGCGCCGCAATGGTAAAGAGCCCGACCTCGCCTCGCACGTCGGCATAAAACGGTTCCCGTGCGATCCGGTACCGGTCGATGTCTTGTGCCTGCCCTTTCGGAGCCGTCGCTGCTCGCCCCTCGCTCATTCCGCTACTCCTGCCTGAATGTGAATAATCTGGATGGTGCGCCACGATAAACGGAAACCGGCAGGAAGTTCAAGCGACCGACGGAAGGCGTCCGACGACTTCGCGCCGCTCAGCCGACCTTCGATCCATCCAACACTTCCCGAACTTTTTGCGCCAGCGTGGTGGGGGTGAAGGGTTTTTGCAGGAAAGAATGCTCCGTATCAATGCCGCCTTTGGAGAAGGCCGGGTGGTCCGGGTAGCCGGACATATACAGCACTTTGACTTCCGGCCGGACCGTCGCGAGTTTTTCTGCCACTTCCGGGCCGCTCATCTGCGGCATGACCACATCAGTCAGCAGTAAGTGGATGGGACCGGCATGTTTGGCCCCGGTCAGCAACGCTTCGATGCCATGCCTGGCTTCCAAAACGGTATAGCCGTGAAGGCGCAACGTCTCATTGACCAGGCGTCGCACACCGGGTTCATCCTCAACCAACAACACAGTCTCGCGCCCTCTGACCGAGTCACCGCCGACGGCGACCGATTCGGTTTCGTCATTGACCGCTTCGATCCGCGGAAAGAAAATTTTAAAGGTTGCCCCACGGCCGGGCTTGCTTTCCACCTCGATGCACCCGCCGCTCTGCTTGACAATGCCATAGACCGTGGACAATCCGAGCCCGGTCCCTTTGCCCTTTTCTTTGGTGGTAAAAAACGGCTCAAAGACGTGGGACTGCGTGTCCTCGTCCATGCCGTGGCCTGTGTCGCGCACAATCAAGGCGATGTACGAACCAGGCTCGGCGCCCATCGGCGGACGGTTTCGGCGCTGGCCAAACTGCACATTGGCGGTTTCCACCGTCAGCCGGCCGCCGTCCGGCATGGCGTCGCGGGCATTGACGGCTAGATTCATAATGACCTGTTCTACCTGGCCGGGATCCGCCTTCAACTGCCCCAAGCCCGGATCCAGAACGGTACACAGCTCGACGATGTCCTCTCCCAGTAATCGCCGGAGCATGCCTTCCATGTTATGGATCACCGAATTCAGATCCAGCACCTTCGGGGCGATGAACTGCCGGCGACTGAACGCCAGCAATTGACCGGTCAGACCGGACGCGCGATCCGCCGCTTTTTTAACCTCTTCCAGTTCTTTCCGGAACCCGTCGGTCGGCGAGAGCCGGCTCAGCACCAGTTCGCTGTATCCTCGAATCACCGTCAGCATGTTATTGAAATCGTGCGCCACACCGCCGGCGAGTCGTCCAACGGCCTCCATTTTTTGCGACTGCTGCAGTTGCGCTTCCGTGCGGCGCAGCGCATCCTCGGCACGGGCCCGTTCGCCGAACTGCCCAATCTTGAGACCGACATCAGCGACCATCTTCAACAACTGTTCATCCGGCTGCTTGATTTCGCGCCGGAAGAGTTCGATGACGCCTTCCACCTCCGTCCCGACTCGAACCGGGAATCCGAAGGCGCCATGCAATCCCACGCGTGAGGCCGCGCCGCTGCGAGGGAAATTCGCTTCCTGCACAACGTCCTTGATCCACGTCGGTTCTCCCGCCTGCCAGATCCGTCCGGGAAGTCCCTTGCCGATCCCGAAGGTATGCCGCCAGGTCTCAAGAACAAATTCTTCGGCGTTCAGCCCCGGCGCCTGCCAGACATCCAGACAGCGCAGCACACTTCCCTGCCGGTCGAGTCGCCAGAAGATGCCTAACTCCCATTCCAGACTTTCGCAAATGGCCTGCAAAATCTTCGGCCCGGCTTCTTCCAAGGTCCGCGATTCCGCCAACACGCGCGTGACTGCGTACTGAGATGCCAACTGGCGCTCGGTCCGTTTGCGCGCGGTAATATCGCGAATGAAGGCGCTGAAAATATAGGCATCGCCCAGCCTGGCCGGAGAGATGGTAATTTCCACCGGAAATTCATGACCGTCACGATGACTCCCCATCATCTCAATCCGTCGGTTGAGAAGGGCGCCTTGTCCGGTATCAAGGAAATGTCGCAGCCCGCGTTCATGCCCTTCCCGGTCCCGGACGGGAATGATCGTCTCCGAAACACGCCGGCCCAACGCCTCTTCGCGTTCCCACCCGAAAATGTTGACGGCCTGCGCATTCCAATCCGTAATGATGCCGCCCGCATCCATGGAGATGACGGCGTCTAACGCCGTATCGACGATGACCCGGTTGCGTTCCTGGCTCTGCAACAGGGCTGCCTCCGCCGCGCGGGCCCATTCGCTCTCTTGCTGCGCTTGCCGATGTTGTTCGCGCAATCGTCCCGTGGCCCATAGCAGCAAGCCCACCATCGGTAGCCAGACCACCGCACCGGCGATGCCGAGTTTCCACATCATCGCCCGGATCGGCAACAGAATGACGTCGCGATCTATCCGCAGCAGAATCGTCCACTGCAAGCCGGAATAGCCGCTGTACCCGTTGGTTTGGGAATACCCTGTCACGACGGGGACGTAACGGCGAACATGCATTTCCTCGACATATCCCGCCTTGCCCGAGCTGCTCCGCAAGACCGAGGGCAGATTGAGCTCACGCAGGTTGACCTGGTCGATGCTGGAGGAGGAATCCACGAATACCAGACCGCCCCTCGTTAGAAATTGATATTCGAAGGGACCGGCCGCGCCGTCGCTCTGCTGAATTTCGCGCACCGTTTCGATGAGCACATCTTCCAGCATCGGCAGTCCGATGCGGGTCGTGACCACGCCGAGAAATTTCCCGCTGACGCTGAGAATGGGCGCGGTAAAGGCAACCGACTCGATCTTGTGATCCGAGTCACGGACCTCGACCTCATCGACCAGCACAGCGCTGGTCTGCCGCACCCGGTCGAACCACTCACTCTGGCTGTAGTCCTGGCCGATGGTGGACGAATCCGTTGCCGCAATCATCCGTCCATGAGGATCCGTCACCCCCAGCCAGAGATAGACCGGCGCGTAGGTGTCCTTCATCCACTGCAGATACTCATTGATATATTTCTTGTCGGCAGCCCGGTCAGTGAACGCCCGGGCCATCATGCGCACATCCGCATGACGCTCGAAGAGCAGGCGGTCGAGTTTGTCCGCAATCTCAGCCGAGGCGAGCGTGAGGTTTCCTCCGGTCGCCTCGACCATACGCACTTCAATCGACCGCAACATGACCACGCCGATCACCAGCGCCACGATCGTCATGCCGACGATCAACACAGGCAACCAGGGATAGGAACGGCGGGGAGAACCTGGGAGAGGAGCGGCCATCATCGTCGGGACTCCGTCACAACGTAATTCGGTATCAATCGCGCGGGATGGTACCAGCGCTTGGCTTTCGCCAGACTCGGGAGACCGGAATCATCCATGGTGTTGATCCAACATGCGCCTTTGGCGAGCGCTTGGCGACAGAATTCACGAAACACGAACGCGCCGGCCCCCACAATATCCCGATCCGCCACTTCCAGCAAGACACAGAACACTGATTGATTGAGCCGCAGGCCCAGCGTATACGCCCGAATGCGCCCCGCCACTCGAACCACTGCTCCGGTCAGTCCCAATTCAGCATGGGCGGACAATGCCGTTTCATGGGCTCCGGCGGCATCGTCAAGCAAGGCATCGGCCCAACCATCCGGTCCGGTCCGCTGTTTCTGTTCCCGCCATTCATGAAACAAAGTCAGACAGGCGGTTTGATCGCGACAGTCATAGGGTTCAAGGATCCCGCCATGTTCGCGCATGAAGCGGTTGCAGGCTGCGCGGGGCGATCGATACGGGTCACCGGCGAGATCGACAAGATCAGCGGCGGCATACACATAGTCCGGCTCTCTCTGGATGACCTCGTACCCCAACGCGCGTAGTGCGGGCACGGAAGATTCCGGTACATTGTCTATCCTGCTGACGGACGAATCCCCATTCCACCCGCGCATCACGCGAAAGGCTTCAGCCGCCGGCTGATCGATCGGCCCTTCTCCCAACGGAGGCAAGGCCAAAAATATCCCGTCGGGCGATTCGGCGAACAGGCACAGGTGCCCCTGCAGTTCGGTCCAGGTATATCTCAGCCGATGCCGCCAGATGTAATGGTAGGCGAATGAAGCCGCAGCGAGCGGTATCTCCTGAACGCCGGCGCTGACGGCCAGTGCGGCCTCCAGACGCCCTCGATCCTGAATGGTCAGGGCCTGCCTGTGGATCCGCGTCTGCCCTCTCTGCACGTGTTCCGTCACCCTCGCCAAGGTCCGCAAGGGGATGACATCTTCCTGAAACCGCCCAATGAGCCTGGGGTAGCGCGCAAGCATCGCCACCCGCTCATCCTGTTCAATCCATTGGGCCACCGCGTCTGCCGCCTGATCGACCAGCGACGCGGGCGCATCACGCATATACGGACACTTCGTATCCCATCCGAGGAGGACATGGGCGCGCTCGACATCCCACATCAGGGCAAACGGATAGAGTCGACAGTCCAACGGGCGGACATCATAGATGCGACAGCGCGACGTGCCACTGTCAAACGCGGGGCAGACATATCCCTCGCCAGCCGGATTCGGGACCAGATTAATCTGGGCGCCTTCGGTAGTTGGGAAACATTCCGGCGCCAGACCGGCCGCCACCGCTCCTTGAATCTCCTCGCCGGTAAAGAAGGGGCGTAAGAAGCTGTCTTGCTCGGGAAACCGGCAACAGACGTCGCATTGAAGACAGGCCGTACTCGGCACGATCTGCAGGAGAGAATGACCTACGGGCCGTGTGGGACTCGCGGGAGAGACTGGCACGAGTGGACTCGTCATGAGCTGCACATATTGTAACACTAACCCGCACGTCGTCCTACTATCCCGCATCTTGGCCGTCGCAGGCCCCTGTTTGCCGGGTGGCGTGAGATGTCGGCGAGCGCCTCGTGGCCCTCGCCGACTTGTACCAGTGTAAGAGGCCATGGTACGATTTGCTCCACCTCGAATCCGACCGCGACTGCGAAGCATGCGACTGCGCTGCGAGCATCGAGGATATTGCATTGGCACTGCCACAACATTCACGTGAGCCGTTGAACTCCGACGAAACCCGCCGACGTTGTCTCGCAATCCGTGATGCGCTCGTTCACGCCGGCGTCTATGGCCCGGCTGAAACGGAACCGGTCGCGGCGACGACCGGTTCAAACATTTCGCCGGCGCGCTTTCGCCTCTCCCCGACACCCTTTCCGCTTTCCTCGTCTGACGTCATGTTTTTTCAGCACTTGGGGCAGGACCTCCTGGCTTTCTATCGGGCCTTAAACCGCCTCTATCAAGACAGTGCCCGCGGGACCCAGCCGGGGTGGGTGGCGGCTTATCTCGATCAGGGCAAACCGGAATCCCTCATCACCTTCAGCCGGATGAACCGGTTTCGAAACCTCATACCCGGCATCATTCGGCCGGATGTGATCCCGACTGCCGACGGCATGGTGATCACGGAGCTCGATTCCGTTCCCGGTGGGATCGGGCTGACGGCATGCATGTCGCGCGCCTATGATGACCAACTCGGGCTCGGGCTCGCCCCCGCTCACGCAGCGTCCGAACGTTCCTCCCTGATCGCCGGTCGAGATGGCATGGTGCAAGGATTCGCCGCGATGCTGCGTGCCCAGCAAGGCGACCAGGAAGGCTGCCTTGCGATTGTTGTCTCCGACGAGGCGAAGGAGTACCGGCCGGAGATGGAATGGATGGCCCGGCGTCTGCGTGAAATCGGTTGGCAGGCGTTCTGTGTCGAGCCACGGGACATTCGTTTTACCGACGAGGGCCTGTTTCTCCAAGATGAACAGGGACCGCGGGCGATCGGATTACTCTACCGCTTTTTTGAACTCTTCGATCTAAAGAACATCCCGAAGGCCGAGCTCATGATGTATGCTGCGAAGAAGGGACAGGTCGCCGTCACGCCGCCCTACAAGCCGGCCTTGGAGGAAAAACTCGCCTTCGGGCTGTTCCATCACCCTGAACTGGCGCCATTTTGGGAGCAGATATTGACCGCTGAGACGAGGGCCACCTTGCGACAATTGCTGCCTCGAACATGGATTCTCGACCCGCAACCGGTGCCCCCGACGGCCGTCATCCCAGATCTCCTGCTCAGCGGACGAGCCGTCTCGGACTTTCGCCGGCTGGCCCACACGACTCAAAAGGAGCGGCAACTGGTGATCAAGCCCTCAGGATTCTCCGAACTGGCCTGGGGCAGCCGGGGCGTCTCCATCGGGCATGATCTCCCGCAAGTCGAATGGGGCGCCGCGTTGGAGCATGCGCTGCAGTCCTTCTCGACAACCCCCTATGTCCTTCAAGAATTCCACAAGGGCCGCTTGTTCGAGTCGGCCTATTGGGATGAACAACGCGAGACGGTGACGCCGATGTCCGGGCGGGTTCGCTTATCTCCGTATTATTTCGTCGTCGGTGACAAGGCCGAGCTCGGCGGGATCCTGGCAACACTCTGTCCCGCCAATAAAAAAATTATTCATGGCATGGTCGACGCGATCATGGCGCCCTGTGCGATCGCGCCGGGCGTCCCAGCGTAGCGCGGGGTGATGACGAGGCTGCTCGCATCGATTCAGCCGCCGGCTGATTACTCTTTTCTCCTATAGGTACTCATGGCCCTCACCCTCTATCATGTCCAATGGTGCCCCGATTGCGCGGTTGTCCGGGATCGCCTGAGTGAATTGAACCTTTCTTACGAAGACGTGGTCGTGCCGGACTTCCGGCCGATGCGCAAACAAGTCTACGAGGTCTCCGGCCAATACTATGTCCCGGTCTTGAAGGACGGAGACACGGTGCTCTCGGAAACCCACGATATTCTGGCCCATCTGCACACACACTACGACAAGGCGCAGCCGTGAGGAGGTCGCCGGGACCCGCAGCGCGACCGCTGATGATCACGGTTAGGACGAGATGCCGGAGAGAGGCGCCGGCCGGTACGGCTTGGCCGATTGGAACGGCATCAGCGAAAGGATAGACACGTGGAGGATTGGAAACGCATCCTGGCTCAGAGCGTGGTAAAGCCAAAAGATCTGGCCGAACGGCTCGGTGTCGACGCCAAGGAGATCGAAGACATCGTGGGGGACTACCCCATGCGCATTACGCCGACCGTGCTGGCCACCATCAAAGAAAAAGGCGACGCGATCTGGAAGCAGGTCGTGCCCGATCGCGCCGAAATGGCCGATGCCGACGCGGAGGATGATCCGCTCGAAGAAGACCTGATGAGCCCCGTGCCCCATCTGGTCCACCGGTATCCCGATCGAGTGCTCCTGATGGTCACCAACCAGTGCCCGATCTATTGCCGATTCTGTACCAGAAAACGGCTGGTCGGCAAACCGGGCTTCCTCAAGAAAGGCGAGCTCGATCGGGCCATCGCCTATCTGCGCGAACATCAGGAAGTGCGGGATGTGATCCTGTCCGGCGGAGATCCGTTGTTACTGCCGGACCATCTCTTGGAACGGATCCTCAAGTCACTCCGCACCATTCCTCACTTGGAAATAATCCGGATCGGCACTCGGGTACCGGGCAGCTTACCCGAGCGGATCACGCCGAAACTCTGCGAAATCATCAAAAGGTATCATCCGTTTTATATGAACCTGCACTTCAACCATCCGGATGAACTGACGCCGGAAGTGAAGCGCGCGTGCGGCATGCTGGCCGATGCCGGGGTTCCCCTGGGAGCACAGACTGTGTTACTGAAGGGGGTTAACGACGATCCCGAAACCATGAAACGGCTGATGCACCAGCTCCTACTGGCGCGCGTCAAACCCTATTATTTGTATCAGGCGGACTTGACCAAGGGAACCAATCATTTCCGGACCTCGGTCGAAACAGGGCTCAAGATCATCAAGGCCTTGCAAGGCCACACCAGCGGTATGGCTGTCCCTCACTTTGTGATCGATGCCCCCGGCGGCGGCGGAAAAATTCCTCTGCTTCCCGGAGAATATCTCGTTAATCTGGATGAAGATGGCGCCGTGCTGAGAAACTACGAAAACAACACATATCACTATCCTCAGCCAGGCTCGCCTCAAGGACGCGAGTTACCGATGGTTGGCGCCCACCCTTCCTGGGTCACTGCCGGCAACGGATGTGACGGAGGGGGTGAGCATCTGTGAGACGTGCCGGGTCATCGAAGGGCATTCTGCCTTACCAGCACATTACCCAGTTGATCGCCCGTGGCGCCATCAAGTCTGATGCCCCGATCGAAGACCGGCAAATCCAACCGGCCAGCCTCGACTTGCGGCTGGGGAGAAAAGCCTACCGGCTCATCAGCAGCTTCCTACCGGAATTGTCGGCCATCAGCAGCCGCCTCAACGTCCTCGACTTTTATCAATCCGATCTCGTGATGTATGAAATGGACCTGACCCAGGGCGCCATTCTGGAAAAGGGCCATGTCTATCTGGTGCCGCTCTTGGAGCATCTCGAATTGCCGGCGACGCTCCGTGCCCGCGCCAACCCGAAAAGCACGACGGGACGCTTGGACGTCTTCACCCGTGTCGTCACCGACCTGAACGCCGGCTTTGATGAGATCCGGGCAGGCTACAAAGGTCCGCTCTACCTGGAAGTGGTCCCCCGGTCATTCGCCATTAAAGTGCGCACCGGTGACTCGCTCAATCAAATCCGTTTCGTGCGCGGGGACGCGACGGTATCGGATACGGCCCTCCAGAAATTGCACGCGGCCGATCCACTGCTTTTTCGCAATGCGTCCTCCCCGAAGCCGCTCCCGCCTAAGGAGTTCCGCACAGAGCGAGGGCTCTTCTTGCGAATTGATCTCACCGGCAGCGCACACGAAGATGCGGTGATCGGGTATCGGGCGAAAAAAAACAGCCATGTCATCGACCTGGCTAAAATTGGTCACTATGCGGCCCAGGATTTCTGGGAACCGTTAAAACGGCATCGCCATGACAGTCTGCTGTTGGAGCCGGAAGAGTTTTATATCCTGGCCTCCAAGGAACGGATCCGCGTCCCGTCCGGCTATGCCGCCGAAATGGTGGCGTACGAGGCGGCCTGCGGCGAGCTACGCACGCACTATGCGGGATTCTTCGACCCAGGCTTCGGGTATGGCGACGGGACGATGCGCGGCACGCAGGTCGTGCTGGAAGTCCGCCCGCACGATGTGCCATTCCTCATTCATGATGGGCAAACCTTCTTCAAAGTAGTGTATGATCGAATGCTCACGGTCCCTTCGCAAGTGTATGGAACGGCGCTTGGCTCGTCATACCAACGACAAGCCCTTACCCTCAGCAAACATTTTAAGGCCTGAACATGGCACCTCCCAGCGACCTCCCAGATCCCTCCACCCGTCCGTCCTGGCCACCCCCGCATCGCCCGGACGACGAGAGCACAACTGATCGCCAGGCGCACGTCTTCGGGATGATGATCGGCACGGCCTTGATGTTCATCGGCTTCCTGGACGTGTTTCTCTCCATTAGCGGCGGATTCGAAATTAACGTCGTCCCGCTCTTGATTTACTTCAGCGGCATCGCCGTCTGGTCAAACGCGGTGGTGGAAAACCCGACCGTCCGCTATTCCCTGATGGCAGGATCGGTCCTAATCAGTTTGGCCTTTTTTCACTACGGCGAAGTCTTGTTCTGGCATAAGCAGGTGGTGTTCTGGTCCACCGTCGCCGTGGTCATGTATTTCATGTTCAAGGACCCCAAACCGACTGCCTGAATGGCCGCAGACGGCCCTGACCAGAACTCCCGACTTCTAACCTCGATGACGATTGCCGTCATCATTCCAGTTCTGAACGAAGCCCGTGGCCTCGATCGGACACTTTCCCACACCCATTCCTTGGGGTTTGACGAGTTGATCATCGTCGATGGTGGAAGTTCTGATGACACCTGTGCCATCGCCCGGTCGTTTGCGGATCGAATAGGTATTCCTCTTGCCCCCTCGGCCGGTTCTATGCGGTTATTGACGGCCCCACACGGCCGAGCGCGGCAACTGAATACGGGCGCGGCCGCCAGCGGGCGCGATGTCCTGCTGTTTCTGCATGCGGATACTCGTCTTCCGTCGAACGCTCAACAGGCCATCCTCATCGCCCTGTCTAATGAAACCTGCGTCGGCGGGCGATTCGATGTCCGCTTCGACTCCACACGCCTGCCGGCCCGCATTATCGGCAGGCTGATGAACCTGCGCTCGCGCTGGAGCGGGATCGCCACCGGGGACCAGGCCATCTTTGTCCGACGCGCAGTTTTCGAGAAGATGGGAGGATTTGCGGACATCCCTCTGATGGAAGATATCGAATTTACGCGGCGGCTCAAACGAGCCGGACAACTGGCCTCCTTGCCGGATCAGGTTGTGACCGCCTTCCGTCGATGGGAGCAGCAGGGTCCTCTTCGCACAATTTTGTTGATGTGGACCCTTCGCTTCCTGTACTGGATCGGAGTCAGCCCGCATCGACTTCAACATTTTTACAGCATGGTGAGATGAATCAATGAGCCCCCACCCCCCTGACCGTAAACAGTCCGCGTCGGCAGCCCTGGTGATCTTCGCCAAAGCGCCGGTCCCGGGACAGGTGAAAACCAGACTCTGCCCTGCCTTGACCGAAGACGAAGCCGCCACGCTGCACGGAAGCTTTGTGCTCGACACCCTGGAACGCACCAAAGCCGCTGCCGGCACATTCAAGCTCAAGTTCGATCGTTTTCTGGCCTGCGCCCCGTCGAGCGCGCACGTATTTTTCAGAATCATGGAAGCGCGCCATGGGGTGACGCTCCTGGCTCAGAAAGGCGACGATCTCGGCGCCCGCATGCGGCACAGCTTCGACCAGCTCTTCGCCCGCGGCTATCAGCACATCTGCCTCGTGGGAACCGACGTCCCGTCGCTGCCGCTCACGCACTATCGCGACGCCTTCGCCTCGCTCGCCCGGCATGATCTGGTCCTGGGGCCTGCCCAGGACGGCGGGTACTACCTGATCGGTATGACCAGGCCTCACCCTGCCCTGTTCGAAACTATTCCCTGGTCGACAGATCAGGTCCTAGCGCTCACTCAACAGCAAGCTGCCACGGAAGGGCTGAAGACCGCGCTCCTTCCGCCATGGAACGATATCGACACCCTGGAGGATCTCCAAAGTTTGATCGATGACTGCATGGCGGATAAGAAACGCCCCAAAAAGGAGCGAGTCTATTCAACCAGAACGGCGGGAACACTGGAGCTGCTCGCAAAGCGCCTGCGCGAACGCCGGACGTAGAAGGAGACCTATGTCGAACCCAGTTGCACTCATCACCGGCGGAGCCAAAGGCATCGGCCGCGCCATCGCCCTCGACCTTGCCGCGCAACAGTGGTCCATCACCCTGTGTTACCGCACCAGCGCCGCTGCCGCAGAGGAGACCAGCGCCGCCATCGTGGCACGCGGCGGCCAAGCCCTCGCCCTGCAATGCGATGTGTCCGACCCGGCAGCGTCCAAGCAGTTGGTCGCACAGGTGGAGGCGAAATGGGGCCGCATCGACGCGTTGATTAACGGCGCCGGCCCTTACCATCGCGTGAACCTTTTTGACGAAACCACAGAAGGGTGGCGCGAAATGTTCGATGGAAATCTGCACCCGATTTTTTATCTCGGGCAAGCGGTGGCGCCGGGCATGAAAACGCGGAAACATGGACGGATCATCAATTTCAGCATGGCCAACGCCGATCAGATGGTGGCCCAGCCGGAGGTGACGGGACATTACATCGCCAAGGCCGGGGTATTGATCCTGACCCGCACCCTGGCAAAGCTGCTCGCCCCCTATGGCATTACGGTCAACGCGATTTCACCCGGCTTCATCGATTCAGGCAGTGCGCCCCCGGAAGAACTGGCAGGAGTGGTCAAACGGATCCCGGCGGGATATGTCGGAAGCGTGGAGGACACGGTTGCTGCGGTCAGATTCCTGCTTAGCGAGGACGCGCGTTACGTCAACGGCGCAAATCTGCATCTCAGCGGCGGATGGGGTATTTAATATGTTCCGACTCACTTGGCGAGGAAAAGAATGGCGCAGATGAGGGCTGCCATGACATAACTTTTCGGATCTTTTACCGCGAACACGACCGGGTCATCATCCATTCGATTCCGGTACGCCAGCATCCAGACCCGGCTGATCCAGTACAGCATCACGGGACACACCAGCCACAGCACCTCCGCCTGGGAATACAGCAGCAACACCTCTTTGCTGCTGATATACAAGGCTAACACCAACACCGCGATCAATCCGCTTGCTGTGCCAATGCTGGAGATATGCTCCAGATCCGTCACCCAATACCCTCGTCCATGCACTTCCGTTCCCTCTGTCTGGCTCGTGAGACGCAACTCGGTAAACCGTTTGACCAGGGCGAGACTGAGGAAGAGAAACAACGAAAACGTCAACAACCAATGGGATGGAACCACCTCAGTCGCAGCCCCGCCGCCATACACCCGCACCGTATAGAGCTGAGCCAACACAATCACATCCAGCAACACGAACTGCTTCAAGTAAAAGGAATAGGCGGTGGTCATCACGAGGTATCCCGTCAGCACTACGAGAAATACACGGGGCAGCGCGAAGGCCAATGCGACGCCTACCACGAGGCAGCCCGCAGCCAGGAGTAGTCCGAATGGAATGGACAGGCTGCCGGAGGCAAACGGCCGAGACTTTTTTCGGGGATGCCGGCGATCGGAAGCAAGATCCAGGCAATCGTTGACGATATAGACGGCGGAAGCGGAGAGACTGAAGGAGAGGAACGCCAACAAGGCCTGAATCATCAATGTACGATTCGTCAGTTGATGGGAAGCGACGACCGGGATAAACACCAACACATTTTTGGCCCATTGATGCACGCGTAAGGCTTTGGCAACCTGCTTCAGCCATTGCACCGGTTGACTGAAGACCCGGCTGACCGGGGCAAGCGCTTGCGCACGGCTCGCTAAACCGGCAGACGCGTTGACGACGATCGCTTCATTGGCTTCGGCCCACACCGGCAAGTCCGCTGTGGAGTTTCCTGCATAGGCAAACCGGCGAGATCCATACCGCTCGACCAGGAGCGCCACCTTGCGCGCGCCCTTGAGATTGATCGACGCATCACTCCCGAACACCCGCTCCTCGAATAAACCAAGGTGAGCGGCCACGGCCTGCGCAAAACTCACATGACTCGCCGTCGCGAGCACAAGTTTCCTCCCGAACCGTCTTTCCTCGGTAAGAAATTCGATCAGATCCGGGTGATAGGGCAATGTGGAGACATCCAGCGTCACCCGGCGGGCGATTTCATGCTTAAAATGGGCTTTGCCTTTGAGCAACCAGAAGGGAAGCAGGACGATCGAGAGCGGATTCTGCTTGAGAAGCGCCAGCAGTGATTCCCACAACAAATCGGTCTTGATGAGCGTGCCATCAAGATCGACGCAGAGCGGACTCTTCGCTGAATAATCATCACCCATGCGTGATGCAGAGGATCCTATCGGCCAGGAAGCGGTCTCGCAAGAATTTATAGGAAACGCATCGACTCACGCGGCTCATCCCCCAACAGACAAGGCGTCTTCTGTTGGGAGAGAACCGGAAGAACGCCGGCGAGGAGCCATCAACGTGGGGAATCGAACTGCACCACCGCCTAAGACTCGGCGCCGAAGGCCTTCTTCAGCAACGGCATCACCTCGCCCTTCGCTTCCATCGGGTCCAGGATATCCGTGTCGCCGTAAAACTGCCCGTCGATGAACACCTTTGGCAGGGTCGGCCAATTCGTCAGCTTGGTCAATGCCTCGCGTTTGGCCGGCTGAGACAAGACATCGATGAGTTCATAGGGATACCCATACTTCTCAAAAAAGTGCATCGTCTCCCTGGTGAACCCGCACATGGGCATGGATTTGGTACCCTTGCCGTAGATCAAAATCTTGTTGGAGGTGATTTCTCGTTGAATTTCTTCTTCAATCGGGTCAGCCATCTGGTCCCCCTTATTATTTCACTTCATCCGGTGTCGTGGCCGTAATCTCCAACGCATGGATACGCCCGTCTTTCATCGGACCGGCTAGTGCCTGATACACCATGCGATGCCGGTCCAGGAGATTTTTCCCGGCAAAACCCGTCGAGGTCACTCGCACGATCAAATGGTCCTGCGTGCCGGTCTTGTCGATCACGGTGACGGCGGCATCGGGAAACACTTGACGGATATAGGTAGTCACGGCTTCAGCGGTAATCATCTGGAGGCAGAATAACGCATCCGGGAAGCCGAAGGCAATCTGACCGGCTGCTGGCCGTTCGTTGGAAATGCGTCCAGCCCCCCACAGATGGCAATTTCACCGGCAGGCCGGAGGAATGGGGTTCATTGTTATCGTCGGAGACAAGGCCACGGCCGAAAAGATTTGGGGACCGGCTATGGGCGGCGAGTACGTCGTGACTCCGCAGCATCTCAGGGGTGGCCAAAATTGACACTTCTCCGGCAATCCTCCGGCTACATAACGCCCCTCGCGCGAATGGGGCGGATACCAGGCGGCCTTCTGCTCCAGCAAACCTATCATTCTTCATCCACATTCATACCTTCCGACATGAGAGCGTACCGGTGGTGCATTTCACCAGGGCTGGTGGATCCCAACCACCAGCCCTGTCGTCCCTCTCCGGATGGTAATCGCTAACAGGCTGAAATATGGCGATTCTTTCACATCTGCTTCGAGGCACACCTGTTGCTGTACCGCATGATCAAGCAGCGAACAGAATCGGAACCTTGACACACCACCAAGGAGGAGATCATGGGAGAATTCAAATCGGGATTTTTCATGAGTGACACCGCTTGCAATGGCCGCGTGCTCGTCGTGGATGATGAACCGGACATTCGCAAAGTCGTCCGGATGACGCTGCAGAAAGCCGGGTACGAGGTCATCGAAGCGGAGAACGGAGAAAAGGCCATTGAAGCGATCAATACCGGAGAAAACCGGCTGCTGCTGGACGTGTTGATCTGTGACATCCGTATGCCGAAAATCAATGGCGTTGAAGCCATTGCCTACTTCCAGCAGGAATGGCCGCGCGTCCCGATTGTTGTCCTGACGGGTTTTCCCGACACCGACATGGCCACGTCTTTCCTGCGCAGCGGCGTGGTCGATTACCTGGTGAAACCGGTGGAAGGGGAAAAACTTCGCACCGCCGTGGCCAGGGCGATGGAGCAACGGGAACTGGCGCAACTTTAACGAGGGGCTGTTGCCACATTCGTCTCCACCACTCTCGTCGGGGAGGGCTGAGCACCTCCCCGACGGCGACGTGCCGCTACACATGGATGTTCCCGGTTCCACCCGGAGTAAGGCATGACACCCAACAGCACAAGGATTGCCATCATCGGCGCAGGAAGAGGCGGGACCGCGCTGCTGGAACTCCTCCATCAAATTCCCGAGGTGGAGATCGTGGGTATTGCGGACAAGGACCCGGCCGCTCCCGGACTCCAACGAGCGCGCGACTTGAATGTGCCGGTAGAGGAACACATTCCCGATCTCATCAGGAGTCATGGCATTAATCTCATTATGGACGTGACCGGGGATGTGGCCATGGCGCCGTTCATTCTGGCCATGAAACGTCCCGGCGCCGAAGTGTTGAGCGGCCCCACCACGCGGTTGTTATGGAAACTCGTTCAACACCAGTCAAAACTGGAAGCTGAACTGTTTCAGGCCGATAAACTGGCCGGGCTGGGCTCCTTTGCCGCCGGTATTGCGCATGACATCAACAACCCGCTGCAGCTCATCCTCGGTCTTGCGGAAAATCTGACGGACGAGCAGGATTTGACCGTCGTGCACGAACAGGCGCGCGACATCACCGAGGCCGTGAAACGCACCAGCGCCATCTGCCGCGACCTGACCCGGTACGCAAGACGCAACGGGACGGGCGAGGATGTCAGGGTCAATCTCAACACCAAATTGGACGAAGCGCTGAGAATCGCCCGCTATGCCGTGACACTGCAGGATATTACGGTCGTGAAACGGTATGCCGAAGACGCATCAGTCCTGGGAAACCCCGACGAACTGCTCCATGTGTTCGTCAACCTCATTACCAACGCCGTGCAAGCCATTCAGCACCGCGGGACATTGACGCTCCAGACGCGCGTCGGACCGGACGGACAAGTCAGCGCGTCGGTGAGCGACACGGGGTGCGGGATTCCGAAGGAGGTCTTCTCGAAAATCTTTGAGCCGCTGTACACCACGAAACCCCCCGGGAAAGGCACGGGGCTGGGATTGTACAATGTGATGTCGGTGATTTCGAAAATGGAAGGGCACGTGTGCGTCGAAAGCGACGTTGGTGTCGGCACCACCTTCCGAATCGAATTTCCACAAGTGCAACCGACGACATCATGCGCGCCCCTATGATGACCACCTGGCGCCCCTTCTCCAACCCGCTTGGATGGGGGCTGAAACGCAAGCTCATTGTTTCGATGCTGCTGGTCGGCGTCGTGCCCCTGCTCCTCGGCCTCGGACTGGCCTTCCTCCAGGGCTCCAAGGAAATCCAAGTGGTCAGCGGCGAGAGCTTCCAGGCTCTGGCCACGGAAACAGCCCGCAAACTGGACTTGCTCGTCGCCGAGGAAGTCGCGAGAACGTCGCGCATCGCCGCTCACCCGGAAATCATCCGCCAACTGGAGCACCACCGAGATCTGCTGCAGACCGCCGATACGGCGCGGTCCGCCGCGGCGGTGACTCAACAACGGACGCGGTGGGCCGAGCGGGATCCGATTGCGATTAAAGCCATCACGGAAAATCGCACCGCCCTCCTGCTACGGGACTTTTACGCGGGGGCCCAACACGAGTCGGATCTGCTCTTGCCTCAGGTCGTTCGCGCCGCCACCAGGAAGCTCTTCATCACAGACGTGCAGGGTAATTTGTTTGCCGCGCTTACCACGACGCCCAGTTTCTCGCATACGGACAATCTCTGGTGGACTGGCGCCTACAATAAAGGGGTCGGCCAGCTGTATATCGAGGACCTGCACTTCGATACCCAGGCCAACACCTATGTCTTCAGCATCTCCATCCCGATTATGGATAGCCTTCGCTACGAAGTGGTCGGTGTGCTGCAT
Organism: Nitrospira sp. CR1.1; assembly: GCA_014055465.1. Classification (NCBI taxonomy): domain Bacteria; kingdom Pseudomonadati; phylum Nitrospirota; class Nitrospiria; order Nitrospirales; family Nitrospiraceae; genus Nitrospira; species Nitrospira sp. CR1.1. The sequence goes on from WIAF01000001.1 coordinate 55,869, forward strand.
CGGGTCCTTGATGCCAAGGAGTTCTTTTCTCCCTCCACCCACCCCATCCGGTTCGGACGCACCGGCCATGTGATGTTGATCGACAGCCGGGGAATCGTTCTGAGCTGTCCTATTCTTCCAACGGGCGTTCAACTGTCCGACCCGTCGCTGATTCCGGAGGTGACGGGGCGAGAACCGGGCTGGGTGACAGCCGACAGCGACGGGCACGGAGGGCAAGGAACCGCCATTATCGGATTCGCGCTACTTCCCGAAACCAGCCGCGCGACAAACGGCTCTCTGGAGAATGGCGCCTGGCATACCTTCGTGTGGCAGTCATCCGACGAACTCTTCGCGCCGATCCGACATCTGATGACGTGGATGATGATCCTGGCATCGATTGCACTCTGCCTGCTCGCCACGCTGGGGTATTTTGCCGCCAGCCGGATTGTGACGCCGGTCCGCCGGTTACAGGAGGCGGCGCGCCTCATCGGCCGCGGAGAACTCCAGGAGCCGATTCAGATTCACACGGGTGATGAATTGGAAGAGCTGGCGGTCGAATTCAACCGCATGCACAAGCAATTGGAAGCCTCCTTTGCCGGATTGAATACCCAAGTCGAAGAAAAAACGCAGGAAGTACAGTATCTCCAAAAAGCCACCGACCAGGTTCTTGATGCCGTCCCGACTCCCATCATCATGGTGGATCAGCAAGGGCTGGTCCAATACATGAACAAGGCTTCGCGCGAAGCCGTGCAGGGAGATACCTGGTCGTCGCGCCCGCTGTTCGACCTCCTGCCCATCGACGAGGAGCACCGCCAGGCTCTGCGGCAAGACCTAAGCCGCGCGGAGGACGGCATGTCCCCGACACCGCCCCGCCACGACCACGATTCCTTGCCGAAGCAGGCGCGCGATCCGCTCAATCAGACCCTCGGCCCCGCATCGTCCTCACCACGGCGGGAGCTCCGCATTGGAGATCATCTGTATCAATATGAGTGGTTCCCGCTGGAGAGCCGCAGCGGCGCGGGAAAACGATTCGGCCTCGTCCTCCGGGACACCACCGATGAGAGCCGGTTGCAGGACCAGCTCATTCAGGCCGAAAAATCTGGCAGTCTCGACGTACTGACGGCCGGCATCGGCCACGAACTCAATAATCCGTTGTTCGGCATTCTCGGCCTCGGAGAAGCGATCCAGGAAGAAGGGGATCTGGCCCGCGCCAAAGGGTACGCGCAGGACATCGTCGGCCATGGGCGGAAGATGGCGGCCATCATACGCGACTTCACGGGAGTGGCCACGCGCGAATCGAAGAGCCAACGGATACCTGTCGATGTGACCGCTCAACTGGAACAGGCGCTGGCCATCGTGCAAACGTCGCACGAATGCCTTGGCCTCAACGTCCAGAAACATTATGTGCCTGTTTCCCCCGTGACGGCGCTCCCCGACCAGCTCCGGCTGGCCTTCATCAACGTGCTCACCAATGCCATTCAGGCGATGAACGGTCAGGGCAATTTGTGGCTGACCACGGAAGAGCAGGACGACCTGATCACGATCAAAATCCGTGACAACGGACCCGGCATCCCGAAGCAACACCTCGGCAAGGTCTTCGATCCGTTTTATACGACCAAGGGGCAAGGCGAAGGATCAGGCCTGGGACTGACCGTCGCGCAACGCTTGATCAAGAAGTTCGGCGGCGAGATCCGCCTGGAAAGCCCCGAGGCTCAAGGCACCACCTGCGTCATCACGCTGCCGGCAGATAAGACTGCGGTACGAAAGGAGGAGCCATGCGTCTCATCCTGACACGCTTCAGATCATGGGCATTGTGGCCTGCAGCGTTTTTGGCCTGTGTCTCCGCCTCTTCATTGCAGGCAAAGGATCTCACGCCGCCGGCAGGCATCGCTCCGGAGAGGGTCGCAGATTTCGTCCATGCTGTCCTCGATGCCGACCGGACGATCTACACCAACCAGGTCGTCAACCGCATGCAGGCGAAAGGCATCGTCTCCGCTGCGGAACATTGGGAGCATGAGAATGCGCTGCCGCTGCCCGCGCAATTCCTGCAACACTCGGGCAAGCTGGTCGCTGAATCCGGCCGCGGCATCCGCTACCGCCTCATCAGCCTCTGGCCGATTTATCAACGCAACGCGCCGGCCACGGATTTGGAGCGCCGGGCGCTCGAAAGTTTCGCGCAGACGCCGGATCGGCCCTTCAGCGGCATTGTGACCAGCGGCCGCAAACAATTCTTTCAAGCCATTTACTCGGATCGCGCGATTTCAGCCGCCTGCGTCAAATGCCACAATAGTCATCCCTTGAGCCCCAAACGGGACTTCGCCCTCAATGATGTGATGGGGGGCATGACGATCACGATTCCACTCGACTGACGGAATCGGCAATGGAGGCGGGTCACCGCTTCACGGAGGGCGCGGCGAGCGGCAACTGGTATTCGTCGCGGTAAATCTGCAGCGCGGTCAGGAACAGGCCGACCAGAATCGGCCCGAGAAACAGACCGAGAATGCCATACGCCGCCAGGCCGCCGAGCACGCTGAAGGTCAACAACAGCACGGGGATCTGCGCGCCCTGGCCGATGAACAGCGGCTTGAGAATCTGGTCGATGGTCGACACCACGCCGATTCCCCACGCTAACATCACTACCCCCTTTCCCACCGTCCCGGACCACAGAAGGTAGCCGGCCACCGGCCCCCAGATGAGCGCGGTGCCGCCGAACGGCAACGGAGCTAAGAGGATGGTCAGGGCCATCAACACCATGGGAAAGGGCACGCCCAGCACAGCATAGGCTGCCCCGGCAAGCAGTCCCTGCGCGACTGCCGTCAGCACAATCCCCTTCACCACGGCACGAATGGTTTGGTCCAGGCGGACGAGAATCTTGTCCTTATGCGAGGCTTCGAGCGGAATCAGACCGTACAGCGACTCGAGCCAATGCCGGCCGTCTTTAAAGAAAAAGAACAGGGTAAACACCATGACCAGAAAATCGGCGACCAGCATGAACACATCCCGCACGAGATCGCTCAATTCAGCCACGATAAACCTGCTGAACGTCTTGGCACTCGACAACAAAAACTGCTCCAGGTCGCTTTCCTGTCCGGTGAATCGTTCCAGCCACTCGCGCGCGATCGCTCCGCCGGGAAGTCCCGAGAGGCGGTCCGGCAGCTGCTGGACGCCTCCGGAGGCAATCCACTCCCGCACCGCCTGTTCCGCGGATCCGGCCTCCTTGACCAACATCACGCTGAGGACGATCAACGGCACTACGACCAAGGCCAGCGCGGCCAGCGTCAGGAGCACGGCGGAATGCGCCTCCTTCCCGCCGAGCCAGGCCGTCAACCGAGCATGGAGCGGAAAGCAGAGATGCGCCAGAATCACCGCCCACAGGACCGGAAACACGAAAGGGCGGAACATCAGGCCTATCTGATACAGCAGGGCCAGGAAGACGCCGAAGAAGCAGGCTGCAAAAATCTGCCGTCGATTCATACCGAGAGAAACATGATTGTGCCAGAGCCGTTGATAACAGAACCGGCCCGTGATGTCACGCGCCGGTTCTGCGATCGTCATGCGCGCACCGAGGACTATCGCTGCGCCGTGGGAAGAGGGGATGCGGTGGAAGGCCCGCCGGATCCGGCGGCCTGAGATCGGGAAGAGACGCCGTTCAGGCGTTTTCACCAACCAGGGCGACTGCCTTGGGACGTTGCGAGGCAATATCCCGCACGTTGCCGGGAAGTTTTTGCGCGTCATCGCCCCACGACGTCACGCCCATATCCGACAGACCCTGAAATTTCGCTCCGTCCTCCATGGAGAATGCCGGCGCGTGCACCTCGCCGACGAGGAGTCCGGTCTTCAGCAATTGAATGCGCTCCGTGGCCCGTACCGTGGCTTTAATCTTTCCGCTGCAGACAATGGTGCCGGCCGTGATGGTGCCCTGCACGACTCCGTCTTCGCCGATCACCACGGTCCCGCTGGTCTGCAAATCACCCTCCAGCCGGCCGTCAATGCGCACCGTGCCTTCCACATGGATTTCCCCTCTGAGCAACACCCCTTTGGCCAGCAGGGTAATATTATCGCTTTCTACAAAGCCGGGCTTCTTCATCATCGGGAGCTCCTTGTCGCAGGCAGTGGCGGATGAACCGGACAACCATCTCAACATGAGCCGAGCCTACACCAGCTTTTTGAGGACACCTAGAAAAAACCAAAACTACGCTTCACCCGCTCCCAGATTCCGCTTCCATGCACTTCGCAGTACACCGACGGCTCCGTCCCTTCGATAAAGAACTCCGTTGAACGTTGCGGACATTTCGAGGTCGCCAACTGCAGGGACTGCGGATCGATGTCGCGTGTGATCACGGCCGGCGGCATGACAAAATCGCGCGGTGCGGCCGGCAAAATCTGGCGCACAAACTCCACCCACATCGGCAATGCCGCTTGCGCCCCGGTCAGGTGCAAGGACTCCTCATCATCGAATCCCACCCAGACCCCCACCACCACATCCGGCGTATATCCGATAAACCAGGCGTCGCGATAGCCATCCGTTGTTCCTGTCTTCCCTGCCACAATTCCGCGCAGGCCCATCCCCTTGGCCTTCGCCGCAGTGCCCCGTTCCACCACGCCTTTGAGTAACGACGTTATGACATACGCCGCTTGAGGCGACACCGCCTGATGCCTCGCCGGCGTGTGATGCCAGGCCGGATCTCCTTCCGGCGTCATCACCGCCTGCAGCGCCGTGGGGGCCATGCTGATCCCCTCATGAGCGAGGACGCCGAATGCCGCGGTCATCTCCAAAAGAGACACGCCGGAGGTGCCGAGCGCGATGGACAGATTGTCGGCCAGGGGACTCCGGATCCCCAGTTTCTCCGCCAGGTGGAGAATTCGTTTCGTGCCCACAAGCTGCGCGATCTTGACCGCCGGAATATTCAACGATTGTTCCAACGCCGTTCGCAGGGATACCGTCCCGTGAAATTTATGATCGAAATTCTGGGGCGTCCATCGGCCGGCGGCTGATTCAAACGTGACCGATTCATCGACGATCGAGGTGGCCGCTGTCACCGGTTGTCCTCCGGTCAGTTCGCGACGGGCTTCCAACGCCGCGAGATACACCAGCGGCTTGAAGAGCGAACCGGGCTGACGCTTCGCCTGCACCGCCCGGTTGAATTGGCTGGCGCGGTAGTCGCGGCTCCCGACCATCGCCAGGATGCCGCCGGTTTTGGGGTCAATCGCCACGAGGGCGCCCTGCACAGCAGTGGGATGCCCCTTCAATGCCGGATAGGCCGTTTCCAGCCTGGTGAGTTCGCTGTCCAGCGTCTGGGTGGCCAGTCGTTGCAGCACCGGATCAAGAGTCGTATAGGCTCGCACACCATCCGACAGCGGCGCGCCGGTGGCCTCCTCCACCTGCCGCAACAGATAATCGACAAAAAACGGCGCATCAGCCAAGGTGTCCTGCGGCGGCATGACCTGAACCGGCGTCGTGACGGCCCTGGCCCACACCTCGTCATTGATCAGCCCCTGCTCATGCAGGCGGCCCAGCACGATATCGCGACGCTGCTTGGCCAAGTCGGGATTTCTCAATGGCGAATAGGTATTCGGTCCCTTGATCATGCCCACCAACAAGGCCGCTTCTTCCAGGCTGAGGGTATCCACCCGTTTGCCGAAATACCGGTGGGCCGCCTGACCGACGCCGTAGATCGACACGGAGCCGACCTGACCGAGATAAATTTCGTTGGCGTAACTTTCCAAAATGGCCTGTTTCCGGTATTTCGCCTCCAACACCAGGGCGGCGATCGATTCCTTCAGCTTCCGTCCGAACGTGCGTTGCGGAGAGTAAAACAAGTTTTTGGCCAACTGCTGGGTGATGGTGCTGCCGCCTTGAATCACCGTGCCGCGCGTCACATTTGTCCACACCGCCCGACCGACGGCAATCGGATCGATGCCGGGATGGCTGAAAAATCTCCGGTCTTCGATGGCCAGCAGAATATCGAGAAAGCGCGGTGAGAGATCGTCATACGACACCCATTCCCGCACCTGCCGCGACGCGCCACGTAATCCGCTAATCAACTGCGGCTCCAGATAGGCGGGAAAGAGTTCGTCGCCCGTGTGGATGGACAACACCCGCGCCACGCGTCCCTGTTCCAAGACCAACCGCGCCGGGATCGGCCGCAGATGCAAATCGGAAAATTCGTGCAGATAGATATCGATCTCGGCAGGGGTGACGCGATACTCTCCCGGCGCGCGGACGGCCGTCTCGACGGCCTGATAGCCCAACCGGGTCAAGCGCTCGATCAGGTGCGAGGAGGCAATATCCAGTTCGGGTTTCAGCAGAAACGGCGCCCCGTAGATGAGGCGGGGAGGATGTTCATCACCCGTCGGCAACGCGAGGCTGGCGGAAAGGTACAGTCCATAGGCCACGGCGCTCCCCGCGGCGAGGAGTGCCATGCCTGCCAACATCACAAGCCCGCGCAGGCACCACCGCCTCGCGGACATCACCGCCGGATCCCCATGCCGCCGAGCATACGCGATCCCGCGTATGAAAGCACATGCGTCGCGGCCGCCGCCTCTCAGCCGGCCAGGTCCTGCTTGACAAAATCCCCTGCCTTCTCTTAGATGAGCCGCACAAGCCTGGCTGGTTACGATCTTGTACCTAGCAGGGTGCCGAAAAAGTCTGCCAGCCGCGTTCTCGCATCGCTCAGAGGCTCAACGTACGGTCAGCGTACGCTTCACCTCTTCGCTCGCTGCGGCCTTGCTGGACGGCCTTCTTGACCACCCTGCGAGCGTTTCTGATTGTATCTGCGATCTCAAGCAAGGCTGCGTCTTGGGCTGTCGAAATTGTGCGTTAACCAGCCTGCTAGATTTTCACACGAGGCATGACCGGTGAGCATGAAGCGTCTCTTCACTGCCCTTCTTTCATCCACGACCGGCCTGCCGCCCATGCGCGGGAAGGGGTTGGCTCGACCCCGGACCGGTCGCACGGCCACTCGGCCGCTCCTGGCTTGCGGTGCGCTCTTCGCCGCCTTGACGACCATTGGTCCAGCTTCGGTTTTCGCCGGAAGTTTCCGCATCTACGACCACAGCGCCTCGGCAACCGGCCAGGCCTCCGCCTTCACGGCTCAAGCCGATGATGCCTCCGCCGGCTATTACAATCCGGCTGGTATGACTCAGCTGCGCGGCGTGCAACTCTCAGCCGGCACCACGCTCATCGCCGGCGGTTTCTCCTTTCAGAACGCCGCAGGCACGCAGGCCAACGGAGACCTCCGCGGCAGCGTGGCGGTGCCGCCACCGTCCAACCTGTACATGACAGCCAACCTCAAAGACCTGGGCATCGGCTCTTCGGACAGCCTTGCGGTCGGCCTGGCCGTCTTCAGCCCGTTCGGCACCTTGACCCGCTGGCCGGACAGCAGCCCCTTTTCTACAGCCACCACGAAGGCTGCCTTTGAGTTGATCGATATTCGTCCTTCCATCGCCTTCAGACCGCTCCCGGATCTAGCCATCGGATTGGGAGCGGATGTCTACACCTTTTCGGGAGCCTTCGGAGAAGGACAAGTCGAACGTCAGTTCCGTTGGCCCGGAGGGCTCGGCATTCCAGCCGGCACGGGCATGGAATTGAATGGACGAGACACGGCCGCTGGCTTCAATGCCAGCCTGCTGTATACCCCGCTGCGAAATGAAGATGGCCGGCCGCTCGTCAATATCGGCTTCATCTATCGCAGCCAGGCCACGCTGCATCTCGACGGCCAGTTGCTCGCCGGGGGCACACGCGTCGCGGATGCGCGCACGACCTTTGTCGTCCCGCAAGTGCTCACCGGCGGCATCGCACTCTGGCCTGTTCGCAACAAAGAGCGGGAATGGAAACTGGAATTGGATGTGGACTATACCGGCTGGAAATCGGTCCGCAATCTGGACACCCACTTGTCGAACGGCCTTACCGTCGCGACCCCTGCCAATTGGATCAGCGGCTACACGGTGATGATCGGGACGGAACACAAATGGCTGAACCCCGCGCCGCTTCCGGATTGGGACGTCGCCTTGCGCGCCGGATACTGGCATTCCCAGAAAGCGATTCCTGACCAAACCTTCAACCCTGCTATCCCCGATGGCGATAACCACGCGGTGTCTACTGGCATCGGATTCATGTGCCGAGACAACGGACGATTTCTCGGCATGATCCCTTGTGGAGGATCGGGCAAAACGCTCAGCCCGAAAGGGCTCGGGATCGATCTCGCGTACCAGGCTATTTTGTATGAATCGAGAACCGTCGCGGGCAATATCAATCCGACCGTGAACGGCACATACCGCACCACCTTACATGTCGGATCGCTCAATCTTCGCGTGAATTTTTGATGCTCCACTGTTCCTTGATCGTGGTAGAGTACCATCACTCACGATGCAGACCGATCTCCTAACCGTTTCCCCGCTTGTTTGTGCGCAGTGACTCTGTTTTCGAGCGAGGCCTTTCCATGGATCGCCCGCCTCAGTCCGATTCAACGCCAGACCTTCACGCCCAGCAAGTTCACGTGCTCTACCGCAATATGCCGACCGGGGTGTTGGCGAGTGCCGTCAATGCGGCGATTCTCGCCGCGGTAGAGTGGTCCGTCGTTCCACACACGCCGCTGCTTGTCTGGGTCACCATCCTCTGGGTAATTGCCGGTGTGCGAGCGCTCCTGATTTACCGATATCGCCATACGGCTCCTTCAGCCTGGAGCAGCGCCGACTGGCACCGCTGGATGTTGGTGACCACCACCCTGGCGGGCGTTGGGTGGGGTAGCAGCGTCTATTTTCTCACGCCCGAAATTCCGCTGCCTTACGAACTGGTCCAGTTGTTCGTCTTGGGCGGCATGACCGCGGGGGCGGTCTCCGTTCTATCGGTCTCCTTTCCGTTGTTTCTGTGCTACGCGCTGCCCGTGACCCTCCCCATGATCGCGTACCTTTTCCTCAGCGGCCATGAGTTTCATGTGATCATGGGACTGATGGGGCTGCTGTTTCTCCTTGCGACGATCCACTCGTCCTGGACCTTCAACCACGTGCTGCTGTCCTCCATGCGCCTGCAGTTGGAAAAACTTGGTCTGGTGGAGTCGCTCACGGCACGCACGGAAGCGGTGGAGCGGCTGAACCGGGACATCACCAAAGAGATTCACGAGCGCCGTGTGATTGAGGAGCAATTGAGAACGGCCCAGAGCGACCTCGAGCAGCGTATCGCCAACCGTACCGCCGACCTGGCCCGGGCCAATACCAGATTGCAGGAAGAAGTCCAGGAACACCGGCGAACCGAAGGGGCCCGGCTCTCCAGCGAAAAGCGGTTCAATCACCTCACCGACCATCTCAACCAGGGCGTGTGGTTCGCGCAGGCGCAGCCGCCTCAAGTCCTGTATGTGAACCCGGCCTTCGAGCGGATCTGGGGATTGCCGGCCGCGCGGTTCTACGAGAATCCCAAACTCTGGCGGGATTGCGTACACCCGGACGATCAACGGGCCGTGACAGAAGTGTACGATGCGGAATTGACCCGTCCGACGGGACGCGATGTGCAATTGCAGTATCGCATCGTCCGGCCCGACGGAAAGATCCGGTGGATCCATGATCGGATGGTCATTCATCGCACCGCCACGGGCGAAGTCGATAGTCTAAGCGGGATCACGGAGGATATTACGGATGCTCGCGAACTGGAAGACCAGTTGCGCCAGGCGCAAAAAATGGAAGCGGTCGGCCGATTGGCCGGAGGCGTGGCGCACGACTTCAACAATGTCATGACCGTGATTCTCGGCTACAGCGCAGTCCTGCTCCAGGAACTGAGCCAGAACTCTTCAGCCCGGTATTTCGTGCAGGAAATTCAGCGGGCGGGCGAACGCTGCGCGGCACTCACGGGCCAACTGTTGGCCTTCAGCCGCAAGCAGATGCTGCATCCGGTCACATTGGATCTGCATCGGGTGATCCGCGATCTCATGGCGCTCCTGAAGAGTTTGATCGGCGAACACGTCATGATCGTCTTACAGCTCGACCCCAGTCCGCGATGGGTCAAGGCCGACGCCGTGCAACTCGAACAGGTGTTGCTCAACCTGGCCGTCAACGCCCGCGACGCAATGCCCCACGGCGGCACCTTGACCATTGATACCTGCCAGGTGCTTCCCCACGAGGTCTGGGGACCAGGCCACGACTCGCGCACCGTTCGTACCTATGTCCGGCTGCGTGTGCACGACACGGGAACCGGCATCGACCCGGCCACGAAGGCCAAAATCTTCGAACCCTTCTTCACCACCAAACCGCCCGGACGGGGAACCGGCCTTGGCCTCTCCACGGTCTACGGTATCGTGCACCAAAGCGGCGGCACGATTTCCGTCGACAGCACCGTAGGCCAAGGCACCACGATGACCGTCTTTCTTCCGGAAGTCGTCCCCCCGCACATCGCCCTGCCGCCCGCGCCTGTCGAACCAGATCACAAAACCGGGACGGAGATCATCCTCCTCGTGGAAGATGAACCTTCGGTCCGTTTGCTGACACAGCATATTCTCCGCACCCATGGGTATACCGTACATGAAGCGGAAGACGCCTTTCAGGCGATGGACCTCATCCGGCGCAATACGCTGCACATCGATTTGTTGATTACCGATCTGGTGATGCCGGGCATGAACGGCAAGGAGCTCGCCATGCGGTTGCGAAGCCACTTCGCCGATTTGAAAGTCCTCTACATGTCGGGGTACAGCGACAACCTGCCGGTCACAGGCAGCGAGACTCAGGGACCGACGGCCTTTTTACAAAAGCCGTTCTCTCCTGAAGACTTGATCCGTCTGGTGCGTGAGATTTTGCACTCCGTCTCCCCCGCCTAGCGCGATGGACGAGTCCCGGTACGAGACTCCACCGGAATGCGGTGAGACGGGTGTCCGCCCGGCGCATCGAGGGTCGCCGGGGGCATTATCCACTGTGGCAACAGCGATCCGACCACCATGCCACCAGCCGCTGCCAGGACGCCGACCAGCTGCGGCGGCCAGACCTGATCCGGCGTGCCAGTCCCTTCTAACGCCAGCCAGGTCGCCAGCCCGGCAACAATGGCGAACATCGCGCCTTGTGTCGACGCACGTGGCCAATACAGGCCGGCCGAGAGAGGGACAAACGCCGCCACCAAAGTCACCTTGTATGCACTCTCCACCATTTTAAAAATACTGGCTTCCGAATTGAGGGCAAACAGCAATACGAGCATGGCAAACCCGACCAACACCGTCCGCATCACTGCCAGCAGCCCGCGATCGCCGATGGTGGGCAGCAGGCTCTTGACGATATTCTCACTGAAGGCCACGGACGGCGCGAGCAACGTGGCCGACGAACAACTCATGATCGCCGACAGCAAGGCGCCGAAAAAAATGATCTGCGCGGCAATCGGCGTATGCTGCACGATCAGGGTCGGGAGAATGAGTTGGGAATCCCGCTCCAGCAAATCCGCCACCTGCGCGGGGTCGATCAGCGTCGCCGAATAGGCCAGAAACATCGGCACAAATGCGAAGAAGAAATACAGCGTTCCGCCGAGGACCGATCCACGCACCGCCGTGCCTTCATCCCGCGCCGAGGTGATCCGCTGAAACACGTCCTGCTGAGGGATCGATCCGAACATCATGGTGACCCAGGCGCCAACGAACGGAATCCACATCTCGATCCGCGGCGGCGGGAAAAAATCCAACTTCCCCGCCGCCGCCGCGTGAGTAACCACCGTCCCCACTCCGCCTGCCAGCCCGCTGATCACGGACCCGATGTAGAGCATGCCTCCCATGATGATGGTGATCTGCACGAAGTCGAGAATCGCCACGGAGAACATCCCGCCGAATGCCGTGTATGTCAGGACGATGAGCGCGCCCAGCACCATGCCGGAAGACTGGCTCATGGCTCCGTCCGTCACCACGTTGAACACCAGGCCCAGCGCCTTGATCTGCGCCGACACCCACCCGAGATACGAGGCGACGATGCACAGGGTGCACAGCACCTCGATCGCGCGGTTGTACCGCAAGCGGTAAAAGTCTCCGATCGTGAGGAGGTTCAACCGGTAAAGTCGGCGGGCAAACCATAATCCGGCTAAAATCAGGCAGAGGCTCGATCCAAACGGATCGGCGACGACCGCTCGAAGCCCGTCCTTGACGAAGGTGGCGGAGATGCCGAGGACCGTCTCCGCTCCGAACCAGGTCGCAAACACCGTGGCCGTTACCACCGGCAGAGGAAGGGACCGGCCGGCGACGGCAAAATCCTTGGTGTTATGGACACGAGTCGCCGCATACAGCCCAACACCGACCGAGCAGGCAAGGTACAGAATCACAAAGGAGAGGAGCATGAGGCATTCGCCTGTCGGTGAGACTTCACCCGCCGGGGACGGCAGGCGAGGGGATTGTAGCGGCAGCCGCCTGTCTGCGCAATGCCGTCAAACTGGAATTGATGGGAGGGAACCTTCGCAGAGGAGACTTGCGCAGGTACAGCAGACCTTGCGCAAGTCTCTTTCGCCTTTTGCGAGCAAACGGGTTACTCGGTCTTCGCGTTTAGTTCCTTGACCTTACCCTTGGCCTTCTCCACGGCCGCATTCCCTTTTCCCTTGGCGCGCTCCACTTCCGCCTGCACCTTATTGCCCTTGGCCTCTTCCACCGCGGCTTTCGCCTCCCCCTTCAGTTCCTCGACCTTGGCCTTGGTGTCACCCTTCATTTCTTCCATCTTGGCTTTCATTTCACCCGCCCAACCGGGAGCGCCAAGACCGAACATCGCCAGCAGCAACACCAGGACAACGATGGACCCTTGTTTCATAGGCATCCTCCTTCTCCAATCAATAGGGTGGATATGGCACCGATGAACCGCGGCGGTCAGTCTGCGCCCTTGCCATGCTCACCACAATCGCTGAAACCAACTACGGAATCATATGGATCACAACGGCCACGAACCAGACCACAACAGACACAGACGACGAAAAACGATCATTCCGTTGACTACTCGACGCAATGTGTTACGAATAGGCCATGCGTTACTCACTCTACTTCGTGTGGGTGTTGGCCGTTCTGTCCATCTGTATCCTGACGACTCTGGCCTCGTTTCCGACGCTCGGTAACGGAGAGCGTCCTCAGGAGCCACGGATCACGGCAGGACCGGAGAAGTTGCGGACGATCAAGATACACCGGCTGCGGTGCAATCCGTTCACATCTTCCTGCCAACTTTCCAAGCAAAAGCCTCAGCACTAGGCGTCCGGCCTGGCACCACCCTTCCGCTAGGAAAGGGGGATGCGTGCCTTGTTCGCCTCCAGCCACTGGGCAAAGGTCTGCAATCCGCCATTGAGCGCCCGAGCCATCGCCGGTTCGCGGGCTGTGCAAAAGACGGCATTGAAGTCGCGCTTAAACTGAAACATATTGGCCAGCTCGTCCGCTCCCGGAAACCCGAACGTCCGGTAGACCTCCGGCGGCACGGCGTTATACCGCACCTCGCGCCCAAGCGCTTTGCTCAAGGCGTCGGCCATTTGTGCGCCCGTGAGGTGCTCGCCGGCGATGCCGACGGTTTTGCCGAGATAGGCGTCCCGCTTCTTGAAAATTCCCAACGCGCACTTCCCGATATCGTCCGCCGCAATCCCGGGCAATCTGGCCTCGCCCATGGGGAGGGTCAATGCGAGCGTCCCGTCCGGGCCTGGCTTTGGCCCCATACCGAAGTAAATGAGATTGTCCCAGTAAAAGGACGTGAGCAGAAAGGTGGTGGGCACACCGAGCTGTTTGAACAGTTGATCCGCTTCGCCCTTGGCATCGAAGTGCGGCACCTTATATTTTCCCAGTAGCGTCGGCATCCGGTTGTCGGAAACCGGAACCCATCGACGTGTGTCTTCGAGGGTAGACCAGATCACATGCCGCACCCCCGCCGCCTTGGCGGCCTTGGCCATAGCTTCGGCTTCGGCATACTCCTTTTCGGGAGACCCATGCGCCCAGAAAAACGTGACGCAAAACGCGCCGGTCGCTCCCGCAAAGGCTTCTTTCATACTGTCCACGTCATGCACATCAGCGGCCACCACTTCCGCGCCGAGCCGGGCAAGTTCTTTGGCCTTGTCCGAATGGACATCCCTAGTCAACGCGCGCGCCGTCAGACCACTGGCAGAATCGGCCAGTATCGCCCGCACCAACCCACCACCTTGCATCCCGGTCGCGCCGACCACCGCGATCACCTGCTTCTCTCCCATCTTCCGTTCTCCTTTCCGTATTCCTCATCTCTAGTAAGTACGGCGCACATTTCCGCACCGCTGCTGTCAACCAACGGGACAATCGTTCGTTCCCCTCTCTACGAGCCGGATCTGGTCTTCACCGGCGAAGCCATGATAGGCTATCAATAGCTAGCCAGGGAGGAGCGTCATGGTACGTCTTATGACTCACCGATTGGAATCCCCTCGGCAATGGTTTGCCTCTCTCGCCATAGGATTGAGCGCCCTGTTGTTCGTGCTTCCGGTGTTCGGTGCGGAATCGTCCGGCCCCTGGGAATGTTCAAATTACACCGGTGATGCGCATACGCGATGCCTGCAGGCTTTTATTGAAATCCAACGGGAAAAAATTTCGAAACTGGAGGCGGAAGTCCATCTCCAGCAAAGCACCGTCGGCCAGTTGAAAGAACAAGCCGATCGACAAAACGCTATGACCGCTGACTTGCAGCGGCAGATGGCGCAACAATCCTCCTCTCCCTCTTACACATACGTTTCTCCCGGTATTGCACCCGGCTTGCTGTACGGATATCCGTCGGTGGGCTTTGGCCTCTATCTCGGGCGCCCCTGGATGTATGGCTCGCCATTTTATGCGCGCCCCTATGCCTGGGGACCCCGTTTCTATCGCCCCTACTACGGCAGGTGGCACCGGCACTGGTAAGCCGTGAGCCACAGTTATAACCTTCCGCCGGAGGGCCTGAAAAAAGTCAGACCGCCCCCCCCTGTCTCTGTCACCCTCACGGCCCCACACACAGCGGGCACCTCTCGGCACCAGTCGATCAGTGCTCTTCGGTCCGTGGTGCAGATCCGATCCCGGCGCTACTCAGCAATTGACGACACCACTTCTTTGCGACTAAGGTGTGCCGCTCAAGGAGCACCATGCCATGGCCGGACACCCGCAATTTCCCAATGAGCATACTGAGACCGGCGAATTCAAACGGCAGGACGACGCATTCCGCCAGTGGGTCACTGAGGACGGCCGGTCAGGCTACCCCGCTGCGTCCGGTCGCTATCACCTGTACGTGTCTCTCGCCTGTCCCTGGGCGCATCGCACGATCATCGTCCGTAAACTGAAGCACTTGGAATCGGTCATCGGAATGACCGTCGTCGATCCCATTCGCGACGAGCAGGGCTGGGCCTTTCGCGACGGACAGGGTCATGTGACCGATCCGATCAATGGTTTTCACTTCCTGAGCGAGGCCTACCGCCTGACCGACACCGCCTACCGCGGGCGCGTCACCGTTCCGGTCCTGTGGGATACCGTCACCAAGCGAATCGTGAGCAATTCCGACGATGATCTCATGCGAATGCTCAACGGGGAGTTCAACCGGTTCACCGCCAACACGCTTGACCTCTACCCTGCGGCACTCCGCACAGAAATCGACGAGATGAACACGTTCTTATATGAGCGGGTGAACAACGGCGTGTACCGGGCGGGATTTGCGACTTCTCAACACATCTACGACCAGGCGGCTCGATCAGTCTTCTCCGCGCTGGATCAACTGGAAGCCAGACTCAGCCGGCGCCGTTATCTGTTCGGCGCGCAATTCGTCGAATCCGATTGGCGGCTCTTCGTCACGCTCATTCGGTTCGACGCGGTCTATCACGGACATTTCAAATGCAACGTCCGGCGCATCATCGACTACCCGAATCTGTCCGGCTACCTCAGAGACCTCTATCAGGTGCCCGGCATTGCGGACACGGTGAATTTCGACCACATCAAGCGGCATTACTATGTCACGCACGACGACATCAATCCGACCCGTATCGTCCCCATCGGCCCGCAACTGGATCTAGACAGCCCGCACGGAAGAGACGCGCTCTCCTGAGCCGCGCCTCCCGGCACCATGCTGAAACAGACGACATACTTACCTATCCTGGACGCCGGACAGGCTTCCCATTCGGCAAGGCTACAGACAAGTTTGCGTGGTCTTCGCAGGCTGCTCAAAACGACGTCCCGCTAGGCCGCAGGCGAGTCAAAACCGGAGACGTACCCGCAGGGGGACGTCGAGGATTTTGACGAGCCGAGAACGACGCGGGAGGCCGTTTTCAGCAGCCTGCCCAAGAATTTTCTTGAGCCGCACGGCCTCCCTGTCATAAGGTGGGCTCAGTCATGCTGTTCACCAGAAAGGATCGTCTATGCGTCATGTGACCGGTGCCGTTTCCGCAGCCGTGCTTCTCATGTCCTCGCTCAGTTGGGCCGCCGCCCCCGAACCGGCCAACGATGAGCAGAAAACTCTGTATGCTCTCGGGGCAGCCATCAGCCAATCGCTGACGCCCTTCACGCTGAACGAATCCGAACTCGAATTCGTCAAGGCCGGCCTGGCCGACGGCGTGTTAAAGCGGCCGCAAAAGGTCGACCTCCAAGTGTACGGTCCGAAGATTCAACAAATGCAGCAGGTCCGGTCCAATGCCCTGGCCGATGTCGAAAAGAAGGCCGGCGCCGCATTCCTGGCCAAAGCGGCGGCGGAATCAGGCGCCAAGAAGACGGAATCGGGCGCCATTGTGACCATGATCAAGGAAGGCAAAGGCGCGACCCCAAAAGCGACGGATACGGTCAAAGTTCATTACCATGGAACCCTGACCGACGGAACCGTCTTCGACAGCTCTGTCAAACGTGGAGAACCGGCTACGTTTCCGCTGAACCAGGTCATCAAGTGCTGGACCGAAGCGGTTCAATTGATCAAGGTCGGCGGCAAGAGCAAGCTGGTCTGCCCGTCCGGCATCGCCTATGGCGACCGTGGGTCACCCCCGGTGATCAAGCCCGGAGCCACCCTGGTGTTTGAAGTCGAACTGCTGGATATCGTCAAGCAATAAGCCCCTGTCGGAAGGACTCTTCCGGAGCCTATGTTCCGGTGGAGTCCTTCTGCTGCGTTGTTCCCCTCCTCGCTCAAGTAATCCCTAGCGACTTCCGATAGGCTAGTCAGGACCTTACACGCCGATGTGAGGCCGACCCTATGCATTTCACCCCGATGGCTTGGCCGACAACCAGAGGCACCCCAAATCATGATCTTCCCTCAACCACAGCTCTTACTCGTTGATGATTCGCCTCTGAATCTGAAGATTCTGCTCGAGTTCCTTCCCCACCAGGAATATCAATGCACCACGGCAAACGGGGGCCAACAAGCCTGGGACATGCTGACCGCTGAACCCGATCGCTTTCACGCGGTGCTGCTCGACCGCATCATGCCCGGGGTGGATGGAATGGAAGTGCTCCACAAAATGAAACAGCATGATGCGCTGAACCAGATTCCCGTCATCATGCAAACTGCGGCTACGACACATCAGCAGACCCTGGAAGGACTGCGGGCAGGGGCCTACTATTATCTGGCCAAACCGTTCGACCAGGCGACGCTTCAAGCTATCGTGGATGCGGCGGTCCGCGATCATCTCAGCTACCTGGATATACGGCAGGCGTTGCACCGGACCACGACGACCATGCGCTTGTTGGAGTCCGGAACATTCCACTTCAGAACGCCCGAGGAAGCGAAGAACCTGGCGATGCTGCTCGCGCACGCCTATCCCGATGCCGACCGGGTGGTCACCGGCATCCTCGAACTGACCTTGAACGCCATCGAACACGGCAACTTGAATATCGGATATAGGGAAAAGTCACGCCTGATCGAGGCTGATCAGTTGGAGGAGGAAATCGCCCACCGGCTGAGCTCGCCTCCCTACTCGTCCCGTGTCGCCACGGCCAAATTCTCCCGCCAACCGCATGGGCTGACGTTGCACATCACTGATCAAGGAAACGGCTTTGATTGGAAACAATACCTGGACTTCGACCCCGAGCGCGCCTTTGATACCCATGGACGTGGAATCGCCATGGCCAACAAGGTCAGCTTCGACCAGATCGAGTACCGCGGGCACGGCAACCAGGTGATGACGGTGCTCCACCTCGAACAGGCGGCACAGGCCCTGGCTGTCTAGCGTGCAGATCAAGTCCGATTCGCGTCTCAAACCATCACGACTGCGCACACCGAACTCGCCGAGCGGCGATCACGCCTAGCGGATGTCGACGCGTGCCACCGGGTACCACCGGTCTGTCCGTTTGCCTTCAATCGCCAGCTCGACAACGGCAGAGCCGGCATCCTCAGACAGAATCGCCACATCCAGCATATACGAAGCGGCGGGAACGGTTTCCGGCACCACCGCCGTATCCTCCGTCCGGTGCGACGGACCCGGCAGCCACTGCTTCAGGTCGGCAGCGCTGATCCACTGCGCCACGACTTGATCTGTGTCAGAGCGCAATCGATACGCCAGCGGCCAGGCATGATAGATCGGCGCCACCCCTGTGTTGTCCCACCGTGATTGAATGACGAGCGGCTCGCCAGCCTTGCTCGCTGCCGGATGAGTCAACTCGCGCAGAACAAACCGGTAGCCGATCTTCTTCAGAAACTCATTGACGCGCGGCCGCCACGCCGCCGGGACCGGCTTCGACTTGGCATTCAACACCGAGATGTGCCATTCCAGCCCCTTCGCCAGAATCCTCTCGAGATCGAACCCCCGCTCGTACCATTCATGGATATAGCCGCAGACTTCCATCTGCACCGGCCCGCGCTTCCAGGCATCGGCAATCGCCGGCTCCTCAAACACCGGAGCATAGGCATGCTCCATGTGATTCCAGTCGGGACTGAAATAGCCATAATCCCCGAAACAATCCCCTCGCCAGCCCGCCCCCCGGGTCGTCGCATACTTCAGTTGCCCGCCGTGCAACATGACGAGCGGAGTTCCAGAAAAATATTTGAGATACCAGTCGGTAATGGCGATCTGATTGGCCTCACTCGGGTAATAGGCCTTGCACTGTGCTTCCACACCTTCGCAGCAGGCCGTGTTCCATTCGCCCCAACACCCGACTGATCCGATATCCACGTGATCGATGTCGAGAGATCGGCCATACCGCTCGCCAAAGGCGCGAATGAGGCGTTCATGGTAGTCGAGGAAGACGGGATGGTTATAGTCGGGGAAGATGCCGTCCGATTCCTTGACGCTGCCGACCCCCTTATCAAGCAGCCATTGCGGGGTACCGGTCTTGTACTCGGAGACAATCCGGATGGCGAGCGTTTCCCCTTTCGCCTTTGCCTGCGCGATCACTCCGTCCACCAATGCAAAATTGTATTGCCCCTCGGCCGGCTCCAGCTCCGCCCAGGGCCAACGAAAATAGGCCACGGTCGTATGCGGATATTCGTCGGCCTTTGGAGGATGGCCGAAACCGAAGTGAAAATCGGCAAACCCCATCCCGGGATTGTATAAGACGTCGTCGATTTCCCGCGGCTGCACCGTCACGAGCTTCCCCGGAGAAGTGGCTGCCGTCCGGTCCGCACTGTGGCTCAGGGGAGACGTACAGGCAACCAGGCTCAGCCCCATCATGACCAGCAGCGCCTGTTTCCATCCTTCTTTCTGCATGCCTGCTCCTTTCATCGATCATGACCCGGTGCGCTTGCGCCGAAGGGCTCGCCACGCCAGGAAGGCCTCCTGATGCATCCGACTGTAGGGTCACGGCGTAAAATATGGTAGGGTACGCGGCCAGACACAAGGAAAACGAGACATGCCAAACTGGTTTTCAGCCTCTTCTCCATCAGACTCTGTCGTCATTACCGGTGCCTCGTCCGGCATCGGGGCGGCGTGCGCCCTTGCGTTGGATACGCTCGGGTATCGCGTCTTCGCCGGTGTCCGCAATCCCACGGACGGCGAACGGCTGCAGCAACAAGCCGGGCCGCGTCTCATGCCCATTCGCCTCGACGTGACCGATTCGGCATCGATCGCAGCAGCCAGCCATACGGTCGCCGCCATGGTGGGAGATCGCGGACTCGCCGGCCTGGTGAACAACGCCGGCATCGGCGTGGCCGGTCCCATCGAACTGCTGCCGCTTGCCGATTGGCGGCGTCAATTCGACGTGAATGTGTTCGGACTACTCGCGGTCACCCAGACCTTTCTGCCGTTGATCCGCAGGGGACGGGGACGCATCATCAACATGGGCTCCATCGCCGGACGAGCCGCCATGCCCTTCATGGCTCCCTATGCCGCCTCGAAACATGCATTGGAAGCGATCACCGATGCCTTGCGCCTCGAACTGCAACCTTGGGGTATCCGCGTGGCACTGATTACTCCAGGCGCGATTGCCACGCCCATTTGGGGGAAGACCAGAAAAGAAGTCGATACCTGGGATGCCACCTGGAGTCAAGACCTCAAGAACATGTACAAGGAAGGCTTCACCCGCATCAAAGAAGCAGCCACGGCAGCCGGCGAACAGGCACAGCCTGCCAGCACGGTGACTGCGGCTGTTGCACACGCGCTTCGGTCCCGCTGGCCGAACACACGATATCTCGTAGGCTCCGACGCCGCGATTCGTTCGTGGCTGGCGCTCCTCCTGCCGGATCGTCTCAACGATTGGATCGTGACGCGTGTCGTGAAGCTTCCCGCGCGCCGCTGACACGAGTTACCGGCGGGCTATTCGCACCATATCGATCACCTCCCCCTGCCCGTCGAGATAAATCGAGACGGCCTCATTGGGATCCAGCTGCTCAATCGCGGGCTGCAGCAGGGGACGCACGGGAAAGGATTGAATGTCATCGATCTTCATCCTCAACCGCATGCGCCCGTCGCCGATCGTCACAAACG
This sequence comes from Nitrospira sp. CR1.1, assembly GCA_014055465.1. Classification (NCBI taxonomy): domain Bacteria; kingdom Pseudomonadati; phylum Nitrospirota; class Nitrospiria; order Nitrospirales; family Nitrospiraceae; genus Nitrospira; species Nitrospira sp. CR1.1. The sequence continues at coordinate 76,636 of WIAF01000001.1, forward strand.
CGCCTTCCACACGACGCTGTGGCACAGGCAGCGCAGACCCCACGCCCAAATCACGAGGCTTCCCCAGCGACAACACATCGACAAGCAGATAGGCGCGATCGACCGCGAAATCGGCAGTTTCTCCGACCTCCAGCGCGGCGAGTTTCTCCATCGCCACCGTCCGCGCATAGAACCCCACATCACGCCCGGTATCGAGACGAATCGTCACGCGTTCCTTTTCCGGATTAAACACCTTGCCCAACGACCCGCGAAAGACCTTCGTGGGCGGGGTATCAGCAGGACGCTGATAGGCGACGATTTCATCATGGTCGTTGACCATGATCTCCACCGCCCCTCCCGCCCGTAATCCGCGGGCCTCGTCACCACCGGCTTCAAGCGACAGATAGCGCGGGGCGCGTTCCCCGGTCTCCACTTCCACGCGGTCACCGGTGATGCCGAGGATCGTCCCTTTCAGGAGCCTGGCGCTCGACAGAATACCCGGCACCGGTTTCAATTCCTCGATGCTGAGTCCGGACATCAGTTTTGCCGAACTGCCGCATCCCGCCAGGCACAGCAGCGCCGTCACGCCGATCCACACGGAATGCCTCGTGCGTGTTGCTCTCACTCTGTTTCCGGTTATCACGGTATCCACGGTCTCTGATGATAAAACAAATCGCCGCCCTGAGGCGAGAGCCCTCCGGCCGTCGACCCGCGCCATACCGATCCAGATCCCCCTAGGCTTCCCGTGGCAGGTGTGCTAGAACCGCTGCTGTACGCCACCTTCATCGCGGAAATCGATGCGTCCAACGATTCCTTCGTTATGGCTGCGCGGTCTGATCGGCTTTGCTGCAGCCCTGAACCTCGCGGGCTGCCTCTCGCCGCCGACGCTGACGCGCGCCGTCGTCTCCTACGACAACGCCATCACAGACTCCATTTCCAAGCAGCTGCTGCTGAATATCGCGCGCGCACATCACCATCAGCCGGTTCACTTTACGGGCGTCTCGAATGTCGCCGCCACCTTCGATTTCCGCATCAACGCGGGCGCGACCCCGGCATTGACCGGAGAAGCCGGCAAGACGCTCCTCCCGGTCTTCGGCGGCAGCGTGGCCGAAAATCCCACTATCAGCATTGCGCCGATTGAGGGGGAAGAGTTCACCAGGCGCCTCCTGACGCCGTTTCAAGAAACCAAATTCACGCTCCTGCTGCGGCAGGGCGGGGATATCGATCTCCTGCTCCGTCTGATGGCGAAAGAGCTTCGAGTGAATGATCACGGAGAGGATGTCGCCTACCGGAACAACCCGACCGACAAGCCGGGCTACGAGATGTTCCGGAAGGTGGTGCTGCATCTCTCCGCCATTCAGGATGCCAATCGCCTCTATGCAGAAGCGATGCTGTTCGAACGCGCCTGGACCATCCCGGCCGAATCCGTGACTGCGGAGGGCTTCAAGGCGTTGGAGCAGGACTATCTGGTCGCCTACGATCCGCAACAGAAAACCTACCGGCTGCGCAAACCGGTGTCCGGAAGAATTCTCATCACGAACTACGATCCGAATACGCTTCCGCACGAGGAACGAGTCAGACTGCACGAAGAAGCCGAACGACGCCCCATGAACGATGTCTCGTTTGACATTCGTCCGGGGCACTATGGCGGAGAGTGGCCGTTGAAAGGCGAGTTCCGCCTACGCAGCTTCAACACCATGCTCAATTTCCTGGCGCAATCCGTGGAAGAAGAGCCGGAATATGCGGTCGAGAAAGACAGCCGCACACCGCCCTTTATGGACAATCCGGTCAGGACCATGGATCTTCTTGTGCAAGACTCCACCCCCTCCGAATCGGACCTGACCGTGCGGTCCCATGGCAAGTATTACGCCGTCAACAGTACCGGCCCCCTGGCCCGATGGAACCGTGAGGCCTTCAAGCTTTTGTACCAGCTCTTCCAGATGACCGTCACGGAAGTGTCGCGCAGCGGCGTCCCCAGCATCACCATTGCGAAATAGTCCCCGTCCGCAGGCCGGCGCGCGATCCTTTCCATGCGCGCACACTTGAAACTCCCCAACGCTCTCGATTAGGGTGAGGCCTGGTCTACCAGATGGCAGCACATCGCCTCGACTTCGAGCCGCCGCCCGTCTGAATTCCAGTTTGCACCCATGCCCCGTACCCATACCTTCAGTCTCCTGCTCTGGCAGCGGGCGTTGCTCGTCTGTAGTCTGTGGCTTGCCACGTCGGCCGCTGCCGATGAGGTCTATTTGCTCAATGGCGATCGGCTCACCGGCAAGATCGAAAAAATGGAAGACCACGTCCTCACCCTGCACACAGACCACAGCGGGGAAGTGAAGATCGACTGGGGCAAAATTGAACGGCTGAAGGCCGACAGCCCCCTGAAGATCCTGATGCCGGGCGAATCAGGCGACAGGTTGCATGATTTCTTCTACGGCACGACCAGTCTCAACGACGTCACGAGTCTGAGTCAGAATGGCCCCGTCCCGTTCGCGGAGATCACGGGCATCAATTTGGAGCCGATCCGCCTGCTGGGAACCGTGACAGTCGGCGGCAACCATACCACCGGCAACACCACGACAAAGGCCGTCAACGCCGCCACCCGATTGACGCTGTACGCCTATAAACAGCGGCTGTTGCTCGAAGGCAAATACAACTACGGGCAGGCAGGCGAGCAGGTGACCGCGCGCAATTCGCTGGCGAGCCTGAAACACGATTATTTTGTCAGCAAGAACATCTTCATTGAAACATTCGGCATGCTGGAAAAAGACACCTTACAGAACTTGCAGCTCCGCTCCACCATCGGGAGCGGTTTGGGTTATCAGTTCTATGAGACCCCTGCCACGACCCTCTCGTTGTCAGCCGGTATCGCCCATGTGAACGAACATTTCACCACCAGCCCGAATACGCAGACTCCCTCGGCACGCTGGAGCCTGCGCTGGGAGCACAGCCTGTGGCCGGATCGCGTCAAGGTGTTCCATCGCCACGAAGGATTTTGGGACATCCATGCCGGAAACGCCTTCCGGTTCAATGCCGACCAGGGTCTGCGGATCACGGTCTATAAGAATCTGTTTTTTAATGTCGAGTATGATCTCCGGCTCAACACCCAACCGGCGCCGGGACGCAAAAAGACCGATGAGTCGATGATTTTCGGCGTCGGGTACGAGTTCCGCTGAGCCCGCCTGCGGCTAGCGGCCGCGTCCCGCAGTCAGACTCGCCGCCGCCGCACGGCCCGCTACCCGCCCGGTCGCCCAGGCCCATTGAAAATTGAACCCGCCGATCCGTCCGTCGCAGTCGAGCACCTCTCCGGCCAGATACAGACCGGGGACCAGTTTCGATTCCATTGTGCGGAAATTGACCTCGTCCAACGGAATTCCGCCGGCCGTCACTTCGGCGAAATTCCAGCCGCGATCGCGCACGACGGGAAAACGAAACCGGGTGAGGGACGTCATGAGCCGGTCACGAACAGGGCGCGTCACCTGCGCGACGGCCTGCTGCGGATCAGCGCCGGCATGGCGGCAGAGAGCCTCGGCATACCGTTCCGGCAACCACTCCGCAAGCAACCTCAGCAGTGACCGGCGAGGATTCTTGGCGACCTGCGCGAGAAACCATTCTCGCGCCTGTTCGGCAGTTCGGCCGGGCAGGAAATTGCCGCAAACCTCCGCCGTTTCACCCCGCGCCTTGGCCAGACACCAGAAGCGGCTGGCATCCATCACCACCGGCCCGCTGATTCCAAAATGTGTCCAGAGCAGACTGCCTGTCCGTCGATCGACCGATCGCCCCGCGACCAGCGTCTGAATCTCTACCTCCTGTGACAGGCCTGAGAGCTCCGCGTGAAAACAGCGCTCATCCAGCATCAGCGCCACCAACGCCGGAACGGTCGGCGTGACGTGATGGCCAAAATGCCGCGCGAGTCCGTACCCTGACCCGTCACTTCCGCTGCGCGGCAACGACTGCCCGCCGGTAGCCAGGATCACGCGACGCACAGGCATCTCGCCGTGCTGATGGCGAATCACAAACCGGGCAGGTTCGTGCGCGCCGGACTGGCCCGGTCCGGTCCGGCGCTCAACGCCCGTGACGCGATGCCCCGGACGAAGCACGACCCCCAGTTCACGACTCCGCGCCGTGAGGGCGTCGAGCACCGTCCTGGCCTTATCGGTCACCGGAAACAGCTTGCCGGTTTCCTCACGCTTCAGTTCGACGCCAAGCGATGCAAACCAGGCGATGGTGTCCTGGACCGGAAATGCCGCGAGCACATTGCGCACGAGGTGCCGGGTGCCGAAAAAATCTTCCGGTGTCACGACATCGTGCGTGACGTTACACCGCCCCCCGCCCGAAACCAGAATTTTTGCCCCGATGCTCGCGGCCCCGTCCAACAATTCGACTCTCGCGGCCGGATTGTGCTCTGCCGCAAAAATACCGGCCGCCAGCCCGGCCGCCCCCGCCCCGATCACGCACATATCCGCCACCGGCTCTGCCATTTCACCTCACGATCAACGGTTGAGTGTTGCCGCCGCATGATGCCCGTTGAGAAGCAGGCGCGCAATCGCAAAACTCGGCATGGAAACCGGACCCGCCACTATGCCAAGATCCGGGGCAACTTCCATGGAGACGCCGACACCCGCGAAACCCCATGCGCCCATTTCACCGGATTCTCTCAGCAATGGTTCTCTTGTGCCTCGCTGCCGGATGCCGGCTGCCGGGCTCCTCTACGCTGCCGGACACTCCTAAAGACGCGATGATTTCTACGAATATCGAAGCGAAGTTCGCCGAGGATCAGCAGGGCGGACTGTCCGGCATCATCGTGACCACCGAGGAGGGAACCGTGACCCTGACCGGCACAGTGCGGCGGGCCGAACGCAAGGCGAGAGCGGCTGAACTGGCGCGGCAGGTGAAAGGCGTGAGGCGCGTCAAGAACGATCTGGAGATTCGCGCCGACCCTGCGCCGTGACGAGCCGCCGCCAGGGCCGGGCGTCAGAACTCCTCCTCCCCTTCCTCCTCTCCTCCGGTTGCGCCTTCTTCCGCAATTGAGAAGGCCTTCTGCGGCAAGGTAATGGCATTGACCAAAATGTCGAAGGCCAACTGGGCCGTTCCCTTCACGCCCGTCATCAGCGATTCCGTGGGGAGATAGCGCAACTGCGGTTGGTTCGCCGATCCTTTCAGTTCAAACACGGCGGTATCAAACCCCTGGCGATCCCCCGACAGGAGCTGCCCGAAAAGAGGGAGGCGTTTCAAGATCGCGGAATACGATCCGAGCGGGCTGGTCGCCAGCACCATGTCGAATTCATCCGCCACGATGTCGTACCGCCCCGTTCCGCTGATTTTGAGCACGGGGCTGTCGAGCAGGAACTCCTTCGCGCGAATCACGCCGTTGTTGATAGAACCAGCCAGCTTGAGCCGATCAAACGGCATGCCTTCTTTTTCAAGGTCGACCTGCCCCTGCAACACGGCCGGCAGGTTCAGCAGGGACAGCAGGGTGGACAGCACCGGGACCTGATGCATGTGTCCGTCCTGGACCAGAATTTGAAGCGGCTGACGGGTGGTCAGCGCGGCAGGCCGCAGCGCGCCTCGCTCAAATTCCGCCTGGACTTTCCCTGACGTGGTCAGCCATCCCGAGAGCACCGGCTTCTCCTGGAACGGCGCCAGGATACGCTCGATCGGAAGGCCGCTGGCGCGAAAGATACTGCGAGCCTGCGCCATCTGCCCGTTGTTCGTGCGGATCTTGACCTGCCCGGCAAGCTGGCCCTCGTTCGTGTCCCCGCTGATCCGCTCGACCGACAGCAGTTCATTCTCCCAGGTAATTTTGGTGGAGAGGTCGGTCAGCAGGAACTTCTTGTAATAGACATGATCGGCGAACAGAAACGCGTTCAGCGTGGCACCCGTCCACTGGGGGTCTGAAGATCGATGGCCGGTGGTTCGCGGCTGGCGAGACCGGGACATACCAAAGGACGCGAGATCGATTTGAGACGACTCCACGACAAGTCGCGCATGCGGATGATCGGCCCATTGCGCGATCGAGCCGGATATCCGGAGATCGCTCGCGCCCACGTGAAACGCCATGCGCGGAATATGCATCAGGTCGTGATCGAAGCGCAGCGTCACAAACGCGTCTCGAATCGGTTCGTCGAGGGTTTCCACCTTGACCGTGCCCTCATCGAATTTGACCTGGCCGGATGTGCGCCAGGAGGCCCGGTCGTTCATCCGGCCTTCCATATCGAGGGTTGCATCCAATGTTCCCGCCCGAAGGGGTCCCAGAACGATGCCCTTCGGAAGTCTGCCGACGACAACCCGGCCTGAGGACACATGCGCCGAAAACTCCCGCTCCCCGCCCAACTCGATGGTCCCGGATCCTGTAATCATGACCGGAGGAAACCCGAGACCGACATGCCGGACCACCAAACGGTTGTCTTGCGAAAGCTGCCCTTCGAAGTCGATGGCGGCAGGAGCCTGCAGCGGCTTCGTCAACCAATTCTGCAGCCGCACCCCAGCCCGTCGGAGATCAACTCTGCCCGTGATTCGCGGGTGTCCAATCCCACCCGTCACCGCTGCGCGCAGGTGAATGACGCCGTCCATCTCTGGGATGAATGCGCCCTCGCTCCGCGTTGTCCACCAGGATTGCAACTCCGACGCATCCGCAGTCATTGCCAACGTCACATCGGAATAGGCCTTGCCATCCACCATGGTCACAGATCCATGCGTCTGGAATGCAGCCGGCCCCAGCCAGCCGTCAAGGCGCTCGATCGCCACCAAAGTCGGCGTCACTGTGACATGCGCGTCCACCTGCCGCACCGGCATGGGCAAGCTGGCGCTACGCCCTCCTCCCCGTTGTAACCAGAGATCGGCATCCGCCAGGGCGAGCGGTTGCCCGCTGAGCGGTCGCCCCATCACGTGTGCGATCATCTCAACATTCCCGACTGCGTCCTCCACATCGGCCACCAGATCCCGCAGAAGCGGAAATTCATCCAGATGGCGCACCGTCTCCACCAACCCATCCACCGGCGCCGCTCCTCTGATGTTCGCATCGATGTGCGGATCGGTCAGCCACTGTGTGATCAGCAGGTCCTGACCCGTCAGCCGAACGGGGCCGCATTGCGCGCGCACCTCCGTTATGCGCAATTGATCGGCATCGTACATCATGCTCACAGACAGGCCCTCGACGGGAGGATACTGCGGACCAAGCGTGAACCGGCCATTTCGAACCGTCAGCAGGCCATTGATGCGCGGCTGTGCGGCCGGGCCGATATCACCGGCAAACGACAAGGATTGAAGCGTGATCACGCCCTCCACACCATGTTCCGCGAACTGCGCCCGCAACTGATTCGATATCCAGGCAGAAGGCAGTTCGCTCACAAGGCGCGCGGCAGTCACCGGGGACGCGGACAGAGTGGATGAAAATCGTGCCTGTGCCGTCCCGATACCGAGAACCGACCCGGCTCCCTGCAAGGACACATCCGCGAGCTCTGCTCTCACGTCGTCGGCAAGCAGATCGGATCCCGCTGCTCCGGGCATCCACCGCAAGTGAGCCGTCAACTGCGCAGGTTGCGAAAAACCATCGGAGATCCGGCCGGCGCCGATCCAGGACGACAACAGATGGCGCAAATTGACCTGGTGGATCCGCAGATCCCCTTCTGCCTGGATCTCCCCCCCTTCGTCATTGTGCGCAATCGACCCTTCCCACAGAAAGGCTGCGCGCCCGCCTTCTTGCGGGACCTCTCCGGAAAGATGCAGCCTCGCACGCCGTCCCATCATTTCACTCGCTAACGCGCCCTGCGTCACGATGATGTCCAGCGGCGTGGGTGCGGGCGCAGATTCATCGACGAGGCTCACCATGCCTTGAACCACGAGCAGATTCCTGACGACCTGCAACCACGCGAACGGCCGGGCCGAATCAGAAGCGGTGTCGGGGGACGGCTCTTTGCCGAGAGACCAGTTCCCGTTCGGCCATCGATGAATGGTCACACGAGGCCGGTCGATGACGAGATCTCTGGCGACGATTCGTCCTTCCAGGAGCGGCAACCACTGCAGCGCGACCTCTACCCGTTCCGCGAGCACCAGCGGCAGGGTGGATGCGGAGCCGTACAGCCGGGGCCCCCTCAGTGTCAGCCGGGGTGATGGAAAGATGCGAACGTCCGATTGCTCAATCGAGACCCGGTGCCCCGTCCGCTCCTCGACTTCCTGAAGCAATGCCGCCATGCCCGCCGGACGATTCACGAGCCAGGGCAACACCAGGACCGCACCCACGCAGAGGATCACCAGCAGAAACACCATGAGCACGAGCAGCCGGCCTATTCGTGCTGGTGACGGCGGGACGATAAGGTGGTTCATGCCGGATAGCTCCTTCGCTCCACTGTACGCAGCGGACAAGGCGGACACAAGTCATAGAACTGAGCGACTCAGTGATCGTCCCGACTACATACGCATAGCTCCGGGCATCAGAGAACCGTGGGAGTTGGTCATTGTGGTGACCAAGCCATGTACACTCCGCAACCGACAGGAAGGTTAGTCAGGACTGGCAAGACCTGGGATTGATGGCCGGCCCTCTGCTTCGACTCGTCTTCTCGCGCCTGGCCCCGGTGCCGGGAGCGGTCGCGCAGAACCGCCGCCTCGTGATCCGCGCCGTCACCAAAGCCGCCCGCTCCGGAGCCGGGTGGATCACCACCCCGGAATTGGCGGTCAGCGCCTACACCTTTGACGATACACTCGGCACGGATTGGATCGAGCCGCAACCGGACCACTCGATGAGCAGGATCTGCCGTCTCGCCGCCCGGCTCCGCGTCACCCTGTTCCTGTCGCCCCCTGGAAAAACTCCACGGTCCCGGCGGAGAGTGGGAACGCTGCACAAAAGACAGGGGGCGCCCCTGTTCGTCTCCAATCGAACGGGACAGGACCGCACTCTCGATTCCAGACAAGCGGAACACGGCTGCTGTCGCTCTCATGCGAACAATCCGCCCGCTTCCGCTTCGATTGGAGTCTCACCACGGGGAGGCTGGCCGGCCCTGGTTATCAGCGCATCCTGATCCAGCAGCATTCATCGTGCAGGGTTGTCCCTCTCACGAGGACGCCAACAACTGTTCGAGCAGGGCGAAGCCGGCAGGCCATTTGCCAAGATCGCTCTCGGCATTGATATGACCGATCGCGCCGGCCTCCACAAAGGCACTGCCCCAATCAGCCGCGCATCGCCTGGCGTAGGCCACCGATCCGAAAAGATCATCGCAACTGGCAACCACGAGACTGGGGAAGGGAAGTCTGTCCGATGGAACCGTCTCAAACCCTCGCGCGGCAGAAGGGAACGCAGGCCCTTGAGGATCAGGCGGAGCCACCAACAAGGCCGCGCGTACCGGAACTGAGGGTTGCTGCCCCCAGTGAGCCACCAGCAGACAACCCAGGCTATGAGCGATCAGCACAACCGGCGCAGAAGACCCGGCCACAGCAGTCTCCAGCGCCTGCAGCCATTCCGTACGCACAGGATGATCCCAATCGCGCTGCTGCACGCGTTGCCAGCCGGGATGTTGCCGTTCCCACTGGGTTTGCCAATGCCGAGGCCCTGAATTGCCGATGCCCGGCACGATGACAGTCCTCCCCCCATTGTTGGTCGTCTTAGGACTTGGCACGTTCTGCGCGCTCCGCGAGCCAGGCCACGGCCCCCGCACCGGCGGTCCGGCCACTGGCAAAACAGGCCGTGAGCAGATACCCGCCCGTCGGCGCTTCCCAATCCACCATTTCTCCTGCGCAAAACACTCCCGGCAGCGCCTTCAGCATCAGCCGCTTGTCGAGCGCCTCACAGGCCACCCCGCCGGCCGTGCTGATCGCCTCTTGTAACGGGCGTGCCGCCGTCAATGTGAGCGGCAATGATTTGATCGCGGACGCCAGCCGGGCCGGGTCGGCAAAATCTTCTTTTGACACGATCTCCCGCAACAGCCCGGCCTTCACCCCATCGATGTGCGCGCGGCGCTGCAAATGGGTCGCCATCGTCTTTTTTCCACGCGGCTGGGAAAGATCTTTGATGAGACGGGGCAGTTCACGGTCCGGCGCCAGATCCAACCGCAACGTACCACGGCCGGTGGCCTCTATTTCATCGCGAAGAAACGGGGCTACGGCATAAATCACTCCGCCTTCGACACCGGTGCCGGTAATCACGAATTCCCCCATGCGGCGCATCACCGCGCCGGTCGGAGATTTGGCCACCACGCCGACCGTTTTCATTGGGTGTCCCGCGAACTTCGTTCGAAAGTGCTCCGTCCACCCCACATCAAACCCGCAGTTCGCGGGTCGCAAGGGCGCAATCGCAATGGAGCGCCCGGCAAGCACCGGCACCCATGCGCCATCCGACCCGAGTTGCGGCCAGCTGCCCCCGCCCAGCGCCAGGATCACGGCATCCGCCCGCACAGCGGCCTGGCCTTGCGGCGTTTGAAAGCGAAGCGCTTTCTTCTCATCCCAACCACACCAGCGATGCCGCACGTGAATGGCCAATCCCGCCTGACGCAGGCGTCGCAGCCACGCGCGTAACAACGGGGCGGCCTTCATGTCCGTGGGGAACACGCGACCCGACGACCCGACGTAGGTCTCGATACCGAGTGCCTGCGCCCACTTACGGACTGCATCCGGGCCGAAGCCGGCCAACCAGGGAGCGACGTGCGCGCGCCGCTCGCCATATCTCGTGAGAAATACGTCGGACGGATCGGAGTGAGTTAGATTTAACCCGCCCTTCCCGGCGAGAAGAAATTTCCGGCCGACGGAGGGCATGGAGTCGTAGAGTGCGACCTGCACGCCACCGGCCAGCGCCGCTTCCGCGGCCATGAGCCCGGCCGGTCCGCCCCCGACAATGGCAATGTTCACTCGTTACCTCTTCCTCGTCACAGTCAGAAACCACACCGGCTTCATACGCCCGAAGTCGGTTCGAAGGGGAGTCTTCAATGTCGGGCTGGAATCTACCACGTACGACCGGTTCTTCTCTCGCACGAACACGACCCAATGCCAGAACGGTCGTCCCTGCTCCCGATGCCACTTGATGGCCAACAACGCGCAATCCGGCAGACTCGCCCATGAGTGAAACGGCTGACGTGCTCGCGCGGCACGGAGTCCGAACTGCGTCAGCAACTCCCGCACAGAGTCTGTCTCGGACCAGAGGTTCCGGTCCGCAGCAGAAATGCCCACGGATGCCGCCACGGCCTTCGCCCGCGCATAGGACACCCCGGCCAGCGCGGCCGCTGCCGCGATGCCACAACCGGTTCGTTCTTCTTGAACAACGGGCCGGATCACAGCGAGAGTTTCATTTTCCGTCCACCGGAGATACTGAATCCCTGCCGTTCATAAAATGCCAGGGTCCGGTCAAACTCCGGCAACGGCGGCGTGGTGACTTCCAGTCTGACCCAGCCGTTCGAGCGAGCCACACGTTTAGCCTCCGTCACTAACTTGCCTCCCACACCTTGCGACCGCCGGTCCGGACGGACATACAACTCCGGGATGATCCCGAACCGCCCCTCCGCATACAGCGCGCGACATTCGGACAGGGCGACAAATCCTGCAACACAGTCCTCATCCCGCGCCAGCAACACCGTATACCTTCCATCTTCCAGCCAGGCGCGAGCCCGTGCTTCGGTGTCAGCCAACGAAAACCCGAAGGCGGGCGTCTTGATCGCAGCCACGATTTCATGCAGCAAGTCTCCCACCAACTTCGCAATGACCGGCGCATCGACCGGCTGTGCTGCGGCGATATGAATCGGCATGTTAGATCCGGCCCTTTTCCGCGCGCCGCTCGCCGACGCCCTGATGCAGCGCGGCGACATCCAGTTCCTGCTCCAACTGATGCAGCACTTCGTCGCTGATCGTGCCGTCGTCCCGAAGCCCGATCAGGGCAAGCCGTTCGGCCGTGAGCGCTTCATGGTGCAGGCGCTGGACGCTTGCCTTGCTTCCGTCGGGATGGTCATCCTTCTCCAACCCGGCCTGAGTGAGATGTTCCAATCGACGAAGATATCGCAATCGCACGCGTTCGATCTGCTCCATGCCCACCCAGTTTTCCGTCACGACCTGATCCAGTCGAGTCAACGCCGCGGTCGCCGCATGCTGTCGCGCCAAGCGTTCCTCCCGCTCCAGTTCATGTTCCTCTTCGAGGCGCAACCACCGGATGATCGGCGGAAGTGAGAGTCCCTGCAGTACCAACGTCACCAGGATCACCGTAAAACTGATCAGGATAATTTCCGACCGGAAGGGAAAAGGCGCGCCGCTGCCGGTCGTCATCGGAAGCGCCAAGGCCGCCGCCAGGGTGACGATGCCCCGCATGCCGGTCCAGGAAATGAGAAACAGCCCCTTCCATGGAGGCATCGGATCACGCGCGCGCAGAGTGGCGCTCAGCCACCGTGGGATAAGAGCAGCCAGCGGCACCCAGAAGAACCGCACGAGGATCGCCGTCGCGCTCACCATGAGTCCGGCGAACAGGACAGGGCCGTACTGCCCGGCGGGCACGGCGTCCCGGAGAGCCCCCAGTTGCAGACCGATCAAAATAAAAATCACGCCGTTCAGAATGAAGATCAACAGCTCCCACACAGCGCGGGCCTGCAACCTCGTCGCCGGCGCCACCGCGCCGCTGAAATACTGACGGAGCGTGATCCCGCCTGCCACACACGCCAACACGGCGGAGGCATGCACCGACTCGGCAATGACCCAGGCGATATACGGGACGAGTAACGTCACCCCGATTTGCGTATACCCGTCTTCTGTCGCGCAGAGGGCCCAGCGGGTGCCCCAGGCCGCGCCGATGCCGATGGCCAGCGCCGCCAGTGCGGCGAAGAGAAAATTGAGGACCGTCCCCCCGAACACGAACGTGCCGCTCATCACCGCCGCCACGGCCGCCCGATACATCACCAGGGCGGTGGCGTCGTTGACCAGGCTTTCGCCTTCCAGAATGGTGACGACGCGGCGAGGAATGCGCAGGCGTTTCCCGATGGCGGTGGCCGACACGGCATCCGGCGGCGAGACAATCGCTCCCAGCGCGATGGCCTCCGCCCAGCCCATGCCGGGTAACAGGACATGCGCCACCGCGGCAACGCCGGCGGTCGTGGCAAGCACCAATCCGACGGCCAAGAGGGAAATCGGCCTGAGGTTCTGCCGGAACTCCCGCAGCGAGGTGAAATAGGCGGCCGCCCAGAGAATCGGCGGGAGAAACACCAGGAACACGAGGTCCGGATGGAGCGTCACTGCCGGCAAGCCCGGCACCACCCCCAACATCAGACCGCCCAGCACGAGAAAAATCGGGTACGGGATGCTGATCTTCTGCGCAATCGTGGTGAGGGCCAACACCACCGCAAGCAGCAGGATAATAATTTCGAGTTGATGCAGGCCTTCCATAGGTTCAGAACAAGAGCGGTGCCGACAGTCGGTTATACCCCGATCGTTTCAAGCCGCTGAAGATCCTCAGGCAAAATGGTGAACTGATCGGATTGGAGATCTTCGCTCATATGCTGGGGATTGGTCGTGCCGGTCAACGGCAGCATGCCGACCTGCATCGCAAATCGGAACACCAGTTGCGCCAGGCCCATGCCGTATTTGGCAGCCATGGCGCGCACCTCTGGTTCGGCAAAGATGTCCCGGTTGGCCGTGAGCAACGAGAATCCCTGATAGATGATCCCATGAGTCCGGCAGATCTCCCGCACGTCTCGATCCCAACCCAGGGCGGCGTAACAACGATTCTGTACGACCATGGGTTTATGCGCGGCCCGTTCGCACAGCAGCTTGAGCTGCTCCGCCGAGACGTTGCTGATGCCGATCATCTTCGTGTTTCCCGCCGCATAGATACTTTCGATTGCAGCCCAGACTTCCCAATCCGCCTCGCTCAACCCGCGCCGGGCATAGGGCCCGTGCAACACGTACGAATCGAGATAACCGGTGTGCAAATGCGCCAGTGAACTCTCGAACGATTGCTTCACCTGGGTGGTGAGATCGGCCTGTGCGTCATAGGGCGTCCGATGATCCTGGCCGTTGACCGGCGTAAACTTCGTCTGCACGAACAGCCGTTCACGAGGCGTGCCCTGATGTGCCAACGCCAACAACGCCTCGCCGACCAGGGATTCCTGGTAGTGGATCAGCTGGTTGGCCGTATCGATCGCCGTGAACCCCGCCGCCACGGCCTGTTGCACCAACTGTGTCGTCGCATCTTTTTTCCACGCCGTCCCGTACATGAACGAGGGAAGAGGCACCTGATTGTAGGTCGTCAACATGACCGGAAATCCTCCATGCCGTACCTTACACAGATCTGCGCGACGGTCTCAATGTTCTCAATGGCCGGAGGACGAGCAGCGCGACGCTGGCGGCCGTTCTCGACAACCTGTTACAGTGCGCAGTCACCTTGAGAGGAGCGGAGCAGACATGGATGCAGCACAGGCAAATCAGGTCGTGGAATTGCGACTCACCTATCGATACATCAAGGATCATCCCTGGACCGTTCAGGCCATCAACGGGTTTCTCTCCGCCTATTTCATGGAGAAACCTGGATTCTCCGTGCAGCGGCATTATGACGATCTGGAATCCGGCATGCACGTCTGGATCTGCGACATTCCTCCCGCCATGAAGATCGCCGTGCTGCTACGACGGCTCCAAGCCGACATTCCTCCCTGCCGCTACTTTCAACCCGCCAGCGAGGCGGCGGCCAGGCCGCAGTATGTCATCGACAGTCCAGAGTAAGCGAGCAGGCTTGCGCCGCTCCAGGCCCCATGACTACACTGCCCGAAACACGAACTACGGAGGATTGCCATGCGAGTGATCGTCATCGGAGGAACAGGCACCATCGGATCGGCCGTCGTGAAGTTGCTGTCGACGCGGCATGAGGTGGTGGCGGTCGGCCACAAAAGAGGCGCGTTTCACGTGGACCTGGCCTCGCCGGATTCCATCACCAGCCTGTTTAAGGCGGTCGGCACCTGTGATGCCGTGGTCAGCGCCGCAGGGATCGCCAAGTTTTCGAGCCTCGACGATCTGACCTATGACGACTACTTAATCGGCCTGAAGAATAAACTCATGGGCCAGGCGAATCTCGTGCGGATCGGCAGACCGTTCGTGACTAACCACGGCTCCTTCACACTCACCAGCGGTGTCCTCAGCCAGAATCCCATAAAGGGCAGCGCCTCCATCAGCATGGTCAATGCCGGATTGGAAGGATTTGTCCGCGCCGCCGCCATCGATATGCCGCGCGGCATCCGCGTGAACGTCGTCAGCCCTCCCTGGGTGACAGAAACATTGCTCGCCAGAGGCATGGACCCCTCCATCGGCATTCCTGCCGACCGCGTCGCGCAAGCCTATCTGGCGAGCGTCGAAGGCACCATGACCGGACAGACGCTGGATCCCGGACAGATCACCGCCTAAGCAACAATGCGCCGGTTACCCTGCCGTGACGTGAAACCGGCCCAGTGGATACGCGCACCCATTCATTAACAGCTCGATCCGGTGTATGCCGGGGTAGTGGGTGCGAGTGGTGAATTGCGTGAGTGCCAGTGATTTGCTCAACCGAATGGTTTCCTTCGGCGCCAGCTCGACGGTCTTCAACTTGAACACCTTCGGGCTGTGCTTGCCGTTTGCCTTCAGGTAGTGCACGCGCAAATCCACCAACACCCGCTGTCTGCCGGACGCCTGATTGGCAACCTCGCACGAGATATTCACCGACGATCCGATCGCAGGCCGTGACGGCGTGATCCGCACATTCTTCACGGCAACCAGCGCTTTTCCGCCGAAGCCCAAGATACGGAGCGCCCCTGCTTCGCCCCGCTTCACCGCCGACCGCAGGGCATGGCGAATGATCCAGCGGCGTTCCTCCGTCGCGTGCTCCATCCACCGCCCGGCCGTCTCAACCAGCACATCGGGATGGTCTTTCCCGATGTCATTCAGATTGTTGGCCACACTCCGACGCACATAGAGCGACGTATCGTCCTTCAACCGTTCCAGCAGGGCCAGCACCGGCCGCGGATCAGTCTGGAAGGCGCGGAGCCTCGGCGCCCAGGGCAACCGCGGCCGCGTGCCTTCAGAAACCAGGCGTCTCACGTCTTCACTCGGATCAGCCGTCCATTCGGCCAGGCGGGCCAGCGTGGCCGCCTGGTGCCGTTCCAGATACCGGCGGATACTAAACTCCGCCGTGAACCGTTGTGTCAGGAGATATTGCGCGCGCATGGACGCGTCGAAGTAGTCTAGTCCATATTCAGCCACGAAGAAGACGTGCGGAAGAAACACAAAGGCGCCCATTCCCGAGGCAACCGTTCGACTGGATGGCTGGTCGAGCGAGGCCAGAAGAATCTCAAGGGCCTGTTCATACCCATCCGGCAAACCACGGCGCAACTCGTGCGCGATCTTCCAGGCGCGCGGCATCAATCCTAACGTGTCATACCCGTCCAGCGCCGACCGCACGAACGCCGGCGCATCGAATCGAGGGAACACGGCGGCAATCATCCGCGCAATGGTGCGGGGAACATCGGCGCCGAAACTATTTTTGAGCGGTTCTGCCATGTCCGCTCATCCACCGGCCAAGACCGGCCGAAATCCGGCCTTCGTCAACATACGGGCGACGTCGTCGCGCCGATCCCCTTGAATCTCGATGCGCCCTTCCTTCACTGTCCCGCCGGCGCCGCAGGCCTTCTGCATTTCCTTCGCGAGTTGTGCTTTCTCAGCCTCACTGATGCCGACAAATCCCGTGATCACCGTGACCGTCTTGCCGCCGCGATGCGCCGTCTGCCGAATGATATCCACCCGGCCTCGACTCTTCGCTTGCGCTAACGACGTCGCAACAGGCCCGGCGGTCTTTTCCCGCGGTTGCACCGGTGGCAGTTCCACATGCCTCAACGCCGCGAACGGACTTTTCCATGCGACCAACTCACCGTCCGTGGGAATGCGTTTCTTCTCTTTCATGTCTCATCCTTGCACCATTCGTCGCTCGCCTCTGGCATTTTGTCATTCGCGAGATACGCGTCACGACTCACGCTTCACCGGCGCGCTGGCGCCTTTCCACATCGAGATCTCCATCTGCGCGGCATTCGCTCCATCTCCGATCAGGACCTCCCCGTCCTGGATGGTGCAATGCAGGTCCATATTCCGCTGCGCCAGGCTCGCCAGCGCACGACTTCCCTCCAACGAGAGATTCACGACGGTAAGATTGTTCAACCGGCCGAGCGCCACAGCGTTCTGCCCCCACCATTGATCTGCCGGGCGACCACCATAGGTATAGACACACACAAGCCGGGCCCGGCCACAGGCCTGGCGAATTGCTTTTTCGTCCGGCAACCCCACCTCGATCCATACCTCGATCAGGCCGGTGGCATCCTTCTGCCAGAGCGCCGGCTCGTCTTCAGTGCTCAATCCCCGCCCGAACGACAAGGCCTCATGCGCGTGCCGCGCAAACGCCAGCAGGCGGACCATCATACGCTCGTCGGTTTCCGACGGATGCCGGGCGAGGGTGACGCTGTGGTCTTCGTAATACTGACGATCCACATCGGCAATATGAAGGACCGCTTTGAAAATCTTCGCGTTCGGGGCCATGCGATTCCTTGACAAGAAGAAGTGAGAGCCCGGTGACCAACGAACCGTTATTTCCTGACAATGTTTTCTTCAGCAAACGTCCGTTCAATCATGAAGCGCAGGTCGCTCGCGACCGTCGCTGCATCGATGCCGGGACTGATCTCGATCCAGTAATGGAGGACGAACACCAGGGCCTGCTCGCTGAAGTCTTCAAACAGGACGTAGGGATCCGGCTCTTTGAGGATTTGCCCGTGTTGACCGGCCAAGTCACGCAGTCTGTCCTTCACGCGCCGCGCATCCGATCCGGTCGCGACTGCAATGCGCAACGAATACCGCTTGCGAAAGCTGGAATAGGTCCAGTTCGTCAAGTTCCGTTCAAGCAGATTGCTGTTGGGGATCAAGGTTTCCACGCCGTTGAGATCCCGGATCGTCGACGAGCGCAAGCCGATGCTCGTCACCAATCCCTTGATGCCATCCACCTCGATCACATCGCCCACACGCAGAGGCCGCTCCAGCAGCAGCAACAGGCCGCTGATCACGTTCTTCAGCAGATTCTGGGTGCCGAATCCCACCCCGATCGCCAATGCGCCCCCGAGAAACGCGAAGGCGGTGATCGGAATTTTTACCGACATCAGGGTCGCGATCACGAGGAGCAGGAAAAAACAGGCCAGGGCCCATTGGCGGATGATGTTGGCGACGTTTGGATCGATTTGAAACCTCGCGATGGCCTGCCGCTCGGCAAATCGCGCCATGATTCCTGCCGCCCAATACCCGACGATCAACATCGCCAGCGCCGTCACGACTTTCCCTACCGTGACGCTCCGGTGGCCGGTGATGCTTTTTCCATCGACTTCAATGGTGTCTTCGGCGGCAAACAACTCAACCTGCCAGCCATTGCTCACCATCACTAACAAGGTTCGCCCCCAATCCTTCATACGCGCGAGAACCGACCTGGCCTGCTCACGTTGGGCAAATTCCGCCTGCTTATTGTCAATTAAGCTCCGTAAGGAATCCGTTCGTTGGAGCGCGCGCCGATACAAATCCTCCCGGTGGCGAAAGAGGCGCAGTTTATCGGTGAAATAGTGCGCCGTAGCCGGCGATGAAGCTTCCGCGAGGCGGTCTTCCACATCGGTGATGAGATTGCCCACCGTGCCCAGCTGCTGCAGCGCATATTCTTTCCACCCTCGAATCTGCTTGGCGGCAGCGACCACCTTCGAATTCGCCTCTCGTTCTTCGGCGACGGAGAGAGTCTCGCGCGCCGTGGCAAAACGGATTTCCCAAATATGCCGCTCCTGCTCAAGGCCACTCAGCATCTCGCGCAGCAACTCGACGTGCAGATTGGCATTGTCGTACTGCAGCCGAGTCAGGTCGACCGACTCGGTGAGCTGCGTCAGGCGTTCCGCCTTCGACGTGGAGGAGGCGGTCCCAGACCCGGCTCTCCGTGAAGTCGCCGCAGCGAGTGTCGCCTCCCCCGCCGCGACCGCCTGACGGTGCATCGATTGCGCGGCGACCGCTCGCTCCATTTCGTCCGTCAGCGATTGATATTCAGCTTCCAGGCGCTTTGTGAGCTTGTCGTAGTCCTGTTGCGTGAATGCAGGATCACCTTCGGCAACCTTGAGTTGGCGCGTGAGCAGCGCCTTACGGTGACGCGCTTCCGTCACCTCTTCCTGGATCTGCCGCTTCTCTGCCTCCAACATGCCGATTCGCGCGCCTTCCACCCGCTCGCGCAAACGGGCGAGGTCGCGATCCCCTGTGAGAGCTTCCCGTTTGGCGGGATCCTGGACTTCTTCAAGACGCTCCGACAATTGCCGGGCTTTCTCCTGGGAGGCTTTGAGCCTGCGCTGCGTGCTCTCAGCCAGGCTTTCGGTCCTAGTGAGCCTGGCTTGGACGCCTTGCGTCGTGAGCGTCATAGATCGAGCGGCGTCGCGCAATTCATCGATTTTCAACACCGAATAGGGTGGCGGCGTGGGAAATCCGTTCCATTCCTTCTCCTGGCGTTCGGCCTCCCCCACGCGCCGCTGCATCTGCTCGAGATTGCGCAACGCGTCGAGATGTTGCTCGTAGAGTTGCACCAACTGCTGTAAGAGGGCGCGCCGCTCAATCATGCGCCCGTCACCCTGGCCACCCGCCGTGTCCTTCCGCGCGGCTAACGGTGCCGCGAGTTCGTTCAGCTCTTTTTCTGCCGCCGCGCGTTTGTGTTGAAGATCCGCGGCAGCAGCGTCGGGCGCCGGCCCATCGGCCACCGACTGGTCCAGGTTGCCCCCAACGGTTTCTGATGGAGACCGGACCGCCTTGTCGGTGGACAACGACGGGGTCTGAGCCGAAGCAGCAGAAAGATGGACGAAACTGATCAGAAGCCAGAGGGCGAGAGTAACCGGCTTGTGCACGAACGTGTACCTCTACGGTAGTGAATGATGTTTCTCCATATCTACAGAGGTGGGAGTGATTGATCAAGTCGCGGGAAGTGGACCAAGAGGAAGCGCGTTGAGCGCATCAACGTCCTAATGGGACCAGTCGTGATGCCGTTCGGACTACAAGGCATTGACCGAGCAACAGGTTCCGCACGAAAGGCTGTGCGCCATCACTCCAACTCCGCGATGTACATGCCCTCAACCCGCTCGCGCGCCCACTGCGTCTTGCGAAGAAATGTGAGGCTCGACTTGACGCTCGGGTTATTCAGGAAGCAGCGCACGGGCAGACGACGGCCGAGTTCCGCCCACCCGTGCCGTTCAACAAGCGTGGTGACAATGGTCTCCAGAGTGATGCCGTGCAATGGATCGCGGGGATGGGAGATGGCCATGGTGTGATGGTGTATAGCATGGCGCGTCAACGAAGATCGACCGGGTCGCCGGAGAACCCCACGAACACGATTGAACAGTCGACCGGCAGGTCGCCCATTCATATGCGTCAACGAGGCTTGTTTCCAAACGATCGCGCGGGGTATCAGAGAGGATACGGTAGAACGCTCCTCACCGGCTGTACCTGCGTATTGATTCGCGGTACAGTATCCTGCTCCCGGAGAATGGATAGATGATGAAACTGGCGCGCATCCCACAGTTCCTGACGCAAGATCTCTGGACCATCGACCTCTCGTCTGCCCCCAGACTCCAGCGCATCGGGATCCATACGTTACGGCTGGGGATCGCCGTGGCCATGGAATTCCGCCATCGATTGCTTGATGCGCGCGCCGCCGGACTGGTCTATACCACCCTCCTTTCGCTGGTGCCCTTTCTCGCCGTCATGTTTTCCGTCTTGAAGGGTTTCGGCGTTCACCAGCAGATCCAGCCGGTCCTGGCCCAAGCGTTGGAGCCGCTGGGAGCCAAAGGCCAAGAGATCACGGACACGATCATTGGCTTCGTGGACAATCTTAAGATCGGCGTCTTGGGAGCCGCCGGCATCGCAGGGCTCTTCTACACCACCTATTCGCTCATCGATAAGATCGAACAGGCGCTCAACGCCATCTGGCTCGTGCGGGAAGGACGGTCGTGGGGCAGAAAATTTACCGATTACTTAAGCGTCGTCCTGGTCGGCCCGTTACTGGTCGCCACCGCCTTCGGCTTGCTGGCATCGATCCATAGCCATACCCTGGTGCAGCGCGTCCTGGAAATCCAACCGTTCGGCTACCTGGTGGTCTGGGCCGGTCAACTGTTGCCCGTTGCCATCCTGAGCGCGCTGTTCACATTCCTGTATAAATTCATACCCCACACGCAGGTGCGAATCGATTCGGCGCTCGTCGGAGGCATCACGGCCGCGCTGCTCTGGGGACTCGCTGGAGACGTCTTCGCCACATTCGTGACGCGGTCGGCCAACTATAGCGCAATCTATTCCGGATTCGCGGTGCTCATCCTGTTTTTATTGTGGCTCTACGTCGGATGGTTGATCGTGCTCATCGGGGCGCAGTTTTCGTTTTTCCACCAATACCCCACCGCGTATTTATCGCGTCTCCTCTGGCAGCAAGGCACCCCTGCGTTTCGAGAGCGGTTGGCCTTGAGCCTGCTGCTGGCCCTGACCCGTCGATATTTAAGGGGTGACGGCCCCTTGCGAGCGGACGAACTGGCCGTCGAACTCCATCTCCCCGTGTCACTGGTGGAGGAACAGGTGGAGCACCTGGAGGAAGCGGGGCTGCTCGGCCTCATGGCGAAACCGGAAGGCATCAGTCTCACCAAACCGCCCGAGCTGATCACGGTCAAAGAGGTGCTGGATACCACCCACAAGGGACGGGACGCCGACAGGGTCGTCCCCCTGCCCGCCGGCGATCCGATCCGTGAACTGTTGCGACGACGCGATGCCGCCGTCCAGCAGGCGCTCACCGGGGAGACACTGCACTCTCTCGCCGAAGCCGAAGAATCTCGTGAATCCCAGTTACCCGAGCCGCACTCCCCACAAGCAGGCCCCCATTGATCGTACGCAACTCCTCGCGTTGCCTCAACCAGGTCAGGCAGCCAGACCGCCTCTGTCCCGTTGGCCACACTCACCCATCAAGAGACCATCTATGTCCCTGCCGGTTGAAAGATCTGCATCCGACGAGTTGCGGTGAGAAGTGTCACGGAAATGTACGGAGGAAGGCTACTTGAGACGATACAGTAAGGTCTCTCCCATGACGTTCTGGCCATAGATACGAGTAAATGGACTATCCGGGGATTCCAGCCATACAAGCTCCTGCCGCAACATTGTGGGGCCATCGATCGGACCCAACGCCACCACGCGAACGTTGTTTTCTTTCAGCCTGTCCACCCACTGAGAAAGACTCAGTGAGCTGGCGTCCACATACACCACTCGCCGATTCAAATTCTTCCCGAACAATACATAGGTGGGCTGGCTCGTGAAATATCCGATGGAATCCTGCGCGTTCACATTGACGTCGAGAAAATCCAATATGCCGAAGTACCCGTAACTGTAGACCTTCTTCTCTGCTCGCTCCTGCATCCCGACCCTTCCGGCTAGCGCCGCCAGCAAAAGGCACAGCATCACCATGCCCACGCGAACAGGCAGGACAGACGCCGCGGATGCAAGGAGGCGTACCTTTCCACGAAGAGTCGGCACTGACCACACCATGACAAATCCAACCCATACCAGGAGCAGCATCGTGCGATGGTCGAAATACATTCCGACAGCCGTAGCTCCCATCACGAGATACCCTCCTTCGCGAATGGGAAACATTGACAGGGCAGTTGCGCCCGCGATGGCCAGCAACCCCACCAACGGGAAGGCATAGCGCATCGCGTCACCAATGAATGGCGTAATCTGTCCTTGATGCGTGCGATCCAAGTCTTCAGCGCTATAGGGTGTCATCCAATAGAGGCATGCGGCGCCTATCGCAAGAGCGGCAATAAGCGCCAGCTCGCGTCTCCGGACCGGCTGATCTTTGTTCATGATTCGGAATGGCAGGAACCCGACCGACCCAAAGAGTAGGATGAGAGGGATTGAAAAATTCTCTTTGAGGGCTCCCACGAAGGTTTTCCAGTGGGCAACACTTCGCAATGAAAACAATCCTGCGAGCGAGGTGGTACGACGGATTTCCGCTAAATCGGTCGTGCCAGGGAAAATCGTCACACCGGCAACGGCGACACGAAAGGGGCCAAACGGGTTCCCAATCTCGAGGAAGTTTCGAAGATACCAATACCCTGCCACGATCGCCGCCAGTCCCACCGCCACCAGACTGGCAGCCTGAAACAACGGATGACGCGCGCTCGGCTCGTGCCGGGCGCCCCCCTGGATCAGAGAAGCCTGCATCTCCAGCAGCAGCAAACTCGCGCACAGCAGTCCGCCATAGAGCAATCCCGTCGTCTTGATTCCGCAAAGCAGACCTAATGAAACGGCGAAGAAGGCATAATCCCAACTTGAACGACTACGCTGACACGAGAGGAGAAAATACAGCCCACTCAGAAAAAATGCTGCCATCGGAAAGTCGACATGCAAAGAAAGGACATGTGCCGTCACCATCGGTGCAGACAGTGTCAGCACGCAAGCCAGCAGCGACGATAGACGACTGGCACCGCACATGCCACTCACGGCATAGATCGAAAATCCAAAAATTATCCAAGCGATAAAATTAGGCACCGCCACAAACGCATCTGCCTGGAAGGGCAAGAGGAAGAGAAGGCTCAGCAACTCCCAGGAAAATGGGTAATAGGCAGGGACGGTGACTTTGTCTGGAGTCGCGAAGGTGCCACTTTGATACCAGTGAACCATGGTGGGAAGGTGATACCACAACGAGTCAAAATCGGTGACCGGAGTTACCCCGACAGTCCACAACAACGCGATGCCGATCAGTATCAAGGTCCCCAAGAAAAAGAGGCTGGATTCAGACTCGCTCAATGGAGCATGACTTTGCCGAACCAATGGAGAGCGGCGTCGAAGGAGAGAGAGGATCGCTATTCCGGTCAGAAGAAGGGCCGATTCGCTGATCAATACACTGTGCAACCGCAGGCTCTGTATGCTGCCCAAGCACATACCGACCAGGACCTCTATACCGCACCACGCGGTAAGTACCATCAGGCACTCACGAGCAAAGCAAGGAGTGCCGACGGCACGTCGCTGTAAATGCATGACTGAGGCGACGAAAGGAATTGGCCCAAGAACAATGAGCAGGAGGGAGCCACACTGCCAGAAATAATCCATCATAGGGGCAGGACGGTCGCACGGCCCGCCGCTCTTATATCACTTTGCGTAAACACTGCATAGTCATTATAGTCATTTGTACTGGCAGTACCCGCAAACAATCACAGCAGATACCGTTTCCCGACCCGCAGAAGGAAGAGTGACCTGCAAAGGTCATGGGTCGTTGCCAACGCAGTCGCCGCCGGTCTCGAAGCCAACTCGGTTTCGTCATTTCTGCCATTGGCCGATGCCGACGGTCTCGTACCCGACGGCACAATGCGATGAAGGGCACGGGCAAGTCGCTGACGGAAGCCACGGGCAAACTCAAAACCGACGCGACCCAAACAAAAGAGGATGCGAAGAAACTGGACCTCGGCAAGACCAAGCAGGGCGTCGGTCAGGCGAAGGGAGACGTCAAGGATATGAAGGAGGGCGCCAAGGGAACATTGACCAATCCGCTGGGCAAATAGTCGTCCCGACTCCGGCCCCGATTATCTTTCCACTATCCCCTCACCCCGGGAGGGCAGCCAGGTGCTCCTACTGCGCGCCGTCCAACGAGGGCCTTCCCAGGCCGCGCGTTGCGCGAGCACAGGGGCACCTGGCTACCCTCCCATCTTCTCCCCTCCTTGCCGCCGCCCCGCTCCGACTGATAAAAGAAAGTGTTGCCATACAGCGGCGGCAGGCGGCCAGACGACCCCCTGTCAGTCGGCAGCCCCTAACCACCAAGAGCACATTATGTCCCTGCCGGTTGAGAAGTCCGCCTCCGACGAGTTACGGCGAGAAGTGCTGCGTCGGCGCACCTTTGCCATCATTTCCCACCCGGACGCCGGGAAAACCACGTTGACGGAAAAATTGCTGCTCTATGCGGGCGCGGTCCACTTGGCCGGCGCGGTGCAGGCTCGCTCCACACAGCGCCAGGCTAAATCCGACTGGATGGAATTGGAACAGGCACGGGGGATTTCGATTACCTCGACCATGCTGCAATTCGATTATCAAGGCGCGCGGGTCAATCTCCTCGACACGCCCGGCCACCAGGACTTCAGCGAAGACACCTATCGCACCCTCATGGCCGTGGATAGCGCGGTGATGGTACTGGACGGCGCCAAAGGTATCGAGCCGCAAACCAAGAAGCTGTTTGCCGTGTGTCGCAAACGCGGTATCCCCATCCTGACCTTCATCAACAAAATGGACCAACCGGGCCGGCACCCCTTCGATTTGCTCGATGAGATCGAGCGCACACTGGGCATGACGGCGGTACCATTCAATTGGCCGATCGGCGAAGGCTCCGGCTTTCAAGGCCTGTACGATTTCCAGAACCGCCAGGTGTTGTTCTTCCAGCGCACTTCGCACAACCAACGTCGCGCCCCGATGACAGTTGAGGCGTTCCCGAATCCGAAACTCGCGGAGACGTTGGGCGACGCCTATGGCCCGCTGCAAGAGGAAATCGGACTCTTGACGGGCGCCGGCACCTCTTTCGATCGAGACCGCTTCCTGGCCGGTGAACTCACCCCGGTCTTCTTCGGCAGCGCGCTGACCAATTTCGGCGTCGGGCCGTTTCTCGACGCCTTCACGAAACTCGCGCCGCCTCCCGGGCCGCGACACAGCGCCCAAGGCCTGGTGCAACCGACAGACGACACCTTCTCCGGCTTCGTGTTCAAGATCCAGGCGAACATGGATCCGCAACATCGGGACCGCATGGCCTTCCTCCGCATCTGCTCCGGCCGCTTTGAAAAAGACATGATGGTTCATCACGCCAGGCTGGGCCGCAAGATCCGGATGACGCGTCCCCATCGCCTCTTCGGCCGCGACCGTGAAACCATCGACGAAGCCTACCCCGGCGACGTGGTGGGCCTGGTGAATCCGGGCCTGTTTACCATCGGCGATACGCTGACCTCCGATCCATCACTCACCTTCGATCCCATTCCGCATTTTCCACCGGAATGTTTCGGCCTCCTGCGGACGCAGGATATCTCCAAGCACAAACAGTTCCAAAAGGGGCTCAAGCAATTGGAAGAAGAAGGGGTCATGCAGATTTTCTACTCGCCGGACCATGTGCGACGCGAACCGGTGCTGGCCGCGGTGGGCGAACTGCAGTTTGATGTGGTGATGTCCCGCCTGGAAAACGAGTACGGCGTCAACACCTCAGTCGAGCGCATGCCCCATAGCCTGGCGCGGTGGATCGTCGGTGATCCGGCAACGATCGCGGCTGTCTATTGGCCGTCCGATACTGTCCGCCTCGTGGATCAGCAGGGCCGCGCCGTCATGCTCTTTACCACCGAACACCTGCTGGCCTATTGCATCAAATCAAACCCGTCCATCAAGTTTCTCCTGCGGGAAGAAGTCGAGCAGGCCATACCACCATAACCAGCGATCCCGCCGGGACCTGTCGCCCCAAGCAGGGTGCGGCTGCGCAGGCACATGAGAATTTGTGTTATAACAAAAACCTGCCATGAACGCCGGTCGGGGCTTCCTGGTTGGATGCACGCGAGCACGATCACACCTTTTGCTGTCCTTAGCGCCTCAGGCTAACTCGGCCTGGGTGACTTGCCCGCCCCTCTCATCGATTGACACTCTGCCGTCCCTAGGCCGATAGCGGAACGGGAGAGTTGGGACGCGACGCCGACAACCACCGGCGCAGTCAAGCGATGATACGACCTGTGAACCGATCAATGATGCGAGGAGAAGGACCATGCCAAAGGCCAGAAACGCAAAAAACTGTTATTACTGCGAAGCGGAAGACCGGATTAAGATGACCTACATGCTCTGCGGCCTCTGTCACCGGCACTTCTGCAGCGCCCATGGCGTGCCTGACCTGGAACAATGCACGAAGTGCCTGGAGGCCAGCGAAGAAACGGAGTAATCCTCACAGGATGTTGAAAAAGTCTGTCAGCCGCGTCTCGCATCGCTCGGCCCCTCAACGTACCCTCTCTGGGCCAAGGGCCTCTCCCAGCAGGCGCGGGACAGGCGGGCAAGATCGTGACGCCTCAGCCCGGGACACTGCCGGCTCACCGCCTCGCCGGCGTCCGCAAACGTGACGCTCATTACTCTTGGCGTCGCGGACCTCGCTGCGGCCTTGCTGAACAGCCCTTTTGAGCATCCTGTGTTCATGAAATCGCTTCTCGAACGACCGTTGGGAAAAACGACTCGTCAGGCCGTCTTCTTCTGTGGCTTCTTCTCGATGCCCACCAAGACCGATACCTTCGCCTGCTTCGACAAGGCTTGATCGATCCGGCTTTTCCCGTTGGTCGTCAGAATCACCAGGCCCTTGTGGTCTTCAATGCGCTGCAGCAGATGAGCCGCTCCGGCATTGGCATAGTGGCTCGCGCCGTCCTTGGCGGCCCGGTGCTTGCCAAACAGGGCATCCGCCCCATCGAAGAACAGAATCGATCCGCTGCGTTCCGCCTCGTCGAAGACCCGGTTGATGTTTTTCTCGGTTTCGCCGACCCGCTGGCTCACCACGGAGGAGAGATTCACTTTCGATAAGTCCAACTGCAGTTCTTCCGCGACAAGCTCGGCTGCCTTGTTCCTGCGGAGAGGCGTGGAACCAGACAGCACCACAACCGCCACCGACGATTTACCGGCCCGAGTAGCCTTGGCCCGGCGCACCGGAGCCTTTTTTGTGGCCACGGCCTTCTTCGCCACCTGTGTTGCCGCTTTCTTTTTCGATGTCTTCGTCGCCGTACGTGCCGGCCGCTTCACCTTGTTCCCAGCCATGGTCCTCTTCCTCTCCAATGATTCCTTCATCACATCCTGTGCTCGCTGATTGCGCTGGTTATGCTTACCATACTTTGACCGCTCAACGCTTTTTGTCGAAGCCGGAATCCCGCCACTTCTCCAACAGGGCAATCCGCCGTTCCAACTGGGGAATGGTTGCCTGATCGACGCGGCCGCCGGTCCGTTTGATCAGTTCCGCGTTGAGTTGCCGATGATCCATCCCGCACTTTCTCGCCACGGCCCCGACAAGGAGCCGGTGCTTGTCCCGCAAAATATTTTTCTGGTCGTGCAGCGCGAGAGCCGGCTCCGGTTGTCCCTTCCCTGTCACGGAGGGCTCACCCTCATCCGCGCCGATCAGGGCATCGAGCCGCGCTACGCCATTGAGCGGAATATATTCTTTCAGCGATGTCGCCGCCGTACCGAACAGCGTCCGTTGCACGGCAGGCATGATCTCCTCGAGCACATGATCGCGCTCAACCTTGATCCGCTTGGCATAATGCACCAGCGTGGCATCCTTCGGCAGGTAGAGCCAGGCCCGTTGCGGTTTCGGCACCTTATCCTGCATCCGCACAAACCGCCCTACGACCTGACGAAAATACATTTCCGTCAACACATTGGTCGCGTACACCCCGACACGGAGGCGCGGAATATCGACGCCTTCACTCACCATGTTCACCGCCACCAACCATTGTTGGGTCTTGTGGTGGGCGAAGGTCTCGATTGTCTTCGAGGCGGAGGGATCGTCTGACACGGCAACCAGCGCGCGCTGGCCAGTGAGTCGCTGCACCAGGTCGGCCACCTGCCGCGCATGATCCTGATTCATGGTCACGATCAGGCCGCCCGCATCCGCCTGCTCCTGCTTCCGCAGTCGCTGCAACTCGGCATGGGCGTCACTCAACACCGGCCCCAACCAGGTTTCCTGGAGCAATGCCGTCTTGAGCCGCTCCCGCTGGCGATCGAAGGTCAAGCCATCCTCAAACGTCGCCCGGTGCTCGCGCCCGTCGGACAACCAGGTCAGTTCTCCCTCATAACTCGGAAAGAGAATGGGACGGCAGACCCCGTCCCGTATGGAATGCGAATACCCATACGTAAAATCCGCCTGACTTTCGCCCTGCTCATACCGCACATACGGAATGGGATTATTGTCGGATCGGAATGGCGTGCCAGACAGGGCCAGGCGAAACACCGCTTCACCGAACGATTCACGCAGCGCCTTCCCCCAGTCCTTGCCGTCTCCGGCATGGTGTAGTTCGTCGAGAATGACCAGGGTCCTTCGATTGCGGCAGGCGCGCCGGAACACGTCCGGGGCCAGACAGACCTGCTGATAGGTCACCACTGCGCCGTGATAATCACGCGCTTCGCAGGCCTGTTCGTTGGACAGAGCCGGGTCTAGTTGAATACCGGCCTGTCCTGCCGCCGAAGCCCACTGCGTCCGCAGATGATTCGTCGGACAGACCACCAGCACCCGGCCGGCAGCGCGCTCCGCCAGATAATGATGGGCGATCCGCAGCGCAAACCGTGTTTTTCCCGCAGCCGGCGTCGCCGTCACGAGATAATCGTCGCGCTTCTGCGCCAAGACGTCAGCCACCGCACGGGCCTGCCAGTCGCGCAACGCGGCTGTCCAAGGTCGAACGCTCACTCGCGCCTCATGTCACACTGATCGTCGTGGCTATACATGGCTGTTACTTCACAACTGGTTCCGTCGGCTCCATGACCGCGTCCATGTGCGCCGCCTGCGCGCAGGAACGTCCCGTGCCATCAGTGAAGCGGCCGGGGTGACTCTCGCATCCGAATAGGAATGCTGTCAGACGTGCGGGGCACGACTCGGGACAGGTTGGGCGGATAGCGGCATCGCGATTTGTTCGAGTGATCGCCCCTCGGCCTTCACCCCTAACCACAACTCCACGATTGCACCGAGAATCATCATTCCGGCTCCCAGCAGATATCCGTATAAGACACTCTCGGCTGATGTTTCGATTAGCTTACCGTATAACCAGGGGGCCGCAATTCCCGCTCCCTGGGCCACGACAAAAAAGAACGCGATGGCCATCGCGCGGATCTCCATCGGAAAGATCTCGCTGACGGTCAGATAGGCGGCACTCGCCCCGGCGGAAGCAAAAAAGAAAATCGCCGACCACGCCACGGTTTGCGTCACGGAGGTGAACGCGCCCTGAAAAAACAGATACCCAGTGGCCGCCAGTAAACAACCGGCGACAGCATAGGTGAAGCTGATCATCTGCTTGCGGCCGATGGTATCGAAAAAGCGGCCCAGCAACAAGGGGCCCAGAAAGTTGCCAATCGCAAACGGCACAATGTACAGGCCAATGCGGTGGCTCGGCACGGCGTAAAATTTTGTGAGCACAAAGGGATAGGTGAATGAAATCGCATTGTACATGAACGATTGGGTCACCATCAGCACAATTCCCAGGGACGTGCGACGGGGATAGGCCGTAAACAACTCCCGTGCCACGGTGGCAAGGGTCGCGTGCGTGCGTCCATGGATGGTGATCGATCCCTCGACCGACGGAAGCGAGGCGAGTTGTTCATCGCGCATGACCTGCGCTTCAATGCCGGACACGATCTGCTCGGCCTCCTTCACACCTCCATGGGTCATGAGCCACCGCGGACTTTCTGGCACGACCCGTCTGACGAGCAAAATACTCACGCCAAGCACGGCGCCTAGCCCGAAGCAGAGACGCCAGCCCAGATATTCCGGAATCAATAAGGGGTTCAACAGGACAATCGTCAGCAGTGCGCCGGCAGCGCTTCCCAGCCACCAGCTTCCATTGATCGCCAGATCGGTATGCCCGCGCCGGCGGGCGGGAATCAGTTCATCGATGGCAGAATTGATCGCCGCATATTCACCGCCGATACCGGCACCGGTCAAGAAACGGCAGAACATAAAACTCCAGAGATCCCAGGAGAACGCCGTCAACACGGTCGCGGCCAGGTAGAGCATCAGCGTGAACATGAACCACTTCTTCCGCCCCTGACGGTCGGTCAGATAAGAGAAGACAATGGCGCCCACCACTGATCCGGCCAGATAGGCCGAAGCAGTGAGGCCGACCTCAGACGCGGTCAAATGTAAGGTCGTGGAAAGGGTGAGTACCGGACCGAGCGCGGCCACGATGGACACTTCAAGCCCATCTAAAATCCAGGTCACGCCAAGGGCCGTGACCACCAACCAGTGCCAACGCGACCATGGCAGGCGGTCCATGCGCTGCGGAATGCTCGTTGTTACGGGAAGATCCGAGGCAGGCATTCAGGATCGTACCATGAACGGGTGGGACGAAGGGAAGCCTACTCAATTTCCCGGTGGATGAGGCGTCCGAGGAGCGGGGAAAAATTTCAAGCGTGTCGTCAACCAGAATGGCGCACAGTGCCCGGCAGAGCGACCGAAAAATTCACCGCTGCTTCCTACCGCGAAGCATCCGTTTCCTGTGTCCGCTCACAGCACGATCACCTGACGACTGGGCCAGCGCATTCATTCGGATACCCTGGCCGGATATCGTTTGAAGTGACGGCATTTCAGTCCCGAAACAATCTGACCGCGACCTTTTGTCCTTTGATGCGCGTCCGGCCCAAGGCCTCGATGATCTGCCGGGCCGCCTCTTCCTGCACATCCACCAGGGAAAATCGCTCTTCGACTTCGATGGCGCCGATCATCCTCGACGGCACACCCGCCTCATTCGCAATGGCGCCGACCAGATCACCCGGCCGGATGCCTGCCGCACGCCCCGCGCCGATATACACGCGCACGGTTCCGGCCGCCCGGCCACCGCGGCCCGGGCCACCCCGAGGCGCACGCGCGCGATCTCCCTGCGGAGCCTGGCCATACGCAGGCCGCGACGACCGGTAAGGCTCCGGCGCTCTCATCTGAACGGCGGGAATCTCTTCTTCCTCCCGGTCGCCACCATGCGACCGATAGACCAACTTGATGGCCGCCGCCGCAATATCGGCCGGGTCAGCCGATGCGGACAGCGCATCCACGACACGGCGAAAATCTTCGAGTCCGCCCGCGTCCAAGGTTTCCTGAATCGACGACTTCGTTCGCTCCAGCCGCTTGGCCAGAAGGTCACCGAGCGACGGCACGGCCGCGATCGTAATGCGCGCCTTGGTGTGCTGCTCGACCGCGCGCAACAATCGTTGTTCACGCGGCTCGACAATGGTCACGGCCGCGCCTTCCCGTCCGGCCCGTCCGGTGCGCCCGATACGATGCACGTAGACTTCCAGCGATGAAGGCAGATCGTAGTTGATCACGTGCGACACGGACGGAATATCCAGCCCGCGGGCCGCCACGTCGGTCGCCACAAGAAGTTCGGTCTGCCCTGTGCGAAAGGCCTGCATCACGCGATCCCGCTGCACCTGGCTCATGCCGCCATGAATGGCCTCGGCCCGGTACCCGCGGTTGTTCAGCGCCGCCGTCACTTCGTCAACCTCCAGCCTGGTCCGACAAAACACGAGGGCTGACTTGGGCATGGCAATGTCCAACACACGAGCGAGGGCCGACACCTTGTGCTGGCGGGCCACCACATAGGCCGTCTGTTGTACGCGGGGGGCGGCGCCAGCCTTCACCGGCTCGCGCGCAATCGTGACTTCAACGGGATTCCTCAAGTGACGGCGGGCGATGGACGCAATCCGTGGCGGCATAGTCGCTGAAAACAGCGCCGTTTGTTTCGTCGCCGGCGTTTCCTCAAGAATGGCGTCGAGGTCGTCGGCGAAACCCATGTCGAGCATTTCGTCCGCTTCGTCCAAGACCACCACCTGCAAATCAGCCAGCTTGAGGGTCTTGCGGCGGAGGTGATCCAACGCCCGGCCGGGCGTCGCGACAATGACTTCTACCCCGCGCCTGAGCGCCTGCAATTGCGGGCCCATCGCCTGGCCTCCGTACAAGGCCAGCACCGTGATCCGCAATTCCTTGCCGTACCGCTGCACCGCTTCGCTGACCTGCACTGCCAGTTCACGGGTCGGCACCAGCACCAACGCCGTAGGACGTTGCCGTGGGCCATGCGCGATCCGCTGCAGAAGCGGCAACGCAAATGCCGCGGTTTTTCCGGTTCCGGTGGCCGCCTGCCCTAGCAGGTCCCGGCCCTCCAGCAATGGAGGAATCGCTTCACGTTGAATCGGGGTCGGCTCTTCGTAGCCCAGTGCCTCAAGGGTGGTCAAAATGGAGGCTTCTAATCCGAGCGCGGCAAACCCGGGCGAAAATCCCTTGGCAGCCGGCTCTGCCGGCGATGGCGTCGTGGTGTGTTTCATCAGGAGGGGCTAAACCTTTCTTCGTAAGACTAGCTGTTCATGCTGGCAGGCCACATAAATTCCAACTCAGGGAACTTGGCCTTGTAGTCGTCGTGACTGGCATGAATGACTTTGATGGCTTCGTCGCGGCCGTACATGCTCGTAATCTCCACCTTGTTGTGCAGGGTGGAACCCGGCGCCTGCTTATAGGTCAGGAAATAATGCTGCAACCGGTCGAGGAGAGTCACGGGACATTCTTTGAGATCGGTCAACGTCCCGTAGACGGCATCGTCCCGCATCACCGCGATGATCTTGTCGTCCGCCTCGCCGCCGTCCGCCATACTGAACCCGCCGATCGGCCGGGCGGTCAGCAAAATATCGCTGTGGGGAATCGACTTCTCGGTCAGCACGCAGATATCGAGGGGATCGCCGTCGCCGATCATGTCCGGCCGGCCGGCGCGCGCGCCGAACAGCGTTGCCACCCGCTCACCGCAAAACGTTTGGGGGATGAGGCCATAATACACGGGACAAAAGTTTGAGAACCGCTGAGGGCGGTCGACTTTGAGAAAGCCGGTGGCCTTATCCACCTCATATTTCACCGTATCGCTCGGCACGATTTCGATATAGGCCGTCACCAAATCCGGGGCCTGGTCTCCCATCGACACCCCATGCCAGGGATGTGCTTTGAACATCAAGCTCATCAGTCGTCGCGCCGCATCGATTTCCTTCTTGCTCATCCTGCTTCAGTCCCCCCTGTACATGCCTTCGGAATTGACGGTCTAACGATCGTTCGATCCGGCAAGGTCTGGATTAATTCGACGACACACCCGCAGTTGGGCAGGAGTATCCGGCTAGAGAAACAGACAGCTTATAACACATTGTGGACGAATGAAACAGGAGCGCGCGAAAAGTCGCGCGTCCCGACGGCGCAGGGGCCCGTCAGGGATTTTCATGGCGATGGGCTGAGACCAGAGCGAGACGGGCCGGGCAACCAGCAACGGACTGACCGTCACTGCCTACCCGGCACCTGTTTCATGGGAAAAGCGACGATTAGAAGGTGGAGCGTATGCCGAACAACAAGCCCATCGAGGAGCCGTCGCCGTCGGCGGAGTTGCGCTTCCAGGCGGTTTCCATATTCATCATCAGGCCTTTGGGCGCGCCCTGGAAAAGACTCGTCATGGGATAGTCTACCCCCGCGCCGAATCGCCAGGCGAACGAATCCGCCTGATCCTTGGTGTTGATATTCACGCCGATCCCGCTGGTGACATACGGAATCAGGGAGCCGAAATGTCCCGGCCGATACTCCAAATTCACCGGCAACAGGGTGATCGTATTGAGCGATCCGTTCCGGGGCGAATCAACGCCATGATTTTCCCATTCCAGCATCATCCCGAAACGAAACCATGTATTGATGCCATACATGCCCTGAAAGTTGAGCGCGGGACCGGTCGTGGACAGGCCGGAACTTTGCGTCATAAAACTTGGACCCACCCGAAACCCGAACGTCATCTTGCCTTCGTCCGCCATCCCTTCATGCACCCAGTCAGCCGCCTGAGAAAGGGCGGGAGCCACACTCAACACCAGGGCAAACAGCAACACCTTGCCCGACACTGCGCAGTCCGGAATTCTACCCATGCAGTCCTCCTGTAATGATCATGACGGATCTTTCGACTGCGCACTCTAGGCAAAAGCCCGCCCGATTTTCAATACGAACCGGGCTGAAGACGAGAAATAAAATGCCTTCGATGATTGTCGCATGTTGCGACGGAGCGCGCAGCGAACTGCCGCAAGAAGACCGGCGATGAACGCCCTTTCCCGGGCCGGATGTCACTTCGCTCTGCGATTTAACTCGAGCGAGACAGAGAAAACGCCTCTCGCGGTTTCGGGCTCGGCAGACATACGGAGAGAGTCGTCCCCGGGCGGCCAGGCGCGGAGCACCCGCCGCCCGGCCGCCTGAGTCCGGCCTCCGACCGAGTGGAAACACGCCGGCATGAGACGAACATAGGCCTTGTCGCCCTCGGTTACGCCCTAGAACCGAGCGGGAAATTGAGCGGCCAAGGCCTGCGTCAACGCATCAGCCACCACATAAATATGTTGCTTCATGCCTTTCCAGGTTTCCGCCTCCCGCGCGTAGTCCCCATCCTTCAGCTGCTGAAATTGCGTGAGATGATGGGCGGCATGGGCCATGAGCAGCCCCATCACCGTGTCCTTCGGCAGGTTCGGATTGGCGCTGCTGAGAAACGTTGAAATCTCAGCCGCATTGGCGGTGAGCGCCTTCACTGCCGCGTCCTGTTGGCTTGCCGACCCGGCTACGGTCGCATCCAAATGTTCACGAATCCCCTGATAATGCCCGGCCAATAACGTAAACAGTTGGTCCGCCGCCGGCTTGCCATAAAACGGCTCGATCGATCGGGCAATCTGCTGAGCATTCGCCACCACATCCGCCTCAGCCACAGTCCGGGCAGCGGCATTTTTATCCATCGTTGCGACGGCCACGTTCCTAATGGACAGGATATGTCCCAACCACAAATCGCGAAGCACCGCCTTGGTCTCAGACACCTTGGCTGGATGCGCCGCCTCGCTGGAGGCCGCGGGGGCCGGGGAGTCAGTCGTATGGGCACAGGCCGTCGTGGCCAGAGTCAGCACGAACACCGAACAAGCATGCATCAACGTACGCATCGCATCTCTCCTTGAAAAATTGTGAGGGCGCGCCGAACAGCCGACAGTGGCTGTCGCACTATTGGCAAGGATAGAGAACAGGAGCAGCCCTGTAAGTTAGCGGGATAACACTGGGGAAGAAATGATGATGCGTTAGTAGCTGGAGTCGTTGAGACGGGCAGATGATTGCTCAGCAGCGCCCAGGAACCGGTCAAGCTCGGCGCGACGAAGCAGCAGCCCGTCTTTCCGCGCGTAGGTGATGAGCCCTTGCTCGCGCAACTGGTTCAGGAGGGTCGACACCACCTCCCGGCGCGCGCCGATCATTTGCGCCAGATCGTCCTGCCGAAAATAGTGCGTGAGACGAATCCACTCGCCGTCCGGTTCGCCGAATTCATCGGCCAGCCGTCCCAGCGTGCGCACCAGGCGATCCATTGTGCTATTGAAGGACAGGGTCTGGATCTGATCATAGGCCGCCGACAGCTGTTGGGCGACATTGGAAAGAAAGAGAAGAAACGCCGGGCGATTGCTTTGCAGATGGGCGATAAATTCATCGAAACTGAGTTCGACGATCTCACTGTCCTCCATCGCAACCGCCTGCTCGCGGCGTTCTCCGGTGCAATGACAGAGTTCGCCGAATACTTCGCCGGTCTGGTGCAGACGCAATATCAATTCACGCCCGTCCTCGGTGATGGACGTCAACTTCACGAATCCCCGCCGAAGATAAAACACGCTCTGCGCCGGATCACCCGGCCCATAGATGCGAGCCCCCTTCGCCACAGGACGGCCCGGCCGATTCATCAGCTGCTCGCAGAGCTTGCCGCGAAAACAACCGGACAGTGCAAGACAGTGCCGGTGGTCGACCATGTTCATCGCCGTGTGGATCATGCTTCTCACCGGCGTGCATTCTACCGGGATCACCCGGCGCCTGACCAGCCCCCGCCAAAGGCCGGGCCACTGCCCGCCTCTCAGGTCTGGCATGACACCCGCTTCGTGCATTATGATGGATTAGCAGGCCCGACGACCACATGACCCGGACAGTGACATGCCGGCCAATTTCTCACAATCTGTGGTGCGAAGAAACCGCCCTGCACTCATCCTCACGGGGACGCTCTGTCTTGCGGTCTGGTTGAGTGCCGGCTCACTTCTCCGGGCAGACTCGGCGCCACACACTACACCGGGCGATATGCCGCAGGATGCGGACCGAGGCCGGGCAATTTTCAACGGCAAGGGCCTCTGCTCCACCTGTCACGGAATCGACGGATACAAAGGCCACTTGCCGCCCGGACTGAGCCGGAACGTCCGCGACAATATCACGCGTCTCAATCCGGCCCCTCCCGATCTGCGACAGGCAACGGCGCTCACCTTCACCACCGACAAACAGCGATTCGAGATCATCCGGCATGGGCATCTCCGCAGCGCCATGTACCCGCTCTCGAAGGAAGCCCTCGCCGACGAAGACATTCTCGCGCTGCTGCCCTACCTCGCCTTCATTCGCGGCACAGCATCGCCTCCCGCTTCCGCGCCCGCATCGCGCACCTTGCGGGGCGACGCAAAACACGGGCGGCAGCTGTACCATGAACTCGGCGGTTGCGCAATGTGCCATGGCATCGAAGGCCATCTACATACACGACCGCCCATGTCAGCCGATCTGGTGAGACGGTTGGACGCCCTTCCCGCCCCGCCTGCAGACCTGCGCAATCCGGCCACCCTCCGATCGCAGAACGATGAAGACCGCTATCGATCCATTAAACTCGGCCACCCCGGGACGGCGATGTACCCGAAGACGCTCCTGCGGGACGAAGACATTCGTGACCTCGTCGCGTACCTCGCCACCCTTGGTGAAGGAGGCCGGTAATCCCTGGCAGAATGGTGGACGCAAAGGGGGGATACCGAAAGGGGTCCTGCGTGGGAGCAGATTGGCTCAAAAACGGGTCGCGGAGGCAGCGACCGCCTCACACACCACTCACCGGCGGTCTCCACCTCCATGCCCGGAACATCCAGTAGACGGCAGCTAGCTCGGGCCGGGAGGATCTTCGCGATCCTCTCCCGTCAGCGCTTCGGCCTCTTGAGCCTCAAGGCCCTGCAAGTCGGTCAGAATGCTTTGCAGCACCTGGCGGCGCTGCTGCAGGCCTTTCTTCGGCATATCCCGCGTCTGCGGCTCCTGGGCTGATTCAGGCAAATTCACGATCGCTTCGGCCTCACCCAAGGTCGCGTACTTATAGGATTCGAGGTATGGGTGCGCGGGACCGAAAATCCTGGCGAGAATCGCCTCTGTCTCCTCATCAAATGCGTCGAAGGTGGGATGTACGGCAGTCAGATGAGTCAAACCCTCAAGCTTATCGATTTGTGCCTTGATGTCCTCCTGTCTCGTCCTGGCCTGATACATGGAATTGACTTCAACCATGGTGTGGTCTCCTCTCATCTAATGTTGTTCGTATACCCCCTCCTTGACGGGATGCCAGCTAGGGATTCCCCGAGTCTTCAACACTGACGTTGCGCCGCGATCCCTTCCGCGCGTATCAGCGCAAGGTCTCTTCCGCCAGCCTGCGCACCAGATACCCCACAATGGCGATGTTCACCGCCAGCACCGCCATCCCCGACATCGACCAAACACGGACCACCGCGTGAAATTCCCCGGGCAGTAGAACACAGGTGGAAATCACCGTTAGATAAGCGGCCCACGAGGTTTCGCTCCACAAGCCGAACCCTTCGATGAACAGCAAGGCCGCATAACCGAAGCTGACCAGGCTCACTAACAACACACTATGGCGCGGCAATGAATCCACCGTAAGGGCCAGCGCGTGCAGCAGCCGCGTGTGGATGCTCAAGTGAAGCGCCTCCAGAACCGGTGAGAGACCGGTCTCGATCTCGGGATCGATCCACCGGAGAAAGCCTGTTCCCGCCAGCAAGACCAGCAGCCCTTTCAACAGCTTGAAGAGGGCAATGGGAGCCAGGCTCGTCCGGTGCGACATCGGCGCGCTCACGGGCATTGCACCGTTTCCGGCCGCCCGACGACAAAGGGCCCTTGCTCATCAGGCGGCCGTTCCCCTAGGCTAGTGCCTGCCATAGGATCTCAATGAAAGGTTCACGGTGATGACCGAACAATTTGCACGGAGCCTGGCCGAAGCGTGGATCGGCGCCTGGAACCGGCACGACCTCAAGGCTATCCTCCATCATTATGCACCGGATGTAGAGTTTACCAGTCCATTCGTGACGGCGCTATCCGGAGAGCCGTCCGGCATCCTTCGCGGCCGCGAACGGTTGACCGCCTATTTCGAAAAGGGGCTGCAAGCCTATCCCGACCTGCATTTCGACTTACTACGCATCCTGACAGGAATCGACAGCCTGTTGCTCTATTATCGCAGCGTCAACGGCATGCTGGCAGCAGAAATGATGACGGTCAACGGCAAGGGGTTGATCCAAACAGTGCGGGTACATTACGTCAAAGAATAGGCCTGCGCAGCAAACACAGTGCGGCGCCACTCTTCAGGCCATGCACACAATCACGCGCTTCGCGGGACAAGCAGACTGCGCCTGATCTGTCGAACGATTTCAGCTGGAGGAAGAGCAGCGTCGATCACCAGCGCATCGGCAGATCCTTGTGGTTCACCGCGACCCGTTGCCCGGGATTCGGCGGCCACGACCACCGCGCGCCGCGCACAGCCTCGCGCCTTCCCTTCGTGGCCGTCATTCCAGGCGTGTTTCGCCGCAGAACGCTCCTGAGCAATGCGCGAGGGATGCGACTTAAACCCTACTCGACGCGGCTGAAGTCGGACCTGTCAATAAGGCAGGCTTGCCGATGAAACGCGCATCACCATGCTCGGCCGCTGCAAAGATCGAGCATGGCGTCCAACTGAAACACACAATCCGAAGATGATTCGTCACAGTGATAATTCCCCACGATTTCAGGGAAATCCCTATTCCTCTCTGGAGCCGAGGCCGTCATACTGGGCGCGCTCTGATGAGGATGGCTGCACGTACTTGCCAACGACACCTCCGATCAGGCCTGAACACATCATGGCTACTCATCGGTTACACAAATCCAGCAAGTACCGGTTTCACGATTCGGTGCGCAAGGACCGGAAGTTTCTGATCGTGGCATTGGCCGCAGCACTCATTCTAGCCGCCCTGCTGTCCGGCCTGGGATTGACGATCTTTCCCACCTTCTCCAAATAATCGCCTCTTCCCGTCTTTTCAGCTATGATCTCGCACGCGCGGCGCACCTCTTGTCCGGCGGAACCGAACCTGCGCGCAAAACCCTTCAAGCTTCACCACTCATGATGTGGATTGTCTATATCCTGGAGTGTGCCGACGGTAGCCTCTACACCGGCATCACGAATGACTTGGAACGTCGTTTGCGGGCGCACGCAAGCGGAACAGGCGCGAAATATACGAAACGTCGGGGACCGTTTACGGTGCGGTATACCGAATCACTGGATAACAAAGGCGCCGCGTTACAGCGCGAGGCCGCCATTAAGGCATTGGATCGATCTGCCAAAGTGGCGCTGCTGACAAGTCCGTAAGGGAGCGGGACGTGGACGAACGCGTTCTCTCCGGCACGATAGGCTCTCCTTACTTCTTTTTGGCCGCCCTCCTTTTTGGTTTCACCGCTGAGGAAGCCTTCTTTTGAGACGGTTTTTTCTTCGCGGTCCCGCCCAGCACAATGACCGGCTTTTCCGGCGAGAAAACTTCCTCGATCCGGCTCTTGCCGTTGGTCGTCAGAATGACCAGTCCCTGGTGATGCTCGATGCACTGCAGGAGATGCGAAACGTCAGTGTTCGCATACCGATCGCCGGCGTCGTTGAGCGGCGTGCCTTTTCCAAACAAGGCATCGGCCTCATCAAAGAAGAGAATCGACCCGTGGCGATTCGCCATATCGAATACGCGATTCACATTTTTTTCGGTCTCGCGGGCATGTTTGCTGACGACCGCCGACAAATCCACACTGGCGAGATGCAACTGCAGCTCCTCCGCCAGGACTTCAGCCGCCTTTTGCCGACGGAGCGGTGTGGCCCCCGACAAGACGATCACGGCGCCGGATGGCTTGCCGGCGCGGGCCTTCCTGGTCTTTTTCACAGGGGCATTCTTGTTTTGTTGCGGAGTCCGCTTCTTTCGCCGGGTCACTGGTGCACCTGCCATGTCCTTCATCCCTTTCCGCTGCTGGTTTGGCCCATGTCATCGCTCCCCTCAGAGCACAGCCGCTGAGTATAACCGGTTCTTCGCTCCGTCGCTGAATTTCTTCGTATTCACCCGACAGCCGGTCGGCCAGGCATACACAAGGCCGTCCGGGGACCCGCCTCAGATCTCTTGACCTGGCCGGGACGCGGATGCAAGCTTACGCGACAGATCGCTCTCCGGCATAGGCCGCAATTCTACGACTTGATGGAGACGCAGCATGATCGGTTTCTGGTTCCTCCTGCTCTGGTGTCTGCCGGCTCAGGCCCTGGCCGTTCCCCAGGGAGACGTCACTCCCATCGCCTCGCCCAATCAGCTGTCCGGCCATGAATTGCTTCGCATCGGTGAGGTCCACGACCAGCAAGAACATTGGCATGAAACGTTGACCTATTACCAACTCGCGCTCTCGAAGTTCCGGGAGAAACAGCAAAACCAGGGCATCGCCACCACGCTGGTGAAAATTGCGCGCGTGCATGAACGGCAAGGGAAGCTGCAAGAAGCCCATACGTCCTTGAAGGAGGCCGAGCACTTATTCGCCCAAGCGTCTGACCGGTCCGCCCATGCGGAAACCCTGCTGGCGATGGGCCGCGTGGCCGCACAACTGGGGCACCCTGGCGAATCGCGCGACGCCCTCACCCGGGCCGCCGCCTTGTTTACCCGCGTGAGGAATGCGAGAGGATGGAACGAAACGATGGTGCAGCTAGGGCTTCTGCACGTCGTCGAAGGCTCGGCAGATGCCGGACTCTCGTCCTTGCAGCAGGCGGCGGAAGAGGCGCGCACTCGGCGCCACGTCGATCAGCAGTTCACCGCCACCGTCGCGCTCGGAGACGCCTATTGGCTGCTGAGCCGCCTCGAAGATGCCCGAGCGACCTACCTGGACGCCCTTGCGCTGGCCCAAGCGGAGCATCACCTGCCATTCGAAGGCATGTTGCATCTGCGGCTCGCCCGGCTCGATCAAGGGAAGGATTCGCTGGATGATCGGGTCGCGCTGGGGAAACGGGCCCTTCACATTGCCCAGGCGATACAGGATACCGCCGGCGAAGCCGATGCCTGGTCGCTCCTCGCGGACCTTTACCGGCAGTTAGGACAGCAACCGGAAGCGGAAGCGGCGGAGACGCGGGCGCTGGCGATGTATCGCAGCCGGGAACTCTTCGTACACGGTGTCCGGTAGGCAGAGGCTAGCCTGCTCGAGCGCCCGGGCCGGTCAAGCGGCCCGGGTCGCGCGCCAGGCCGTGCCCGCACTGACCAACAGCAGCACCGTCGAGAGGAGATAGGGCGCTCCGGGCAACTGCCAGTCGGCTTGCGGGCCGATGAACGCAGCAAAAGTCTGGGTGAACAATGTCGGACCGATCAATCCGGCAATGCCGGTGAGGCTGGCAATCGCCCCTTGCAGTTGTCCTTGCTCAGAGGCGCTCACCCGGCGCGTCATGAACACCTGCGCGGAGGGACCGGCCAGTCCCCAAAACGCCATCACCGGAATACCAAGGCAATACAGGAACGGCGTGGGCGCCAGTCCATAAATGGCGAAGCCGGTCGCGCCGCAGAGGAGCCCCGTGAGCAACGTGCGGCGCTCCCCCAGCCGCGCCGTGATGGGCCGCACCAAGGTGCCCTGGACAATCATGGCGCACATCCCGACCGCCGCAAGCGTGAATCCCACTGCCGACGGACCCCAGCCATACCGATACCCCAAATACAACACGGCCACGCTGGGCAGCACCCCGTGAGCCAGGTTCATGAGAAAATTGGCGGCCGCCAGACCGAACAGTTCGTGATGGGAGCGCAGAAGGATCAAGGCGCCGGCCGGGTTGGCCCGCTGCCATCGGAACGGAGCCCGCTTCTCCACGGGAAGTGATTCCGGCAAGACAAAAAATCCGTAGCAGGCATTGAGCACACTTGTCGCAGCGGCGCCCCAGAAGGGCCAGCGTGGATCAATCGCGCCCAGTAGGCCGCCTACAGCCGGTCCCAGCACGAAGCCCAGCCCGAACGACGCCCCCATCATACCGAACGCGGCGGCGCGTTTCTCCGACGGCGTCACATCGGCGATATACGCGCCTGCGGTGCTGAAACTCGATGATGCGATTCCAGATATCACTCGACCGGCGAAGAGCCAGGCCAGGCTGGGAGCCAGCGCCATCAGGATGAAATCGAGGCCGAGCCCCAAATTGGAAAGGAGCACCACCGGACGACGCCCGAACCGATCGGAGAGGGCGCCCTGAATCGGTGAGCAGACAAACTGCATCAGCGCCCAGGACGTACCCATCAGACCGTATATTTCCGCCGCCTGCGCCGTGTCGCCGCCCAGAAACTCCTCGACCAGTTTCGGCAGCACGGGAATGATGATCCCGAACGACAACATGTCGAGGACGACCGTGACGAGGATAAACAAGACCGCCGCTTGCCGCGGCTGCGCTGATGGCTGGGGCTGATTCATGAAGTGCGCCATCGTACCAGGCTCGCGACCCCGCCGCACAGAAAAAGGCGGGATGATTCACGGCAGGCCGTGCCTCCTCTTGCAACCGGTTTTCTGGTACGCTTCCACCCGATGCCCGCCGCGCTCCAAGCCTTCATCGCCATTTTCATGCTCGGCGCGTTGCTCCGTTCCTCCGGGCTGCTCGGCAAACGGCACGCGGAACGGCTCGCATCCATCGTCTTTTCGATCAGTCTGCCAGCGACGATTGTCGTCTCACTCGATCATGTCGCCGTGGCTCCCAGCGCGTGGAAGCTGCCCGTCGCAGCCTGCCTGATCACACTCTCCATGGAATTGTGCGCCTGGCCGCTGGCGCGCGTGCTTCACCTGCCGCGCGCATCGCAAGGCGGATTTCTACTGGGCACCGGCTGCATCAACTCCGTGTACTTCGCCTACCCCGTCGTGCTCGCCACGTTCGGCGACAGCGGCCTGGCGCACGCGATCCTCTTCGACCTGGGGCAAACGACGCTGACACTGACCGTCCTCTATGCCATTGCCGTGTGGCACGGGGCCAAGAGTGCGACCGCTCAATCCGCCTTCGTTCGATTTGTCTCGTCACCGCCCTTATGGGCGCTTTGTATCAGTCTGCTGTGTGCGCTGGCGGAGTGGCATCTTCCGACCTGGCTGCGAGAGGTCTTGACGCCGGTTCACTTGAGTACCACGCCACTGGCAAGCCTGGTCCTGGGCCTGTCGATCAGCTTCACCGCCCTTCGCCGCACCCTGGCCTTGGCCGCTCTCGGCGTAGTGATGCGCATGGCGGGCGGCCTGCTCCTCGGATTCGGCGCCGCATATGTGCTGAACCTCACCGGGATCGAACGGGCGATCGTCATCCTGATCGCCGCCATGCCCTCCGCCGTCACCGCCGTGATCTTTGCCGCAGAGACAGGGCTCGACGAAGACCTGGTCACCTC
Organism: Nitrospira sp. CR1.1; assembly: GCA_014055465.1. Taxonomy (NCBI): domain Bacteria; kingdom Pseudomonadati; phylum Nitrospirota; class Nitrospiria; order Nitrospirales; family Nitrospiraceae; genus Nitrospira; species Nitrospira sp. CR1.1. The sequence goes on from WIAF01000001.1 coordinate 120,859, forward strand.
GATCGTCGCACTCTCCATTTGCGCAGGCATCGCGATCCTTCCATGGCTCCCGCAGCTGGTCCGGTTGCTGGGATAGGGGTCAAAGGACCCTCAACACCTGTGGGAACGGCATCACGCCGTGTGAGGTTTTTGCGACGGCAAAAATTGCCGGGCGCGTCGTGCCATGAGGCGGCCTGCCGCTTCAGCCGCCGATAGACGCATATTATCGAATAGTTTGGGGTATGACGGCATAATCCCTCGACGCAACAGATTACGGTATGGTGCTTGCTCTCTTCATCGGCACACGGACTGGAGGAACCATCATGCACGACCCCGCGCTTTGGGCAAGTTGGTACGTATGGCTACTGGCTGTTCCTGTTCTGGTCATCGGGACGCTCATTCGAGACTGGTTTCACCGGCGTCATCCCGTGCGATTGCCCAAGCGGTCCTAGAACGGCGGTCCACCTTGAGCCGGTGTGACCTCTCTGTGGGGCCGGGGCGCCACACAGCACCCGCATCCGTCAGTCATAGCTCATTTCGATCAGGCAGTGACCATCCCCGCACAGTCTGGCGGCATCGCCACTTTTCCTGCGCTGCGGCGCGGCAACTTCGATCGCGATCAACGATTGCCGATTCCGGATGGGACCGGCCACGGTTCGAAATCGTCCGTCAATTCCAGACTACGTAGTTGTATCGGATGGGATACGGCTCTGTATCGTATGCGATACCCGCTCACGCCGCTCCGCTCCACTGCCCGTCGAGCTGATGTACCTCAAACACTTGTTATTGCGCACGAATCACGCCCACTGGCTTCATGGCCCGAAGGTTGCCTTTTCCCATTCTCAAACAGAGTGCCAGGGACGCATGTCGCCTCACGAGGACAACCAACGGGGAGGCCCGCGCAGGAGGTCAATATGTATTCCATCTCATATAGATCGCGCCTCACACTCGTCATCCCGCACGTAGCAGTCCTAGCCATCAGTGCCCTGTCCGGATGTGTCCCTCCGCCGCCCCATCAGTTCGTGCCCGGAGGGCCGGTCGGGGAAGCAGGAGACGCACTCCAAGGTCCGCGACAAGCCAGCGACGTCGAGGTGCGCGCGATGCTGGCAGAATCTTCGCAGCGCCAATCAAATCCTTCCGAGCGAATCGATCTGAACGCACTGCTTACGCAAATTTCTCAAGCCACCACCTTCCGGCAGAAACAGCGTTTGGTGGATCACTATCACCACGCGGCTCTTCTTCTGCCGGAAGCCGAGCGACGTCAGGCCTTTCAGCAATTACGCGACCTGGATAATCCTGGACCGATGACCAAGTGACGGCCCTGGTGAGCCGACCCGAGCCGGTCAGGCTCACTTGGCCCGGATCAAACAGAGAAAGGAATTGACCATGAAGCCCTTACGAATCCTCGCCCTGCTGACGCTCAGCGTTGCCGTAACGATCGGCGGGCAGCTCCTGACGGCCGAGCCGGCCGAAGCCCACAACTGGCTTGGGGACTGCGTCGTCGATTTCGACAATACGTTTGCCTTGACCTACATCTACGGCCAAGCGAGGGGGAACTTCGGCTTTCCCACCGGGATCGACAATTCAGGCGAGTTACAACCGTGTAATGCCACCCATCAAGCTTGCTGGACCTACCGTCATCGCTGTTTCGGCAACTACATCAACGTCGAAGATATGACCTACGGACATATCCACCTGACGTTCGATAGTCCCAGTCTGCTCACGCCTTGTTTCGTCGACCCGGGCGACGGCCCGGGCGCGGGATACGGACGATCGGTCGGCAATGACTGCGTGGCAGCCGATTGGATTCATGAACCGCGAACACTCGGCACGCATGGCAAAGATCACTGGATCAAAATCTGGATGGAAGATCGGGTGAGCCACCAGCCGCGCGTTTTCGACATGCCGGTGATCAGAGTGGCGGGAACCGAACCGATTCAGTTCTGGTTCAAGAAATCAAACGGCAGCTGGTGGTACTGGTCCAGCCTGGCCCCCAACCCCTGGTTGGTCGGCGGATGGGTGCAGGATGTGATCGAAGTGCGGATTCGAGGGGCTCAGGCTGCGAAAGGGCCGTACTTTATCGGCGCCTTCTCAATCCTGGACTAATAGGATGTTGAAGATGGCCGTAGCGTGGTGCCGCTTCATGCAGGTTCTCAACGTACCACAGAGGTGTGCCTCGACCCTTCATGTGCTACGGCCGCGCTGGCGGCCATTGTGAACATGCTGCGGCAATACGCTCGAAAAGGAACCATTACCTGCCGTCGGGAACCTGCAACTTGATGGAGAGCGCCCTTCGGTCATCGGTGATCTGCGCTACGATCTTGTCCCCGGTTTTTAATCGTCCGGCAATCACGCCCTCAATTTTGGTCTCAGGCGTCACCTTCAGGCGCTCTTCGTGACCGGAGAATTCTTTGACGATCAGCTCGCCCTCTTCCCAATACAAGACATCGGCCTTGATCACGATGGCTGCGGGAGTCTGCATACCTTCAACCGCTGTTGCGGGAATGACTGCGGAAAAGAACAAATACACTGCGAGAAGAAGTGCCATCACCAACCCTCCCGTTTTTCTTAGCCTACCGATGCTCACAGGCGACTGTCAATTGGTGGCATTCTAAATCACTCGCGAATCCACCTCGCCATACGAAGCGTATGATTGCGAGCCCTTGCCTTCTCGTTCTACTCCCCGGAGTGGCCTAGCAGATCACCCAGCGCGCCCGTCCAACGATGGCCATACAAGGCTGGGCGCCGAAATCTCATGGTTCTCCCTCCTCCCCTTCATTCTTCCGGGGAGCAGCCGCAGCGGTCTTCCCTGCACGCATGGGCCTGGCGCATGCTGATCATGCGCGGGCTGCGAGCAAGAAGGACGGGGCGGGCGCGTAGGACCCGAGAACGGAGCGGCACCGGGCGCGAGCGGGATACATGCCGGTCTGGTTGCGCCTTTTCTCGAGTACGCGGATGAGGGGTTCGCAGGTGTCCTGATTGCCCTTGCCGGTGGCTTCGCAGCAGGCGTCAACGGAGGCAACCGCCACGAGGAAACTGCACTGCGCAACGAGACTGCCCGCGCAACGACCGGTTTGTCCCATGCCCGCCTCCGGAGACGCGCGCATTATCTGCTTGCAAAACACACCACGTCAAGGTTGTCATCGAACCAACGAGCCTGCGAACTGCTGCTCCGTAACATCCTAAAATCCCAATGAAACGCCGACGGTTCCCAGCAATGCCGCCCTGTCGGAAGGCCCGAGGAATTCGGTGCCGAGTCCGCCATCCAACACGACACGCGAGGTGAGCTGGTGGCGCAGGCCGATCTCCACACCGGTGTGGTTCCGCTGGCCTTGGAGGTCGGATTGTCTGGTGTAGAGGCTGGCAATCAACGTGTCGCGAAAACGAGCGGGATACCCCAAGGGATAACTCACCGCCGCGACGGCACGATAGACACCGGACCGCTCCTGCCCTTGCGGAGAGCCGAGTACGGTGTACCCCCCATTGAAATGCACGCGCAGCCGCCCGAACGACCGGGTCAGGATGCCGGTGAGTTGCGTATCCACCCCTTTCGAGTTCACGCCGGTGGGCAGATCCGCCTCGACGCGAACGGCAAACGCCGGCAGCATCAATGTTTCCGTATTGAAGTTATAGAGGACCCCGAGGTGGAGATCCCCGGACTTATTGGCTCCCACAAGCGAATGAGGGTCGGTGAACAAATCCCCCTGAATTTCGATCTGAGTATTGTCGAATGCGCCATAAATGATTTGCGGCTGAAAGGTGACGTTGGTACGCCCCTGACGCCGGTCATTGAATCGCACACCGCCTTCCAGGCCGATCTCTCCTTTCGGAACGGCGTAGGCATCCTCCATTCCGATCGGACGGTTGGGATCAAGGTTGTCATGATCCAAGGCAGACAACGGCACGGGCGTCAGCATGAGGGCCCCGACGAGCACCTGCGCAAGAAATCGGTTACCCCTCAGCTTCAATGGTGATGCTCCTCTCCTTGCACGATCATCGGATTGGTCGCATCCGCACTCGCGAGATAGTAGTGATTCACCAGGCGATAAATTTCAGCGCGCTTCGCCTCCCACGTCGGAAGCCCCTCGCTCGTCAGGATATCGCTGATGTTGTCGTGCAGCATATGCAGATTGTCGAAGATATGCGCAATCTCCGGATACCGCGCGGCAAACTGCGGGCTCAGTTCCGCCGTGAGTGGCATGAACGTCCACTCTACGGGCGGCTGATCGAGATACCGGCGATAGGTTGTGAGAATCGGACGCACCGCCTGAGCTTTCGCGGCCAGGTCGCGCGCGGCCAGCAGTGGATCGTAGACCGCGACCTGCAGATAGTGGTACGACCAAATCGTGGCGTTGAAGAGCGGGAACCGCTGCCGAAACGCTTTGGAATAGGGGAAGGCATCCAGGCGGCGGTGGTCCAGTTGCTTGGACGTGATGGCATACTCGCTGTCCTTGTAATAGGTCAAGACATCCTGGATCGCGCGATCCTTGTCCGGTTCGTCCGACACGGCAATGTCATACGTGGCGCGGTGCAACGCATGCGCTTCGTCGAAGGTGTTCTGCGCGCGCCAGGCCAGCTTCATGTAGGTGGGGGCAATGGCCTCTTCGTTGGGGTTCAGTCGCGGCTTGGTCGCGATGAACGCGAGCGTCTCCTTCCGGGCCCGCTCCTCAATGGCCGGTACGTCCTGACCGCCGGTCAGCAGTAAATTCTCGTACAAATTGGAATGGCCGAAGTCGACGCCATTGAACTCACTGTCGAGTTCGGCCAGATCTTCCCGCAACGAAAAATTCCACAAGGCGCGGTAATAAAACCGCTTGTCGCGCGGTTCGAACTGACTGCACCCCGCCAGCGCGAGGGCGGCCGCGGCTGTGGCCACGACCGCGATGCTGCGCACATATTTTCCAATGGTCATGCTGAATCGCTCCTCAATCACCGTGATCAACATCCCGGCCCGGACTATTCATGAATGCCTGTTCTGCCGTCCGATTCTCTCGCCCTCGAGGCAGTTCTCGCCCGGCCTCGCTCGCGAGAGGGTGACGGGAAGTCGGGTCCGGCATATCGCAGCAGCGGATCGACCATTGCAACCGAACCGTCTCAGTGGCCATGCTGCCCATGCACCAGCGCATGGCCCTTGCCCCGCGCAATCAACCAGCGGTTGACGGGAAATGCCGCGACTCCGGCCATGAACAGTGACACAATCAGGCTGCCCCAGAACAGTGGATCAAGCAATCCGGCTTCCATGGCGCCGGGAATGATGACCATGAGGGCGTTGTCCACCAATTCCATGGCCGCCATCGAGAGGGTATCGGAGGCAAAGGCCAACCCCAGCGCCGTTCCCCAGGCCATACCCGCCCGCCGCAACGGATAGACGGTCATGGCATAGCCGAAGGAAAAAGCCAGCGCAATAGCAAGTCCGACCGTAGGCCAGCTACTCCAACCCAACGCCGTGCCGATCGCCATCCCAAGGACTTCGCCGATCGTGCAGCCGCTCAAGCAATGCAGGGTCGCCATGAGCGCCGTTCGATCGAGTGACGGTGTCCGGTGTTTCTCTTCACCATGCTCCTGATGGTGTCGATGGCCAAGATGATCGCGCTCAGCCTGTCGGCTTTCATGGTCATTTCGATGATGATCATGTCCTTTTGACTCTGCGTGGCGTGGTGCGGTTGCAGTCGCCAAATGATACCTGCTCATGCGCAGCCTCCCTGTGAGTGGTGATATCTGCCGTGCACCACTACAGACGGAACGAGGTGGAAATTCTTACAGCGGCAGGTGGAGCAACCAACTGGCGCGGATTGCGGAATGACTCTCTGTCCTTCTGCTTTGTACTCACCAGTCCGAATACGTGTATTTCTCACTGACTTTCCAGCTTCCTGCCGTCCAGTTTTGCGACAGCGCCGGAAAAGTCTTGATCTCGACCTTGGAGGCATGCTTGACTGAACCGTGTTCCGCATCTTCCCTGTTTAATGGAGGGCTTGCATGCCGCGTGGAATTCACCGCACTCTCTATAGCCTCTTCTTTCTCCTCCTCATCCCCCTCGTGACCCAAGCCGCCGACATGCCTGATACCAGCCTGACGCCCTTAAAATTCCTTGCGGGAGAATGGAAAGGAGCGGACGCGGACGGGAAGGCCCACAAGATCGCGTTTGCCCTCAGCTCAGGCGGCACGACTCTCACCGAAATCCTGACGCCTCCCGATAGCCCTCCGATGACGACCATGTATTATAGCGACGGCGACCAGCTGATGTTGACGCATTATTGTTCGCTCGATAACCAGCCGCGCATGCGCGCCGCGGCAATCAAAGACGGAGAGAAAACCATTGTGTTTTCCTTCGTGGATGCGACGAATTTGAAGAATCCAACCGATGTGCACATGCATCAGCTTTCGATCGAAGTCAAAGACCACGACCACTTCACCCAAACCTGGACATTGAGCAAGGCCGGAAAAGACGTGCCGAAAGTGTTTGCCTTTGAGCGTGTGAAATAGCCCTCACTTACGTCGTCCCACAAGGAGCCCGCCGATGCCGTCACAAACACCCGCAGCTCTGATCGAAGCCCAGCGAGAGGATTGGAATCGCGTCGCCGCCGGCTGGGATAAATGGGATCAGTTTTTCAATCGTACCATGGCATTTATCAACCACCGGCTGGTGGCTGATGCGCGCATCCGCCCGGGACTTCAGGTCTTGGACTTGGGGTCAGGGACCGGGTATCCGGCGCTTTTGGCCGGTGAGGTGGTGGGGGCTGATGGAACGGTGGTCGGCATCGATCTCGCTGAATCCATGCTGGCGGTGGCCTCTCGCAAAGCGAAGACGCTTGGCCTGCAACACGTCAGCTTTCGGACCGGAGATGTGACAGCATTGCCGTTCGACTCCGGTTCGATGGACTCGATCATCAGCCGGTTCTGCTTGATGTTCCTGCCAGAGATTCCCAGGGCCACTGCGGAAATCGCGCGCGTGCTGAAGCCGGGAGGATATGTCGCAGCCGCCGTCTGGTCGGCCCCGGACAAAAATCCCTTCATTCGCATTCCGATGGACGTGATCAAAACCATCACGCCCCTTCCACCGCCCGATCCCGAGGCGCCGGGGATCTTCCGTCTGGCGCGTCCAGGCGACTTGGCAGGCATGTTCGAACGTGCCGGGCTCATACTGCTGGATGATCAGGAGTTCACGGCCGAAGTGACCTACGCCACGGCGGAAGAGTTTTTTCTCGGACTGATGGACGTCGCCGCACCAATCCAAAACCTCTTTGCCAAACTCACCCCGGCGCAACAAGCCGAGGCGAAACGCGGCATCATCAAGGCTGCAAACGAATACCGACGACCGGAAGGGGTTTCATTGCCGATTGCGGTGCGGATCGTCAGCGCACGCAAGCCTCAGTAACGCTCCAAGCGGGGCACATGCCCGGCGACGGCGTGCGTCGCCGGGCATGTGGCGGACTGACCGGACCTTAGTCGGTGACTTTTTCCTTCAACTCCTTCACCTTCCCCTTCGCCCGCTCTCCGGCTCCCTTCATTTTGCCTTTTGCCCGTTCCAACTCAGCCTTCGTCTCGTTCCCCTTCAACTCCTCTTTCATCGCCTTCGCCTCGCCCTTCATCTCCTCGACATCCGCCTTCATTTCACCCTTGGCCTTCTCCATCTTGGCCTTGGTCTCACTGGCCTCCGCAGAAAACATCATTCCTACCGACACACACACGCCGATAACCAGCGCCGTCATGAATGTACGCATACCCATCCTCCGAATGTTAGGTGAACCGCCGTGAGCAATTATCAATCTGCACGTTCCCTCCCCGTTGCCCCACTAGCAAACCCCCTAGTTCTCGGGTGTCGAGTTTCCCATGGAGAGAGACTAGGGTTACCGCCAGTTGAACCAGTGGCATTGCGGCGACACACTCGTGCCGACAGCCTCTGGTCCCTATCGAGAAAGGAGCGTGCTCATGCGACACCTCATTCTTCGCAGCCTCCTGGGCTTCGTGCTCGTCACAACCGGCGGGTGCAGCTATGTGTTCTACCCTCACGCCAAAGACTTCACCGAGAAGGCCAAGGGTGGAACCACGGTTGAGACCTTGATCAACCTGACGAATATGATGGAAGCCTCCGCCAAGTCCGGCCAGCAGGGGAAAGGGAAGGACCAGGCCTTTGATGATCTGCACAATCAGCTCCACGCCTTCGACAACACCATTTGCTGCGTGGACAAAAACAAACGCGCCCTGCCGGCCTATGACTTGGTTGTCACGCATAACAAGGAACTCTGGGCGATCTTTAAGCGGGTCTCGAAGTTCAAGGATGATCAACCCCAACGCAGTCAGCATTTGGAACTGTTCGCCACGGAAGTCCGTGAACTCCGGGACTCGCTCCAAGCATTGAAATGAATGCCGGAATGTTGCACAGTGCGCCACGGCGGAGGAGTCAGGCTCGATGACTCCCCGCCGATGCAACGATTTACGACGCTGCCGCCGGCCTGTCGAGCCGACATATATGGCCGACGTCCATGCGGGAAAACGCGAAAGGTGCGTGGCGCATGCGTGCCGACAGCTTCAAAGATTTTGTCCTGGACCAACTCGGCCGGGTCCCCCACATCATCTGTAAAGCGATGTTCGGTGGCCACGGTCTGTATCAGCGCGAGACGTTCTTTGGGATCATTCACAAAGGCCGGTTCTACTTAAAGACACATGAGACGACCCAATCGGCGTATGCCGCGCGCGGCATGCAGCCGTTTCGCCCGAACGGCAGGCAACTTCTCACACACTATTACGAAGTGCCGGTCGATATTCTGGAAGATGCCGGACAGTTGGAGGACTGGGCCCGCCGGGCCATTGTGCCACCGAGCGCGCAATTGATGCTTCCGTTTCATGACCATCCCTCGACAGGGGATGTTCTCGCCCAACTGTCATGAGCCAATCACTCCTCACTCCCACTCAACGACTCTGGACGATCGGTCACTCGACCCATTCAATCGAAGAGTTTCTCGCGCTCCTCCAAACCCACGGCGTCCTGCGGCTGGTGGATATCCGCCGCTACCCCGGTTCTCGGCGATATCCTCATTTTCATTCGGCTGCGTTGGCCAAGAGTGTTCCGATGGCGGGAATCCGGCATGAAGCAATGCCGAGGTTAGGCGGGCGTCGAACGGCACGATCCGATTCACCTAACAACGGCTGGAAGAACGCGGGCTTTCGAGGGTACGCCGACTACATGCAGACAGAAGAATTTGAGAGGGCACTCGGCGAGCTGATGGCCCATGGCGAGCATGAACGAACCGCCATCATGTGCGCAGAAGCCGTCCCCTGGCGTTGCCATCGCTCCCTGGTCGCTGATGCCCTTGTGTCACGCGGGTGGGAGGTCACCCATATTCTAGGTGCCCACCAGGTCAAGCAGCACCAACTCACGACATTCGCAATAGTCCAGTCCGGCCATCTGATTTATCCCGCGCCACCCGACCAGCGTTCCACTCCCCTGATGTTGTAGACATTCTGCCGCTCATTGTGTTCATCCCGGGGTTGCTGCACACTATCGGCCCATGTGGTATCGCGTCGGCGCCGACCTCGTCCTGCTGCTGCACCTGGGTTTTGTCCTCTTCGTGATCGGTGGCGGGGTGCTGCTGCTGAAATGGCGAGCCCTGGCGTGGCTCCATGTGCCGGCGGTGGCCTGGGGCGCCCTCATCGAGTTCACTGGCTGGATCTGTCCGCTGACGCCACTCGAGCATGATTTACGCACGCTGGGTGGTGAATCGGCGGGCGGAACCGACTTCATCGGCCGCTACCTTCCACCCCTGCTGTATCCCGCAGCACTGACGCGCGAGATTCAAATCCTGCTAGGTCTGCTCGTGCTGCTGGTGAACGTGATGCTGTACTGGCTGGTATTCTTCAGGCGCCCGGGTGGGAAACCGTAGCGATCGATTCGCTACCGGATGGGTTCGTTTTTGGACGAGGTCATGACCAGGGCCAGACACCCCTGTTCGCTTGAGGTGACGGGATGCACGGTGCCTGCCTCTGCACGATGGTAATCCCCGGCCTGCAGAAACTCACCGGCGCAGACACAGCTTCCCTCAAGCACATACAACTCTTCGACCTGCGGATGGCGGTGGCCGATCAGCGCGCCGCCGGGAGCCAACCGCAACAACATGGTCGTGCGTGCCGCCGCCTGATCGTGAAACAAGACCTTCATCAAGAGCCCCGGGGCCAATTCCTGCCAAGCCAGGCCCTTGCTCCGGACGAAGGTGAAGCCTGTTGCTTCAGCGGGCTCCTGCGGTTCCCGCGCGATTTGCGCCATGAGCCGCTCCTTGAGAGAGGCCGGAGGAGGGATAGCCGGGCCACTAAACGCCAGCTCCTGCACCACATTTTGAAACGCTGCCACATCTTCCCGTGTGGAGGCGGAGGCGGTCTCCAATGCACGCGTGAACTCCCGCTGCGCGTCGTCGCCGAGGGCCTCCAACGCATAGAGTGCCGCCAGTTCGGCCAAATCCTGTTCGCGGCGAGGATCGGTCATGACAGCAACCCCTCCCCGTGAGGCGCGAGCACTTCGCGCAATTTGATCATCCCCAGCCTCATCCGCGTCTTCACTGTCCCCAGCGGCAGCTTCAGGTGATCGGCAATTTCACTCTGACTCAAGCCCCAATAGTAGGCCAGCGCGATCGCCTGGCGCTGTTCGACGGAGAGGCTCGCCAATGCGTCCTGCACGAAACGTTGCCGTTCCAATCCCGCGCTGTATTGTTCCGGCGTGTCCTCATGGCCCGGCAACTCGGCCGCTTGTTCGAGCGGAACGTGCCGGCCCCGCTCCAGATAGCTGCTCCGAAACCGGTCGATGGCTCGGCTCTTCGTGAGCGTCATGAGCCACCCCCCCGGCGTGCCTCGCTCCGCGTCATAGGTCGAGATCCGGCGCCAGACCTGAGTATAGACATCCAGGGTCGTCTCCTCGGCGGCCGCATGATCCCCGAGAATCTTCATCGCCAGGCCGAAGACCTTCGCGCTGCTGACATCGTACAGCTCCGCCAGCGCGGATTGGTCTCCGACCGCAATACGCGCGAGGAGTCCCGCCCATTCCTGCTCATGAATCGATGGTGCGTTGGCCACGGTCTGGGTGTCACACATGGGTGTCCTCGTGAAGGTCTACGAGTGCACCCGTTCTCTTGGATGTCTGATTGCTCTCCGTGTCAGGCGGAACTGTAGCATCGGGCTCACCGTGGCGCAACGGCACTTTTTTCGTAAGGGCGGAGATCCAATTGCCTTCAGCTCTCGTAATCACAGACAGAGAGGCCGATAAGGCGGCCCGCCATACAGACTCTTAACCAGGAGGACACATCATGTCTCACCGCATTGCATCACTCGCCATGGTCTTCGGTCTTGCGCTGACCGTCTCCGCTTGCAATAGCATGGGCTCGTCGCCAGCCGGTACGGCCGCCACGGAAAAATCCCTGTATGATCGCTTAGGCGGCAAAACCGCCATCACCGCTGTGGTCGATGATTTTGTCGGACGCGTGGCCGCCGACAGCCGCATCAACGGGAAGTTTGCCAACGCCAATATCCCACGTCTGAAGAGCATGCTGGTTGATCAGATTTGTCAGGCCTCCGGCGGCCCTTGCACCTACACCGGCCGCGACATGAAGAGCACCCACGCGGGTATGGGTGTCAGCAGCAGCGACTTCGATGCGCTGGTCGGCGACCTGGTCGCCACGCTGAACAAGTTCAAAGTGCCGGAGAAGGAGAAAAACGAGTTGCTGGGCGCGCTCGGCCCGATGAAGGGGGATATCGTCGAGAAGCCGATGGCCTCGATGCGGTAGCGGCTAGGCCATTTCACCGGATGAAGGCGGGGCGACCGTTGCGGTCGCCCCGCTATGCCCCTACGTTATGAGGCTACACCAAGCCGACCTGGCAGATGCGCAACAACGACATCGCCGCGACCAATGTCCTGTCCGCGCGCAAGACGTTAGCCATCGGTCAGCCTTCAATGAAGTAGTCGCTGTCAATTTTCTTGGTTTCATACGACGTGACTGATGTGACGCCAACATTGTGATCGATCATGAGCTGGGATAATTGGTCCCCATCTATGAGAACGATTTTTGAGTTGATCTTGGCGACATAGTCTTCAGCCTCCCGAGTGAAACCGGACGTGGTGATGAAGATGCCTTTGTTCGCGCGATGTCCTTGTAAGGCGCCCGCAAATTTTTGAATGTCGGGACGGCCGATCGGTGCTTGCCAACGCTTGGCCTGGAGATAGATCACATCAAGACCTAGACGGTCTTCGTTAATGATTCCATCGATTCCTTCGTCCCCACTGCGACCGATTGCTTTTCCCGCTTCTTTGCGGGAACCTCCATACCCCATCTTCACTAGCACATCGATGACCAGCCGCTCGAAGAAGGCCGGGGAACATTCTTTTGTGGTTTTCAGCAATTCCGAAGAAAGATCCTCGCGCAGTTTCTGATAGGCACTTTCGAGAAGTTCTCCCGGTGTCTGCAGGCTGTCGGTTTCGGTCGGCTCGTTGGCTGGCTCGGAATCCCGGTGTTTTGTCCGGAATGCAATAAACTCCGGGAACTGACCGAGGAATCTGACGTTGAGCTCTGGCAGGTTTTTCGAGAGCACGTCCCGGCCTCGCTGGGTGATCCGAAAGTACCCACGGCGGGTAGATTCCAGTAGCGCTGCCTTATTCATATAGGTTCGAGCCCAGCCAACGCGGTTAGCGAAGGTGAATTGCGATCCACTGGGCAGTAACTCTTTTCTTTCCCCCTCCGTCAGGTTGAATCGTTCGGCCAATTCCTCAACGGCCTCGCGCAATGTGTGTTCGTTCCCATCGGAAGCAAGACGAAGGAGCGGAAGCATGACGGACTGGTAGTCAGGAATTGCCATATATGACTCATGGAGTGTGAACAGCTACAATTGGGGCTTTCGGCCGCGAAGCTAATTTGCCAATGCTTCTCTATGGCGATCCCCACGGCTCGTGAACCATACCCCATGCCTGTTGACCGTTCAACAGGCCGTAGCGGTGAGGCGATCCCTGGCGTATGTTTCTAGGCACACAGCCCGTATGCTATTCCTATGAACCCAGTCCCCTAACAGCGCCCACCAGTTATCCGATGCACTTCCTACTCCGCTGATCGAAAGGCGTCACCCTCGCCCCCTATCAGGATGCGGAAAAAGTCCACCAGCGGCGTTCTCGCATCGTTCAGAGGCTCAACGTACGACGAGAGTACGATTCGCCGCTTCACTCGCTGCGGCCTTGCTGGATGGCCTTGTTGCGCATCCTGCCTACTATCGTGATACCAACACGCCACGTGAGCTGATCGCGGCGTGGCGTGCAAAAATGAGTTTTTCCGCAGCCCGCTATGGATGGATCCTTGGTCGCAAACACTTCTTCTGTCATGGCCCTCACAGAACAGACGACCGGTCTCCTCTAAAGTGACCGCATGGCGCGTCTCACCATTGTGGTACACCAGGGCTGTCTCTCCATCCATTCCGTGCAGAAGTTGGCGGAAGAGGTTCGGCAACGGCTCCCCGACTGGACCATTGAGCTGATATCCGCAGAACGCAGTACCGAGTCCAGCGGGCTCATTGTATTCCCGGCCTTTCTCGTCAACGGGACATTGGTAGCGACAGGTCTTCCTGAAAGAGAATGGCTCCTGCAGCGACTGCAAGGGCACAGCTGAGAGGGGGAGAAAGGATCACTGCGAAAAGACCAACGCCCACGGCGAGGCCGCCCCAAAGGCGGTCTTAGGAGGCGAGTCGCACCAGCGCGTCGGGTTGAAGGATGATCACCGTGCGCCCCTCAGTATGGATCAGCCCTTCTTCCCTGAACTGCCCTAACGTTGTGCTCACCGTTTCCCGGCTGCAGCCGATAAGATTGGCCATTTCCTGATGGGTCAGCTTCACCTTTAGACGCACTCCCTGCGGGCCCGGATCACCTTCGCTCTTGCCCAACTCCGAAAGGAGATGCGCCAGCCTGGCCGGCACATCGCGGAACACCAGGTCCTCCACACGACTCTGGATCTTCTTCAACCTGAGTCCGATCAGTTTCGTCAGGTTGATGGTCACATTCGGATGCATGGCCAAATACTGATCAAATTCCTTGCGCGGAATCACGCAGATCAACGCATCGTCGAGAGCCTCCGCTGAGGTGGACCTGGGAGTATCCTGCAGCACGTCGAGTTCTCCAAACACGTCGCCGGCCTCGATGATCTCGAAGGTGACCTCCTTTCCATTTGCCGCCGTATTGGCAATTTTAACTCGGCCGCGCTTGAGCAAATACACGCTGCTGCTGGGATCACCTGGAAGATACAGCGGCTGCCGTTTTCTGACCTCTTCCATGCGGGTGATCTTCTCCATCTCGTGCATGGCTGAGGGAGAGATCCCGTCAAACAATCGAATGTGTTTCAGGAACCACAGCTTATTCGGAATGGATGGCGACCGTTCCATGTGCGCACCTCATTGTTGGAGTCCTGTACGGTACTCATCTATTCCCGACAAGGCAACGGCTTGAAAGAACAGGTTCATTGCCCTTTTCCTCCGCAGCGCGCCAATCCATCCCAAGGCCGAACGAGGAATCCGACCGTCTGTGCGGCATGGCACGGCTGAGAACGTCGCCGAAAGGTTTTAAGGTCCTTTTGTAAGCCAGCTCACAGATGTGAGGAGGGTCGGCGCAGTAAAGTCTTGCGTATGGCGGCATATCGACGGGTTCGCTCAAGTCTGCAGCGGAGCCGTCTCTTCATTTATCTGTACGTCGGGAAAGGAGTGCGCGATGTCAAAAGTGGCGATTGTTGTACTGGCGGACACGCAAACACACGAAGGGTTAGGGCGCGTGGTGAACGCGATGGAGGCCGTCAAAGAGTTCAAAGATGGTCAGGACGATGTCCAACTCATCTTTGACGGCGCCGGGCCCAAATGGATCGTGGAGTTGGAGAAGCCCGATCACATGGCCCACGGGCTATACGTGGCAGTGAAAGATCGCATCAGCGGAGCCTGTGACTTTTGTGCGGGCGCCTTCGGCGTGAAAGACCAAGTCGCCGCCTGCGGGATCGCACTAGCAGGGGAGTACGACGGCCATCCGAGCTTCAAAAAACTCGTTTCGCAGGGGTATCAGATCATCACGTTCTGAGGGATAGCGTGGGGGCGAGGCATCTGGGAAGGAACTCGCCTCCCCATTTGCGTGGGTAGTTCCGTAGAATGTGCAACCGTCGGCCGCTGAGTTCTCTCGAGAACGATCTTCCGAGGGACGGGCGTCATCAGACTATTCGTTGCACCAGCTCCCCATTGGCCGAGTTCATGCAAAATGTGTTACATAGAATTCATTCCATATCATCCGAAGGAGACATGAGGGGGATATGCCCACCGACGATATTACACAAAAAGTCAGCGAGCGTTATGCTCGCGCCGCCTCGACGGGCGAGCAGATGTGCTGCCCAACGGGGTACAACTTTGACGATCTGCGCTCGTTCATTCCGGATGCGGTTCTGAACATTTCCTACGGGTGCGGCACGCCCGCCGGGCTGGACACGGTGCAACCAGGTGAAACCGTGTTGGATATCGGCTCCGGCGGCGGGATTGATTGCTTCGAAGCGGCACGCCGTGTAGGCGCCAATGGCCGGGTCATCGGAATCGATATGACCGACACCATGCTGGAGATCGCCCGCCGCCATGCCCCCATCGTCGCCACAAATCTCGGGTATCCGCAGCCGAACACCGAATTCCGCAAGGGCATGGCCGATGCCATGCCGGTCGAGGACGCCAGCATCGACCTCATCATCTCGAACTGTGTCATCAACCTGGCCCCTGACAAACGCAAGGTCTTCCGCGAGATGTACCGTGTCTTGAAACCCGGTGGTCGCTTCACGATCTCCGATATCGTCTCAGACCAAGTGGTGCCGCAATATATGGTCCACGACGCCGCCAAGTGGGGCGATTGCCTTTCGGGAGCCCTGCAGGTCCAGGACTACATTGGCGGGATGGTGGATGCCGGCTTTCGCGCCGTGCACCAGATCAAGTCCGGGGCCTGGCAATCGATCGACGGCGTTCATTTTCTGTCCGTCACCCTGACCGGGTACAAGCTCCCTGAAGCGGTCGGGAAAGAGGCCCCGCTCTTTGCCACGCTCTGCGGCCCCTTTTCCACCGTGACCGACGAACTGGGCCAACAGTACCGACGCGGTGTCCCGCAACCCATTGAGGCGCACGGTGCGCAACTGCTGCGGAGTGAGCCATTGCGCTCACTCTTCCTCATCGGGCCGGCTCCGATCACCCTCGATGCGGCTGATCCCCGCTGGTGCGCGGTCCTCCCAGAGCAGAAGCCCTGCGTCTGGCAAGGCGCCTACGCCATTCTCACCGGGCCGATCATCAGCGCTGAAGACGATGATCATCATCAGTACTATCGCGGAGTGCCGTTGGAAATCTGCTCCAAAACCCAGCACGTCCTGATGCAGGACACCTACCGGCCTCACTTCACCATCTACCACCGAAGTGCGAGCGCGGTGGAGGGGGAGGCGGTCAGTTGTTCGCCTGAAGGGAATTGCTGCTGATGCCACGCCACGCCATCGCCAATCTGACCACCCCGCGTGAGTGTGCCGCCGTCTTGAAGGCCATGGGCGATGAAACGCGTTTGCGTATTTTGGAATCACTGTTGTTGGGCGAAAAGTGCGTGAGCGACCTCACACAAACCCTCTGCTGCTCGCAGCCACATGTGTCCCATCACCTCCGCATTCTTCGGGAGGCCGGATTAGTGGAGGGGCATCGACACGGCAAACAAGTCTGTTATCGAGTCGAGCCAACCGTCCAGCGAGCGATGAAACGTCGAGGCGAACAGGTGCTGGACTTTGGATGCTGTGAATTACGTTTTCCTACCTCGACCTTGCTCACCGTGCAGCACAAACACTGAGGCCAGGACTCCGGCGATGAACGCGCTCCACACGACTTGGGATGGCCCACGATGGCACTGACGCTTGTGGGCCAACACAAACCGCTTGCGTCTTCTGCCGAGCAATTGAAGGTACTTGCAGAGATCGGGACCTGCCTGCCGTTTGAGGAACAACTTCGCCGAAGTGGTCTGTCCCCGCTCCACGCGACCGGCATCACAGTGCTTCAACTCAATGTGGGCAAACTCTGCAACCAAACGTGCCGCCATTGCCACGTAGACGCAGGGCCTGACCGGACCGAACGCATGTCTCGAGAAACCGCTGAGCAATGCATCGCGGCCCTGGCGCAGACGGACATTCCAACCGTCGACATCACCGGCGGAGCGCCGGAACTCAATCTCAATTTTCGTTGGCTGGTCGAGCAGGCCCGTGCCCTGAACCGGCACGTGATGGACCGCTGTAACCTCTCGGTACTGCTGTTGCCCTCGCAGGCCGACCTGGCAGCCTTTCTCGCGGCACACCAGGTAGAGATCGTCGCCTCTCTTCCCTATTACCGCGCCGCGCAGACCGACGCGCAACGGGGTGAGGGTATCTTCGACAAATCCATCCAGGCGCTTCGCCTGCTGAACGCGCTCGGCTACGGCCGTGAGGGCAGCGGGTTGCTCTTGAATCTCGTGCACAATCCAGTCGGCGCCTTTCTGCCTCCCAAACAGGAGGCGATCGAGGCGCAATTCCGGAGAGAGCTCCGCACCAAGCATGGCGTGGAATTCAACCACCTCTATACGATCACGAACATGCCGGTGAGCCGGTTCCTTGAATTTCTACTGGAAAGCGGCAATTACCAGGGATACATGGCACGTCTTGCGAGTGCGTACAATCCCGCTGCCGCCGCCGGCGTCATGTGCCGCTATACCCTCTCGGTCGGCTGGGACGGGGCGCTCTACGATTGTGATTTCAACCAGATGCTGGACCTTCCGGTGCGGCCCGATGCCCTTTCGCACATCCGGGACTTCGATCCGGCACGACTCCATCAGCGGGAGATCACCACTCGAAATCATTGTTACGGATGCACGGCGGGAGCGGGCTCGTCGTGCGGCGGTGCGGTGACCTGATTACCATGCTGACACCGCCGTCCAGCTTCGTTCTCAGCCGTGTACCCGCCTCACCGTACTTATCCGGTACGCGTCGGCGGACTCACATCCCTGCAGTCTTGCCGGATCGACGCTTTGAGCATTCTGCGTGGGAGACCGCATGGATATTTCTTTTCTGACCTTTGCGCTGGTGTTGGCGTTGGCCTATGCCAACGGCGCCAATGACGTCTCGAAAGCCATCGCGACATTGGTCGGCAGCGGAGTCACCAACTACCGCACGGCGATTCTATGGGGAACAGCCTGGACCATCGCCGGAGCCGGATTCGCCACCCTGGTCGCCGGAGCGATGGTCAAGACCTTCAGCAATGGGCTGTTGCAAACCGGCACGAGCCTTTCGCCCACCATCGCTCTGGCTATTCTGTTCGGCGCGATGGCCTGGGTCCTCGTGGCATCACGAACCGGCCTCCCCGTGTCGACAACCCATGCGCTCACCGGCGCCATCGTGGGAACCGGGCTGGTAGCGTTTGCGGGAGAAGGGTTGTTGTGGGAGGCCATCGGCAAGAAAATCGCGTTGCCCTTGCTACTCAGTCCTTTTCTCGCCTTCGGCCTCTCGCTGCTATTGCACCCTGCTGTGCGCCAGTCGGCGGAAAAATGGGGAGGAGCGTGTCTCTGCCTGATGCCCGCCTCGCGCGCACTCTTCACCATTGACGCTCGCGGGAGCACGCGAACGCTTTTTCAGAGCACGGGATTTGGCCAGCCGGTCGTCGCGGTGCCGGCTCAATGTGACCGCGCAGGGCTGCGGGGATTGTCCGTGGGGCTCGATACGGTCCATTGGCTTTCCAGCGGGCTCGCGTCCTTCGCGCGCGGCACCAACGACGCGCCAAAAATCGTCGCGATGCTCCTGCTCGGTAGCACGACGGCAACTTGGCCCAGCCTGTGGTTTCAGTTCTCGGCCTTCGGAGGGGTGGCGTTCGCGATGGGCCTGGGCAGTTACTTGGGCGGATTACGCGTCACCGAGGTGCTGGCCGAAAAGGTCACGCGCATGGACCATGCGGAGGGATTGACGGCGAACCTCACCACTTCGACGCTCGTGCTCTGTTCCGGCTGGCTGGGATTGCCGGTTTCAACAACTCATGTCAGCAGTTCCGCGATTATCGGCATCGGGCTCCTCAAAGGCTTCACTGCGGTACGTTGGACGACCGTGCGCGACATGGTATTGGCCTGGGTCATCACCGTGCCCGCTGCCGGAGGCTTCGCCGCTCTGGCGTACGTACTCCTTTCGCGCTTCTCGTAACCATGCTGCTCTATCTCGAATGGCTCGCGCGGCTCATCCTTCGACGAAACGTATAGACACATCTCCATGCATGTATGTATCAGTACCGCTTCGATGCGATCTCGACACCTCACACAAAGGAGCCATGCCTGCTCATGCATCGTCCTCGGTTATCCGCCTTCACAGCACTTGCACGCGTCTTGTTGTTCGGCGCACTCATACTGTCCCTCGTCCTCCCGGCGCAGGCAGACAACCTCCCGTTCCCGGAGCCGGCGAATGAGAATGCCTATGCCGTCCCGGTGGAAAATCTCCGACTGCGCGTCTGGGCGCAATATCGCGTCATGTACAATGCCAGCAATATTCCCAGCGGCATCAATAACGGGAGCCTGCCGACGGCAGGAAACGGCACCGGCAAACTCAACTATGGGGACACTACCGGCTACGATTTCTTTCGTCAACGCATGCGCCTCGCGCTCGACCTTCAACACAAGGATTCCAGCAACGTCGGCGCTTATATGCAAATGGAGTATCGAGGCGGTTTCGGCGGATCGAGTCCGGCAGCCAGCGACCCTCGCGGAGAAAACGGCGCCAACGCAGACGGCACCCCGAATGCCTTCAATCGCCTGCAGGCTCGCGGCATCCGCTACGGGTATGTCTACGTCAGCCCGATTGAAAATCACACGCTGGTGGTCGGCATTCTTCCGACCATCGACCAGGTGGGCCGTGTCTTGTGGGACGGTGAATGGGACTTCTTCGTCGGCGGCGCCTCGCTGGGCGGGAAAGTGGGCGACGGCGACTACCGCCTCGGGTTTTACCGGATTGCCTCCGACCTGAAAGCCGGCACCATTGGAACTGGCTTCGGCAAAGACGGCGACATGTGGGTCGCCGATTACAACCGACCCGTCAAGCTCGGCGCCTATGACATGAAAGTCGGCGGACACTTCTATAGTTTGAATTTGGGCAAGACTGAAAACATCTCCATCGGAGATACACATGAGAACTGGGCCGCGCTGACGGCATCGGGCGGCCTCTTCGGCGGCGCATGGAACGCGTACCTCATGCTCAATAGCGGCCGAATCGGCACAGGGCTGACGGGCAACAACCACACCGGCTATTCAAGCAAGTTTGAAGGATCGATCCCCATCGGGCCGACGACCTTCAATCTGTTCGCCCTCTATGCGTCCGGTGACAAGGCAGGACAGACGTCGAACCAATTCACCACGCCGGAGGCCATTCTGGGCACCAACGGCTATTGGGGTTATTCACA
Source organism: Nitrospira sp. CR1.1 (assembly GCA_014055465.1). NCBI lineage: Bacteria > Pseudomonadati > Nitrospirota > Nitrospiria > Nitrospirales > Nitrospiraceae > Nitrospira > Nitrospira sp. CR1.1. The sequence goes on from WIAF01000001.1 coordinate 141,292, forward strand.
TATTTTCAATGCGAACGCTCCGGGTGACGTGAATGATTTCGGCGTCAACCTGAATAACGGCGGAGCCGGTCTGATGACGGTGCAGGCCCAGTTGAAATTCCCCATCGTGCCCCGACTGACCGGCACGTTGGAAAGCGCCTATTTTGCTGCGGCTCGATCCCGCGAGTTTGGGGCCCGCGGCGGCACCAATTACATGGGTACCGAAACAGGCGCCATGCTGACCTATAACATTGCGAAGAATCTGAATCTTGATATCGGAGCCGCCTATGCCTCCATGGGCGGATTCCTCGCCAACCGGACCCAAGCGACTAGCGTTGAACGTTCGATTTACGAAGTCTTTTCCCGTTTCCAATACGCCCTGTAGCGACGGCGCTGCGGGAACTATCAGGAGGACATGATGAGTGAGATCTCACGAAGACGCTTCTTGAAATTGGGGGCTTGTGTAGTCGGTGGAGCTTGTGCGGCCGATGCCCTCCCGTCGCTCACTCACGCTACCGAGAGCGGGGAACTCGCCACGCTCAAAACCACCCTTCCCTATCCTCGCATGAAACTGGCGTCCATCGGACAACTGAAAATCGGTCGTGAACAGCTGAGCACCTATCCGGATCAGGCCTCGCCGGTCGTGCTGTTAAAACTCGGACGGCCCGCGGTCAATGGGGTCGGCCCGGACCGTGACATCGTCGCGTTCAGCCGACGCTGCTCGCACATGGGCGGCACCCTGAGCTTTCGGCCGGACACCGCAACATTTCATTGCCCCCTCCATTACGCCATGTTTGACGCTGAGAAGGGAGGCCTCTTGGTCATCGGACAAGCGACGGATAATCTGCCCCAGCTCGAACTCGAAGTCGATGCAGCAGGCGACGTGTTTGCCGTGGGAATCAGAGGCTTGCTGTACGGGCGCCAGGCGAACGTCTTGGCCTAATCGGGGACCGCACGAAGAGGAGATCTCGCGTATGAGTTCGATCTATCATGGCGAAGACCGGGTTCCCGTTCCTCCGGCCGATGCCCAACAGTTTACGACCGTCTGTTCCTACTGCATCGTCGGCTGCGGCTACAAGGTCTATAAATGGCCGCTGGGAAAAGAAGGCGGGCCGCTGCCACATCAGAATGCCTTGCAAGCCGACTACAGGACTCCGCAGCCTGAACAGGCCGGAACCTGGATCTCACCGGCGATGCACAGTGTCATCACGGAACGAAACGGCCAACGATTCAACCTTGTCGTCTTGCCGGACAAAGACTGCGTCGTGAACAACGGGAACCATTCCATCCGTGGCGGCACGCATGGCGACGTGCTCTACGCGCCAGACCGTCCCACGGCGGACCGGTTGACTCACCCGCTGGTGTATCGCGGTCGCAGCCGCCTGCCCACGACCTGGGAGGATGCGATCGAGCTGGGCGCCCGCGTGATCAAAGCCAATCTGGACACATGGGGGCCGGATGCCATCGCCATGAAGTGTTTTGACCACGGCGGCGGAGGCGGAGGGTTCGAGAATAACTGGGCCATCGGGTCCTTTTTCTTCACCGGCATCGGCACGAAAATGGCCTCGATCCACAACCGTCCCGCATACAACAGCGAGGTGTTCGCCTCCGATGACGCCGGAATCGCCCCTCTTCCTTCAGCGTATCTCGACGCCGAGTTGGCCGATACGATCGTGCTGATCGGGGCCAACTCTTATGAAACCCAGTCAATCTACTTTCTCGAGCATATGTTGCCCAATCTCGGCGGGGCAACATTGTCGCTCAAGCAACACCTGTTGCCGGGGGAGACACCTGCGCGAGGCAAAATGATCATTGTGGACCCGCGGCGAACATCGACGGTCGCCGTGGCGGAAGCGCATGCGGGAAAGGACAACGTCCTGCATCTGCAGATCAACAATGGCACCGACATTGCCCTCTGCAATGCGCTCTCACGCCTGATACACGAACAGGGCTGGCACGATCAGGACTTCATTACTCGACGGACAAACAACTTTTCGAGCTTCCAGCAGACAAATCTCGCACAGAGTCTCGACGAGGCGGTGCGGCTGACCGGCATCTCGAAAGCCCAGATGATGCAGGCGGCCGAATGGATCGCCAAACCCAAGGCGGCAATGGCACGACGCCGCACCCTCTTCCTGTACGAGAAGGGACTGATCTGGGGGCTGAAGAACTATGAAAATGTGGCGTCTGTCGTCGACCTTGCGCTGCTCACCGGCAACCTCGGTAAGCCTGGCACCGGCTGCGGTCGATTGGGCGGACATCAGGAAGGCTACAGTCGGCCGCCATATCCGGGGCAACGCCCGCCGGTCAATGTCGATGAAGTCGCCGTGAAAGGCGGAGCCTCCAAAGTGTTCTGGGTCGCCGGCTGCAATCCCGTGGGCGGAACCTTGAATGCGCAACAATTCCGCACCGCCCTCGCCCAACGTACCGCGCTCGTGAATCAGGCGCTCGATGCAACGAGCGGCGGCAGCCTCGACGACAAGGTGGCGGCCGTCATGGCCGCCCTCGACAAGGGAGGCCTGTTTCTTATCCTGCAGGACATTTACCCGACTGAGACCGCTCAGTATGCCCATCTCGTCTTACCCGCCGCACAATGGGGCGAGATGAATCTCACCTCAATCAACGGCGAACGGCGACTCCGGCTCTATCAGCAGTTCATGGACGCGCCAGGAATCGCCGAACCGGATTGGAAAATCATGGCGCGCATGGCGCAACGGCTAGAGTCCGCCTACCGTGCCGAAGGCAAGACGGAGATGGCCACTCGTTTTTCGGGATTCACCTGGACCAGCGACGAAGAGGTCTTTCGTGCTGCCGCTGCCGGCGTGAAGGGTGCGCAGGAAGACTATGGGGACACGACCTATGCCATGCTGCAGGCACTCGGCACAAACGGCGTGCAAACACCCGTACAGGGAATGAAGAACGGCATACCGGTCGGCACCACCCGCCTCTACATGGACGAGAAGCGGTTCACGTTTATTCCTTCAGCCTGGCCAGGCTTTCCCCCACAGATTCAGGCACTCATGAATGATAGCCGATATCCGTTCTGGGTGAACAATGGGCGGGCCAATCACGGCTGGCAAACCCTCTATGACGACGCCCGGAAACCCTATGTGATGGGCCGCGAACCGTTCCCGCACGTGGAAATTCATCCGCAGGATGCCCAACGCCTCGACATCGCCAACGGCGATCTGATCGAACTGTTCAATCCCTATGGAGCAGTCTCGGCGATGGCCGTCGTGACCGACTCGAATGCGCCAGGACATGTGTTTATGTTATTCGAGCACCCGAAAGGCTGGCTAAACAGTTTGACGACCGATTATGTCGACCCGGCAACCACGATCCCGTACTACAAGGGAACCAAAGCAGGCATTCGAAAAGTTGGACCCATGCCGGGGCTGAACGAGCACGTGACCTTTGTCCCGACGAATCAGGCTTAACGTGTCGCCTTCTGCACAGTCTCATGCCCACAGGTTCAGACGTCGTGCGGCGGACGTCGCGCGTGCCATCATGCTCGCCGCCTCCATCACCGGTTGCGCCACGATAGGACCCCCACCGCGAGTCATCCACGACACCAGCGAACTCCTCGTTCGCCTGCAACCGGCGCACACCTGTGCGGCCGGCTCGGAAGCAACGCCGTTTTCCCACCCCATTCAACTCAGTGGCCAGCAGATTCGGACGCTACTCGTCTCATTGCTCGCCCGCGAAAAGGTCGGGCTGCTCAACTCGTTTGTCCACGCTCACGGAACGCCGCGACTCTTTGCCGATGGCGACCTCGACCGGCTGACCCTCCCTATTCAGGAAGCATTTGCACTGGCCACTCCCGAAGAAGTTGTGGTGTTCCTGTTGACCGCACCCGCGTCCGACTCTCGCGGCATCGTCACGTCTGGCGCCTTGTCCATTCGAGGCGAGGTGCTGTCGATTGCCCTCTTTAATTTTAGACACCCGGTGCGCGCCAGCCTATCCGATGTCGGCGCCACCGATCGCCTCGGTGACGTGAGGGAGACGGTGCGGTACGCCAGGACGTCTCCCTGTGTTTCAATCGGAGAGCAGGATTTCGCCCTATTCTTCAAGGAGCCTGCCTATCAAAATCAGACCCGATCGGGGAGTCTGGTCCGATACCCGGAGCGAACGCTCTCAATTGCCTATGCGCCTTTTCTTTCGGACCATTCCCGGCCGGCATCACAAAAGGCCGACAGCGAAACCCGTCAGCCTCACTCTTCGAGCGAAAACGCGGAGCGCCAGACGATTGAGGACCTCACGCGCAGAATCGCAGAGCTTGAACAGGCCAACCGGGCCCTCGCTGCACCATCTCCAGACACGGCTGTTCCCGGCTCCCCACCCGATCCCCCCAAACCGGCCATCGACAGGACAGCTGCCACGGTTGGTGAAACGCAACAACGGCTCCTGGATCTGATCAAACAATTGGAAACGCGGATTGCCGAACTGGAACGCCAACGACAGGCGCCTTAGTCGCACTGAACACCGTGCCTCTCCGCCATCCGCACCTTCCTCACATCTTAAGTATTGCTCACACGTCCCCACTTTGTTAAGGTGACCCATCCGCATCTTCACCACCCCAAACAGGTAAACCACGCGATGGTCTGGGACCCTAAAGACCCTTGGAGCAAAAAGGGCGACGATTTGGATCAAGCCTTTAAGCAGGCCCAGGGCCAACTTCGTAACCTGCTGCCGACCGGCGGATTTCGCAATCTGCTCCTCGTTGCCCTCACCGTGTTCCTCATCTGGCAAAGCGCGTTTATTGTGGCTCCCGACGAAGAGGGCGTCGTCAAACGATTCGGGATCCCGGTTCGAGTCGTGGAACCGGGGCCACATGTGAAAATTCCTGTGGTCGAAAGCGTCTTGCAGCCCAAGGTGGCGAAGTTGCATCGGGTGGAAGTCGGGTTTCGCACCGATCGGCAGGGCCGTCAGCAGATGATTCCGCAAGAAGCCTTGATGCTGACCGGCGACATGAACATTCTGGCCATTGAATTCATCGTTCAATACAAGATCAAAAGTTCCCGCGAGTATTTGTTCAATGTCGCAGACATCGACGAGACGATCGGAAAGGCGGCTGAGGCGTCCATGCGGGAGGTCATCGGCAAGAGCAAAATCGACGAAGCCCTGACCACCGGCAAAGCACAGATCCAGAATGACACGCAGGAACTGCTCCAGCACATTCTAGATGAATACAAAACCGGCGTGCAGGTGGCCGCCGTCCAATTACAGGACGTCGATCCCCCGGAAGCCGTGGCCGCGGCATTTAAAGACGTGACCAACGCCAAAGAAGATCGCGAAAAACTCATCAACCAGGCCCAGGGCTATCGAAACGACATCACCCCTAAAGCCAAGGGAGAGGCAGCGCAGTTGGTGAATCAAGCCAAGGGTTATGCGCAGGCGCGATTGAATCGCGCCCAGGGAGAAGCTAATCGCTTCCTTGCCACCCTCAAGGAGTACAACCAGGCAAAAGACATTATCAGCAAGCGAATCTACATCGAGACGCTTGAAGACGTGCTTCCCCACATCGATAAATTCGTGATGGATGGCAAAGGCGGAGAGCGGACCCTGCCGTACCTCCCGTTGGATCGTTTCAATAAACCGGCCCCGGCCGGCGCGGCGCAGGAGCGTACCCCATGAGCAAGCAGGGATTTGCTATCGCCTTTGTCGGCATCGTCATCGGCTTGCTGGTTCTAGGCGCTTCACCCTTCTACATTGTCGACGTCACCCAGAATGCCATTGTGGTGCAGCTCGGCAAGCCGGTCCGAAATGTCACCGAAGGCGGCCTGTACCTGAAAGTGCCCTTCATTGAAGAGGTCACCTATTTCGATAAGCGCCTGCTGGACTATGATTCCAACGCGCAGGACGTGATCACGCAGGACAAAAAGACCCTTCTCCTCGATAACTTTGCCAAATGGCGGATCACCGATCCCCTCAAGGTCTACCAAGCCTTCCAAAGCCAGCGTGGCGCGCTGCAGCGTTTACACGACATCATCTATTCGGAGCTGCGAGTCGAACTGGGCCGACACGACCTGGCGGAAATTGTGTCGTCGACCCGGGCGCAACTCATGGCCGTGGTGACCCAACGCGCCAATGAAAAGGCGTCGGCGTACGGGATTGAGATTCAAGATGTGCGGATCAAGCGGGCAGACCTTCCCGAGCAAAACGAGAAGGCCGTCTTCTCACGTATGCAGGCGGAACGGGAACGGCAAGCCAAGCAATATCGCGCGGAAGGCGCCGAAGAAGCGCAGAAGATCAAGTCGGAAGCCGAGAAGGACCGGGAGATTATCCTTGCCGAAGCCTATCGCGAATCAGAAGAGCTTCGGGGCGGCGGCGATGCCAAGGCCTTCAAAATCTACGCGGATGCGTACCGCCAGGACCCGCATTTCTTTGAGTTCACGCGCACCATGGAAGCGTATCGCAAAACCCTCAAAGACAAGACCACGATCCTCGTCAGTCCCGACTCGGAATACTTCCGCTTTCTCAAACAACGCTAAGTTGAATCACGCCAGCCCAACGATCTCGCCGGACCGCGGATCGATATCGATGCGTTCACCGGCCGGTTTTTTCGGCAACCCCGGCATGAGTTGAATCCCCGAACACACGGCCGTGAGAAAGCCCGCACCGGACAGGATTCGCAACTCCTGGATAGGCACGGTAAAGCCGGATGGTCGCCCTTTGAGAGCCGGGTCATGGGAGAGCGACAACGGCGTTTTCGCCATGCAGATGGGAAACTGCTCGAATCCCAATCGCGCCGCCAATTCGATGTCCGTTTCCGCCTGAGTCGAATACGACACACCTACCGCGCCGTACATTGTCGCCGCAATGGTCTCGATCTTCTTCTTGATGGGCCAGGTTGCCTCATAGAGGTGCGTGAATTGTGATCCTTGCGCCGCGACCTTGACAACCGCACGCGCAAGTTCCTCCGCGCCTTTTCCGCCATCGGCCCAATGAGTCGACACGGCAGCCGACGAGGCCCCGGCAACCAGCGCGCGTTCGCACACCCAGTTCAATTCAGCGGTCGAATCATCCTTGAACGCATTGACCGCCACCACCACGGGCACACCGTGGGCTCGCACATTCGCAATGTGCTGTTCCAGATTGGCAAACCCTTTTTCCAGGGCGGCCTGATTCGTTCCCGTTAATCCCGATGGGAGCGGTGTCCCGGATTTCACTGTCCCCCCTCCCCCATGCAGCTTCAGGGCACGCAACGTTGCCACAACGACTCCGACATCGGGCCGAAGACCGGATGTGCGGCACTTGATATTGAAGAACTTCTCCGCTCCTAAATCGCTGCCAAAACCGGCTTCCGTAATGACATACTCCGCGCAACGGAGCGCCAACTGATCCGAGACAACAGAGCAATTGCCATGAGCGATGTTGCCAAACGGTCCGGCATGAACAAATGCGGGCGTGCCTTCCAAGGTCTGCACCAGATTCGGGAGCAAGGCATCCTTCAGCAACACGGCCATCGAACCGGCACAACCAAATGCCTCGGCTGTGGTCATGGCACCACTCTCCGTCAGACCAACAAGGATTCTGCCAAGGCGCTGACGCAGATCGGCATGATCCTTGGCCAGCGCTAACACCGCCATGATCTCCGACGCCTCGGTGATGACAAACTGCCCCGCTCGTGATCCCGTTTGCGCGCTCAGAATGATGTCGCGGAGCGCTCGATCGCTCACGCCCAGCGTGCGAGGCCAGCTAATTTTTTGTGGATCCAGCTTGAGCACATTGCCGTGAAAGAGGTGGTTATCCACAAACGCCGATAGCAGATTGTGGCTCGCCGAGACAGCATGGGCATCGCCGGTGAAATGCAGATTGATGTCCTCCATGGGCCATACCTGCGCTCGCCCCCCGCCTGTTCCTCCGCCTTTGATGCCAAACACCGGCCCCAGAGAAGGCTGCCGCAACGTAACAGCAGCTTTGTGGCCCAATCGACAGAGGCCCATGCTTAATCCGACGGAGGTCGTCGTCTTACCCTCCCCAAGCGGCGTCGGATTAATGGCCGTGACGAGGATATACCGCCCGAGCGGTCTCTTCGTCACTCGCGAAGCAAAATGGGGAGCAATCTTGGCTTTGTATCTGCCGTGAGGGATGAGATCTTCGGAAGAGATACCTAACGTTTGTGCGACTTCGAAAATATGCTTGTGAGTGGCAGATCGGGCTATTTCAAGGTCGGTCATACCATGTCTCCTCAAAGGAACGTCTTCAGAGCGCGCGAAGTATACCATGCCCCTCACCCGACTGATGACGCACAAAAACCTGCTCAGATGTGGTGAAGCAAAGAATGGATCGTGGGGCTATTGAAGATGGAATCGAGAAGATTGGACGTTACGGTAGAAGCGCGGAAGAGAAAACCCGAGGGATGGTGAAGACCTAATCGAGAATGAATTTCGTCGGATCAAGCGCCTGGCCGTTCTTCTTAATCATGTAGTGGAGATGTGGCCCGGTCGAAAGGCCGGTGCTGCCAACAAGAGCAACGACATCTCCGCGCTTCACGCGCTGACCTTCTTTCACCAAGGACTTGGCAAGATGCCCGTACACGGTTTCAATGCCATAGCCGTGATCCAGCTTCACCATATTCCCCATTTTTGAATCAAATGCTACCGTGACCACACGACCAAGGGCGGGAGCCTGGACTGGAGCATTCGCCTGGGCGCCGATATCAAGGCCATCGTGCCAGGCCGGCTTCTCCGTGAACGGCGAGACCCTGGGCCCAAAACCTGACGTCACCCAGCCGCGAACCGGCCAGATTGAGGGAGTGGAAGCCCACTGGGCGGAGCGCTGCTCGGCTATTTGTGTCAGACTTTGAAGGGCTTCTTCCTGTTGCGTGGCTTCCCGCACGAGGGCGTCTAAACTTTCGCGAACCTGCTGGGTCACCTCTTCAATGCTCTCGGTGGAGAACTCAAGATCGGATTGGTTGTTATCCCGCAGCTCCGATACCTGCTGCCTAGCCCCCGGCCCTGAAGCAGCCGGTCCATTTCCTTGAACACTGCTCTTTCCATCGGGCAGTGGACCATCCTCACCACCCCGTCCGTTAGCTAGATCGCCGACCGGCTTCGACGCATCAATCCCGAGCATGACCCGGAGCCGTTGATTGACCTCCCCCATAGCTGAAATTCTCTTCTTGAGATCATCGATTGCGGCAGAAAAGGCAGCAGTTTGCTCTCGTGCACCCATGGCCTCAGCTCGAAAGGCCGATAATTGCCAGACTTCTCCGGTTCGAATCACATAATGGGACACAACGAGCAGATCGGCCACAATCAGAATTGCAGCCAGGATCAAGAGCTTACGTACGAATTTCCGTGGAAAACTAAACCGTAGCGGCTTGGAGGAGGATCCTCGAAACACCACGACAGTATAGGCATCACTTGTTTCGGCCGTTTGTTGGCTCATAGGGCGCTCTCCCCTTCACGGATTCAGCTTCGTTGCAACCACGGACTTTTGCAGTGTACCCATCTCAAGTCCGATGGTCAACCCTTTGTTGCAAAAAGTTTATCATCAGAATCAACTACTTAGAAGTTTCACTCCTAATCCAGTTCAGGTAGGAGACCGAGCCCGCAATGACCGGCAACGCGATAATTTCGGGGACAGTATAGCTGTGGTGCTGCCGAATCGTCGCTTCAAGCTCTGAATATCGCTGTTGGGTTGTTTTAATGATCATCAAGCATTCATTCTCGACACTGATCTTGTCATCCCATCGGAAAATTGATCGCATCCCCCCCACTACATTGGCGCAAGCAGCAAGCCTGGATTCGACAATGATCCGTCCCATCTTCTCGGCTTCTTCATAGGTGGAGGCAGTCACCAACACCACGATCTCTGAACTTTGCGCATCCACATCTCCCCCGTCATCTTAAGAAGTTAAGCAAATTGCATGCCTATGCCAGCCACAGACAACCAATAACACGATACAAATCAACGTCTTACATACTATTCAGACCCAGTTCGAGGCACGATTCCTTGACCAATTCTAGGCAGGATTTGCACAAACAAGCAAAAAACGGCCAGTCTCACCATGCAGGATTTTCCCGCCCCTCACATTTAGAAAGCAAAACTCCCGCACGCTAATTGCCACTGCTCTTCTTCGGAGTGAAGCCTTCCGGCCTTGAGAGACACCCTCTAGCCAGACGCGGCCAGGGTTGACACCCCTTTTCCGGGTCCTTATGATCCGATCATCTCAGTATAGATGGAGGTCCGTCGATGAGCTTTACAATTACACCCACAGAACTCAAATCGAGGTTGGATAAAGGTGACAAACTTGTGCTCGTAGATGTTCGAGAGCCTTGGGAATACGCCATTGCCAAGCTGGAGGGTTCCGTCCTGGTGCCGCTGGCAACTCTTCAACAATCCCTTGGGAAATTGGACCGTAACGCCGAAATTATCGCCGTGTGCCACCACGGGATGAGAAGCGCGGATGCGACGGGGTTTCTGTTACAGCAAGGGTTTGGAAACGTGAAAAACCTGATCGGGGGAATCGATGCCTGGTCTGTCCAGGTCGACTCATCCGTCCCCCGCTATTAGCTCAGGAGATCAGCCAAGTCCATCTCTGAAAAATTCTACGGTTCGCCGCAATCCTTCCCGCAAGTCGACCCTCGGCTCCCACCCGAGCGTGCGTTGGAGTTTTGTGCAGTCAATGACGCTCCTTGCTTGCTCACCGCGTTTGGCCGGACCGTGCACTTCCTTGAATTCAACCTTGGTCAGGTCAACGACGACTCGGAAGAGGTCATTGACCGACGTCTCAATGCCGGTCCCCACATTGTACACACCCTCAACCTGAGGACCCATCGCCATCAAATTTGCCTCGACGACGTCCTCGACAAAGACGAAGTCACGGGTTTGGCGGCCATTCCCATTCACCACAGCTTGCTCCCCTCGCAGCATTTTCTGAATGAAAATGGCTACGACGCCCGCTTCGCCTTCAGGATCCTGGCGAGGCCCATAGACATTGGCATACCGCAAACTCACCACCTGAATGCCACTCATCCGGTGGTAGTAAGAGAGGTAATGCTCCCCGCATAATTTGCTGATTCCATAGGGGGAGAGCGGTTGAGTGATATGCGTTTCCGGTGCTGGAAAGGCCAGTTGTTCTCCGTAAATCGCCCCCCCGGATGACGAAAAGATAACCTTTCTCGCGCCATGTTTGGATGCCTGCTCCAAGACATTCAACGTCCCCAGCACATTGACCTGTGCGTCGAACAGAGGATCTTCGACTGAACGTCGAACATTCATCTGTGCCGCCAGGTGAAAGACCACCGAGGGCCGCTCATTGCGGAACACCCGCTCCAGTTTCGGATTCTCGATGTCCAGTTTGTAGAATTGCGCCGCCTTGGGAACGTTTTTTCGCTTGCCCGTTACAAGATTATCGACCACCACGACGTCGTGACCCTCCTGGAGCAACCGATCCACGACATGTGATCCGATAAATCCAGCCCCTCCGGTAACCAAGACTTTCATACGTCTCCTCGCCTCTCCTTCATCAGCCGTACTAACAACACCCGACTGCATCATCGAAACTCAGCCTACACCCTCTGCCCGCTTCCTCAAAGTGTTTTCGTCCTGATTTAGTCCCACGGGTCCCTATGGCCACGACCGCCATGCGAGACCGGCCCTACCAAAGTCAGTTCATATCTTGCGCCGAAACCAAGCGAGGAATTCGCGATTACCTTTACGGCCTTCGATCGGAGATTCCATGCGACCTGCCAGCTCCAATCCAAGACGCATCGCACAAGCCACAACCTTCTCCACCGTCGCCTCCCGCAACCCGTCATCCCGCACGATCCCTCCCCGCCCGACGAGCCCTTTCCCCACCTCAAACTGCGGCTTGATCAGCGTGATGATAGAACCAGCAGGGGTGAGATGGGAGATGACAGCAGGCAACACGAGGGTGAGTGAAATGAATGAGACGTCGATCACGATTAAATCGATCGGTTCAGCGATCGCGCCCGGTTCAAGATACCGGACGTTGGTCCGCTCCATCAGGACAACTCGTGGATCCTGCCGAAGCCGCCACTCAAACTGACCATATCCCACGTCCACCGCATACACACGAGTCGCCCCTCGCTGCAACAGACAATCGGTAAAACCTCCGGTCGAACACCCCACATCGAAACACACCATCCCGCTCGGGTCGATGTGAAATTGATTCAGCGCGCCGGCCAGCTTTTCTCCCCCGCGCCCGACATAGGGAGAGCCCGACCCGGTCACCTCCACCAGCGCATCCGGCAATGTCGGTTTTGCCGCCTTGTCGATGACGATTCCATCCACACGGACCAGACCGGCCAGGATCAGTCGGGCCGCATCTTCCCGGCTGGCGGCGAGACCTCGACTGACCAGCGCCCGATCAAGCCGTTCCCGTTGTGGACGAATTTTCTGGGTCATACTGTGAAGGAAGTTCGACGACGGCGGCCGCAGGCCGTCTAGCGGCCCGCGCATGGCTCGGACGGCTACTGTGGGTTCTCTGACTCATCCTCACCAGGAGAAAAGGCTTGAATGCGCTTTTTCCCGTCTTTCTCCTGCACCAAAATCTCCACCTTCCGTTCGGCGTCCTCCAACATTTTGAGACAGGTCTTGGACAACCGAATCCCTTCCTCGAAAATCTTCAACGAATCGTCGAGCGGAAGGTCTCCCTTTTCAAGTTCGGCGACGATCGTTTCCAATCTCGCCATCGCGTATTCGAATTTCACAGCAGCCACAACCACTCCCTTTGCTCATCCATTACCCGAAACATTATTGCCTGCGCCCCCGGTGCGGTCAAGGCATCGACGGGGGGACCACCTTTTCCACCTCACACACCAACTGTCCTTCGGCGAGTTTGATCTGAACAGCGTCTCCCACCGCCACATCGGCCGCCCGCCGCACGATCCTCCCGCCCGACATGGTACGAACAATGCTGAACCCGCGTTGCAAAATGCCTAACGGGCTGAGCGCGTCGAGCGCGGCTAGCTGTATCGCAACCGACTGCCGTCTGGACATGAGCCCGCGGCGGGCTTCCTGCTCCAAGCGCTTGCACAATTGGGGAATGACTACCAACGACCCCTGAATCCGATCGCGCGGGCCCTGCGCGATCAGAAGGTGGCGGCGTTCCACCATTTCACGATGCAACACCGTCAGCTGTACGGTCAATGCGCGCGTTAATCCGTCCCGAAGTTCATCGAGCCGCTGAGCCTGCGTCTGTATCCGAAAGCGCGCCTCGCCCAGGATGCTAAGCGACCGCTCAAACCGGTGCCGCTGCACCTGCAGCAGAGTGTCCACGAGACGGCGCAGACGACGGGCCAATTCATCCAACCGTTCCATGATCTCATCCAGCACGGGCACCACCGCCTCCGCTGCCGCCGAAGGCGTGGCGGCACGATGGTCCGCTGCAAAATCCGAGAGCGTCACATCGATTTCATGCCCCACAGCGGAGACTACCGGTACCCTGGACCTGGCGATGGCACGAACCACCGCTTCTTCATTAAACGCCCCCAAATCTTCCGAAGCGCCGCCGCCACGTCCGACAATCAGCACCTCCACCTGCGGCATTGCACTCAATACGCTGATCGCCGCGGCAATCTGCGCGCCCGCGCCTTCGCCCTGAACCGGAACAGGGGCGATAAGAATATTGACGACGGGGCAACGGCGTCGAAGCACCGCCACAATATCGCGGATCGCCGCCCCAGTCAGCGAGGTGACCACGCCTACTGTCCTTGGAAATGACGGCAACCTCCGTTTGCGCGACTCATCGAACAACCCCTCCTGAGACAACCGCTCCTTGAGCTGCTCGAATGCCAGTTGAAGCGCGCCGACTCCCTTCGGATCAAGGGACTCGACAATCAGTTGGTACTCACCGCGCGGCTCGTACACCGAGATGCGACCGCGCGCAATCACGGCCAGGCCTTCCTGCAGGGCAAACCGAAGCCGTAAGGCGCCGGACCGAAACAACACCCCGCGAAGTTGGCTCTGGCTATCTTTCAGCGTGAAATAGAGGTGACCGGAGGATGGCGCACGAAGATTCGAGATTTCCCCCTCGATCCAGACATCCTGAAATTGATCTTCCAGAGAATTCCGGATGAGCCGTGTCACATCGGACACAGAAAGCAGCAACGGCAACGTAAGGTTGTGCCCGGTCATATCTCACCGAGCGGAAGGGAATGATTCCGGGAGCAGGTCAATCCATCACTCGGATGCGTTCGATCGACACCGCTTTGCCAAGCGTGGCATCCAGATCAACGAGGACCGCACAGAACACCGTTGGCCCCGACGCCACCTCAAACCGGCGCGGCATCCCCGTGAGAAACTTTTCGATGGCCAATTCTTTCTTGATGCCGATCACCGAATGCAATGGACCGGTCATGCCAATATCGGTGATGTAGGCCGTTCCCTTTGGCAAAATTTGCTCATCCGCCGTCTGCACGTGAGTATGGGTTCCCGCCACGACGGTGACCAACCCGTCCAGATAATGTCCCATCGCCATCTTTTCAGAAGATGCCTCGGCATGCATATCGACGACAATGGCCGACACCTGCGTCTTGAGCTGCTCGACCTCGCGTTTTGCAACCTGGAACGGACAATCGATCGTTGGCATAAATGCTCGACCCATGAGATGGAGAATGCCCAGCGACTCCCCGCCCGGCGTCGTAAAGATGTAGCTGCCCCGTCCGGGCACCCCCGCCGGATAGTTGGCAGGACGCAAGAGACGCGGTTCGCGGGGAAACACGTCCAGAATTTCCTTCTTATCCCACGCGTGGTTCCCCGTGGTGATGACCGACACCCCGAGGTCAAAGAGATCATCCACCAGATCAGGCGTGATGCCGAATCCGCCAGCCACATTTTCGCCGTTGCCGACCACGACGTCGATGGAGTGGTTGGCAATGAGTTTCGGCAGCAGGCGAGCCACGGACCGTCGTCCCGGCTCGCCCATGATGTCTCCAATCATCAGTACTTTCATGCCCGATCGCTCACTTCGCAAAATCGACGAACCGGCTTTCCCGGATCACCGTGACCTTGATTTGCCCTGGGTATGTCAACTCCTGCTCGATCTTCTTGGCCAGGTCCCGGGAAAGCTGAAAACATTCCGGATCCGTGAGATCTTCCTGCTTCACAATCACACGAATTTCCCGTCCGGCCTGAATGGCATAGGCTTTCTGTACGCCCTTGTGGACGGTCGCCAGCGACTCCAATTTCTCCAACCGCTTCACATACGATTCCAACGCTTCACGGCGAGCGCCGGGCCGCGCGGCCGACAGCGCTTCCGCCGCTGCGACCAATACCGTCTCCGGGCAAATAGGCTCGACCTGCTCATGATGCGCGGCAATAGCATTGACCACCTTGGCGTTTTCGCCGTATTTCTTGGCGATCTCCGCGCCCAGCATGGCATGCGGCCCCTCTTCCTCGTGACTCACCGCTTTGCCGATATCGTGCAGCAGGGCCCCGCGTTTCGCGAGTTTGACGTCCAACTTCAATTCTGACGCCATGATGCCGCAAATGTAGGCCGCTTCACGGGCATGGTACAGGTTGTTCTGGCCGTAACTGGTTCGATACTTGAGCCGCCCCAGCACCTTGACCAACTCGGGATGAAAATCCGATAACCCGACCTCGAAGATGACCTTTTCCGCCTCTTCGATCATCAGCTTCTCGATATCGACCTTCACTTTTTCGACGATTTCTTCAATACGGGTCGGATGAATCCGGCCATCGTGCATGAGCCGCTCAAGCGACACCTTGGCAATCTCACGGCGCAGCGGGTCGAAGCCTGAGATAATCACCGCCTCGGGCGTCTCATCGATAATGAGATCGATACCCGTGGCCGCCTCAATAGCGCGAATATTTCGCCCTTCACGGCCGATAATCCGGCCTTTCATGGCATCATTCGCAATCGGCACCACCGAAATCGTGGCCTCGTTCACATAATCACGGGTGACGCGCTGAATCGAAGAAGCAATGATCTCCCGCGCTTCACGGTCGGCGTTTTCTTTCGCCTCTTCGAGCAGGCGCTTCGCTAACCCGGCAGCTTCCAAGCGAGCCTGACTATCCATCTCCTGAATCAACTGACGCTTGGCTTCTTCTGCGGTGAGGCCGGCCACCCGCTCCAATGCCTCGCGATGCTGCTTGAGCGCCTGTGCGCAGGCCGCATCCTTCTGAGTCAGAACCTCTTCCCGCTTAAGGAGGTCCTGCTCCCGCTTGAGCGCCTCCTGATCCCGCTTCTCGAGCAGGCTGACTTTCCTGTCCAGCCCCTCTTCGCGCTGAGACACCCGCCGCTCCACATTGGTGACTTCAGCGAGCTTCGCTTTCTGCTCTTTTTCCAGCTCGATTCGTGCCTGGAACACGAGGTCCTTGGCTTCCAGCTTGGCTTCTTTTACAAGATTTTCCGCCTCGCGCTGAGCCGATTGTACGATCTGTGCTGACTGGTCCTCGGCCTCGGCCCGTCGTGTGATGGCCGACCGTCGGCGCAACACTTCGTACAGACCGGCCCCCAAGACCGCTCCAACTAACCCGATAACAATGTACGCAACAACGCTGAGAGAAATGGGAACCACCTCCCTTACGGCAGCGGGACAGACACACTGTCACCCTGCAAATAATCGCAGCCAGTGGCATAGGGGAGCAGGGAGTGAGGGCAAGGAATAGCTAGACAGGAAGGAACACTATCTGATTACTTGCTGACTACTTGAGCCAGTGAAACCGCCATGTGGAATCGCCGTCGCTACTTCAAGTAGAGGAGTGGTCGGCCTCGACCTGAATCATTTCTTCGGCCAGCTCGCACAGGAGCAGACCTCTGCCGCCGGGTTCGAATTGTTGCATATTCATGCCACGGCGAAAGCCCCCAAATTCTGGTGGGCCCCTGGTCCCCGACCATCAACGTTCGTTGATGACACACTTGTCGCATGGGCACGGAGGACCGAGCCTCCTGACTCATCCATACGATCACGACCACACTGAACAACAGAACAAAAACCAGCGATTCCATATGTTTAGAGCTCAAATACCGTCGTCAGATTTTCCGTCCTTAGTCGAAGCGTCCTTTCCTCTCCTGCTCTTGTTGACCCTCAGGTCAATACAACGAGGAAACGATAACAAAGGACTGCAGTGAAAGCAAGGCGAAACTCACCGCGAGAGGATGGACGGCATCTGCTGATCGATCGACTCCATGAGGGACGCCACGCGGCGGTCCGCGTCCGCTTCGCCCTGCCGGAACCGTCGCTCCAATTCCATCAACTCATGAGCAAGATTGAATGCGGCAAGGACCGCCAATTTGGCCGGAGTGGCAGACCGCATTCCGGCCGCCACCTGTTTCATTTGTTTATCAACAATGTCGGCCAATTGTTTCACGTAGGATTCGTCGGCCTCGCCATTCACGGCATACCGCTGGCCATAGATCTCCACGTCAATGGTTTTAGTCAAACGCCACCTCCTTGGATTCATCCAGGCACTCCAACAAATCAATTTCGCCGAGCACTTTTTCGATCCGGGATCGGATATCCAGGCGCTCCTGCTCCCAGCGTCGGTTTTCATCATCGCGCACGGCGACCCGTTCACGCGCCAGGCGAAGCTCGTCCTCCAGCGACGTGTTCTTCCGCTTGAGATCCTGCACCAGTTTCACGAGATCACGAATCCGAATTTCAAGAGCGTCGAGACGATCTAAAGTCATGGTAGGTCCTCATAGCAAAGTGATGGTCGCACATGGTGGTTAATGGGGGCGAAATATAGAAAGTTCATTCCCCCTTGTCAAGAAAACCGCTCCGGCTATGACGCACCGTGAAGTCGGCGATATTCTCCGTAACTGCGCAACACCCGTTTCACGTACAGACGGGTCTCCTGGTAGGGAATAAGTTCCACGAACTCGTCTTGATCACGCCCCCGATGCACCGCAATCCAATTATTCACGGCAATCGGCCCGGCATTATAGGCCGCCACTGCGTGGGCGAAGTTCCCGCCATACTGTTCGAGCAGTTGTCCCAAGTAGCGCACCCCGAGCCGGATATTTGTTTCCTGGTCAAACAATTCCTCTCGCCCGACCGCCGGAAACCCGTATCGTTGCGCGACCGCATTGGCTGTCCCCGGCATCAGCTGCATCAAACCGACGGCCCCCACCACTGAGACCGCCTTTTCATCGTATTGGCTTTCCTCGCGAATAATGGCGGCGGCCAGGTAGGGATCGACGGCGGTCACCCCCTGGGCCGCAATCGTCGGCACGAGGCCGGTGGGGTAGGCTACGGTCCATAAGGCCGGCGCCGTCGGCAAGCCGCTCTTCTCCAACTTCTCGCGAAAATGAACTTTCGCGACCCGCAAGGCAGGATGATAGGCCCCCACCTCGCTGAGCATCGTCGAAAAGGCCAGCAGCACATCCTGGTCCCGGCTGTACTGCTCCGTCAGCGCACCCAGTTCACGCGCCGCATCTTGCGCAAATCCCAGTACCTTCAACTCTATTCCGCGCCGGTAGACGGCGTGTTTTTCGATTTCCTGACGCCGGTTCTCCGGCAACCGTTCCGCTTCTTCGGCCGTGGAACGTTCAGCTGCTGCGACCACCGGCTGGTTTGTCGGCATTGCCGTTCGCCGCGCAGCCAGTTGACAGTAGTAGCTATAGGCGTGGCGCTGACAGAGTCGCACATACTGCTCGCCCACATGCTGGTTCTTTTCATGTTCTTCCGCCCGCGCCGCCCAATACATCGCCTGAGGCTCAAACCCATTGACGTGCAGCTCGACGACGGCACGAAAGGTTTCCGTGGCATCCTTGTACCTCGCGGTCCGGTATTGGGCCCATCCGGCCCGCCACAGCCCCTCAGCTCGTTGACTCGCTGAATCACCTAGTTTCGCGACCTGACGGAACATGCCGATCGCCTCATCGAACTTGCCCTGATCCTCTAACCACACCCCGGCAAACAAATGCACCATCGCTCGCTGGTCGCCGGCCAAGGGGCCCTGGGCTGCCGATCGCGCCAATTCAATGAGTTTGTCTCCAAGATTCTGCCGCAAATAAACCCGGGCCAGCCATACTGTGGCCTCCGCCGATTCCTGCACCCGATCGGCCACTAAGCCGCGAAACGTTTCGCGGGCCTGGTCATATTGTTTCAGGCGGACATAGGCAACACCTAATTTGAGGCGAGCCTCATATCGGCGGGCATGTCCGGGCGCCAACGAGAGGAAGCGGCGCAACTCTTCCACCGCCTCGGCTTGCATCGAGAGTCCAAGAAACGCCTGCGCTCGAATCAGAAAGTCGTCGGCAGTCGGCAACCAGGATTCTCCGCCTATCGCCCCATCCAATCGCGTTTTCGCTTCCCGAGCCTCCGCTGATTGCGGATAACGGAGCCAGAGCTGCTTGAACGCAGCGCGCGCCTCCGGCAGCCGGTTCTCGCGAATGTGACAGTCGGCCTGATGGGACAAGGCCATCGGAGCAGCCGGATCCTTCTCCGCAAGCGCCACGGCGCGCTCCAGCCAGTCCACCGCGCGGAAACACACATTTGCGCTATACCAGGCCTCTCCTGTGCGATAGGCAGCCTTCGCAATGAGGTTCGAATCCGGCACGCTCTTGGGAATTGTCTCCAGCAACTCGGCGGCTTGGATCGGCTCGTTTTGCTTCAACAACGACTCTGCGATCCAGAGGCGGAGATAATCGTCGATCACCGGCATCTCCGGCTGGGCCGCGCGAAGAAGTTTCGCCGCTTCCCCCGGGTCCCGTTCAATCAACAGAACCCCCAGGACAACCCGAGCCCGCTGAGCCCACGGGGTTGAAGGAAACAATTCCATCACGGATCGCAGCTGGTCGATTTTGAGCATTGTCGCCTGTTCGCGCTGATCCGGAGATCCGGAGCGATCATTGACGGAGAGGGCCGAACGAAAGCAATCTTCGGCGGAGACACAGAGTGGAGGGGCAACAGGCAACGGGCGAGGAGACTCAGCTGTCGCCGTCAAGAACACACTCGACAGAAGAAGCCACGCGGCAAGTGCCGCTACACTGGCCCGCCAAGGTAGTTCGCGCACAATCCCCCTGCGCAGAAGGTGAACCGGCACCATTATAACGTAACCACGCATAAACGCGATTAGGTTCGCGTTGCTTGTCACAAGTTTTTTCCCTGTGCTAGGCTCCGGCATGGTCTCGCACACTACGACTCGTCACAACCTGCTGGCTTTGACCGAAGCGGGCATGGTTGCATTCGTCGCGTCGCTGGGATGGCCGGCCTATCGCGCATCTCAAATCCTTCGCTGGCTGTATCAGGAACGCGTCCGCACCTTTGCCGAGATGAGTAACCTCTCGCAGAAAGACCGCGAGTATCTCACCTCCGCCTGCAGCATCGAACGAGCGACGGATGTTCACCTATTCGCCTCGCAGGACGGCACGAAGAAATTTGTGCTCACCCTGGCTGACGACAAGCAAGTCGAGTGCGTCCTCATTCCGGACGAAGACCGCCTCACGCTGTGCCTTTCCACGCAAGTGGGGTGTACGCTCGATTGCGGATTCTGCCTGACCGGCACATTGGGACTCACACGCAACTTGCGCGCCCATGAAATCCTGGACCAGGTCCTGCTGGCCCAAGACCATTTGGAGGCCGACCAACGATTGACGAACCTGGTCTTCATGGGAATGGGAGAGCCCCTGGCCAATCTCGACGCCGTGGCCGATGCCGTCGGTCGCCTCACCGATCAGACATGGGGGCTGGGGTTTTCAGGTCGCCGCATCACCGTTTCCACTGCGGGTCTCGCCTCGCGAATCAAAGATGTGGCCCCGTTGAAGGTCAACCTGGCCATTTCCTTAAATGCCACCACCGATGAACTCCGCCAGCAGATCATGCCCGCGGCCAACCGGCTCCATTCGCTCCAGGCCTTGCTGGCCGCCTGCCGCGACTATCCGCTGGCTGATCGCGATCGCCTCACCTTCGAATATGTTCTGCTCGCGGACGTGAATGATCGGCCGGAGGATGCAATCCGCTTGATCAAGCTGCTCCGCGGGCTTCGCTGCAAGGTCAACTTGATCGCCTTCAACCCTTTTCCAGGAAGCCCGTTTCGACGCCCGTCGGATGCCGCCATCGACATGTTTCAGAACACCTTGCGCCGGGGCCACCTTGATGCCTACCTCCGTCGGAGTCGCGGTCGCGACGTCCTCGGCGCCTGCGGCCAACTGGGCCGGATTGAGATGAGCCAGGCCCCGGTTGCCTTGACACAGATTCAGACCCGTTGTTAGCATGATCTTCGGACATGCCTAAGCCGAGCACATCCCACAGGCCATCGCCGCTCCGCCATTCAGTTCTCGCGTGTTCGCTTCTGAGCGCCCTCTTGTTTACGAGCCAGGGCTCTACCGCCCATGCCGTCGAGCCGAAGGAGTTCACCCTCTCCAACGACATGAAAGTCATCCTCGTGGAGGTCCCGAAGGCTCCCGTGGCCACCGTGCAGGTGTGGTACAAGGTCGGTTCGCGTAACGAGGTCATGGGCCGGGCGGGGTTATCGCACATGCTGGAACATATGATGTTCAAAGGCACCGCGAAATATCCCAAAGGGACCTTCTCCCGCCTCATCCGCAAAAACGGCGGTATGGACAATGCTTTCACCAGCCAGGACTTTACCGCGTACTTTGAAAACCTGGCGGCCGATCGCGTCACGCTGGCCCTTGAACTCGAAGCAGACCGGATGCAAGGGCTGATTCTTGATGCCAACGAATTGAAAACCGAACGGGAAGTCGTCAAGGAAGAACGGCGGCTTCGCAACGAAGACGACCCGCAAGGCGCATTGGTCGAGGCGCTGTTTGCACAGGCATTCATGAGCCATCCCTACCACTGGCCGGTCATCGGTTGGTTCTCCGACCTCGACGCCATGAGCCTCGACGATCTCCAGCGCCACTATGACACGTACTATTCACCGAATAACGCGACCCTGCTCGTCGTCGGCGACATCAAGGCGGACACGCTCCTGCCGGTCATCGCCAGACTGTTCGAACCGATTCCCAAAGGTCCTTCGCCCAAAGCCCTGGCCGTCACCGAAGGCCCGCAACACGGCGAACGCCGTTTTCTTTTGAAACGCGAAGCACAGGTGCCCTTCGTCATGATGGGCTACCGCGTTCCCAATTATTCCAGCGACGATTCCTATGCGTTGAACGTGCTCGAATCGATTTTGTCCCACGGCAAAAGCGCGCGTCTCTATCAAAGTCTGGTCTATGAGCAGAAGACCGCCCTGGCGGTGGGCGCCGATTACGGATTGATGCAGGCTGACCCGGGCTTATTTTATTTTTATGCGGTGGTGAAACCGGGAGAAAAAATCGAAGCCGTCGAGGAAGCCGTGCTGAAAGAGATTCAGCGCCTCCAGGCGGAACCACCCAGTGAACTCGAGCTCCAACGCGCAAAAAATCAAATCGAAGCCGCTCACATTTTCGAACAGGATTCCAACTTTCGCCAGGCCATGCTACTGGGGGAAGCTGAAACCATCGGAGCTGGATGGCGAAAAGTCAGCCAGTTCGTAGAACGTACCCGCGCCGTCACGGCACAGGACGTCCAGCGAGTCGCCTCGCGCTATCTGACCGCCGATCTGCGCACCACCGGGACATTGATGCCCCTTCCCCCGCAACCCCAATCAGCTTCACCGGCCCAACCGCACCAGTGAGGCACATACAGATGGCACGACAACCGGCTCCACTCTCATCTCGAAGCCAGCAGCCACTAGGCCGGATTTTCCTCGGGCTTCTTGTTCTGGCCCTCTGCCTGCCCGGCGATCAAGGACAGGCCGCCGACATTGTTCCAACCCGTTCCGTGACTGCGAACGGCATGACCGTGCTGTTCCTCGAGCAACACTTTCTACCAACCGTGGAAATCCACGCCCTGGTCAAGGTGGGATCGGCGCAAGATCCGCCGGACAAAGCCGGCTTGGCGAATCTTACCGCCAGCCTTCTCGATGAAGGGACTCAGACAAGAACGTCCCGACAGATCGCCGAACAGATCGATTTCGTGGGAGGGTCGCTCGGGGCGCATGCCGCAGAAGATTTCACCACCGCGTCAGCGCGCGTGCTGAAGAAAGACGCAGACCTCGGCTTTGCCCTCCTCGCCGATGTCTTGCAGCATCCCGCGTTCCATAAGCAGGAATTCGAACGGGTCCGCACCCAAATTCTCGGTGAAATCGTCAGCGATGACGACGACCCCGGCAACGTGGCGATGAAGGCCTTTCACCAATTGATTTTTCACGGCCATCCCTATAGTTGGCCGGCCCATGGCGCGGAGGACACCCTCAATAAAATCACGGTGGCCGATGTCCAACAGTTCCATGCCCGGGAATATCTGCCGAATCAGACGATTCTGGTGATTGTCGGAGACTTGACGCAAGAGCAGGCAGCCACATTGGTTCAGACACACTTTGGCTCTTGGAAGAAAGGCACGCCTTCGCCCTACCAGCTCAAAAAGCCGGCGCCGATCGATCGTAAAATGGTGCAGCTGATTGAAAAAGATCTCACGCAATCGACCATTATCCTGGGACATACCGGCATCAGCCGGACCAATCCAGATTATTATGCCGTCACGGTCATGAATTACATTTTAGGGGCCGGCGGGTTCTCCTCCCGCCTGATGGACTCCATCCGGGATAAACAAGGGCTTGCTTACGGCATCATGAGCCAATTCGATTCCCGCTTGCTGCCGGGGGCCTTCTTCATCAGCTTACAGACGAGGACCGAGGTCACGAATCAAGCCATCACGGGAGTCCTGGCAGAGGTCAAAGGAATCCGCGATGCCCCGGTGACAGATCAAGAGCTCAATGAAGCGAAGTCTTTTATCGTCGGAAGCTTCCCGCTGCGCGTCGATTCAAGCGCCAAGCTCGCCAACGTCCTCGCGCAGGTGGAATTTTATAATCTGGGATTGGACTATTTTACGAACTACCCGAAAGCGATCGAAAAGGTCACGAAGGACGATGTCCTCCGGGTAGCCAAGCAGTATCTTGACCCGCAACATTACGCCTTAGTCGTCGTCGGATCGATTGCAAAGGCCAAAGTAAAGCAGTAGCCTGCTTCCCCGACCAGGCGACTGCGCAATTCCCCGGAATCCTCATGGTTTCCACCACGCCACCCACCGAGAAAGTCTCCCGCGCAAGGCAGCTCCTGCGAGAGATGGGCTCAGTCATCGTGGCGTTCTCCGGAGGCATCGACAGCACGTTGGTCCTCAAACTGGCCCATGATGCATTGGGTGCGCAGGCCATCGGCGTCACCGCTGTCTCCCCCACACTCCCTGCTTCTGAACTGGAAGGGACGCAGCAGATTGCCGCAGAAATCGGCGCCGCTCATCGTATCGTCGAAACGGATCAACTGCAGATTCCCGAGTTTGTCCGCAATGATGCCACCCGCTGCTATCATTGCAAGACCGACCTCTATTCGCTGTTAGGCAGGCTCAGACATGAATACACAACGATGTGTATCGTAGATGGCACCAACGTCGACGATCTGGGAGACGATCGCCCCGGCCTGAAGGCCGCCCGCGAGTGGGGTGTGCGCAGCCCATTGCTGGAAGCCGGATTCACGAAGGCCGACATCCGCGAAGCCGCCCGTGAGCTAGGACTCTCCAACTGGGATAAACCGGCCGCTGCCTGCCTCTCCTCGCGCGTACCGCGAGGAATCACCATCACCCGAAGCACACTTTCGCGCGTAGAGCATGCGGAAGCCGCGTTGATCCAGGAAGGCTTCCGCCACTGCCGCGTGCGAGACTACGGCGAACTGGCAAGGATTGAGTTAGCAGTGGAAGACCTGCCGAAATTACTGGAAACCGGTTGCCGCGAACGGCTTGTCGAGAGCCTGAAACAGGTAGGGTATCGTTTCGTGACGGTGGACTTGGAAGGATATCGCCAGGGAGGCGTAAGTTTCACCCCCCCGGCGGCAGAACACTAGTTCCGGCTCTGGTAGGTCTTCGCGAGCGCGTCAAGGGCTTCGTCCGCCAGACGACGATGATCGCCATCCGTCAAGGCCCGCCCGACAACTTTCTCCGCGACCATCATCGCTAAATCTGTCGTTTGTGAGCGGATGTCCTGAATAGCCTTGCGGCGTTCAGCCTCGATCTCGCGAGTCGCGTCGCCCTTGATTCGCTCCGCATCCGCCGTCATACGCTGCTCGTTCTCTTCCATCAACCGCGCCGCGCGCTCTTTGGCCTGCGCCAACAAGGCATCCGCGTCTTTGGCCGCCGTCGCCAGCTTGGCTTCGTATTCCTTGAGCTTGCGCTCAGCCTCTGAACGGTGGCGTTCGGCTTGATCGAGACTGTCCTTGATCTTTTTCTCACGCTCTTCCAGCATGGCCAGCAAGCTCGGGAACGCATACTTGTAGAGCAGAAAGAAGAGAATGCCGAAGGAGAGAATCTCCCAGAAGATCAACGACGAAAAGAAATGCGATTCAAATTGAGGCATAGTCTGTTACCCAAATGAGTTGAGGGTTCTGAGCCGGGCATGCCGCCAGGTTCGACCGTCTATGCGCTACTTGCGCAAGCCCATGATGATGAACGCAATGACCAACCCGTACAAGGCGATGGCTTCGACCAACGCGAAACCAATCCACATGTACTTCCCGACGCGGCCTTCCGCTTCCGGCTGGCGAGCCACGGCCTCAATCATTTTTCCGAAGATGTACCCGATTCCCACGCCGGCTCCGGCAAAACCTGCCGCCGCCAACCCCATGCCGACCAACGCTGCTGCTGCTGCATCCATTGTGTGTCCTCTCCTCCGTTTATAGACCACTCGACCTAATGTGCGTGCTCGCTATGACCGTGCAAAGTCACGGCATCCCCTAAATAGACACAGCTCAGCACGGTGAAGATATAGGCTTGAATAAACGCAATGCCGACTTCGAGGCCATTCATCGCAATCGTGAAGGCAAACGGCAACCATCCAATCAGCAATCCACCACTGATAGCCAATCCGAACAGCACGCCTAAAATCACGTGGCCGGCCGTCATATTTGCGAACAACCGCACCGCCAGTGAAATGGGCCGCGCCAGTTGGCTGATCAGCTCAATCGGAATCATGAGCGGCAGCAACCAACCCGGCGTTCCCGGCGGCACGAGAATACCGAGGAATTTCATGCCATGCAGCGAAAATCCCAGGACCAGGCTCAGCCCGTAAATCCCCACTGCAAACACCGCGGTGACGATAATCTGGCTGGTGACGGTATAGGACCCTGGAATCAATCCGAGCAAATTCGCGAAGAGAATAAAGAGGAACAGCGTGGCAATCAGGGGGAAATATTTCATGCCCGCCTCACCCATGGTGTCCAGAATAATCCCGCGAATGAACTCGACGATCAATTCGGCCATGTTCTGCAATTTGCCGGGAACCAACTTACGGGCAGCGGCGGCAGAGATCATCAGGAAGGCCACCAGACCGACCACCACCCACATGAGGATGACCGCTTTGTTGATGGAGATATCGATACCGGCGGGCACGAGCGGAATCAGATCGTGCAATTCGAATGCATGTAGCGGACTTTCTTCCACAATGATCCTTTTTGCGTCAGACGATTCAGGTTAACTCTGCCATCGTTGGGCCGATCGATAGGCATTCCGGATACCGGCGGCGGCCCCCAATCCTAAGCCTGCGACCAGTCCCCAGGGATTGGAATCCAGCAGATAGGTGTCGATGACCCAGCCCAATCCTCCGCCGACAATCAACGCAGCGAGCAGTTCCGTCCCAATCCGGACAGCCTGCCCGAGCCCCGCATATAACGGATCCTGAGAGGGGGGCATCACGTGCTCACGCGCGGCACTCCTCAGCGCAGTCGGAGAGAGTGCACCCATCGGCGGGCGCGCCATTCAAGCAAATTCGCTGGGGGCTTGTCAAGAAGTTGGCCTGCTATGACCAGGCCTCATGATGCGGTATAGTCTTTTCCTGGGCACAACCCTCCATGAATGACACATCGATGACCGAATTATCGCATCACACATTTCTCAGCGGGCCCCCGCAGCCCCTTGTCGTAGTTCGCCCCCACCCGAAAGCCGATGTCTTCGAGCTCTATCAACGCCTGGCCCTCACAGACTTCCCCTCCTTTCTTCTGGAGAGCGGGAACGGCACCAATGCGACCGCGCGCTATTCGTTCTTCGGCAGCCATCCTTATCTGACCTTGACCGGCCGTGCCCAAGACTATCAATGGAACACCGGGGAGCAGGTGAATACCTGTCATGGCTCTGTGTTCGATGCCTTCCAGCAGGCCTTTGCGGATTCGACGATTCCCCTGCCAGCCGGCCTGCCACCGTTTTTTGGGGGCGCGGTCGGGTACCTCAGCTATGATCTCGCCCGATCATTCGAATCGCTGCCCACCCTGGCCGCTGACGATCTCGGCCATCCAGATCTGCATATGGCCTTCTTCGATCTCGTAGCCTCGGTGGATCACCATACGAATCAGCTCTTTCTAATGTACTGTCCTCCTTTGTCACGATTTCGTGCGGAACCCCGAGAAAAACTGTTTCGCGAAGGCTGCGACCGGCTGGCCGAACTGGAGGCGCGCCTGACGAGCTCACTCCCCCCTCGATCTGCCCTGACCAGGCCCGCACCAACCAGCTTTGTACCCAGCCAATCGCGGGATGCCTATACGGCTCGCGTCCGCCGATGTCAGGAGTACATCGCTGCCGGCGACATCTATCAGGCCAATCTTTCTCATCGCTTCACTCTCGATCTCGACGCTGCCTGGTCGGCCTCGGAGCTGGATCAATATGCCAGGGATCTCTACGGACGCCTTCGCCGCGTGAACCCGTCTCCCTTTGCAGGGCTCGTGCGATTCCCCGAGCTCAGCCTCGTCAGCAGCTCTCCCGAACGACTCGTGCGATTAACCGGTTCACGGGCCGATACGAGACCTATTGCCGGCACCAGGCCCCGGGGAGAGGGGCAGCCGCAAGACCTCACACTGCGGGCCGAGCTTTTGGCGAGCCCCAAGGAACGAGCGGAACATGTCATGCTGGTCGATCTGGAACGGAACGATCTCGGAAAGGTCTGCCGGTACGGCTCCGTCCGGGTGGACGAATTCATGACCATCGAGCAGTACTCCCATGTCAGCCATTTGGTATCAGAGGTAGTTGGAGCGCTACGACCGGGCACTTCGCCCTTCGACCTCGTCCAGGCTGTCTTTCCGGGCGGAACGATCACCGGCGTGCCCAAACTCCGCTGCATGGAGATCATCGAGGAGCTGGAACCGGTGCGCCGCGGCCTCTATACCGGAGCGCTGGGCTACTTCAGCTGGAGCGGGGACTTGGACCTGAACATCCTCATTCGGACACTGATCCTGACAAAAAACAGAGGCTACTTGCAGGTCGGCGCCGGCATTGTGGCCGATTCGGATCCCGATCGCGAATACGACGAAACGCTCGCCAAGGCGGGCGCCTTTTTTACCATCCTGGAGGCTGACCGCTGATGTGGGTGTTTCTCAATGATCGATTCGTGCCCAAAGAAGAAGCCGTCGTCTCGGTGTTTGATCATGGATTTCTCTATGGCGACGGAGTCTACGAAACCCTTCGCTCCTACGGCCCTCGCATTTTCATGCGCGACCAACATCTGGCCCGGCTCCGGCGCTCGGCGGAGGCCATCGGACTCACGATCCCCATTCCAGACGCGCAGTGGCCGGATCTGCTCCATGAGGCCATGCGCCGCAATGCAGTCGGTAACGATCGCGTCGATGCCTATCTCCGCGTGACGATCTCACGCGGCGAAGGAGAGATCGGCTTGGATCCCGCGCTCTGTCCGCGTCCAACAGTGGTCATTCTGGCGAAGGCGCTCCATCCGCCATCGGCACAGCTTTTGCGCGACGGAGTTTCGTTGACCGTCGCACAGACCAGACGGAATCTTCCGGCCGCCTTGTCCCCGCAGATCAAATCCACGAATTTCCTCAATAACATTCTGGCCAAACGCGAATCCATCGCGGCCGGCACCTTCGACAGCCTGCTTCTCAATTGGAGAGATGAACTGACTGAATGCACCATCAGTAATCTCTTTTTCATCTCGAACGGCGCCGTGCATACCCCTGCCATGGACTGCGGTATTTTAGACGGCATCACGAGGGCGATTGTCATGATGCTGGCCGAGGAGGAAGGTCTGCCCGTCAAGGAAGGACACTACCACCTGGCAGACCTGAGCCAGGCCACTGAATGCTTTCTGACGAATACCAGCATGGAAGTCATGCCGGTTTCATGGGTCGACGCCTTTCCTATCAGTGACGGCCGACCCGGCCCCCTCACCGGACGGATTCAGGCGCGATTCGCCGCCAGTCGCCACAGATTCCTCGAACCGCTCCCCGCCTGACATTCCGCAATATTTCTATATTTATCCGTGCGTTGAGAAATCTTTCCGGCCACAGAACAGGACCCGCCGTTTTTGACAGGCAGGAGGTCAGCTGCTACGGTTGAATCAACGACAGTGAACGCCACACCGGCCCAGGCGTCTCAACCACGATGTCTCTTTACACCCGCATCACGCCGAGCCTCCTCCTGTCTGCAATCGTGCTGCTAACCGTTTCTCCGGGGCGGGCCGAGGTCTACCAATATATTGATGCCAACGGCACCATTTCCTTAACCAATGTGCCGAATGATCCGCGATATAAACGCGTGATGTCCGAACTGCCTCGCTCCCGCAGCATCATCTCCGACCGTGAATTGGATCCGGTGATCGCCCGACATTCCCGCGCCCATCGCCTGCATCCGGCGTTGATCAGAGCCGTGATCAAAACAGAGTCGGACTTCGATCCGCTGGCCGTTTCTCATGCGGGCGCCGTCGGGTTAATGCAACTGATGCCCCAGACAGCCATGCGCTTCGATGTGCGGGATTCGTACAATCCGGATGACAATATCGGCGGGGGCACGAAGTACTTACGGCAACTGCTGGACCGGTTTAACGGCAATCTGCCGCTGGCCCTGGCGGCCTACAATGCGGGAGAACATGCGGTGGAGCGCTACCGGGGGCTTCCTCCGATTCCGGAAACGCGGCAGTATGTCCTCAAAGTCCTCGGGCACTATCGCACGTTTCTCATGAACGCGCGGTCTTCTTCTTCCCGGGCCTACGGCTCGGCGGCGCCTCGGTCGCCAGGACGAGGTCTCGCTCCTTCGACGGCATCCCGATAATCTGCCCATCCCCCAACCGTAACTGGCTATGCTGCTTCCACCCTTGCCTCCTGGCTTCGGGAAAATCCGACCGATAGTGGGCACCGACGCTATTCTCCCGCCACAAGGCCGCATCCGTGATGCAGCGCGCCACCTGCACCATGTTCTTCACCTCCAAGGCGGCGCGCGAGGAAAAGGGTTTTCCAAGGAGACGCATCCAGCGGACCAGTTGCGCGGACGCACTGATCAATGACTCTCCCGAACGCACAAGCCCCACCTTTCCCCACATCAATCGACGCAGCGAACTGCGGAGTTTTTCCGGATCATCGAGGTCGGTCGGCCGGCCCTGCTCCAGGTCTTCAAGCGACGGCACCGGCTCGGAAAAGTGCCCCGCATGAGCCACCGCAGATTGGGCGGCCCGCATGCCGAAGACCAATCCTTCCAGCAATGAATTGCTGGCCAACCGATTGGCCCCATGCACTCCGCTGCAGGCGACCTCCCCCGCCGCATACAGGCCGGGCAGCGTCGTCGCGCCATGCACATCCGTCCACACACCGCCCATCATGTAATGAGCGCTGGGGGAGACAGGAATCCACTCTTCCGTCATATCGATGTCATACCGCAGGCAGGTCGCATAGATCGTGGGAAACCGGCGCTTCACAAAGGCCGCGCCCAGGTGCGTGACATCCAGATAGACATGCCGCGCGCGCGTGGCGGCCATTTCCGACCAGATCGCCCGCGAGACCACATCCCGTGGAGCCAATGCGCCGTCTGGATGATACCGGTGCATGAATAACTCGCCCTTGATGTTCCGGAGCTGCCCGCCTTCCCCGCGAATGGCCTCCGACAGCAAAAAGGGAGGACTCGACGGCAGGTATAGCGACGTGGGATGGAATTGCACGAACTCCATATCCATCAGCATCGCCCCGGCCCGCAACGCCATCGCCATGCCGTCCCCCGTCGCATTCCCCGGATTCGTGGTGCGCGCGTAGACCTGGCCCGCTCCGCCTGTGGAGAGGACCACCGCGCTGGCCGGCAGCACGGTGCGTTCGCCCGACATCTCGTTCAAGACAATGGCGCCGCAGCAACGCCCGTCGACTACCGCCAGGTCGACCGTAAATCTCCGATCCAGCCGCTGAATGCGCGGCTGCCTGGCCGCATAGGCCATGAGGGCGCGCACCATTTCGTTGCCGGTGGCATCGCCGCGCGCGCGGAGGATGCGGCTCCGGCTGTGCGCGGCTTCGCGGGTAAACGCAAACCGCTTGCCGATCTTGTCGAACTTCGCTCCCCACGCGATCAGTTCCTGAATGCGATCCGGTCCTTCTTCGACCAGCACCCGCACCGCTTCACGACGACAGAGTCCGTGACCGGCCTTTAACGTATCCGTGAGATGGCTTCCAACATCGTCTTCCTCGCTGAGCGCGACTGCCACTCCGCCCTGGGCATACATGGAATTGCTTTCCAGGGGATGCCCCTTGGTCAGCATCAACACGCGCCCTGCGCGGCTCAGTTCAATGGCCGCGCGTAGACCGGCGACGCCGCTCCCGACGACGAGAAAGTCTGTTTCAATGTTGGGAGAAGCACTGCGGGCTGACATGGCTAAGGTTTGGCTTGTCCGCGAGCGGGATCTTCGCCAAGGCTGGCCCGCCTGCCCATGCCGAATGGCAGATCGCCCTGAGCCTCTCGAAGCAAAATCGATTGCGTCCCGACCCAGGCTAACCGCCCGTGACCTCGCTGGCGCGTGCCCACTTCGCCGGGCTCCCGTTTCCACTGGCCCTGCCAATGAATAAACACATCGATGTTGTCGCCTTCGATCACAATGCGTTCGATTGAAAACTCCAAGTGAATATCCCGGAAGGTATCGAAATCGCTGTGGATATCCCGTTGCACCTGATCCAGGCCTCCAGACGGTAGCAGTAACGCCTCCAAAGCGCTCCGGTCCCGCTCCACGTAGGATTTCCTCAGTGCCTCAACGGCCTGATCGATCCGAAGCAGACGGTCGTGATCGTCTTTATATTGGATGGTTTTTCCCGCACAGCCCACGCTGAGAATCAGCATGAACCCCAGGAGCAGTCGGACAAGACAGGCAGAACGGGATACGTAAAAATTGAACATGGCGCAGTATAGGAACCTTGGCGGAAAGAGGTCAAGCAATGACCCTGTCCGCACCCACCCTGGCTTCGCTGAGGCCCGCGAATGAACCGGCAGCAAACATTTCGTCAGAATCTTGACTTGCTTTTTGAACCGAAACCCACTAGACTCCCGCGCCTAGCAGTTGGAGATTGAACGTATGGCGAGTGTCCTCAAGAAACGCCGGAAGAAGATGCGCAAGCACAAGTATAAGAAGTTGCGCCGGCGTCAGAAATTCTTGCGTCGCAAGAGCTGAGCCCATCACGACATAATGGACGGAGGGATCCGTGCCCGAAGGAAAAAAAGTTCGCATCCGCGTTCGAACGGTGAACTGTGTCTACGTCGGGGATTTCCTCATCCCGCCCATGCGGAATCGTGTGTCCGATGCGATTAACGAAGAGCAGCGGCTGTTTATCAGCCTGACTGACGTGTTGATCAATGATAAGGATCGATCGGACTTCGTGGCGATCAACAAGAACCTGATCGAGTCGATCGCTCAGCTCTAGCGCTCTCACCTCATTGCAAAGGTCATGTCGTCTTCGTACCGCCGCGATCACCGGTGATACGCTACGCGCCTGCCTCCCTGAAACAATTGTCGTAACACCGATGTTCTCGTTCAAGCGCTTCTATCCCTTCCTCAAGCCTTACGTCCCCCGAATGATTGCGGCCGCCATCATGGTCATGGCCGTTGCCGCCGTGAACCTGGCTCTGCTGCGCCTGGGAGGTACGCTCTGGGACGTCATTACCGTGCAGCACGATGCCGACCGAATGGCACAGATGATCCTGCTGCTTCTTGGCCTCGTCCTGCTCCAAGGGCTTTGTTCCATGGGGCACAGTTACCTGACGGCCTGGGTGTCGCAACGGGTCATGGCGGACTTCCGGACCCATCTCTTCGCGCATCTCCAAACCCTGTCCGTGAATTTCTTCTCCAAGCGCCGGACCGGCGAGTTGATGTCGCGGCTGATGAACGACGTGACCGTGATCCAGAACGTCGTCACCGATACCCCTATCGACGCAGCCAAGCAGGTCGTCACCTTCATCGGCGGCGCGGGCTTCTTGTTTGCGATGAACTGGCAGCTCTGCCTCCTCATCCTGGTTCTGCTCCCCTTGTTGGTCGTCGTCGCCAAGCTGTTCGGCCGGCGCTTGCGGGCACTCTCGACCACCATTCAAGATCAAACCGCCTCCGTCAGCACGCTAGTGGAGGAAGTGATTGCCGGCATCCGTGTCGTGA
This sequence comes from Nitrospira sp. CR1.1, assembly GCA_014055465.1. Classification (NCBI taxonomy): domain Bacteria; kingdom Pseudomonadati; phylum Nitrospirota; class Nitrospiria; order Nitrospirales; family Nitrospiraceae; genus Nitrospira; species Nitrospira sp. CR1.1. Next base: position 174,631 of record WIAF01000001.1, read on the forward strand.
AATCCTTCGTGCAGACCAAGCGGGAAGAACAGCGATTCGTGACGCAAGTACACACCGCCATGGAACTGTCCTTGCGCCGTGCCACCATCATGGCGTGGTTCGTGCCGACGATTACGTTCGTCACTTTCGCCGCCGCCGCCATGGTGCTGTGGTATGGAGGCAGGCAGGTCATCGACGGGACCGTGTCTCCCGGCGACCTGTTCGCTTTCGTCCTGTTTGCCGGCATTCTGATCGGACCATTCGGATCGGCCGCACGCGTCTTCGCCCAAATCAAGGAAGCACAAGGCGCCATGCAGCGTGTCTTTGAAATTCTCGACACCCATGCCGAAATCGCCGACGCACCCAACGCGATCGACCTGCCTCCGGTCCGTGGACATGTGCGCGCGGAACACCTCAGCTTCGCCTATGACGCCCGGCAGCCCGTGCTCTCGGACGTGTCATTCGAAGCCAAGCCCGGCGAACTCATTGCGATCGTCGGACCGACCGGCTCGGGAAAAACCACGATCATGAATCTGTTGCACCGTTTTTACGATCCGACCTCGGGGCGGCTGACAGTAGACGGCCATGACGTCAAAGACGTCCGGCTCGATAGCCTGTACCGGCAGATCGCGCTGGTGCCTCAGGATACAATTTTATTCGGCGGTCCGATCCGCGATAACATTCGCTATGGCCGCGAAGACGCCACGGAAGAAGAGATTCTCGCCGCGAGCAAGGCGGCGCATGCCCACGAATTCATCGCGGGATTTCCGGACGGCTATCAGACCATCGTCGGAGAAAAAGGCATCAATCTTTCCGGCGGCCAACGGCAACGCGTCGCCATTGCGCGAGCGATTCTCAAGAACCCCCGGATTCTGTTGCTTGATGAAGCCACCTCGGCGCTGGATACTGAATCGGAGCGGCTGGTGCAGGAAGCCCTGGAAGAACTCATGGTGAACCGGACAACCTTTGTCGTCGCCCATCGGCTGAGCACCATTCAACGCGCCGACCGCATCCTGGTGCTGAATAAAGGCAAAATCGTGGAATCCGGCACCCATGCGGCGCTGCTGGCGCAGCAGGGGCTGTATCACTACCTCTATACCTTGCGTCTCAGCGAACTCCCGGTGTAATCGATCAGGAGGCCCTGATGAACAGGCCTGTCATCGCACTCGCCTTCGCCGCACTGTTCCTCTCTTGGACCGCGCCTGGTTCAGCTCAGCCCCCATTGCCCAAACCCGACCATCTGGTGATCGTGATCGAAGAGAATCATGCCTTCGGTCAAATCATCGATTCACCGGCAGCCCCATACTTGAATACGCTGGCGCGTACAGGCGCCCTGCTGACCAATTCTTATGCCGTGACCCATCCGAGCCAACCGAACTATATCGCTCTCTTCGCGGGAACCATCGACGGAGTCAGCAAAAACACCTGCCCGACCTCGCTGACGGTTCCCAATCTATCCAGCACACTGGCTCAGGCCGGACAGACATTCGTCGGTTATGCGGAAGACCTGCCCGCTGTCGGATCCATCGAGTGCATCGCGGGCGCCTATGCGCGCAAACACAATCCCTGGGTCAACTGGCAATCCTCTCCCATCAACACGGTCCCCGCCGCCAACAACCGTCCGCTAACCGATTTCCCGACAGACTTCAGCACACTGCCGACCGTCAGCATCGTGGTGCCCAATCAACAGAACGATATGCACGACGGCACCGATCCCGACCGGATTCAACGCGCAGACCAGTGGCTCCGGGCCCGCCTCGAGCGTTACGTGGAATGGGCACAGACACACAATAGTCTGCTCGTCATCACCTGGGACGAGGACAACGGGAAATCGGACAACCACATCCCGACGATTCTGGTGGGGCCGATGGTGCGACCGGGCCGCTACGGAGAGCTGACGAATCACTACGGACTGCTGCGGACGATCACGGACCTGTATGGAGCACAACCAGTAGGCCTCAGCCGGCAGGCGTCTCCTCTCACCACGATTTGGGCAGCGCCGACACTTACACCGTAGACCCGCGCGGCGGCCCGCTTCGCACCCGGCTCCAGGCTTTCCACAGTTCCATCACCAGGAACGGCAACACCCCGAATCCCGCGACCAGCCACCATTCATCGAGCCGCAGTGGAACGACCCGAAAAATCTCCTGCCCCCAAGGACTCAACAGAATCCCTGCCTGCAACAGGGCCGAGATGAACACAGCGGCCACCAGCATCCGATTGGTGGCGACCCCGATCTGAAACAGCGAAAGCCGGTCATGACGACAGGTGAACGCGTGGAGGAACTGAACGAGCACCAGCGTCGTAAAGGTCATGGTGCGGGCAAACGTCACCTCGTCGTTCATGATCGACAGGGCAATACCGAACATCGCCAGCGTCGCCGCGGCCATCACCGCGCCTTGAACGCAGACCGTCAGAAACCGTTGGCGATCCAGGAGCGGCGCCTGCGGGTCACGCGGCGGGCGTGTCATCACATCGGGATCCTTTGGATCGACGGCAAGGGCCAACGCAGGAAACCCGTCGGTGACCAGGTTGATCCAGAGAATATGGATCGGAAGCAGCGGCAACGGCCAGCCTAACACCGTACTCCCCAGCATCACCAGCACTTCACTCAGATTGCACGACAGCAGATAGTGCACCGACTTGCGGATGTTCTCGTAGATGCTCCGGCCCTCTTCGACGGCCGCGGCGATGGAGGCAAAGTTGTCGTCGGTCACGACCATGTCCGACGCGTCTTTCGTCACATCCGTCCCCGTCATCCCCATGGCGATCCCGATATCCGCTTCCCGCACCGCCGGGGCATCATTCACGCCGTCGCCGGTCATCGCCACCACCGCCCCTTGCGCGCGCCAGGCCTTGACGATGCGAAGCTTATGCTCCGCCGACACCCGCGCGTAGACAGACACGTCGCGCACGCGCGCTGACAACTCCGCATCAGTCAACCCGTCCAGTTCCAGACCGGACAGGGCCTGCGTCGAGCCGCTCACAAAACCTGCCTCGCGCCCGATGGCCAGAGCCGTCTCCTTATGATCCCCGGTAATCATCACCGTCACGATTCCCGCAGACCGGCAACGCTCGACCGCCTGTTTGGCTTCAGGACGCAGGGGGTCCTTCATCGCCGCCAATCCCAAGAACACCAATTCCCGCTCAATCCCCTCCGACTCAAACGTCGCCGGCTCCGGGTCGAGCACACGCCGCGCCAACGCCACGACCCGGAGAGCCTGTTGGGCGAACTCCTGATTGATCGAGAGAATCGAGTGTCGCGTCGCATCTGTGAGAGGCGAGACCTCCCCCGCGCTCGTCATGTACGAGTCGCACCGCCCCAGCAGGATATCCGGCGCACCCTTCACATAGGCTACGGGACGCCCGCCCGATCGGCGGACCATGGTCATCATTTTGCGTTCGGAGTCGAACGGAATTTCTCCCACGAGAGGATGGGCAACTTCGAGGTCTTCCTTCCGCCACCCGGCCTTGCCGCCCGCAACCAGCAACGCGCCTTCCGTGGGATCGCCCACCACCGTCCAACCTCCCTCTGCCGCTCGAAGCGACGCGCCGTTGCACAATACCGCGCTCCACAAGAGATCTCGCAACCCTCCCGTGCGGAAATCGCCGCCGATGATCTCGCCCTCCGGCGCGTATCCGTCCCCGGTCACATCACACACAAGGCCGTCAACCGCCAAGCGTGTGACCGTCATTTCATTCTTGGTCAATGTGCCGGTCTTGTCCGTGCAGATCACCGTCGCCGCGCCCAAGGTTTCGACAGCCGGCAGCCGGCGGATCAACGCATGGCGGCGCACCATACGCATCACACCCAGGGCCAGCGTCGTCGTCACAATGGCCGGCAGCCCTTCCGGTATGGCCGCCACCGCCAGGCTCACGGCCGTTAAAAACATGTCGAACACCGGCTCGCCCCGCCACAGGCCTAGCCCGAACACCACGAGCACGATCCCCAGCGAAAGCCACAGCAACACATGCCCGAACTGCTCCAATCGCCGCTGGAGGGGTGTCGGCTCCACCGGCACCGCGGTCATCAGCGTCGCAATGCGTCCCAGCTGAGTTGCGCTGCCGGTGGCGACGATAAGGGCGCGCCCCTTGCCCCCGGTAACCGTCGTGCCCATGAACAGCATGTTCCGTTGATCGGCCAAGGGCACATCGTCGTCGTCCAAGGCCAGGCTGGTTTTTTCGACTGGCGTGGACTCTCCGGTCAGAGCGGCTTCCTGCGTGCGGAAGGCGGCGGCCTGAATGAGTCGCGCATCCGCCGGCACATGATCTCCTGCCTCCACATCAATGATGTCGCCGGGGACCAGCTCTGTTGAAGACAGGGTGCGCCTTGTGCCGGCTCGAATCACTCGGGCATAGGTCACCGACATGGTCTTGAGCGCCGCCAACGACTGCTCTGCCCGGTATTCCTGCACAAATCCGAGCAGCCCGTTCAGCAGCACAATGGCGAGGATGGCGCCGGCATCGACCCATTCGCCGAGCAGGCCCGAGACGAGGGCGGCGCCGATCAGCACCCAGATGATGAGGCTGCTAAATTGGGCCCCCAGCATACGCCAGGGCGAAGGCGAGGCGGCTTCAGGCAATTCATTGCGACCATGGACGGATAACCGGCGCGTGGCGTCGTCTTCGGCCAGCCCTTGCGCCGGGACGACGCCGAACTCGCGGCCGATCTCCTCCGTGGACCGGGCATACCACCGGGCCTGACTGTGTTGTCGCGCTTCGACCATGCCTTCCGATCTCTTTCGGCTTCCCTGCCGGGACGACTCCTTAGGGACAGGCCCCTTTACGAGCGACCATCCTAAGTACTTCAACTTGCGGAGAAAACGCCCGTTTTTCCTTTGGCCCGCCGATCGGCAGGGGGAAATTTCTTCTGTTCCACACCCCCGGGACTCAACCCCGGCGCAAACCAGCCGATACAGTATCCACGAAGGACGGAGAGCGGCCCTGAAGCGGGCATCATTCCTGTGGTAGGAACGGCCGTCGCTTGAAGCTGTGGATTGCGTAGGATTGGTGATCTATGACACGTTCCTCCTGGTCGTCTTCGAATCCGCTTCCGGAGAACCTTCGTCTCAGCCTGAAGGACCTTCGTCACGGCCTCCTCGGCCTGCACAAATCCCTGATTGTCTCCGAACAGCTCACGTATGAACGCATTTACGGGCGCATCTCCTCAGCCGGTCAACTTTTGCAGCTCGTCATGAACGACCCCTGGTTCGCCTGGCTGCACCCCTTGTCGCATCTCGTTGTCCGCATCGATGTCGTGCTGGAAGATCAGGAGGATACGACGATCGAAGCCGCGCAGGATCTGCTGGTGGAAGCTCGCCACATGCTGCGCCCTTCCGAAGAGGGCGACGGGTTCGAACGCAGCTACTACGAAGCCTTGCAACGCACCCCAGACGTCGTGCTGGCCCATGCCAGCGTTAAAAAATTGCTCAGCACTGCCGCCACTGCAGCCTCCGCGGCTGCAGCCTAATCGCCTGGACCATCTCGATCAAAAGAGCGGATGGTGCGGGGAAGAGGAGAAGGGCGCCGAACGCGGCGCGTCGCCTCGATTTCCCAGAAATCTCCACCCCTGCTTGTCCCGCACGAGATAATGCACCTCCTGAAACCAACTATCCAGCGTGACGCGCGCGCCTGATTGCACGTCAACGCCATACAAGCCACCGGTGCAAGTCAACTCCACGCGCAGCCCCTCTCCGGCGCCCACGATTTTCATCTCAGAAAAGAGGTGCGTCGAGGATAATGTCCGGTAGTGCTCGAACACCTCGCTCCAGATGCGCTCGACATCCCCCATGTGCAGGCCGTGATAATTGTAACCCGGCGCATAAAACTGCATCAGCGCGGGGAGTTCCTGTTTCTCCAACGCGCGTTCCGCGCGATCGAAGGCCGCCAACACCTCCTTCACCATGGGATCGGCTCGAACCGCCTTGGCACCGGTGACGGTCCCGCTGTCGCGCCTCACGGTCATCTCAGGGAGCACGTGCACCGCCGCCCGAGCCGGAACCGTTGCTAGCGCCAGCAGCGCCGCGCTGAAGCACCACAGAACCTGCCACAACCATCCACAAACACCTCGCCGCTTCCTGCGATCCTGTCTGTCTCGTTCGCGCATCGTCACTCCTCTCTTCACAGAATCGGCGGCGATGTCCCGGGATAGGGCTACATCCTTAACAAGCATTATGCAAAGCCGGTACCGCCAACGGTTGATGACGGGCTGGAGACATTGCCCATAGTCCCCCGCTGGGTCCTGCCAGGCTGCCGTTAAAGGCGACAGACCTCCCTGCATGCTGTGGCACGACGCCACAGGATCAGACCGCCTTCACGACAGGCTCCCCAACCATTCTCTGTCATACAGGCTGGTTTCGTACTTTTGCTTTGGCCGGCGAGGAGTGAACGTTAGACTACAGTGACGGCGCTATCGTCAGCCTACAGCTACCGAAGATACGGAGCGGGAATGCCATCGTCGACGAAACTGCGACTCGCCAGTGTACTCGGCTACATTCTCGTGACGTCCGGGATCGTTCTTGCTGAGGACAGCCCGCGCCAGGCGACCATCGCCCTCATCGACAAGACCTGGGCCGTGAGTCTCGATATTCCGGGGTACCGCGTTCAGGCAGATGGCGTCAAACCGGACAGCCGGCGCTACTTCCTCGCCACCAATGACACCACCGCCAGGCGTCTCTCCATCACGCTGGAAGCGGTCTCTGGGCAGGCCACGGAGCAGGGCTGTCTCATTCATTTGGCCCGTATCGCACAAGCCGTTGCCGCGCCACCCAGCGCAGGCCCGACACGAACTGAGATCGATCACCTCCCCGTACTCGAATATCTGCTGCAGGAGACCGGCAGCCGCGCGACGAATCGACTCCACCTCTTTGCCTGTACGAGCAAAGACAACGTGTACATGGACATCCACCTCTCGCAACGCGACGCCAGCACCGGAGACGACGCGCCACTGCGCAAGATGTTGGAGACCCTCACCATCGTGGCCGCGGCCAAGGCCGATAGCCTGGCTCACTTTCAAGCAGGGAGCGCGCCGTATCTGCAAGGAAAATTCACGCGAGCAATCCCGCATTATGAACAAGCCGTCGCCCTCGAACGGATCAACCCCGTCCTGGACAAACCCCTCTGGCGTCTTCTCATCCATAACCTGGCCGTCGCCTATCGCCGGACCGGCGACCTGGCGCGCGCTAAAACGGCAATCGAGTATGGCCTTTCGCAGGACCCGGCAAATCCGTTTTTTCATTACGATCTCGCCCGCGCCTATGCCGGAATGAATGAGCGGGACCGGGCCATGCAATCTCTTCACGACGCCTTCCTCCACTTTCGCCTGAGCAACGAGCGTGAACCCATGCCGGACCCCAGACAGGACGTGTCCTTCAGGCGCTTCATGCTGGATCCTGCATTTAGAACGTTAACGGAATCCCTCATGCAACCCGCCATCTAAGGAACGCCTCGAACCGAGCAGAACCAGCCGATCATGGAAGGACAGAGTGATGGCAAAACGTAAGAACACGCGAGTCGCGATGAATCGACCGATCGATGTGCAAGGCCCCCGCGGGAGCAGCCAGGGCGTGGTGCGGGATTTTTCTCCCGGAGGATGCAAGATTCAACAGACTGCCGCCAAGGTGCACTGCGGAATGCGATTGACGCTGCGGATCTCGCTTCCCGATCGCATCGAACCCATCGAAATCAAGCCCGCCGTCGTCACCTGGACGAGCACGGATGCGTTCGGCGTGGAATTCCTGGCGCTCTCGGCAGAGACGCGGAGCCGGGTGAAACTGGTGTATGACCTTCTCCTGGACGCTCAGTCGACGGCGGAAACGGAACGGGTCATCTCCCTTCCCGGCGTCTCCTGGAAATGACCGGTCGTGAGATGAGGTGACTAAACACATCCTCGCGGGTACGTCAGGCATCATCGGAGCAACAACCAAAGGCCGAGTCTCTCCCCGTAGACCCTCGCCAGGCTGTCCGGTTCAATGAGCCAGTACCGCATCTCCACGCGATCGCCGATCCCCATCAACCCTACATTCATCATCAACATGCCCTAGCAGGCTGCGGAAAAACTCGTTTTTTTGCACGCTACGCCGCGATCAGCTCACGTGGCGTGTTGGTATCAGGATAGTACGCAGGATGCGTAAAAAGGCCATCCAGCAAGGCCGCAGCGAGTGAAGCGGCGAATCGTACTCGTGTCGTACGTTGAGCCGCTGAACGAGGCGAGAACGCCGCTGGTGGACTTGTTCCGCATCCTGCTAGAGGGCGATCAGCGCATGAGTGGAGTCGATTGCTCCGGGCAGCGGCCCCCCCGGCATCTGCCAGATCGGTAAACAAGAAGGCCGCCATATTGACCGCATTGCTGTCGAAAAGATTGCCCACTGCAAGATCGAAGGCCCCGAGCCGCACGGCGGCCAGAGACGTGCCCAACTCAGGCAACGTCGTCACCACCGCCACGAGCATATGCTCGAACGCCGCCTGCGCCCAGACGCGTGTGTCGCGATGGACAAGGTGATGAGGCCAAGAGTGAGCATGTTGGCAAGCACCGCGCCGAAGGGATCTCCAGCGGACAGGTCCGGCGCATCGAGCAAACAGGCGCTGACGGTCGTGAACACCTCGGGGCAACGACGTCGCAGCCGCCATCAACACGGCGCCGACCCACAATCACCCGAGTCCTGTCGACGACGCTATCTGATCGCCGCAGCGCTTCGAGCACCACACTACGGCAAGTGCCAGCCTGCGGCGTTATGAACACGGGCGGGGCAGATGGAGGCGCGATCAGGCATCCGGAAGCGCGCGACGCGTCTGCGACGGGATTGCCCGATCAGACAGGCAGGAGAACGGCGCGCGCTACTGCGGGCCAACGGGCAGGAGAAGTTCAGCAACTTTTTCGATGATGGCCTGAGGCAAAAACGGCTTCTGCAGGTAGGCCGCTTGCGCATCCACCCCGTGGGACACCAGCATGTCCCCGGCATATCCTGAAATATAGAGCACCTTGATCTTGGGAAACATCGTCCTGGCCCCCTGCGCCAACACGGAGGCCTTCATGCGCGGCAGGATCACGTCGGTGATCAGGAGGTCGCAGCCGCCCTTGCGCAACTGCAACATCTGCAAGGCCTCAACGCCGTCTGCCGCCGCCAATACTTCATAACCCTGATCCCGCAGCACGGCTGCCACAAGACGTCGAATGCCCTCATCGTCTTCTACCAGGAGAATCGTCGCGCAGGTCGCCTGGAGCTGCCGTGAGGCCGCCACCTGTTCGGCGTCCGATGTTTGCGGCTGCACACGCGGCAACATCACCGTAAACCGCGAGCCCCGGCCGGGCTGGCTGGTCACGTCGATATACCCGCGGCTCTCCTTCACGATTCCATAGACGGTAGCCAACCCCAATCCAGTGCCCTTCTCGAATTCCTTCGTGGTGAAATACGGTTCAAAAATATGGGCCAGAGTCTCGGCATCGATTCCGCATCCCGTATCCTCGACCACCAGCGTGACGTAGCGGCCAGGAATCGCTCCTGGGTGCGTGCGCACATACTGCTCATCCAAATCGGTATTGCCCGTCTCGATCGTTAAAATGCCTCCCTCGGCCATGGCATCGCGAGCGTTCAGGGCCAGGTTCAGCAACACCTGCTCAATCTGCACCGGATCGCCCAAGACATGGCCGGCCTGGGGGTGCAGCACCAGGACCGTCTGAATCTGCTCTCCGATCAGCCGGCGCAAGATATCTTCCATGTCGCGAATCAGAGTATTGAGCGGCACGTCACGCTGCTCCAGAACCTGGCGCCGGCTGAACGTCAACAATTTCTTCGTCAACGCCGCGGCTCGCGTGCCGGCCTGTCCGATCATGTCGACTTCGTGGTGCAGCGGATGAGATCCCAGCTGCTGCGCGACCCGGTGCGCATGACCGATGACGACCATGAGCAAATTGTTGAAGTCATGCGCGATGCCCGCGGCCAGTCGCCCCAGCGCTTCCATCTTTTGCGATTGCCGCAGGCCCTGCTCGTCCTGCTTGCGCTTGGCCAGATCGATGATCGTCTCAATGACATGGACGCGGCCGTCTTTCGAGGGCGCTTTCGCCCAATGGACCAACAGATGGCGGCCGTGCTGCATTTCCACCTGCTCCGACACCACCTCGTTCCGGCCCAAGGCGTCAGGCATGCGGCAGAATTCGCAAGGCGCCGTCTTCCCCGCGATTTTTTCATAGCAGGGGGAACCGGCCATGTCGCCGAACGCACCCAGGCTGGTCTGATTTTGGAACTGCACGGAATGGTTGGCAGGATCAATCACCGTCACGATGACCGGCTGCGAATTCAGCAGCACCTGCGGATCATACGAGAGACCGTCGGGCGAGTGCGGAGAACCGGGCATGGGCGTCCTCGTGCGGATTGGGGCGTGGAAGAACAGCCGAACGAACCAGCTGTCTTTGGTTGTACTACATCACCGCGTACAGTCAAGGAGTTGATCGATTGTATGGCCGCGGCGTGACGTAGGAATTACGGAAGCGGGCGGCGGCGCCTGCTCAGCGGCCATTGTTCGCATGCCGGTAGAACCACGTCTTCACCAGTTCTGCCGCCGCGACATAGGCCAGAAGTATTCCGAGCAGCGCGGCCCAAAAGATGGCCGGCAAAGATTCAAATCCCAAAAGCGTTCCGATGGGCGTCACCGGTAACGCGATCGTCGCCAGTGCAATTAGCAACGTCGAGAGCAGCAAGGGCGGAGACGGGCGGCTGGTTACGCAAGGGCGGCGTGTACGAATCACCAGGACGATCAGCGACGCCGAGAGCACGGACTCAACAAACCAGCCGGTGCGGAACTGACCGGTCGTGGCCTGCAGCAACAGCAGCAGGACGCCGAACGTGAGGTAATCGAAGAGCGAGCTCACGAATCCGAAGGTCAACATGAACCGCCGGATGAATGGAATATCCCACCGGCGAGGCCGTTCGATGAGTTCAGAATCGACATGGTCGGTGGCAATCGTCATTTCCGGAACGTCGGTCAGCACATTCGTCAGCAGAATCTGTTTCGGCAGCAACGGCAGAAACGGCAAAAACAGCGAGGCCCCCGCCATGCTGAACATATTGCCGAAATTCGCGCTGGTCGCCATGAACACATACTTGAGGGTATTCGCGAAGGTGCGCCGCCCCTCCCGGACGCCTTCCACCAACACGCTCAAATCGTGCTCCAGCAACACCAGATCCGCGGCCTCCTTGGCGACATCGACGGCGCCATCGACTGAAATACCAACGTCCGCGGCGTGGAGCGCGGGCGCATCGTTGATGCCGTCCCCGAGGTAGCCGACCACGTTACCCGCGCCGCGCAGCGCACGGATGATGCGTTCCTTCTGGTTCGGTTCGATTTCCGCAAAAATGTCCACCTCATTGGCCAGTGCCCGAAGCGCATCGTCGGTCATGCCACGTAGGTCACTCCCGGTCATGAGCCGGGGATTCGCCAGGCCGACTTGTCGCCCCACATGGGCCGCCACCAACCCCTGATCTCCCGTCACCATTTTTATCGACACCCCCAGCCGCTGGAGAAGGGCAATCGTGTCGACAATGCCGGCTTTCGGAGGATCGACGAAGACCAACAAGCCCAGGAACGTCATCCCTGCTTCATGCTCCTTGGAAACGCGGTCGATGACGCCCAGATCACGGCAGGCCAGTCCGAGCGTGCGAAAGCCCTGCCCGCTGAGACCCCGCACCCGGTCCCTGATCGACTCGCAGACCTGATCCATCGGCAGCAGGGTCCCGTCTTTCTGCTCCGCGTGCAGGCAGACCGCCAGCATACTTTCGACGGCGCCTTTGGTAATCAGAAGATGGGTGTGCGGAGTGGCCACCAGGACGGACAGCCGCTTGCGAACAAAATCGTAGGGCTCCTCTTCCACTTTACGATAGCCGGAGAGATCGAAGGCGCGGTGACGACGCAGGGCTTCATCCAAGGGGTTCGGAAAGCCGGTTTCGAACATCGCGTTGATGTGACCATGGAACAACACCCGCTCGCTTGGCTGGCCGTCGAGATCCAGCGCGGCATGGAGCCGCATAGAACCTTCGGTCAAGGTGCCGGTCTTGTCGGAGCACAACACATTCATGCTCCCGAAGTTTTCGATCGACGCCAGCCGCTTGACGACGACATGCTGCCGGGCCATGCGCCTCGCGCCGTGCGAGAGATTCACGCTGATGATGGCCGGCAGCAACTGCGGCGTCAGTCCGACCGCCAAGGCCATAGAGAAGAGAAAGGATTCGAGGACCGGCCGCTCAAGATAGACGTTCACGGCAAAGATCGCGAAGACGAGGAGGAGCGTCACTTCGAGCAGCAGATAGCCGAATCGCCGGACTCCCCGCTCGAATTCCGTTTCGGGGGCCTTCAGCGCCATGCGGTGGGCGATACGGCCGAATTCCGTCTCCTGTCCCACCGCGACGATGACGACCCGGGCCTGCCCGCTGACGACATGGGTGCCGAGAAACAGACTGTTGGTACGGGTGGCCAACGGTGCGTCAGCAGCCAGCGTCGCCACTGATTTTTCGACCGGATACGTCTCCCCTGTCAAGGTGGCCTCATCGACGAACAGATCTTTCGCCTCCAGAAGCAACGCGTCGCCGGGGAGACTCGATCCGGCCGACAGTTCAATGACGTCGCCTGGCACGATGTGGTCGGCCGGAACTTCGCACAGCTCGCCATCCCGCCATACGCGAGCCGTGATTTGCACGAGTGCCAGCAGTCCGGCGACGGCGCGCGCGGCGCTGTACTCCTGCCAGAAACTCAAACACGCGCCGGCCAGGATGATGCCCAGGATAATCAGCGCATCGCCGCGTTCTGCGAGGAAAAACGATACGCCTGAGGCAAAGAGCAAGATAAGGACGATGGGACTTCGAAACTGCGCCAGAAGGAGCCGCAACGGCCGGCCATTCCGCTGAGGCCTGAGCCTGACGGATGCACAGGTTGCCTGTCGCGCTTCAGCCTCGGCCGTGGCCAGCCCCTTTCGCGTGGCAGACAACTCTCGCAGCACATCATCCGCAGACAGGGCCCAGAATGGTGTCTCCTTCAGCATGGGTTCAAACCGGAGTTGTCTACACCCACTCCGGAGCATGTTCCTTCGCAACGTCCTGTTCGGCGAACGTGCGGTACAAGGCAGGCAGCACCAGCAATGTCAAGGCGGTCGACGTGAACAGGCCTCCGACAACCACCGTCGCCAAGGGCCGCTGCACTTCAGCGCCAATCCCCTGCGCCATCACCAGCGGGAGGAGACCCAGGAGGGTCGTCATCATCGTCATCACGACCGGACGAAGCCGCAGGACGCACCCCGTCACGATCGCCGCCTCCGTCTGCTGCCCCTCGTTCCGCAACTGATTGATATACGAGACGAGCACGATGCCGTTGCCGACCGCCAACCCGAACAGTTCGATGAAGCCGATCGACGCAGGCACGCTCAAATACTGATCGCTGAGCCACAGCGAGACCACGCCTCCGATCAACGCGAACGGCAGATTCAGAATAATCAACCCGGCATACCGCAGCGAATGAAACGCCCAAAAGAGCAGAAAGAACACCAACCCGAGCGTGACCGGCACCACCAGTAGCAACCGCGCGTTCGCCCGTTCCATATTCTCGAACGCGCCGCCCCAGGCCACGGTATATCCTTGCGGCAATCGAATGTGCGCAGCCAACCGCTTCCGGCCTTCGTCCACGACACCGCCGATGTCGCGCCCCACGACATTGAACCCGATATAGATCCGCCGCTTCGCGTGTTCGCGGCTGATTCTCGCCGGACCTTCCCGCATCTCGATCGCGGCGAGTTCGCTCAAGGGAATCGGCGCGCCCGATGCCGATCGTACCCGAATGTCTCCGATCGCGCCGATGCTGTTGCGCGAGTGCTCCGGGAACCGGAGGATCAGCTGAAATCGCCGCTCCCCCTCATACACCTGCGTCGCAGGTTTCCCCCCGACCGCCGTGGTTATGATGTCCTGCACATCCGAAACGTTGATCCCGTATCGCGCGATCTTCTCCCGGTCGATATCGATCGTCAGATACGGCTGACCGGCCACCTGTTCAACCTTGACGTCTTTCACTCCCCCGATCGTCCGCATGAGGTCTGCGATCCGTTCGGCATGCTGATACAGCAGATCGAGATCGTCGCCGAACAACTTGATGGCGCATTCGGTCCTGATCCCGGAAATCAGCTCGTCGACCCGTTCCTGGATCGGTTGGCTCATCAGCACGGAAATGCCGGGAATTTCCGCCAGGCGGTTCCTGATCGCATCGACCAGATCGGCCTGCGTGTGCGCAGTGGTCCAGGTCTCGCGCGGGCGTAGCGTCACGATCGGGTCGCTTTCATTAGGCTCCTCCGGACCGACCGCGATGTCCGCCCGCCCGATCTTGCTCACCGACATCCGCACTTCCGGAAACTCCAGCATGACTTGTTGTGTCTGTTTTTCTATCGCGATCGATTCTTCCAGTGATACACTCGGCAACCGCACGATCTGCGGCGTCAGCGCGCCCTCCTCCAGAATCGGAATAAACTCCCGCCCGACGAACGGCAACAGACTCACACTGGCCAGCACGATCGCCGTCGACCCCAGCAACACTAGGGCGCGATGGTCCAGCGTCCACCGAAGCACCGGCTGATACCGCATCTTCATCCACCGGGTCAGCCGGGTCTCTTCCGGATGGTCGCCGCGCAAGATCAGCGAGGCCAGGACCGGAGACAGGGTCAATGTCACGAGCACCGAGGCCAACAGGGAAATGACCAACGTGTAGGCCAGGGGGGCGAACATCTTTCCTTCCATGCCGTGCAATGTCATCAAGGGCAGAAACACGACGCTGATGATGAGGATCCCGAAGAGGATCGGCCGCCCCACCTCGTTCGTCGCCCGCAGAACCACCTCCAGCCGGGAACGTTCCTGCATCCGGTTCTCCGACAAATGGCGATAGATGTTTTCCACCACGACCAGCGAGCCGTCGGCGATTTCGCCGATGCCGATCGCCAGCCCCCCCAGGGTCATGAGGTTGGCGGACAATCCCAGCCGCTGCATCACCACAAACGTGATCAACGGCGTCACCAGCAGCGAGACTGTCACGACGATCGCGCTTCGCACATGGCCGAGGAACAGGAAAAAAACCAGCGTGACCAGCACGACGCCCTCGATCAACGCATCGCGCACGGTATGAATGGCGGCTGTCACGAGCTCGATACGGTCGTAGAACGGCACGATGGCGAGCCCTTCGGGCAGGATTCCCTCCCGCTGAATCGCGTCGGCTCGTTGCTTCACCGCCTGAACCACCTCCCGGGCATTGCCGCCTCGCAGCATCAACACCGTCCCAGCCACCACCTCCCGCTCCCCGTTCAGCACGGCGGCCCCATGGCGCACCGCATGGCCGATACGGACGTCCGCCACATCCCGCACGAACACCGGCACCCCGCCTGCTTCCTTGACCACGATGCGCTCGATGTCGGCCAGGCTTTTGATGAGCCCCAACCCGCGCACGATGGCGCGTTCAGCATGCCGTTCGAGTACATTGCCGCCGGCATTGGCATTGTTGCGTTCCACGGCATCAAAAATATCGCGCAACGTGAGGCCGTATTTCCGCAACCTGTCGGGATCCACCAGTACCTGATACTGCTTGACCAAACCGCCGAGGCCGTTCACCTCGATGACGCCCGGCACGCTCTTCAATAAGGGACGCAGCACCCAGTCCTGCACCGTCCGCTGAGAGGTCAGCTCGTCCTCCACCAGCGCAGCATCGCGCGCCGGATGCTGTGCGCTATCGAGATAATACTGATAGATCTCTCCGAGCCCGGTCGTCACCGGCGCGAGAACCGGCTCCATGCCAGCCGGCAACCGCTCCCGCACCGCCATGATCCGTTCCAGCACAAGCTGACGGGCGAAATACACATCCACATCGTCCTCGAACACCACCGTCAATTGAGAGAGCGCAAATTTGGAGATGGAGCGAATTTCCGTCAGTCCCGGCAATCCGTTCATTTGCAGCTCGATCGGATAGGTAATGAACCGCTCCACTTCAACCGGGGAGAGGCCGGGCGCTTCCGTCAGCACCTGCACTTGCACGTTGGTCACGTCGGGATAGGCGTCGATGGGAATCGATTGGAAGGCGAAGAGGCCTGCCGCCGCGCAGAAACAGGCCAGGCCCAGGATGAGAATTCGCTGGCGCAGGGAGAATTCCAGCAGGGCGGCAATCATTGCGTGGGCTCGATCTTGTGAATATCGAGTTCGGACTTGATCGCAAAGGCTCCCTTGACGACCACGTCTTCCCCTTCGCGCACCCCCTCCAGGACGATGACCTGCCCGTCTTGTTCATCGCCCAGCAAGACCCGGCGCGGCTCGAATCGATTTTCTCCCTGCCGCACGAACAGGACCTTGCCCCCTCCGTCCTGTTGTATGGCGGCCAGCGGCACCGCCACCGCAGCCGGTCGCGGCGAGGCATCGACGCGAACCATCGCGAACATCTCCGGCTTCAAGGCCCGGTCCGGATTGGGCACGGTGACACGGATGCGCATCGTTCTGGTTGCCGGGTCAAGCACATCGCTGATGTAGGTCATGCGGCCGGAAAATAAACCATGGGGGTACGCCGCGACGACGACGTGGACCGTCTGATTCGGATGAATAAACTGAACGTCTTTCTCCGGGACGCTGGCGACGACCCAGACATCGGACAGGTCGGCGATGGTGAAACAGTTCCGCGAGGTCTCTACGACTTCGCCGCGCGTCAGATTGCGCATGATCACGCGCCCCGCGAACGGCGCCCGGATCGCGATGTCGGAACGGATCGTCCGCTCCCGTTCGAGACGTTGAATTTCCTGATCCGCCACACCAAGAAGGGTGAGCCGATGACCCGCCTCCCTCGCATCGGCCTGCGCCGTTTTCATCTCCGCCTCCCGGCGTTGCAATTCGGCCACACTGATGGCGCGATGCTCATGCAGATTGGCCGCCCGCTCATGCGCGAGCTGGGCTTCGTGCTGCCGCGCCACCGCCTTGAGATAAACCCCCTCCGCCATGCCCAATTCCGTGCTATCGAGCAATGCCAGCCGTTCGCCTTTCCTCACGTCCTTGCCCACATCGACCAGCACGTCAACCACCCGGCCCCGGATCAGCGTCGTGACTTCTGCCAATTCGTTTTCATTGGCATGCACCGTTGCTGGAAACTCGCGATGCGGGACAAACGGCTCTTTCTTCACGGTCAGGATCTGAATACCTGCCCGGGCCATTTCGGAAGCAGTCAGCTCCACCACTCCATCGGTAGCTCTGTTTGCGGGTTTGGCGGTTGGCGGCGGAGCCACCGGATCCCGGTCACAACCCATCCCGCCCATCAGGAGCGGCAGCGACAGCACCGCGCAACCCGCGAGGCGAAGCGAGCCGCCAGGCCGCCAAAGCCGCCGCCTGAACTCAGACGTGAAGGCCGCTACTCGAAAGGTCATGCGTTAATGGTCTGATCCAGCATGTTCCCTGCTGTTCTCAGACACAGCAGGGAACATGCCGCGGGGGAGTCGGGATTTCACGGGGAATGACACGTCCATCGCAGCGTTTTGCTACGCTACCGGGAGGGGAAACGGGGTGAAATGCCACAGCGGCCTTCTTCGCCTCCAGGAATGCGCCGCTGGAGAGTCCGCCTTATCGGACCACAAGAACCGAACAGGTGCTGTGCTGCACGACCTTGGTGGACACGCTCCCAAGCAGGAACCGGGCGACCGCGCCCATCCCCTTGGCCCCGGTCACAATCAGATCCACCTTTTTCTTGGACGCCACTTTCAAGATCTCATCAGCCGGTTTGCCAAGTTGCACGACTTCATCCACGACGTAGCCGGCCTTGATCAGTTTGTTGGCGCATTGCTCCACCAGGCGGGCGCCAGCCTCTTTCAACTCCGGATACTTCAGGAACGGCATCGCATGCATTACCACCACATCGATCGGCTCCAATCCTTCCCGGGCTTCAGGCTGAAGCCTGGTCAAGAGAAACCGCAGGGCTTTGTCCGACGCCTTCGATCCATCCGCTGCGAAGAGAATCCGGCTCACCGGACGCGGCTCCTCCTTCACGACCAGCACCGAGCAGGGGGCATGCAAGGTGACCTGTGTCGAGATACTGCCCAGCATCAACCGGTCGAGGGCATCCAAGCCGCGACTTCCGATCGCCACCACGCCGTCCCGCTGAGGAGCCCGATCCAGAATCGTCGGACCGGCAGGACCGCGCACCGACACCAGCTTTCCCTTCAGCTTCAGGGATCCCATTTGAGCCTTGGCTTCGGTCATGGTCTTTTTTCCGCGCGCCTCGATACGCTTGATTTCTTCTTGAATGAACGGCTCGTTCCCGATCACCACGGGCTGAAACATGAAGGGCGCGCGCAAGGCCTCGACATCTGTCACATGCAGGAGCGTCACGTCCGGCTTCTCCGCAAAGGGCATTCTCGCCACCCACTCCGTCGCCCACTTGCCGTACTTTGATCCATCAGTCGCAATCAACACTTTCATAGGTTGTCCCTCATCGTTCAATCTGTTGCCGGGAATATCACTAACGTCCAGCAAGACCCGCGCCAGGTTGCCGCATCTTCGCCTCAACCGGTCGGCGGGTCAAGAGTCACTTTCCGGTGGCACTGAAGAGAGCAGGCTCCACGAGGCCACCTCGACCACAACATCTCTTCGTGGGCAACTGCCGGTGTGATTTCAGACAGGGAGCGCGCAGGCAGACCGGGGAAGGAATAGGAGGATAGACAGGACGCGAGTAGCAGCAACCAGGGCGCGCGCGATCAGTTCATGCGGCCATAGACTCCGACAGAGCGTGGCGCCGTGCAACCGATATTTTCCTGCTGCCAGGCACAGCGTTTTTCGGCTCCTTCACCCGCCTTGCGCCGGGTCGCGTTGCGCAGCAGAGACCAGACTGACCGCAAAAATTCCCAACTGAATAAGGGCGGGCGGGCGTCTTTCCCTTCGGCATGGCACCAGGCGCTCCACCTCCCTGAGCGCACCTTCCGTGACGCCGCGACTCGAGACATTCGCCGTTGACTATTCACGTGTCATCCTCCTTCATGTCGCTGAAGATCCTGAGCAACGTCCTGCGCCTTATCGATCGGATCTCACGATCATGACCGTAGCACGCGATCGTCGATCCTCAAATCGGAATTGAATTTGATCCGGTCCACGATCGGTGGCATCGACCCGGCATCGCACAAGCCTGGATTCGTCCGGTTGATTCTTACGGCAATTGGAGTCACAGTACCTGTCGGGGATTTCTTGGAGGGTACGCATTGATGCCGAAGACTGACGCACACATCCGCGTAGAGCTCGTCGGCTGGCCCCAGGCCGAACGGTTGATTCGGCCCATCCGGAAAATCGTCTTTATCGATGAGCAGGGGGTACCGAAGGAGCTGGAGTGGGATGGGCTCGATTCACATTGTGCCCATGTGCTGGCCTTGAACGAACGCCGTGACGCCATCGGCACAGCGCGCATGCAAGCGAACGGCACGATCGGCAGAATGGCCGTTCTCAAAGACTGGCGCGGTCGCGGCGCGGGCCGCGCGTTGCTTTCCGCATTACTCGACCTCGCGGTGAGACAAGGGCTCGCCCGCGTCACTCTCTCGGCCCAAACCCACGCGATCGGTTTCTATGAGCAGGCAGGATTCCGCATAGTCGGCGAGCCGTTCATGGATGCCGGTATTCCGCATCGGAAGATGGTGAAGGACCTACTGAAGCCGGAAGCGGGATAACAGAACCGTGGGCAAGCGCCCTCGTCAGCCGATGCTCTCCATTGCGTTTTTCATTGGAAAAGCCGGCGACCTACGAGACACTTTCCCGGTATGACGACGGCACCGCTCACGACACCGGACGCCTCACCCGCATGGCCGCCGCAGGATCACCGCTACTCTCTCGTTCAGCGCTGCCGCTCGCTCTATCATGCGATGTGGTATCGCCTCTCCGAGCGGATGCGGTGGTCGAGACGGCCGTATCATGAAACGCCGATCGGCTGCCTCTCCGGGTTGGCATCCTGGCAAATCACGCGCATTGACGAATTGCGGACGCGGTATGACGTGCGCTTCGAGTCTCAGTACGGCCACCATACCGCGCTGGCCAACTATGCCTATCTCGATCTGCTGGACCGGGCCTGGACGATCGCGAACCGGCCGGTTCCTCAGGGGATCGTCGTCACGGATGTGGGGTGCGCAAACTTTTGGTACGCGCGAACCCTTCACGCATTCTTTCGTCCGGTGGCGTTGACCGGTGTGGATGTGGAAGGCTTCCGGCTCTACCCGACCGGATACAGCCGCTATGATGCCGCCTGCGGATACATAGCGCATCTTCCGCAGACGACATTTCTGGTGGCGAACTATTGCGAGGTGGAGCGTCCGACTGACGTGGTCACCGCCTGGTACCCCTTCGTGACGCCGTCGCCTGTCCTCGCATGGCGACTTCCCCTGACGGTCTTTTCACCTGCACAATTGTTTCATAGGATCGCGCGCAACCTGACAGCGCAAGGCCTGTTCTTCATGGTGAACCAGGGGGCCGGGGAGGCTGCAATCGCCGCGCGCTACTGCCGCACAGCGGGGCTTCATTTCCTGGGCCAGTGGGTTCATCCACGCCCGCTGCGCGCAAGACCCCATCCTCCGGTCGCTTCCTGGTGGACCGCCTAGCCCGCTACTGTGGCTACTTGGCCGGTCAGATGATTGAGGGCGCCACGCTCCACGATGGGAGAGCAAGGTCCGGGCGATCTTCACGATGTTGACGATGTGGTCGTCGAGATCGACTTCGAAACGCACAAAGTCCCCCTTCGCACACGATTCCCGCTCATCATGACCGCCTCTCCCGTGCCGGGTGCACGACCAGGCATGAGTTCCTTACCGAACATCCTCACTCTGCTCCCCACCCCTGATGCAGTCTGTTGCCGATGGTGATAATCCCGACTATCCGTCGCAACGTGAAGTCGTCTGCGCGACGCAACGGTCTGATGGTGTCGACGGAAAAGAGAGTTGCAGAAACTCCAGGCGGCGGAAACACACGAGATTGGAGCACAGAAGCTCCGCGCGGCTATCGTGAAAAAATCAGGATGCTGTTCGCGGGGAGAACAATGTCGGCGGAGTAGTCAAATCCATGCAGAGGCTGCGCCTGTGCAACCACGCGGCCGTTGTTGCCCGCCACACCCGCATTGATCCAATTTTCATACACATCGCTGTTGAACACTTCGCGCCAGTCTCCTCCACCGGGCAGGCCCATGCGGTATCCGACGCGGGTGAAGTTGGCTAGGTGCACCATGACCATCACATCATGCCCCTCGCTTTCAACCCAGCGATGGAAAGCCAGCATCCGGTTGTGATCGTGCACGTGTGTCACGCGGAACCCGCGGCCTCGCAACCCGGGCAAACGACGGCGGACCGCCAACAATTCCCGGGTGAAGCGCAGGTGATCGAGCATCTGCCTGTCACCCCGATCGAGACCCGCCCAGTACAGCAGCAAGTTGCGGTGTGACACGAAATCATCCGACCACTGTTTGTCTTCCAGGAACTCCTGCCCCATGAACAACATCGGAATCCCCGGCGCCGTCAGACTGAGACCAGTCGCCACGCGCGCGCGGCTGCGGGCAAACCAGGATCGAGGATGGTCGGGATCGCCCAGCCGCGCGATACGCGGTTCGCGACCGTCATAGACAATATCGTGGTTCTCCGGCCCTTGCACGAAACGCCACGGCTCAGCAAATCCTTCGGGCCACAGACTTTGCGCCAGCCCTGTCATGTTGAGCGGCCGTTCGTCCGGAGCGCTGGCGCTGCCGATCACGGCGCGAAGGGCAATGCGAAGGCCGTCGGTCAGTGTCGTATCAAACCCGGCCCCGGCCGGCGGCGGCGTGACGATGAACGGGTTTACATCCCAATACTCGGCATGGTGCAACGTCGCCGGCCGGTGCGCGTGTACGGTGGACGTGAGGTCCTGACAAAATCGCCAGCCGTCCGGCGCGCCGTCATGGTCGATCACGCTGACCTGGTCATACCGGAAACCATCGATCCGGTATTCACTGAGAAAAAACCTGGCATTTTGAATCAGAAAGTCGCGCACCTCCGGCTTGGCAAAATCAAACACCAGGCCGCCCGCGTGCCCCTTGTCCGTGAAGTAGAGGGAATTCCGCTGACCGCCTGCCGGATCCTGCCGGTCGAAGAAATACAAACTTTGGTCGCCAAACTCCCCGCCCGCATGGTTGTACACCACATCGAGCAGCACGGCCAATCCGTGAAGATGGGCCAGGTCTACCAGCGCCTTGAGCTGATTCATTTCACCGCGTACGTCAGCCGCCTGATACCGGCGCAGGCCCTTCGCGTCCAGCAGCTTGTTCACCTCCGCCACATAGGCAGGCAGCCCGGCATCGGCCACGGCAAAATCCATTTCAGGCGAAAAGTAGTCGGTGCCGTTGTAGCCCAGGCTGAAACTGGTCTGAAATTCCTGGATGGGCATGAGCTGCAACGCGGTCACGCCAAGTTCGGCTAGATAGGGCAGCTTGCGCGCCACATCGAGAAACGTCCCGCCTTTGTGCGGCAGGTTCGGCGTGAAAAAGGTGCCGACATGGAGCTGATACATAACGAATTCATGAAACGGCGGCGTGACATAGCCGCTCTCGTGCCAGGGGAAATCGGTGCGGCGAATAAGACATTCTGCGGGAAACGGCGATTCCAGTTCGCGGGCATAGGGATCCCGCTTGAGCCCCTCACCCCCCTCGCCAACCACGTAGAACATGTATCGTTGACGGTCCTCCACGCCGGGGATGAAGCCACGCCAATGGCCCTGCTGGTCCCGTGTGAGCAGAGCCGCATCATTGCGCACGCGATGGTTGAAGTCGCCCACCACATACACGGCCCTGGCATGCGGAGCCCAACAGCGGAACGTCGCGCCGCCGGCGATCAGGGTCGCCCCCATCGGAGTATCAGGATGTACATGGTTGAGTGACGCGGGCATGGATGCCCTCCGAGGCACGATCACGATAACGGATTCATCCTATAGAACCCTGTGGCGGCGAGCAAGGAGCGATACGCGAATGGTGCCATGCAAAATGGCCTCACGAGAATCATGACGGCAGTCCTGCGCGGCGCTGATCGTGCTCACCCCTGACGACGGGAACGAATCAACGCGACAATCTGATCGGCTGCCGCATCGGGCAACAGCGCCGTCGTATCGATGATCAGGTCCGGTGAAAGCGGCGCTTCATACGGCTCCTGCAAGCCGGGCACAGTGGAAGATTCGCCTTGCAGACCCCGCCGATAGGTTCCCTTCTTATCCCGCTCCATGCAGATCTGCAAGGGGCATTCGACAGAGACTTCCAATAGATCAGGGATCAGCGCGCGGGCAAAGTTCCGATAGGCGCGACGGCTCGCGGTTGCATCGATGATCACATTCACCCCGTGCGCCAGCAATCGCGCACCCATGAAGCCCAACGCCCGGTAGAACAGGTCCCGCTCCTCTTTGGCATAGCTGGCCTCCGGCGTCAGGATCCGGCGGACGGCATCGGACTCCAACACCTCGACGGTGATGCCCGACGAGGCGAGCTTCGGCAGCAACCGGGCGACGATCGAGCTTTTCCCGGAGGCCGGGAGACCGGTGAGCCATAGGGCGAAAGGAGAACCAGCCATGAGCGCCATGTGGTGGTTGCTTCATTGCGCGATGCAACGGGCAATCCTCAGTCCTGATTCAGTCGCAGTACCGATTCACATCGGCCGGATCGAAACGCGGAACCGCCAGCACATTTTCAATGAACCGGAATATTTTCCGCCGCACAGCCAGGGTCAACTTCGGATACCAGAGCGGACTGGCTAACACCAATCCCCGGAAGGCAAAAAATGGCGCCGTTGCAGCCAGCACGTCCTGATCGCGGCTCTTGATGAGATAGCGATCCCAAAACGAATGAAACAACACCTCCAGCGGCCCCTTCAAGGCGCCATGCCGGCAGAGCGAGAAAAACAGATAATTGATCGACATCGAGGTCACGTCGTCGGCCGGTTCACCCCATTCCCCCCGCGACCGGTCCAGGACGGAAAAGTCTATCCCCCGGCGGAACAGCACATTCCAGGGATGAAAATCTCCATGCACCTGCGACAGGCGGGCATGGTGGCCGCGCAGGCGCCAGCGCCAGGCATTACAGGCGACTTCGATGCGTTGCAGCAGATCCTCCGTGATGAAGCCACACTTATCGGGGTAGCTGTCGGTGAGGCCCATGATGCATTCGCCATGGCCGAGCAGCTCGCGCAGTCGGCGGCGGTACAGTTGCGGATCTTTGTGTTTCACCCGGTGAATGGTCGCCAAATAGTCAGCCAGCACCTGGGTCCGCTTCCGGTCCAATGCCGTCGGCCTGATTGCATCGGCCAGTCGTTCGAGATCCTTGTGATAGGTTTCCCCTTCCGACCATTGGGTCAGCAGGAAAAATTCCCTGGCCCCGGCAACCGACATCAACTCGCCGCGCGCGGTGAACGCACCCACATCCAGCGCGGCGATATGGCCGGGAAGCCGGCCGTAACAGTCGTAGTCCCACAGCATGGCCTGCGCCCGATCAGCCGGATGCTCATGGCCGAACGGACCGGGACTCATCGTGCCCAGCACGACCTGGCGGGTTTTTTCGCCTGGTGTGTGAAAGGTCAATCGGACCGGAGCGCCATATCCATATTGCTTGTATCGCGCGCCTTTCGTCTCCTTTCCGATCGGGCCATAGGCCAGCAGTTCTGTCGCCGAACCGAACCGTGCCTTGACATAGGCCTCCAGGGCGGATTTCTTCAATACCGGCATGCCACGATCCCACGCAAAACATGTTCCTGAAAACAGCCGCACGGGCCGGTCAGATCGGGAGGCGACTGGCGCATTGGGCTTCAGCCCGGCCCAGGCAAGTGAGGAATTATGCGCCAGTGGTACGAACGCCGCTCCACGGCAGAGATAATCGACACACGCAAATGCCTCACTTTCAGCCGATTCATCCTTAAGCCGACCGCAGTGGCGGACGATCGACAGGGCATGTGCCTTGCTGAGACAGGGGGGGGACCCGTTCCATCTGAGACGAGAGGAGGACGCATGAATCTGGAAGTGGAAAGCCGCAATGTCGAAATGACCCCGCGCTGGAAAACCGAGATCGAAGAACGTATGGCCGCTCTGCAACGCGGCCATGACGACATTGTTCATGGCCGCGTGACGCTCACCAAGAACCGTCATCATAAGAAACTGGACAACGTCGCGGAGGCGCTCGTGCTCGTCACGGTTCCGACCCGGCAGACGATCACCTCCCGCAAGGAGGATAAGACCTTTGAGGAAGCGATCCGGTCCGCCTTCGACGCCGTGGCGATCGAATTGCGGAAATTTCGCGAGAAACGCGCCGATAAGGTGATCCGGGTGGAACCTCTGCCGCAGCTCCGCGGCGTGGTGAGCAAGGTCTTTCCTGAACTCGGGTACGGGTTCATCCTGAAGGACGGCGGGGGAGACGTGTATTTCCACAAGAATGCGCTCAAAGGCATCGCATTCACGGAAATGGAGGACGGGGTTGAAGTCTTGTTCGAAAGCGAGCCCGGGGAGAAGGGTCTGCACGCCACCATCGTTCAGCCACCGCATCTCCCCAAGCTGTAGAAGAGGCACGATGCTGGACAACCATAGACTACCGGCTTCTCTCCTGGCTCCTACGGTCGATCCCGCCCGGCTGGGTTTCGAAGATACGAGCCAGATGGAGCCCCTCGACGAGACGATCGGCCAGGAACGGGCGGTCGAGGCGTTGGAATTCGGCCTGCAGATGAAGAGTCCCGGCTTCAACATCTTCGTCTCAGGGCCGGTAGGGACCGGGAAGGGAACACTGGTGCGGCAGATGGTCAAACGGCTGGCCCAGACGGCGCCGTCCCCGCCTGACTGGTGCTTTGTCCATAATTTCCAGGATGCGTCGCGCCCGGCCTGCCTCTCGTTTCCGGCGGGACAAGGCGCGACGTTCAAACGCGACATGGGCGCGTTTATCGAAAGCCTGCGCCACGACATTCCCGCGGCCTTCGAAGGGAAGAAATATCTCGATGCCAAGGCGAAAATCATCGAGGAGACAGAAGGCAAAAAGAAGAGTCTCTTTCATGACCTCACCACCCTGTGCCGCCA
Source organism: Nitrospira sp. CR1.1 (assembly GCA_014055465.1). Classification (NCBI taxonomy): domain Bacteria; kingdom Pseudomonadati; phylum Nitrospirota; class Nitrospiria; order Nitrospirales; family Nitrospiraceae; genus Nitrospira; species Nitrospira sp. CR1.1. Next base: position 200,679 of record WIAF01000001.1, read on the forward strand.
GCGCGGCTTCATATTCGAGGAGACGCCGGCAGGTTTCGGACTGGTTCCCCTCAAAGACAACCGCCCGATGAACGAGAAGGAAATGGAGGAGCTCTCCGAAGCGGTCCAGCAGGAACTGACCGGACAGCGGCAATCGCTGGAGAGCGACATCCGCGAGTTTCATGTCCGGATGCACAGCCTAGAACGGGAAGCCGAGCAGGCCTTGCATCACCTGGACCACCAAATCGTCGCCAATGTCATGAAAGTCGCCTACGACGCGCTTCAGCAAGCCTATCAATACTCGCAGGCCGTCCTCACCTATTTGCAACGGGTCCATGACGACATCGTGCATCAGTACAGAGACTTCCTGCCTCACAGTGGACCGGTCCTGTCGATCCCGGGCCTGGAGCAGTCACGCCGCCCCGACATGACACGGTTTGCCGTGAACCTGATCGTGGCCAGGGATGCTGCGGCCGGCGCGCCGGTGGTAGACGAATCGCATCCGACCTACAGCAACCTTATCGGCAAAATCGAGCGACGCGCCCATCTGGGCGTGATGTATACCGACTTCACCGAGATCCGGGCCGGCGCCGCGTTGCAGGCCAACGGCGGCTACCTGATCCTGCAGGCGCTGGATGTTCTGCGCCAGCCCTTCTCCTGGGAGGCCTTGAAGCGCGTCATTAAAACCGGGGCCGTGACCATTGAGGACCCGGCGGAATTCTACGGCTTCGCCACCGCCGGCCTGCGCCCGGAACCGATCCCTGTCTCGGTCAAGGTCATCCTGGTCGGCACCGCCGGCATCTACCATCTGCTGCAGGCGTACGAGGAGGATTTCTCCAAACTCTTCAAGGTGAAGGCCGACTTCGATGTGGAAGTCGCGCACGATGAGCAGCAGGAACGGCAGTATGCGCGATTCGTGTCCCGGTTATGCCGCGAGGAAGGGTTGCCGCACTTCGGCGCGGACGCGGTGGCGGAAGTCATCCGTCAGGGCTTCCGGTTTGCCGACCGGCACGACCGGCTGTCCCTGCGGTTCAGCCTGGTCAGCGACTTGATTCGCGAAGCGGGGTATTGGGCCAAGAAGGCCGGGCATCCATTGGCGACACGCGCGGACGTCGAGTCAGCTCTGGCGCACCAACGGCGCCGCGCCGATCTGCCCGAGCAGTGGCTCCAGGAAGAGATCCGCGAGGGCACGCTAATGGTGGACCTCCAAGGCGACGTCATCGGTCAAGTCAATGGATTGTCCGTCTATGAGCTCGGCGACTATTGCTTCGGCCGCCCCATCCGGATCACCGCTCGCACCTACGTTGGCACAAAAGGCGTGATCGACATTCAACGGGAAGTCGATCTGGCCGGCGAAATTCATAGCAAGGGCGTCATGACCCTGGCCGGGTTCCTGGCGGGCAAATTCGCCGGCATGCAGCCATTCGCCCTCAGCGCCACCTTGACCTTCGAGCAAACCTACTCCGAAGTCGAAGGCGACAGCGCCGCCGTGGCCGAGCTGGCCGCTGTGCTCTCCAGCCTGGCCGATCTGCCTATCCGGCAATCTCTGGCAGTCACCGGTTCGGTGAATCAGCTCGGGGAAATCCAGCCCATCGGGGGTGTCAACGAAAAAATCGAAGGCTTTTTCGAGTCATGCAAGCGGCGGGGCCTCACAGGCGAGCAAGGCGTGATCATTCCCGCGCGAAACATCAAGCATCTGGCGCTCAATAGAGAGGTCGTCACGGCAGTGGAAGACGGCCGATTTGCCGTCTACGGGGTCGATACGGCGGACCAAGCCCTCGAGTTGCTCATCGGAGTTCCTGCGGGAGAACGCGGAGCGGAAGGAGACTTTCCTCCCGAGAGCATTTATGGGCGAACCGCCGCCCGCCTGCAAGAGATGGCACAGATCGTCGCGACGTGGGGCGAGGCGGAAGAGGACCGCAAGGTCAAAGATTAGCAGGAACAGGCTTCACCGAGTGAGGTGCCTATGCCGATGTACGACTACACCTGTCTGGATTGCGGAAAAGAATCCCTGATCGTCGTGACGCTGAAGCAACACGAAAAAGGCGAGGTACAATGTCCGGCCTGCGGCAGCACCAAGCTGCAGCAACATTTCTCATCGTTCATCGCGCATACGACCAAGAAAAGTTGAAGGAGGCGCAGCGATCTATGCGGACTGTCACGCCCATCGGTATCCGTCACATGCTCCTCGCCGCCATGGTGGGTCTGACTTGTTCGGCTGCCTGTGAATCCGCAGACGCCCAAGAATTTCCGCCGGATGTCGTGAACGGCAAGGCGGTCTACGAGCGTCATTGCCTCGCTTGCCACGGCCCCGGCGGCCGGGGGGACGGGCCCGATGCCGCCGCGTTGAAAGTCCCGCCGGCCGACTTTCACCGTTTTAAATCCGTCCTCAAATCAGATGAAGAACTGCTCCGGACCATCGAGCACGGCATTGTCTTCAGCCCCATGCACGCATGGCAGGGACAATTGACCGAAACTGAGCGGCAAGACGCGCTTGCCTACATCCGCCTGCTCGTACAGCACGGGCAATAGGAGGCGGGAGAGCCTGCCTCCGCAGAGGGCGCCATGAATTACCTTCGACCAGGGGATGCGCTGCTCGTGGTGGACGTGCAGAACGATTTCTTGCCCGAGGGAACACTCGCAGTGCCGGAGAGCCAGGAGGTCATCACGGCCCTGCAACGATATCTCGACGTCTTTGTGGAAGCGAGCGCACCCGTGTTCGCGACACGCGACTGGCATCCGTCCAACCACTGTTCCTTCCATGCCCAGGGAGGGCCTTGGCCGGCACATTGCATCGCACAGACCCACGGCGCCGATTTCCCCTCATCGCTCCACCTGCCGCCCTCGTCCATCGTCATCTCCAAAGGCGCCGACCCCGCACGCGAAGCATATTCCGGATTCCAAGGCACGTCGCTGCATGATCAACTCCAGGCCGCCGGCATCACCAGACTGTTCGTCGGAGGCCTGTCGACGGACTATTGCGTCCTTCACACCGTGAAGGATGCCTGCCGCCTGAACTATGTGGTCTACCTGCTCATCGACGCCGTGCGGGCCGTGAACGTCCTCCCGGACGACGGAGCGCGGGCCGAAGAATCGATGGTGTCAGCCGGGGCAATCCCTCTCCGTTGGGAGCAACTGGTCGTATGAACGCCGCATCCGAGACACTCCTCACCGACCTGTACGAACTGACGATGGCCCAAGCCTACCTCGCCCGCGACATGACGGGTGAAGCCGTCTTCGAATTTTTTGTCCGCAAGCTGCCGGCTCGCCGGAATTTCTTCATGGCGGCAGGACTGGAGCAGGTTCTCACATATCTGGAGACGTTTCATTTCGCCGAAGGCGATATCGGATGGCTCGAGCAGACGGGCAGTTTCACTCCGTCGACACTCGCCGCCCTCCACGCCATGCGCTTCACCGGCGATGTCCACGCCATGCCGGAAGGCACGGTCTTTTTCCCGCACGAGCCGATCCTCCGCATTACCGCGCCTCTTCCGCAAGCGCAGCTCGTCGAAACCCGGGTGATGAATCTGCTGAACTTTCAGACCATGGTCGCCTCCAAAGCCTGCCGCTCCATGCTTGTGGCAGAGGGGAGACCGCTGATCGATTTCGGCCTGCGCCGGTCGCATGGCGCGGAAGCCGGACTGCTGGCCGCCCGCGCCTGTTACCTGGCCGGATTCGACGGCACCTCCAACGTCCTGGCCGGAGCGAGGTTCGGCATTCCCACCTACGGCACAATGGCGCATTCGTTTGTACAGGCGCATCACGACGAAGCGGACGCATTCATGCACATTGCCCAGGCGCACCCGCGCAATGTCGCCCTCCTCATCGATACCTACGACACGGAAGCCGCGGCGCAAAAGGTGGTCGCGCTGGCCCCCCGCCTGAAGAGCCAGGGCATTTCGATCCACGGGGTGCGTCTCGATAGCGGAGACTTGGCCGACCATGCGAGGAAGGTACGACAGATCCTCGATCGCGGAGGTCTCGCCGACACCAAGATCCTGGCCAGCGGGAACCTCGATGAGGATCGGGTGGAGGCGCTGGTGAGGAGCGAGGCGCCGATCGACCGGTTCGCGGTGGGCACGGCCATGACCACCTCGGCCGATGCGCCCTACCTGGACTGCGCCTATAAACTTCAGGAATATGCCGGGAGAGCCTGCCGCAAGCGCTCTGAGGGCAAGGCGACCTGGCCCGGCAGAAAGCAGGTCTATCGCCTGAGCGGACGCGACGGACGACTGGACGGAGACACGATCACTGTCGAAGGCGACACTCAGCCGGGCCGGCCTCTCCTGCGACAGGTCATGCAGAATGGGCGCCGACTTGCGCCGGGCCCCTCCATCCAGGAGATTCGCCACCACGCAAAGTTGGCTTTGGCGGAACTTCCGGATACCCTACGCCGGATAGACCAGGCCGCGCCCTACGAAGTCCGGATCGCCAAGGCGCTGGAACATATGGCACAACAGGTCGACCGGCACACATGAACCGATACACACCATGCTGCCGCTGCAGCCCGGCACGGCACCGATGTTGCTGTGCACCGATGTTGCTGTAAGGAGGTCCTTGATGAATCAGCATCCCCTGTCCCTCACCCTCGTCGCGAGTTGGGTGCTCACCGCCCTGCTCTCCGTGCCTGCCGATGCAGCTACCGCGGCGAAGCGCGCCGCCAAACCCGCACCGGCTCCTGCCTGCGAGAGCCCCTTCACACATCAACGCCCGGCCGGCAAGCAACTAGACAAGGTCCTGCGGTCGCATGCGCGCTGGCTTGAAGATCGTGACTCCGCCGATGGCCGCCGCGCCAACCTGTGCCGAACGGACTTGCGCCAACTCCGGCTGGCGGGGGCGAATCTCGAGCGAATCAACCTGGAAGGGGCGAGTCTTAAACGCGCAAATTTACGGACCGCCAGTCTTGTGCAGGCACACCTGAAGGGCGCCGACCTGTCCCAGGCGATGCTCGACGATGCGAACCTGGAGGGGGCGGACCTGCGGAAGGGCCTGCTGATCAGGGCCCATCTCAATCGAGTCGCCGCGGACGAGGCGGCCTTTTACGGAGCCAATCTCCAGGGCGCACTGTTCCGGGAAGCGCTGTTGGAGCGGGCCCATTTTGAGGACGCGGATTTACAGCTCGCGGACCTCAGCGGAGCCAGCCTCCTTGACGGATACTTCTACGGCGCCAACCTGTCGAAGGCCAATCTCAGGGATGCCGACCTGGCCGGATCCGACCTGCGCCGGACCAATCTCCGCCAGGCCAATTTGCGCCGGACCAATCTCCAGGGCGCGCTCCTGGACAGCGCCACACTCGACGGCGCCTCACTGGTCGAGGCCGATTTGGAAAGCGCCTATCTGGATGACGCATCGTTGGCTCAAGCGGATCTTCACGAGGCCAGCCTGCGAGGCACGGATTTTCGTTACGCGCGCCTGACCGGCGCCAACCTGCAACGGGCCAATCTCGAAAATGCGAATCTGGAAGGAGCCAATCTGGCCAAGGCGCGCCTGGATTCCGCCACCATGACCATGACCGTGCTTTACAAAGCCAATCTGTCCGCCGCCAACCTGCACGGAGCCCGGTTGCATCATGCCGTCCTCATTGGCGCTCGCCTTTCGCAGACCGATCTGCAGAAAGCCGACCTGACCGAGGTCTATGCGCCGAAAGCCCATCTGCAGCAAGCCCGGCTCGCCGAGGCGAATCTTGAACTGGCGAATCTCGTTTCCGCCGACTTGAGCGATGCCGACATGAGTCACACCATCCTGGTCCAAACCAATCTGCAGGAAGCCACTCTGCGAGGAACAAACTTGAGCGCCGCGGATTTGACGGGAGCCCAGCTCGATAATGCCGACCTTCAACAGGCCAACTTGCGCGGGGCGAACTTGAGCGGCGCGCTGGGACTCGTGCAAGCACAACTGGACCAGGCCTGTCTGAATGAGGCCACCCAAATCCCTGCGGACCTTCAGCGGCCGAAGGCCTGCCCCTCGCCACAACAACGGCGCAAGTCGTAAGGTGATCGATGGAACGCCGGCCCGGACCACTTCACCACAGAGGCCGGTCGCCAGTCGAGCCCTCAACATTCACACCTCTGCCCTGCCCGCCCTGGATGACGAGTGGCGTTGCGCCCTCTCTGTCACTGGTACGAGCCCGATCAAGACAGCCGATCGGAAGTCAGGATCGACCGCCACGAGAACGGCCCGTCCCGTCGATGTCACGCGGTGCGGCTGGAGGCAGGAAACCGATCTGCTGGCGCTGCATCCGAACCTGCGGAATTCGGCATGACAGAGCTGCATCGCATTTTCTATAATCCGTATCGCGGAAACGCCGCACCAGCCCACCCGTCGCAACGATGCGCCGACTCTGATGCCCAGATCTCCCGCCCATTCGTTTCGCCGACTGCCCTCCGGAATCTGGGTCCTCGGCTTCGTCAGTCTGTTGATGGACGTGTCTTCGGAAATGATCCACAGCTTGCTGCCGTTGTTCATGGTGACGACGCTCGGCGCGGGAACGATTGCGGTGGGCTTCGTGGAAGGGCTGGCAGAGTCACTGGCCCTCGTGGTCAAAATCTTTTCAGGAACGCTGAGCGACTATCTGGGCAAGCGGAAGGAGCTGGCCCTGTGCGGGTATGCGATCGGAGCGCTGACCAAACCGCTCTTCGCCTGGGCTCCTGACATTGCCACCCTCCTTAGTGCGCGTCTGCTGGATCGACTGGGAAAGGGAATCCGGGGCGCGCCTCGCGACGCGCTGGTCGCAGACATCGCGCCGCCGGAGCTCAGGGGAGCCGCGTTCGGCCTCCGGCAATCACTCGACACCGTGGGCGCCTTTCTCGGGCCTCTGCTCGCGACCGGACTGATGCTCCTCTGGGCCGACAATTTTCGGGCGGTCTTCTGGGTAGCCGTCATACCGGGCATGATGGCCGTCGCACTGTTGTTCTTCGGCATACAAGACCCTGTCTCACCGCCATCATCCCATCGAGCCAATCCGATCAGCCGTGACAATCTGAGGCGCCTCAGTCAGGCCTTCTGGTGGGTCGTGGGAATCGGCGCCGTATGTACGCTGGCGCGCTTTAGCGAAGCGTTTCTCGTGTTGCGCGCCCAACAAGGCGGCATTCCTCTCGCCTTCATTCCTCTGGTGATGGTCGCAATGAACCTGGTGTATGCCTCCTCTGCCTATCCCTTCGGTAAGCTCTCGGATAGGACCAGCCACAAGACGCTGCTCACCTTCGGCCTTCTTGTCCTGATTGCAGCCGATGTGGTGCTGGCTGCCGCCAATCACTGGGGCGTGCTGTTAGGAGGGGTGGCGCTGTGGGGCGTTCACATGGGGATGACGCAGGGCTTGCTTGCCGCCATGGTGGCGGACCAGGCGCCGCCAGACCTGAGAGGAACCGCATATGGATGCTTCAACCTGGCCTGCGGACTGGCCATGCTCATCGCCAGTGTGCTGGCGGGATTCTTATGGGACCGGCTGGGTGCGGCCTTCACGTTTTATGCGGGCGCACTGTTTTCATTCATCGCCGTTACCGGAATTCTCCTGTCTCCCGGCGTGAGCGCCTCACGCCGGGAGACCGGCTGAGCGAATCGCCGCCTGAATTGTTTCATGGAGCTGTTCAATCGCGGCTTCCATGGTCAGAAAAGCCACCGCTCCCGCGTCCCGCAGCACCACCGTCATTTCGTGCCAACGCATCTGCTCCGCGAGCTATTTGATCGCAACCACCAACCCGAACTCACGGAGTACGGGAGGACTCAATTACGCGACTAACGACCTGGTGTAGGTCAACGCTTCGTCCAGCATGTCATCCAATTCCTTCACCAGGGCTATGGCCGGACGAGATTGCGTCGCCTGGCGTGACTGAGCTTCATGCGACCGGACACCAGGAGCTGCGCCAGATCGTCGTGCAGTTCGGCCGCGAGACGTTGACGTTCCCGTTGTTTGGTCAACGTCAGATCTGAAGCGAATGCCCGCGGGCGAGTACGGGACAGCAGCAACTCTTGCGTCCGTTCCGATACGCGCTGCTTACACGCGATCGTCTATTGCCGGATTTGCTCTTGAACCTTCTTGCTCTCCGTGATGTCGCGAAGCCCCACTCCGCCTGGAAGGGCAGGATCGGCATCCCATCCACTGGAGCCGTTTCTCAGAGAGATCCGTGCAGCGGTGCGAAGCCAGGAAGCCGGGCGCATCATGACCATGAAACGAGTCGCTGATATTTTTGGGAGAGGTGGTTTGCCGCACTCGAAGAAGAGCGATGACTACCCCAAACCGTAGCGTTGCGCTACGACCAATATTCCGACGCCTTCATGTACCCGCGCAACAGATCCCGCCTCGCCACGATGCCCACGAGCTGCGTGCCCCGCACGACCGGCAGGCGCGTGACGTAGCGATCTTGAAAGAGATTCGCCACTTCTTCCAGCTTCATTTCCTCACGGGCCGTCAGTGGATGGGTCGTCATAATTTCCGACGCCGACACCTTGCGCAGATCCCGCCCCTCGATCATCGCTTGCAACAAATCGTATTCCGTCACGAGACCGACAAGACCACCGTCCTCACCCACCACGGGCACTCCGCCGAAATTCTGGTTCGTCATCAGACGCCCGATGGTGAGCGCGTCCGTGCGAGCCGTACAGGTAAACAACGCATCCTGCATGAGCTGACCGACCGTGAGCGTTGCGGGATCACACGCCTGAGTCAGCAGATCGATTCGACGCATAGGCGCTCCTTTCCTCCCGGGACATCGCTCCGTTCACCCGTTAGATCGCCGCTTCGCAGCGGGACGCAATGCCGCCCGCACCACATCCCGGCGGGTGACCACGCCCAGAAGCCGGTTTGTGTCATTCACCACAGGCACCGAGAGCAGATCGCTCTCCGTCAGCACATGCACCAGCGTAGGCAAACTGGTTTCCGGCCGAACGGAATAGGGGTTCGCACTCATCAGCTCGTTCACCGTCCGAGCGCCCCACGCATGCCCCTCATTGAGAGCCAGCAGCACATCATGTTCGCTCACCACACCCAACAGCTGTTTCGACTGGTCCACGACCGGCACCGCGCCACCGGCCTTCAGCAGCAACGACGCGACCTTGTCGCCTGTGAATTCAAGACGAGCCGATGGGACGCGTTGATTCACGATATCCTTCACCGTCAGGTCTTCGAACCGCACGGGTGTGCGCCTTGCGCTTGCGGATCGCCTCGTCTGGGCCTGCCGCTTCGTCACCATACTTCCTCCTCATCATCGCCCCATGGGCTTGGCATCACTTCCGCTGCTACTCGGCTTGCGCAGGTAACGCCGGACTCCGGTCCTCGGCCCAACGGATATGCCGAGTCAGGACCTGTCCCTGCCGCACTGTGAGGTTGTTGACCTGCTGCGTCACGCCCCCCAACGTGGCCGCTATCTCGTATGTGCCGTCGGGCAAGTCGATAAACAACCAGGGTCCGCTGTTGTGCTCCTTCGGCACCGTCAGCACCGTTCCGCCCTTGGCCTGACGAAGCGTCACGGCCACACCCGAAACAAACGGCTTTCCGCCCGCGGTAAAGACCAGCTTCAACGGGAACGGGGGATAATTCGCTTCGCGCTCAACCTGACCGATCCCGGCGCTGAAGTAACGAACCGTCCCGCTGCGATACAGCGGCAGGCGCTCCTTCTGCACACCAATGTCCGTCGGAATCTCCAGCTCGACCGCCTCTCCGTCCGGAAGCACGCGGACCGCCACCGCCGAGGCACTCACGTCCGCCGCCAGCCCGAGACTCATGATCAAACACCCGCCCGCCAATCCATTCAGGTATCTCTGCCGCATGTCGGTCCCTCCCGTCCAATTGGCACGCAATCGTGATGCCCAGCACAGGCAACTGGTTCAGTCTACACCACCGCATGCGCGGACACATCCGGCCTGGCAAACCGCCGGGCGCGAACAGAGCCACTGAGGCCAATTACCCCAGAAGACGGCCTGGCACTGCTGCAAAACGCCGCAGCTCCATGATCCGTAAGACTACGCCCGGGTGGCCTGCCGTTCGCCATCGAGGAGAATACCCCGGCCGGGATGCAACCTCATCCAGGCATATCCAATGCAGACCGTACTCCGGAATGGAAAACCAGACCATGGAGGAGCTGCAGCAATGAAGATGTTCATCGCGGTCGACGGATCGGAATTCGCCGAGTGGAGCGTGCAACTGCTGGAAGCGGTCGCCGGCCGGCCGCCTGATAGCGTGACATTGCTGCATGTCGTCGACAGCGCGTCGCTCAAATCCTCCGCCCGCAAACAGGCTTCTGTCTCGAAGCAGGCCATTGCCGCCATGACGAAAGCCGGCGATCAGATTCTGCGCCGGTTCGAGGGCCTGGCGAAAACCGCGCTGAAGCAAGCCACCACGAAACCCCGCACCACCATCGACACGATGCTCGCCCACGGGCGCGTGGCCGACACCATTACAAAAGTCGCCAGGCAAAAAAAGGCCGACCTGCTCGTCGTGGGCTCGCGCGGGCTCAGCGACGCGGAGCATTACCTGCTGGGCAGTGTCTCGCGAAAAGTCAGCGCCCTGGCTCCCTGCCCGGTGCTGGTGGTGAAACGGCCGCTCACACATCTCTCCCACGTGCTCTTCGCGGCCGATACGTCGAAACACTCGCAAGGCGCCTGCAGCTTTCTGTGCAAACAATTCCTCCCCGATTCCGCCCGGGTCACGGTTCTTTCCGTTGTCGAGCCCGCCGTGACCGAACTGGCGAGTACATATCTGTCGCGGGACCAGGTGGAACAGATTTCCGCGCCGAAGCGTCAGGCAGCCGAGCAGCTGGTGGATACCTTGCGCGACCGCTTCCTGGCCGAAGGGTACGCCGTCAAGCCAGAGGTCCAGTTTGACCATGTGACCGACGCGCTCCTCCGGCAAGCCGCCTCACGCACCATCGACTTGCTCGTGGCAGGCTCGCGAGGATTGACCGGGTCCGAACGGCTGCAGTTGGGAAGCGTATCGGAAAACCTGCTGAAATACGCGCCCTGCTCGGTCCTCATTGTGCGAGGATGGCGTGCCTGAACTGACTGCGTTGGACATCTGTCGCTTGGCGCCGAGCCAGGTGTTTCGTGCGCTCGCCACATCGCCGCAGGGCCTCTCCGCGGACGATGTACGGCGAAGAACGCTCAAGCACGGACCGAACAGTCTGCGGGCCTTGCGCCGCGCGCCGCTTATCGGCCGGTTTGCCCGTCAATTCACACATTTTCTCGCGCTGCTGTTGTGGGTGGCCGCAGGCCTCGCCTTCCTCGCCGACGCCCTCCATGCCGGCGAAGGCATGGCAACGCTGGGATGGGCGATTCTCGGCGTCATTCTCATCAACGCCGTCTTCGCGTTCTTCCAGGAGTATAGAGCCGAGCGCGCCGTTCAGGCCCTGCGCAGCATGTTACCCGCCAAAGCCTGGGTGATTCGCGACGGGCAACAACAACAGATCGCCCGCAGCGAGCTCGTGCCCGGTGACGTGCTCGTGCTGGAAGAAGGCGAGCAGGTGCCCGCCGATGCCCGGCTCACCGAGGCCAGCGGGATGCGCGTGGATAATTCGTCCCTCACCGGTGAATCGAAACCGCAACGGCGGACGGCCGAGCCCATCACCGACGGCCATCCGCTCGATATCGCCAACCTGGCGTTTGCCGGGACTACGGTTCTTTCAGGCCATGGTCAGGCCGTGGTCTTTGCCACCGGCCTCAACACCGAATTCGGGAAAATCGCCCATTTGACGACCTCCGTCCAATCCGGATTGAGCCCGCTCCAGCAGGAAATCGTGAAAGTAACGCACGTCGTGGCTGGCCTGTCCCTCGCCATGGGTCTGGTGTTTTTTGCCATCGGCGTCGGCATGGGGCTGGGATTCTGGAGCAGTGCGATTTTCGGCATCGGCATCATCGTCGCCAACGTCCCGGAAGGGCTCCTGCCGACCGTCACCCTCGCCCTGGCGATGGGCAGCCAGCGCATGGCCGCGCGTAAGGCGCTGATCAAACACCTCGCCTCCGTCGAAACGCTGGGCTGCACCACCGTCATCTGCACCGACAAGACCGGCACGTTGACGGAGAACCGCATGCGCCTCGACAAATTGTATGTCGATGATCTCATTGTCGAATCCCGGGAAGGCTGCTTGTTTACGAGAAACCGCCTCATCAGCGCCGCCGAGGCCGAACGGTGGCGTCCGCTGTTCGACGCCATGATCCATTGCAACAATGCGAAACGTACGCGCCGCCCCGATGGCCGCAGCCAGGCCAGCGGCGATCCCACGGAAACGGCGCTCCTGAATTTTGCCGCAGACCATGGACTGCTCCACCGGCCCCTCCTGCGGCGCATGGGCGAATGGCCTTTCGATGCGGATCGCAAGCGAATGACGACGCTGCACTGGAGCGAGGGCCGCTTGCTCGCATTCACCAAAGGCGCGCCGGAGTCGGTCCTCCCCCGATGCACCATGCAGCAGGGCTCATCGGCCGCCACGGAACTCACTCTCGACGGGCGCAAGAAGGTCCTGGCACAGAGCCAGACCTTCGCCCGGCAGGCGTATCGGGTGTTGGCGTTGGCCATGCGCGAAGTGGACCGCGGCATGGATGAACTCGAGGCCGACAGCCTCGAACAGGGCCTGACGTTTCTCGGGCTCGTGGCCATGATGGACCCGCCGCACCGGGAGGTGCCGGAAGCCATCCAAAAATGCCGGAAGGCCGGCATTCGCGTCGTGATGATTACCGGCGATCATCCGATGACGGCCCTGGCCATCGCGAGCAAAATCGGCCTGGCGCCGGAATCTCCGGTGGCAGAGCCGGGCCGCTTTGTGCCGGTGATCGAGGGCGCGCAATTGGATACATTCAGCGATGAGCAACTCCGCCGCCTCCTCACCCCGACGTCTCCGGGCGAGCCGGACCCGGTGTTCGCCCGTATGGCGCCGCGGCATAAAATGCGCATTGTCTCGACGCTCAAAGAGATGCGCGAGGTGGTGGCCGTCACCGGCGACGGCGTGAACGATGCGCCGGCGCTGAAAATGGCGGACATCGGGATTGCCATGGGCGCAGCCGGCACGGACGTGGCGAAGGAGACGGCGTCGATGATTCTGCTCGACGACAATTTTTCCACCATCGTGAGCGCCATTGAAGAGGGCCGGGCGGTGTTTCTCAATATCCGTAAATTCATGACCTACGTCCTGGCCAGCAACGTCCCCGAGGTCGTGCCCTACCTGGCCTACGGGCTGTCGTCGATTCCGCTGGCCTTGACCGTCCCGCAAATACTCGCCGTAGACCTGGGAACGGACATGGTGCCGGCCTTGGCGCTGGCCGCCGAACGGCCGCACAGCGGCGTGATGGATGAACCGCCACGGCCAAGAACCGAACGGCTCCTGAGCCGGGATGTCCTCATAAGGGCCTATGCCTTTCTAGGCATGATCGAGGCCGGCATTGCCATGGGAGGGTTTTTCCTCTACCTGTACAGCGAAGGTTGGACCTGGGGAGAGCCGCTGGACTGGAACTCTCCGCTCTACAAGGAAGCGACGACCGTGACCTTCGCCGGGATCGTCGCGGCCCAGGTAGCCAACGTCTTTGCGTGCCGGTCCGATCGCCTCCCGGCGTTCCGGCTTGGCTGGGTCAGTAATCCGTTATTGCTGGTGGGAATTGCCGTCGAACTGACCATCCTGCTCATCATGACCTACAGTCCTCTCGGACATCTGGTGCTCGGCACGGCGCCCCTCCCCGCCTGGATCTACGGGCCGCTGGCACTGGGGGCCATCGGACTCTTGCTGGCCGATAGCTTCAAGAAATCTCTGGTCGGGCGCGTGCAGATGCGGCAGGCCGGTTGACGACGTGACCTATGCGTGAACGAATCCAATGCATCATACACCATCGGCACCGGTTGCACTGTGCCGCCAATCCACGGCAGACCGGGAAAGGAAGCGCGTATGACAACCCCGTCAGATTTCCGCGTCAGTGATTACATGCACCGGCAATTGGAGGTGGTTCCGCAGGATACCTCCGTGGTGACCGTCGCCACTAGAATGCGAACGCGAAACATCGGCTCGGTGTTGATCGAATCCTTCGATCGCCCCCACAACGATTGCCGGATTGCGGGCATCGTGACTGAAACCGATCTTGTCTCCAAGGTCCTGGCGCCGGGCCGCGTTCCGTCCCGCACCAGCATGGTCGACATCATGAGCAGCCCGCTCATCACGATTGCGCCGGATCGTCCGATGGTCGATGCCAGCCATCTGATGCAAGGCAAGAATGTGCGGCACCTTGTCGTGAGCGAAGGGACGGACGTGCTCGGCGTCATTTCCGTCCGGGACCTCGTGCGACATTTCGTGGATGCCGACGGAGGGCCGGTCCAGGCGCTGACGAATGTCTACCGTCCGCTGAGCGTCCTCATGCAAACAGCCATTGAAACCATCGGCAGCGAAGAAACCGCCATGGCCGCCGCGCAACGGATGGCCGACAAACACATCGGGGCGCTCTTCGTGATCGAAGCGGACGAACTCGTGGGAATCATCACCGAAGGTGACCTGGTGCGAAAGCTGCTCGCCTATCAGCTCGATCCGGAGTCAATGCGCGTCGGCGCGCTCATGAACTCGCCGCTGCTCGACATCGACATCAACCGCACCATTCGCGACGCCAGTGAACGGATGGCGGCCAAACGCATTCGCCACCTGGCCGTGACCGAACATGAGAAGGTCGTCGGCGTCCTCTCGATTCGGGATCTAGTCAAGATGGTCGCGATTCGTGACCGCCCGGATTTTCTCCGGCGAACCTGATCGACCGGCCGCAAGGGGGAGCACAGCCCCCCCTCGCGGCCGGGATCGCCCAGGACCCACGTTTTGATTGCGCCGCCCTGTCCGGAACGGTAGACTCCTCACATCCGTGTTGTTCCCACACCTGCGCGCATGACAGAGTGAATCATTTCCCCCCCCTCTTAGATGAACGGAGCCGCTGATGTTGGACTGGCTTGCCAATCCTGAAGTCTGGATCGCCTTGGGAACGCTGACCGCGTTAGAGATCGTGCTGGGCATCGATAACATCATTTTTCTGTCCGTGCTCGTCGGCCGCCTGCCGGAATCTCAACGCGCCATCGCGCGTAAAGTGGGCCTGGGACTCGCCATGATGGCCCGCCTCGGACTTCTCTTTTCGATCTCTTTTGTCATGGGCCTGACCAAACCTTGGGTGACGGTCCTCGGCCACGGGGTCTCAGGCCGTGATCTGATTTTGGTCGGTGGCGGGCTGTTCCTGATGGCGAAAGCCACGCATGAGATTCATAACAGCCTGGAGGGTGTCGAGGAAGGCCACTCGCCGACTGCCGCCGCCAGCCTGGGGATAGTACTGCTCCAGATCGCGCTTCTGGACATCGTCTTTTCGTTGGACTCCGTCATCACGGCAGTCGGACTGGTCGAGCATGTATCGATCATGGCGGTGGCCATCATCCTGGCCGTGGTGGTAATGCTGGTGGCGGCGAAGGCGATCGGTGATTTTGTGGAAACACATCCGACGATCAAGATTCTGGCCCTGTCATTCTTAATTCTCGTCGGCGTGACGTTGATGGTCGAAGGATTCGACGTGCATGTGCCGAAGGGCTATATCTATTTCTCCATGGCCTTTTCCGTGACTGTCGAAATGCTGAATATCCGCATGCGCAAAAAGCGGACTGCACCGGTCAGGCTTCATAGCCGCTACGCGGACGATCAGCGGCGATGATCTGGCGCGCGCCCGCTACCGATCGGGTTATTCTCCGTGGAGGCCTTCGGGAACGGAGAGGAGATAATTGGCATCCACCGACTCCTCCCAGGCCCCTCCTCCCTGCGCGTTCCCCATGGCCCACCCTCGCATGAAGACTACGCCCAGCACCGGCTCACTCGCCGGCACCGCCGGCGGCCTGGCCTCCTTCTGATCCGCGACGCGCCCCACCACCGTCACCCGCGCCCATTGCTTCCATTTGGGAGGCAGGAGGGATGCGTCCTGGACGACCACCCAGTAATACCCTGCTTCTGGCCCTTCGTTGATGGTCGGACGATGAGGCCGGTAATCCTTATCCAGCGGCCGGTTTTTCAGATGGAGCCAGAGCCGCGGACCATTCTGCTGCTGGTCTACCACAACCCCGCCGAGAATGACCGTCTTGCCTTGATAGGTGTCCGGCGAGGCGGCAAGGGAGGTCAAGGTGACTCCCGGCTCCGCCTGCTGAATGTACCGGGATGGCAAATTCCCGCACCCCGTCACGAGAAAAAGGCCCGTGAGGCCTGCCAGTAGTCGAGAGAACCGTCCCTTCACATCATCCTCCATTCGTCGAGACGCCAAGAACCCGTAACGATCACGCCCGACCACGCTTCCAACCACTGAGCGCGCACCGCTGGGCAGTCAACGGCATCATGCGCTCAACATCTCCGGCTACGCTGGCCATGACCGTATCGGCGAGCCGGGGGTCTTCGAAACATTCATAGGCATCGTCGAGAAATCCACCACGTAAGAGCGGATGCTGGAGAAACCGCTGCCCGGACCCGCTCGCCACTTCAAGCGGCCGCTCGATCACCCCGATGCGCTCCATGTTCAGCTGTTCGAGCCATCCCCTCGCCTCCACCGCCGACGGCCGCTCCGCCACATGCGCGGCCAGACGTTCACGCTCGATCGTCAGCCCGTGCCGGCTCATTTCGCAATCAATCCGTTGCCAGATGGAATCGAATGTTCCCAGCGACGGAAAGGTCAACACCACTTGGCCTCCAGGCTCGAGATGTTCAATCAATCCCCTCATCGCCTCGAACCGGTGCGGCCGGAGAAACATGACGGAGAGATTACCGGTGATGCGTTGGAAGTCGGGGAAGGACGGGGGCAAGGCGCGCATGTCGACACATTCGAAACGGAGCCAGGGCAACTCACCCCGCTGTAGCGTTCTGGCATTCCCCACCTGGCCGCGGCTCACGTCGATCCCGAGGACGGAGCCGGTCGGCCCCACCTGTTCCGCCAGATGGAAGGCCGGGATGCCATGGCCGCAGGCGATATCGAGGATGGTGAGGCCGGGACGCAGATCAAGCTGCTCCAACAGCAGTTCCGCGAACGGAGTCGACCAGTCATCCTCTGCGGGAAGGGGCCATTGTTGCGCCTGAACCATCATACCTGGCCATCTTACTCGAAGAGCCAGGAGAAAATCAGAAGACTCTCCCACTCGATCAGGCGTTGAATAGGGCGAGCCTCGCCGCCTCCGTCACAGCCGGTCCAACAATTGCTGCTTCTTCGCCCGGTACTCCTCTTCCGTAATCAACCCCTGCTCGTGAAGACGCTTGAGCACAGCAAGCCGTTCCTCCAGTGAGGGCGGTGGGCCCGGTTGAACAGAGGGCTCTGGAGCCGTCACCTGAGTTCCACCCATTGCGCCATGGTATTCGATCGCCAGTTCGTCCGGGTCGGAACGAAATGGATTCCCGCCGCCCCTGGTCGGGCGTATCAACGCCTGCCCTTCACCCGGCACGAATTCGTAAAATGCTCCGGCTTGCGCAAACAGCGGATCCTTCCAGATCTGTTTTCTAATCGCCGGCATGGTCACGGCAATCCGGCAGTTAGCCAATCGCAGATGGATTCGACCCTCCTCGACAACCCAGACTCCCGAAGTCACCTGTTCCAATCCCAGATCCGACGGCCTCGCCAGCGCGAACACCACTTGCTCTTGCGCGGTGGCCTGCTGAAATGCCCGTTGTAACGATTCGCCCAGGTACCGGACTTCCTCTTCGGAAAACGCCGGTTCGGTATCTCCCCGATACGATGCGCCAAGGAGGGGCCTGTGAACGCTTCGTACCTTTACCATTCGCAGCAGGGATTCCCATTCCTGCCGCTGCAGCTCGAATGGGTGATGGAGCCGTTGTTGTTGATCATGCCCTTGTGTGAATGGAACGATCCTGACCAGCCGCTGGTCGTCACAGGAGACGCAGGGCATCTCCTTGCCAGGAGCCAGGCCAGAACAACCGGGCAGAACGAGACAAAGGAGCCAGAGGACGACGCCATTCGCCCTTCGAAGGAACAGATGGTTCACGTGCGCGCGACCTTCCTTCTGACCGGACAATTCAGTACGCAAAATCCAATCCGACCAACATGGTTTGCCCTCTCAAATCACCGCCCGTCGGGCCGACGGCTTGCGTGCGGTAACTATTATATTCCGCGTGCAGCGCCAAATCGGTTCTCGTGGAGTGATGAATGAAATAGCGCGCCAGCACGGTGTGGGAGTCGACGTCATTGTAGTTGCCTTTGAAGACATCGGTGTTGCCGTCTCCGTGCCGGTCGTTTCGAATCACATCATACCGGTAGGCAAAAAACCAGTCCGGCATGTCGAAGAACAGAGCCGGCGCATAGTCCAATTCCACGAACGCCCCGTTCCAGGACGCGTTTTGCGGAGTCGGAATCCCCTGCGATGCAAACAATTGCGCACTGTCATGTCCGTGCATGATCGCGCCAAAGACATTCCACTCCCCGTTGAAGGTCAGACTCACATCGACGCCGATTCTCGTGAACGGCTTTCCGCTGCCTGCGACGCCTTGGCAAGTCGGGCAAGTCGCATTGACCATCGTTGGCGCCTGGCCGTAGGCCCCGAAAATTCCCACACGATGCCCGGTCACGATCCCGTAGCCTCCGAACGACTGCGTGACATGGCCATAGAAATTCACATTACGACCGCCGGTGCCACAAGGCGTGTCCGGAGGGCAACCACCCAACGGCCCTGAAAACGAGTTGGTGGCCAGCGCGGTCAATGAATACCGCAGGTACCCTTCCGTGGACGGCGTTTTCATGATGCCCGACAGTTCCCCGCCAGGCTGGTTGTCTCCGAGCAGGAAGGAATTGGGATTCAAATAGGAGCTGGTCGAGGTCCCTCCGATGGTGGCCGTATACGGCACGCCTGGCGTGTAGTGGTACATGACGAACGGCGTATTCAAGGTCGGACTGCGTTTTTCGCTGAAGGGAAGATCGAGCTCAAATTTCCCCACGCGCAAGTTCAAGAGGTAGTTGCCGGGGTCGGACTTGACGCCGAAATACCGTTCTAAACGCATCAGACGCACAAACGCGCTTTCAAGATCCCCATCCGACGCGCCGGTGCCGAACCCGGCACTGCCGAGTCCCGGCGTATACACCACGCCAAAGGCGATGTCTCGGTGCAGCGTGCCGAAACTCAAGAGGTCCAGCCCGGTGAAGCCGAATCCCCCGGTCGTCACACCGCTGCCTTCCGTCCTCACCTGCGCCGCCTGGTATCCGACCGTCGCGCGAATCGAGACCGGCCAGAAGCCCATCCCGATCCCCTCATAGACCGGCGAATCCGCTTCCGATCCCAATTGATATCCGCGATCTCTGAAGAGATTGCCGAAGTCATTGAGTTTCGGGAAACCAGGGACGTGGCACACGTTACACTTAAAATCATATTTGCGGGCAAATGCCGGAATCGCCTCAGCCTTCTGTACCAGCCCGCTCAATTCGTAACTGATCAGCGCCACCAGGACGAGTATGGCGACAATCACCGCCCTGGCGCGCAACGTTGAGATCTTCATCGGATCAGCCTCCCATTCCACAATCCGGCTTCATTGGTTGCTTATTCAGGCGGAAGCTCGTCTCCGCCACCGGCGACTTTCCACTCGACTTCCACCGGCCGGACGGGAAATTCAAACCGGGATTCCACCTGTGCTTTCGGAGACATCTCTAACGGCTGCCGGATGACATGGGGTTCGTCATACACAGGACGAGAGGAACTGAACTTGACGATGTTGAATCCGGGATGCCAAGCAACCAGTGTGTAGGAGCCGGGTGGAATGTCGGCAATTTCGAATCGCCCCTGTTCATCGGTCACGGCAAAGTAGGGATGGTCGAGCGCCGCCGCCCACGCGTTCATATGGACATGCACATCGCACTGCAGCCGCAATCCGACGCCGCGCGCCCGCACCAGGGTGGCCGCAATCTCGCGGTTCGCCGTCGGCATGGCAATATTGAAGAGACTGTGTTTATCGCTGAACAGATGCGGATTGTGCAGGATCGGCTCGAAATTGGTCAGCGCGACCTCCGCCGTGCGGACAAACGGCGTAATCTGCTGCTCGAACTGGCAAGCCTGCCCTGCGGGATGTCCCGCGCTTTTTCCCATACGCAGCGGATAGGCAGGCGCGGCGGCCTTTCCACGCTCCACCCGCTCGAGATACACCAGGACCTCCTGAAGGCCGTTCGTGGCCGGATCAATTCGTAAGGCCGGCGACGGCACATGCGTGCCGCAGGCATCCAGATCGGCAAACACTTTGAGCGGGGGGATTTTCGGAATGCTGCCCTTCCAGACAGCTTGGCCTTTGACCGTGCCGCCGTCGGAGACATCGATAATTTCATACTCCGCATAGCCGCTGGTTGCGGTGAGAAGCCCTGCCAGCCAGCACAGAAACAGAAGGTGGTAACCGCGATGTCGTCGTGGAGACATGGAAGACCTCATCGACATACCGGGGGCCGGATGACCCAGGGCCGGTGAAGAATAAAAAAAGCCCGAACCTCCGTCTGGAGATTCGGGCTCTAGAGCTGGTCGCTCGTTGGCCTCAATTATGTGCGCACGAGAGGGAGAGTAATCAACCGCACTCCGGCCTGTCAAGTATGCTACGCGCCAGTGTCGAACGGCGTCGAGTCTACTTGAAACCGATGACCATGGAATCCGGCCCGGCAAGGGGTTCGACTTTCGTGCGGGTGAAGCCGGCCTGCTTCATCCATTGCCGGCAATCCGCGCCGGTGAAATCGAATCCGCCGGGGGTCTCGATGAGCATATTGAGACTCATCAGCAAGCCAAACGCATTGGTTTTCCGGGCATCATCGATCAAGGACTCATGGACGATCAGCGCGCCGCCTTTTGGCAACGCCGCATAGGCCTTGCGCAACAGCATCATTTTTTCTTTGCGGTCCCAGTCGTGCAAGATGTGCCCCATGATAAGCACATCCACCTCCGGTAGCGGTTCCTGGAAAAAGTTCCCTTCGTGAAACGCCACGCGCTGCGCTAGTTTCCTGCTTTTGACATAGGCCTCGAAGACCGGCCGCACAGCAGGAAGATCCATGCCCTGGCCGTTGAGGTGCCGGTGAGCCAGCGCAATCTCCACGGCCACGCCGCCTTGAGCGCAGCCGATGTCAGCAAACGAGCGATAGCGCTTCCACGGGAACTTTCCCGCGATGGATCGGGCCGTACCCCGACTGAGTCCGGTCATGGCCTTGAGGAATCCTTCCAGCCGTTGCGGATCGGCGTACAGGGCACCGAAAAAATCTTCACCCGTTTTGACTTCGTTTTGAGGCTTGCCGGTCCGCAAGGCCTCCGTCAGCGATCCCCAGAATCCATACAAGCGGGCATTACACATCTCCAGCATGCCACCGGCATAGGACGGTTTGGCGCGATCGAGAAAGAGGGCGGTCTCCGGCGTGTTGGCATAGCGCGTCCCGCTCCGTTTCAGCAGGCCAAGCGCCACCAAGGCATCGAAGAAATCCCGCGCGCTTCGCGGATGCAATTTCAGTTTGGCAGTCAAGGCTTTGTGGTCGAGCCGGCGCTTGGCCAACTCCGTGAAGAGGCCCAGTTCCACCGCAGTCAGTAACGTCTTTGAACCCCAAAACCCGAACCCGATTTGGAGCATTCGATCAGGAACCAATTGGCCTCCGGCCATGATGCCATCCTTTCATAAGACACAAAGAGCCAGAGGCTACGCGGGGAACCGGGTGCTGTCAACTTCGATGCCGATCCTAAACTGCAGACCGTATCTCTTTTTCCTGCGCCGTATCGAGAGAGATACAGCTACGCGCCCACGCGTTGCTTGCAATTCCACGATAAGACAGACAGAGCGATCACCCCACACGCGCGACGGGAAGGCAAGCTCCTTGCTACAGAGTGACGGTACATCCGCACATTTGACCATCAGGCAAGGGGGACATTGACATGACTACGTATATCCACGTGAAGGCCGCCATGATGACCGTCTTGCTGCTCGGCACGATGGCCGCGGCCGTCCAGGCCGAACAATGGAACGGACCGCACACTCCGACGGGAGCCATTTGGCGACCGGGCAGCGTGGCGTTAGGATTCGAACCAACGGCGGGCGGAAGCAAGAAGCCGCTACTCGAGATACAGCGCCCCCTCTCCGGCGATGAAGACATTCTCCTCAGCCTCCGTTCAACCTTTAGAGACGCGACAGCCACGGTTCTCCAGGCCGACACGAAACGAGTCTATATCGGCGGCGCGGCCACCAGAACTTCCCTGGTGCCGGATGGCGTCTTCGACCTAGCTGTCGGGCGCGGGATCGCCGTCGGGGTCAACAGCGTGACCGAACGGCTGCCGACCGATTATCGATTGGTGGTGGGAGGGAAGGTGCTTGCCGAGGAAGTCCGCATCAAGCTCATCAAGGATTGGGCGGACTCTGTCTTTCAACCGGACTACCGACTCGCCGCCCTTCCTGAAGTGGCAACCTATATCCGCGACCATCATCACTTGCCGGAGATGCCGAGCGCCGAAGACGTGGCGGAAACCGGCATCAACCTTGGTGACATGCAGGCGAAACTTCTCCGAAAAATCGAAGAACTGACGCTGCATGCGATCGAGCAACACCGTACCATCGCGACACTGCAAGCACAGCTTCACCGCTTGGAGCAGGACCGGTCGTCCCACCAGATGCAAGGACAGGTACGCGCGATCGATTCGCACTGATTCAGAGAGAGGACGTATCCATGACGCGACTCACCACAGTAGCAAGTGCGATACTACTGGCGGCGCTGGCCCATCCAGCGGCGGCCACCACCGGAGTGACGTTGAACCAGGTGATCAAGGAGGGCGCCGTTCGCTACTACGACCACCCGCAGGAGTTGACGCTCTCAGAAGGGTTTTGGGCGCAGGCCGGGTCTGACGTAACCGCCACGATCCATACCCAGCAGGGCTACTATGTGGACAAGAGCCCGCTGGACGCGAAGGACAAGCAATACACCTCCAACGACGGTCGCACCTTCGTGGTCGCCGGCTGTGTGCCGAAACATTTACCCATCAAGGGACCGGTGGGATCGGTGTGGGTGGCCTGCAACGACCTCGATTACCTCAAGGACAAGGTTGTGGAAAGCCGCTTCATCTCCTGTCTCGATCTCTTCCCCAACGGCGTGGTTTCCGGCGTCTCGATCAAGGAAATTAACAATCGGACATGGGAATCGTTCCGGTTCTCCTGCCGCGACATGGCGCCGGACGGGAACATGGTTGGAACCGCTCAGAAATCGGATTTTCTCTTCAACTATGACCGGGAGGGCACACTGTACGAAACCACGGCGGCCAGCCGATACCTCACCTTCGGAATCTTCGAAGTCGGCAACCGCCTCACCAGTACGAAGAGCCTGTTACAACTCGCCCTGGAACTCACCGATGCCGCGGCGATTCAGGCTGCCGGAATCAACGGTCGGCAAGTCGACGGCTTCACGCTCAGCGATAAAGTCCCGGATGCGTTTGGATTGGGCGGCATGATCAGAGTCGATTATTGGACATGTCCCCCGGGCATGGTCATCACCGGTATGGCCATCGGGCACAACCCGGATAATACAGGCAACGACACGCGGCCGGTCTACATTCTGGCCGAGTGCCGGAAATTGCTGTACACCCCGTAACAGATTTCTCCCATGCGATGAGATGGTTGCCGCTGCGACCTCGACGAAGTCCCGCAACACTCCCCCGCTCGCCCTCCAATGATGCCTTAGGTGACGGTGAGAGCCGGGGGCGAGCCAGCCGGCCGAAAGCCCGTCGTAGCAGTACATCGGCGATGGCAGCAGAGGTGCTCTTGAATAAGGCGGGCTAGAGACTATGCGCGAGGTGCCACTGCGCCTGCCTGGTGAAATCCGGGGGTCGCCCTATCGCAACCTCCTCTTTTGTCCTCCGGACAGAAAACTCCATTATCGCCACCTCAACCCGCCTTGACGGCGCGGCCGCCGGCTTCGCAACCCTTCGCATATTCGTCGGCCACGGCGTGGGAACCATGACCAGCCCTCCGGCAGGATGTCCCTGCCTAATGGGACTGCGCTCACCCATGACGAGTCGGCGTTGTGACGCCCTCCTCTCGAACCATCGGGCGAAATGACTGGTCTACCTCGTGAGCAGGGCCCTGAGGTCTTTGCTCGATGCGCGGCGGGACTGCGGCCGGCCCCTGTTGAATCTTCGGTGTCGGCGGCGCGCAAGCGGCAACGGAGAAGAATAGCCCTGCCACGACACTCAACACGACACTGGCGGTGATTGGCATCATCCGTCCTCCTCGTCGATCCCAGGATTCTGCTCCGCTTCACGCTTGTTCCCCCGCAAGCGGATGCTCCGAACCTCTTCGCTACCTCATGACATACGCGCAACAGACATGCCAGCACCCACGCATTGCGGAAGGAGCGAATCAGACAGAATTGTTCCATCACCGGCCAATGGCGAAGCAGAACTGCGGATATTTTCCGCAGTTCGAAGACTTTGACCTGGCGCGAATGTCCACAGCCGGAGTAGCGGCAATACCGGAACACCGGCTTATTCCTGCGTTTTTGGCGACGGTGGGGAGAACGACCAGGGCATCGGGCTTGCTCCTCTCCGTTTCCAGGAGAGTGCGTCGAATCCTGGCGTCCTGCTTCACTCCAACAGAGCAAAAGAAGGAGGATCCTATGAGGGCAACAGAATATTTCGTTCGAGGCTGTGATCCGAACACGCTGATCGTAAGACAAATCATGGAGGATGCCGTCGTCACGACTCATCCGGCATCGAGCGCCATGGTTGTTGCGGAGCTTTTAAGCGAGCATGCCTTTGGAAGCTTGCCGGTGGTTGAGGGAGATGGGACCTTGCGCGGGCTCGTCACGGAGTTTGATTTGCTGAAAGCCGTCGAGCAGGGAAGAGATCTCCGAACGGTTCCCGTGTCGGACATTATGACCAGAGAGGTGGTCACCACCACTGAAGACACACCGCTCATGAATCTGATTCACCTGCTGCAAGAGCGGCACCTCATCCGCGTTCCGGTCGTGAAGGCGCAAAAACTGGTCGGGATGGTCGCACGGCGTGATGTTGTCTTTGCTTACGTGAAAGCCCGGGCGATCTACTGGCCGTAGCAGCGCCCTGCGACAGAGGCCTCCGAGCGGCATGATGCTCCACGCGCAGAAATCTTACTGAACTACGCCCGGCGCAGCGCGGTGCGACCGTTCCTCCTGCGGGTGGCAACGGGTGAACATTCCCGCCGTCAAGAGCATGGTCAGGACGGCACCGGCAAAGGCCGCGGCCATGTCCTTCTGCGCATCCCACTCGTCGCCCTGGGTCCCAAGATACATACTGCCCAATTCCGGACTGACGATCATCGCCACGATCGCTTCAATCACTTCAAAGAACCCGCTCTGCGCGAGAATGCTGCTGACCGGCATTGCATAAGCCCAAGCCCCCTGCAATCCCGCCAGACGCACCAACAATTCCCGCATGGGATAGACCAGCAGGAGACCATAGGCAAAGTGGACGATTCTATCGAACGGGTTCCGGCTCAATCCCCCCATGTCCTTGAGCCAAAAACCGAACGGCACCTCTGAATAGGTGTAGTGTGCGCCGATGGCGTGGAGCACCATGAATGCGGCAATGAGTGAGTAGGAGGTGAGAGAAAACGAGAACCGGCGGTAGGTCAGAACCAGGACCGCCACCAGTCCGACGGCCAGGAGATTTTCCAGAAACCAATCATGGCGATTGACCGGGTTGATGGCCAGCCAGATCCAGATTGCGCCATAACCACACAACAGCCCCGCCGTGATCCGGCGATGAGCCGCCTGCGCATTGCCCCGTTGCGGAATGGTTGCTCCCAGCATGTCCTGCAGGCTACTCTGAAAACGCCGCCTCGGACTCCAGCGCGGTCTCCGCCCCTCGAAGCGCGCGCACGACCAACAGCACCGTCATAGACAGGAGGGCGCCATAGAGCGCGGCGGCCATATCCTTTTGCGCATCCCAGATATCACCCTGCGAACCTAAATACGTCACGCCCAGTTCAGGATGCACTGCGCGAGCCACCCAGGATTCAATAATTTCCCAGAGTCCGCTCAGACCGAGCACCGTCATGACGGGCAAATAATACACCACCCATCCCCGAATCGTTGCACTCAAACGGAACAACTCCTCCATCGGATAGGCGAGCAAGAACCCGAAACTGAAATGCACGATGCGATCAAAATGATTGCGCCCGAGATGCAACACCTTGTCCATCCACAACCCGACCGGCACCTCGGCATACGTATAGTGCACACCGATCGTATGCAAGGTGAGGAAGGCCGTGATGAGCGCATAGGAGGTATGCGAGAGGGGAAGAAACCGGTGCGTCACCACCAGGAGGACGACGAAGAGGGCCGGAAGAATGCTCGCCAGCAACCAGAATTGGGGATCGACCGGAGCCTGCGCCATCCAGACCGACACCGCCAGATACCAGAGGAGCAGCCCGCTCGAGACCAGTTTGTTGCGGCTCACCTGCATGACTCCTTGTAAGAGGGTACTGGAGAGATTGCTTCCGATCAGACGGACGAAGGGATTGAATTACTCTACTGGATGATCCCCCTTCCTGCAACCGCCAGCCTCGGAGCGCGATGTCTCCACTGCGGCTCCCCGCCACACATTGAGGGAACCGCATCGCGCACATCAGACCTCACAACAGATCAGTTCAGCCGGAAACCTCTACACAAACGGTCTTGTTGAAATGGCGGAGAAGGGCATGGGTGAAGCGATCGCCAGGATGTTGCGGTATGAACAGGCCGAGCAGGCAATCCAATCGGTGAAGACCGGAGTTCCGCAGCAGAGCAGGCTACGGACGGCAAAAGCGGTGGATTAGGTGGAAGGCCGGGCCTGAGGTTCCTCGTCTTCAATGACGGCCCCGCATTCGAGACATCGGTAGCGAGGAGGGTCCTCGTCGTGCTCGGAACGGATACGATCGATGAGTCGCCTGTGGAGGCAGGCGAGTGTCGGTGCCGTGGTCGGATCAAGTTGAGGACTACGCATAGAGACCTCCCCGGATCGCGGCGGACTATGTCACAACCCAAGCGAATGCGCCCCAACCCTACCAGATTTATCAAGACTTCACACGACGAATTTCCCGCATCTGCAGGCCAGACATTTACTGACACAATCCGTGGGATCATTGCGTTCGGCGCCTCTATATCTAGCAGGATGCGGAAAAAGTCCACCAGCGGCGTTCTCGCATCGTTCAGCGGCTCAACGTACGACAAGAGTACGATTCGCCGCTTCACTCGCTGCGGCCTTGCTGGATGGCCTTTCTGCGCATCCTGCCGACTATACTGATACCAACACGCCACGTGAGCTGATCGCGGCGTAGCGTGCAAAAAATGAGGTTTTCCGCAGCCTGCTAGAGACTGTGCATTGCCTGTGGTTTGGCCTGCTGGCTGCTGATCCCGCCCTGAACAAATGTTGTTACGGCGCCGCTCATGGGATTGGCCGCGCCGTCTCAGCGGAATAGGCGCAGGCGAACATATCGAACAGAAGAGCGCTCACCGCTGCCACCTCTCTCACGACGTCACCGTCTCCTCAGACACAACCGGCCAACGACGTCTTTCTCTCATCGTCAGGACGCAGAACGGCGCTGTGATTCGCTCAGAGCCGCCGTGATTGCCGCCTTGGCGCGTAGACGCTCGCTTTCTGCCACCGTTCGCTCCAAGGCCTTCGATGACCTCGGCTTACGCGGCATATCGGCAGCGCGCTGCGATTCTTCCATGGCCGCCGTAATCGCCGCCTTTTTATGGCGGAGCTTCGCCGCCTCAACGGTCCGAACCAACGCGGCAGAAATCTTCGGCGAGCTCTCCCCTGCGCCTTTCCGTTGAGAGAACTCCATCGCTGCCGTCACATCGTCTTTCTTCTGTCGCTGTTTCGCCGCCAAGGCCTTGCGGGCCAACGGGCTAGCGGTCGCGTTGCGTTTCGCGTTCCCGGCGGACGTCGATGCATCTTGTCTTGTTTTCATCACGTCGTTCCTCCTCTTCATGAGTCCTGTTCGTCCTGCGGTCCGTCACCAACAGGATCAACATGCGCCAACATGGACTACGGGATGGTGTCCCATTATACCAGGGCATTCGGCGAAGGATGAACGCTGACAGATCAGACGTCCGGGGACATGGGGAGTTGTAGGCCAATCAACGGCATTGTGTTCCCGACCTCGCCGCGGCATACTGGGTCTAGCCGTGATTCTTTTCTCAGGACACCACGCGATGCGAACACGAGGCTTTGTTTTTGGATTGATCCTGACGCTCCTCCTGTCGACAGCGGCAAGCCCGGCTCCGGCTGACCCGGGCGGCACAGGCCCCGCAACGAAGGGTGATGCCGCGCGAGGACAAGGACTCTTTAACGGCAAAGGCATTTGTCATTATTGTCACGGCATCGATGGAGTGATCGACAAGAAACCGTCTCTCGCACCCGACACCCGGGCGGTGATTGCGAAGCACGCCGCTTCGGCGCCGGATCTCCGCAATCGTGCGTCGCAGAAGCTGAAAGACAACAAGGCTCGGTTTCGCGCGATTCGAGAAGGCCATCCGGGGAGCGGCATGTTCCCCGATTCGACCCTGAACGATCAGGACATCTCCGACATCGTTGCCTATCTTGCAGCCCTCAGGCAGAGCGCCACGGCTCCCGGCAAGAGCCCGTACTGACCATTCTCTCCGTCGCGTCACCCGCACCGCTCGCGCTGGTCAGCTCCAGCTTCAACAGGCTTGCGGTATCGCTCTTCATCATTCAATCGTCACCGTGCCGATCCCTTCTCGAAACAAAACAGCTGTCCCGAATGTCGCGCACTTGGCCTGCATCGTCCGCGCAAGAACGGTCTGCTCCCGTTCATTGGCCCGCCTGACTCGACAATGCTCGATCCGGACCGGGAGGAGAAGGATCTGCCGGATACGGGTCCGCTCGACCTCCAGGAGAAACAGGAAGGACAGATCGTTGCGCTCAGCGCTGTCCACCATGTAGTCATCAACGAAGTCGCCGGTCGAATAGAGAATGGCTTTGCCTTGATACCATTCGATTCCTTGCGGGGTGTGATTGGAATGTCCCCAGTAGAGGTCCGCGCCCATCTCGATCAATTCATGCGCCAGCGCCCGCATCGCGCGTGACGGCGCCCCCCAATTGGGTCCCACATGCGCGCTGACCAGCACCAGGTCCGCCTGCCTTCGCGCCAAGGAAAGCGCCCGCGCCATGCGAGCCCGGTAGTTGGGCAGTACGCCGCGATCATTGTAGGCGACATAATTGATGCCGGGCTTATTGTGCGTCGCTTCCCACTCCGGCTCATTGTCCGTCAACGCCACAAGGGCCATGGACCGTTCCCCAAGACTGAACACCGCCGGAGCAAGCGCCTCTTCCAAACTCGCCCCGGCCCCTGCGCGGGTGAGACCGGCTTCATCGAGCCGCCTCAGGCAATCCAGAAACGCCTCCTGACCATAATCAAGCACATGGTTGTTGGCCAGCATGACCCCGTCAATCCCGGCTGCTCGCAAGACGTCCACCGCCCGAGGCCTGGCGCGAAAATGAAAGGCTTTTGTCGCCGGGTGCCACGGCGCACCCCGATCACTGATCACACATTCCAAATTGATCAGGCGGCAGTCAGCACGCCGCATTACAGGGAGCATGTCGCCCCACAGGGCCTCGGGACGCACCGTGCGGTTCTCAATCACTAAGTCATTCACCAGGCGTCCGAGCATGACATCGCCGGTTAGTGCAACTTGCATCGTTCCTCTAGCTCGATCGCTCGCATCCCCACGGTCGCGGAGGCCGTCGCCGGATCGGCCCTTGGCCTCACATGCTGCGGAAAAACTCAATTGTTGCGCAATACGCTACACTCACTCCTGTACCGTACTGGTTTAGCAGTCATCCGCAGGATGCGCAGAAAGGCCGCAGCAAGCGAAGAGGCGAATCGTATTTCACACCGTACGGTGAGCCTCTGAGTACCACCAGAACGCCGGCCGCGGACTTTTTCCGCATCCTGCTACCGCGCGAACCGCCCCATCAATTGAGCTTCAGCCAGCACATGCCCCTTCATCGCCTCCACAACCTGAGCCTTTGTCGCTTTTGGTTTGAGCGGCAATTCACGATCCAGCGCATACAGCGTGAAATAATAGCGGTGAGGTGTTCCGGGTGGCGGACAGGGTCCGCCATAGCCAACCCGATGGAAGTCGTTCAGGCCCTGATGCGCATCATTCGGCAACCTCTCCTGCAAGGGCAGTCCCTCGGCCAGCCCGCGCACATCGATAGGAATGTTGAAGAGGACCCAATGCACCCAGATGCCGCCTGGCGCGTCGGGATCGTCCGCGATGAGGACAAAGCTGCGGGTACCCGCTGGCGGATGGTCCCAGCGCAACGGCGGCGAACGATCCTCGCCCTCGCAGGTGTGCTGTTTCGGAATCGACTCCCCTTCCCTGAACGTTCCCGCGGTCAGTTCAAACGGCGGCATGGTCGCTCCTCCATTTCACCGTTCTTCTCAGCAGGAGATGGCGACGTAGCGGATTATGCCCAGGTCCGTTCCGCATCGAATGCCTGCTCTCCCCACAAGGCACTCAACGGCAGATCCAGGAGCGCATGGGCCCCGGAACTCAGGCCCGGTAATGCCCGAGCAGCCGCCACCATGAGGCGCGCCGTCATTATCGCCTCGTCAAACCGCGCTTCGAACAACAGCCGCTGATGCCCCTTGCTCCCCGGCCCGCTCCGTCGCTCCAGCACGACGCCACGGCCTTCCTGCTCCAACGCAGCAACACGGTCGACCGGAAAGACCAACGTCTCGTCGTGGAGAAAGAGCGGATCGGCCCGAATGGCCGCGGCCACGTGCGCCATGTCCACGCCCGGCTCCACTTGGACATAGACATACCGCTGCCTCGTTCCGTCAGCGGCGACCTGCTCCGTACAGAGCGCTTCCGTCACACCCGTCACCTGACGCGCCATCGCCGTATGATGCAGGCTGGCCGCGACACGATGCCTGGTCTCCAGTTCCCCTTCCGGCACCAACAAACCAAATAGGGAACGGACGAGAGACAACGCCCCCGGATCCCACCCGGCGCCGACAATGGCCGGTACATCAAATCGAACGGCGAGCCGATGAATCGCCTCGCGGTGAGCCTGAACCGCCTCTCCGTGCAGGATGGACGATTCGACGATAGGGACTCCATGCTGCAGGCAGTCATGCGCGGCCTCGAACACCTGCGCGGTCGGCACGCAAAGGAGCGCGCCATCCATTCCTGGCGCCTGCGCAGTGTGAGAAATTACCGGCGCCTTGCTGTAGGCCCCAGGCAACGGCTGCGCGACATGGTCGATCTGTCGCACGATCGCCGCTAAGCTCAGATCCTTCGCGTCGAGCACGGCGTCCGCACAGGCCCTGCCCACCCGCCCGAATCCCACCACACCAAGCAGCAGACCTTCCTCACCATGCCGCTTTGTCCGTGCGACCACGCGCGATTCCTCCGACTCGACTTCACGCAAGCGATCCCACTGATGGAGCAATCGCAATGCCTGCCCGTCATGCCCGGGTTGCGAGGAACCCGTCCGGCAGTTTCCCGAATAAACTCACTGATATCGGAAGGAGAGTGACGATTAGGATGCGCGACAGCTCGAGGCGGGCCCACTGCCTGGCGATTCTTGCCTGTGCCCTTTCGCAGCATCACTACCAACAGGCTTGTAGCGGATTTCCGCAGCCCGCACGGAGTAGGACAGGACCAGCCATTGCTTACACGACACAAGGGCAGCTGGCAGCGGGACGACTCAGCGAATGACGCCGCTCCTGTTGCCCCTATTCGCACCAGCAGATCCGCGTCAGTGGGGCATCCGCCTCAAGGTCTCTAGCAGGATGCGGAAAAAGTCCACCAGCGGCGTTCTCGCATCGTTCAGCGGCTCAACGTACGACAAGAGTACGATTCGCCGCTTCACTCGCTGCGGCCTTGCTGGATGGCCTTTTTGCGCATCCTGCGTACTATCCTGATACCAACACACCTGAGCTGATCGCGGCGTAGCGTGCAAAAATGAGTTTTCCCGCAGCCTGCTAGTGCCCCACGGGTGGAACTGTCCCATCGATGAGCGGGCTTGCACCACGATAGCGCAGGCTAGCGCTGTCCGAAGGTATGCGACTTGCTGTTGACAGGAGTGACTGGAGCCGAGGTGAGCGTGGTATCCGGGGCCTCTCACCAGAGCGCTGAGGAGGGATCCGACGCGATGAGCGAAGCGTGGCTGCTATTCCCGCAGGCGAGGTAGAGGGTGCGACGCACACTGCATTGGCTCCGGATCATCACGGCTTATGTCCTGCTGCCGGCCGGACTGCTCTTTCCGGGCGCAGCATCTCCGGCCACCGGACAGGAGTCTCCCACGGCTGTCGTGCGCGCCACGCTCGATGCCGTGTTTCATATTGTCGACGATCCACTATTGAAACCGGCGACACAAGCGAAACAACGGCGTCGCCTGCTTGAACAGGTGATCGCGGAGCGGTTCGATTACGAAGAGATGTCCAAACGGACTCTGGCCGCCCGGTGGAAGGCGCTCAACGATCAAGACCGGCAGGAATTCGTGCAACTCTTCAAGGCATTTCTCTCGGATCAATATGCGGCACGGATCGAAGGGTATGCCGGCGAGCGGGTCGTCTATCTCTCCGAGCGAACGGCCAACGGGTATGCGGAAGTCCGCACCAGGCTGGTGTCCGACAAACTCGACTTCCCGATGGACTACCGTCTTACCAACAAGGCCGGCGCCTGGTATGCCTATGACGTCATCGTCGATGGGGTCAGTCTCGTCATGAACTACCGCAGTCAGTTCACAAAAATCATGGCGGAGTCGTCGTTTCAGGACCTGCTGCGCCGCCTGCGGGAGCGCCCCACGAAAGATACGGCCAAGAACTGAGCAGCCGCCTCCTCTCATCCCTTCAGGCACAGAGAATCCACATGACCATTCCCCCCAGCGGCAGCAGCTGCCCTGGCCGGCGGGTTCCGCGGCCTGAGTCAACTCAGCCGATGAAGATGCCGGGACACATCGTGATACCGGGCCGGCGTCACCACGTAACAGTAGTCGAACAGCCGATCCGCCGCCTCCTGCGAAATGCCCGCCTCTCGCGCCTGGAGCATCTCCATGAACCGGTTCATAGTCTGGTACACCGCTTCGCCCTCGCCGTTGCGCAAGTGCGTGCGCACAGTCGACAGCTGCACGACATAGGGTGTAAAGCGGTCTCCCTCTCCCTCCTCCTTCGCCTGCTCAACCAGTACCGCCTGCATCATCGCATCGAGCCAATCATGCTCTCCAGCACCGGCGACACGAACAACGCCGGGCATGATGGTGACGATCGTCAGCAACACGAACGATGCCGCCATCCACTTCATACCTTCAATGATTCGCATGATCTCCCCCTCGCGTCGGCCCCAAAGTCAACAACCTCCTTCAGCTTTCTCCGGCTTGCTCCGAGGACCCGGATTCATCGCGAGCAACCCCCATCGCATCACCGGCGCTCGCCGATCGGGAGCCTGGGTGTTGCCTGCCATCCAAGGAATGCAGCATAGGCTGTGCCAGGATCGGCATCGCAGAGGGAGAGACGAGGTGACTTACAGACATGAAGAACAGACGAGGAAACAAGGGGTTTGCAACCGGAGAGAAAAACCGGGCGCCCGCTCGCGGATATGCCGCTGCCCTATTCCGCTACAGAGCAGGATTTCTTCTCTCGCCTGGCCCTGCGCCTTGAGGGATGAACCGCTTGACCACTGCTGAACCGACGTTATCTTGAAAGTGAGCGGAGGCTTCGGTGAGAGGAACAGCGGCGGATACCGAGGTCGAGCGCAGGGGTGGTGAGCAGGCCCGCAGGTGCGAAGTGGGAAGCCTGAAGCTCCTCCAAGACCTCCAGAGTTGACGGACGCTCTCTGAACCAACCTCCGCTCTGCTGTTTTGTTCCCGCCCTATTTCCCCGGGCGGTACTAGCCGCAGAAGTGTTTTCATAACCGATTACCCGGAGCCACGGCCGAGGGAGCCACGATGAGCCCCTCGCGGAGCAACACGCGCATCGCGTCATGCGCCGCGCGCACTTTCGACTCCGCCAGGA
Organism: Nitrospira sp. CR1.1; assembly: GCA_014055465.1. Taxonomy (NCBI): domain Bacteria; kingdom Pseudomonadati; phylum Nitrospirota; class Nitrospiria; order Nitrospirales; family Nitrospiraceae; genus Nitrospira; species Nitrospira sp. CR1.1. Next base: position 234,626 of record WIAF01000001.1, read on the forward strand.
TATGAACCTGATCGCGGGTTCGTCCCACTCTCGCCAGCCCCTGTTCCTGCGCCTTGGTGGCGGTGGCCACCGCCACCCGTATCGGCACCTGCCACTCCTCCATCGTCGGCAGAATACTTTCCTCATGGATGCCGCGCTCCCTGGCGCAGAGCGCCAGTTCATGGGCAGCCGCAATCGCCATCTCATCGGTAATGGCCTGTGCCCGCACATCGAGCACGCCGCGAAAGATGCCGGGGAACACGAGCGAGTTATTCACCTGGTTGGGAAAATCGCTCCGCCCCGTCGCGACGATACGCGCCCCTGCTTCTTTCGCCTCCCAGGGCCAGATCTCGGGGACCGGATTGGCGCAGGCGAACACAACCGCATCCCGCGCCATGCCCTGCACCCATTCCGGCTTGATAATGCCGCCCGCCGAAAAGGCCACGCCGACATCCGCTCCCCGCAAGGCCTCCGCGATCCCGCCGCGCAGGCCATCGGGATTGGTCTGCTCACAGACCTTCCATTGTTCACTGAAGGCCGGATCCAGCTCGTACTCGCGGCGGAAAGTCCCAAGAATCCCTCCCGCATCACAGGCCACGATACGGGCGGGATCGGCCCCAGAGGCGGTCAGGAATCGATAGGTCGGAACATTGGCCGCCCCCATGCCGATCATAGCGATCCGCACCCGGGCCATCTCTTTCCCGACAACCGTCAGCGCATTGATCATGGCAGCCAGCAGAACCGTTCCTGTTCCCTGCTGGTCATCGTGCCAGACGGGAATTGTGCTGGTGGCTTGCAGCTCGCGCAGAATCCGGAAACACTTGGGCATCGCAATATCTTCCAGGTTAATGGCGCCGAACGACGGACTGAGCAAACGGACGGTCCGGATCAATTCTTCGGGATCTTTCGTGTCGAGACAGATCGGGACGGCATCGACCCCGCCCAGATATTTGAACAACATCGCCTTGCCTTCCATGACCGGCAATCCGGCTCCCGGGCCGATGTCGCCCAGCCCCAGGACACGCGTCCCATCAGACACCACAGCGATCATGTTCCCCTTGTTCGTATACTCATAGATCAGATCCGGGTCGGCCTGAATGGCCTTGCACGGCGCCGCCACCCCGGGCGTGTACCAGACGGAAAAATCCTCCAGGCTTCGGATGGCGCACTTGGGCATCGTCTGCATCTTCCCCTTGTAGTAGGCGTGCAGGCGCAACGCCTCTTCCGCCGGTTTCGACGCCTTCGCCAACAGTTCGGCTCGCTCTGTCATCGTCTTCCTCCTCCAGCCTCATCCCTACCGCACGATCAACAGGCCAACAGCGACCGGCTCGTCTTCAAGGTTCCATGGTCCGCTTCAACAGCTTTTTTACCTCCGCATAGGATCTCGTATTGACCACGTCGGCCTTTCGAAGCCAGCCCCGCCGGGCCTGCGCGATACCGTATCTGCCGTTTTCGAGATCCGCCGTGCTATGCGCATCGCTGCTCACGGCCAGCAGCACGCCCTCTTCTCGCGCCATCTGGCAATGGATGTCCGTCAGGTCCAACCGCTCAGGATGGGCGTTCACCTCAAGGAAGCAACCGCGCTCCCGGGCTTTCCGGATGATGCGCGACATGTCCACGTCATAGGGATCACGGCGGCCAATGAGGCGGCCGCTGGGATGGGCCAGAATGGAAAAATGCGAATGGCCCATGGCTTTCAGGATACGGTCGGTTTGCTTCTGCCGGGAGAGATTGAAGCGGCTATGGACTGCGCCGACCACCAGGTCCAGGCGGCCGAGCACCTCGTCCGGTAAATCGAGCGCGCCGTCATCGAGGATGTCCACCTCAATTCCCTTCACCAATCGAATTCCGGTGAGACTTTCGTTCAGCCTGTCGATTTCGTCGATCTGTGCCAACAACCGTGTAGAATCGAGCCCCCTGGCCATCGTTAACCGGCGGGAATGGTCGGTGATGGCCAGATACTGCAGTCCACGGAGCCGGGCGGCCTCCGCCATTTCTTTGAGACTGTGCCGGCCATCCGTCGCGGTCGTATGGGCGTGCAGGTCCCCCACCAGATCGCTCAGTTCCACGAGCTTCGGAAGGCGGCCTTCTTTTGCCGCTTCGAACTCACCCCGGTTCTCTCGTAGCTCCGGGGGAATCCAGGGGAGACCGAGGGCGGCATAGACCGATTCCTCCGTCTCTCCGGCGACACGCTGGTCTCCACGAAACACGCCATATTCATTCAGCTTTAAGCCGCGCTCCTGGGCCAACTGCCGCAGCACAACGTTGTGATGTTTGCTGCCAGTGAAATACAGCAAGGCCGCGCCATAACTCTCTTCGGGGACCACCCGCACATCCACCTGCAAGTGACTCTGAAGGCGGACACTGGCCTTCGTCTCACCCTGGGCCAGCACCTCCTGAACTTCCGGGTAGCGGACAAACCGATCCGTGATGCCCCGCCCTGCGCGCGCCGTCACGAGGAGATCAAGATCGCCGATGGTTTCCCTCGCGCGCCGATAACTCCCAGCCACCATGACGCGACCCACGCCGGGAGACAGTCGCAGATACGCCAACAGCGCCTCGGCATAGCGCATGGCGACGGCCAGTTGCATGCGGGATTCTTCTCCCGTCCGCGCGGCCAGGGCATCGAGGATATGCCGCTCGGTTTTCTCCCCGAATCCAGAGAGGGTACGCACACGCCCCTCCTGCGCCGCCCGCTGTAAATCGGACAGGCTGCGTATGTGGAGATGGCGGGCAAGCGCCTGAACGCGTTTGGGGCCAAGCCCGGGAATGCGCAATAACTCCGTCAGTGTGGCTGGAATCTTTTTGCGTTGCGCCTCCAGGGCGGACGCCGTGCCGGTCTTGACGATTTCTTGGATTTTTCCCGCCAAATCGTCGCCGATGCCGGGGAGGCCGGTGAGGTCTTCACCCTGCGCCACCATGTCCGCCACCTCGCCGGACAGATCGCGGATCGTTCTGGCAGCAAAACGGTAGGCCCGGACACGGAACGGATTCGCGCCTTCGATTTCAAGCAGGTCGGCCATCTCCTCAAAGATCGCCGCGACATCGGCATTGTGCACCGTCATGTTCCCAGGCCTTTGCAGGTGTGACCAGGACGCTCGGGTCCGACAATCTGTATGCCGTAAGCAATGAGCAGGCCCGAGCGGTATCAGTGCGGAGAGTGACGGATGAGGATCTCCGGATGGATGGAGTGCCGGGCGCTGCACACACCAGACGAATTCAACCCGGCCGTTTCACTCTTCGCCATGACCTCCCGAGCCCCTTCCGGCGTGCGCATCTTCCGCCGATATTCGAGAATGAGCGGATCGATGTGCTCGCCGTACATGACGCAGCGCCATCCCATTTGCCTGACTTCGCGAATCTCATCAGGCACCATGAAACCCTCCGCAACGAGGGCATTGATCTCGACCAACACCCGTGGAGCACGTCACCCTATAGCATCAACCTGTCCGTGAAATGGTCATGCTGTCTGCCCTCATGTGAGTCGGACGTACGAAAAAGAATTCTGGCTGTTTCCTGCTTGATCAATCCGAGCACGGCCGTTTCCGGCAAGTCCTTGCTTGGCTTGGCGCGATTGTCCACGGCTCTCCTCCTGTCACTGACGACAAATGCTACAGCTACCGGCTCGTCCATTCGTCATCGACGGCAGGGAGACCATCCCATCCAGCCGCGCATTCTTCTTTCCCTTCGCTTTCATAGTGGTCTATGCCTTGCAGAACATCTGCTCGAATGTGAGCCGTCCAATGCCCTGGAACCCGATTATCAAGTCGAGACGAGATTGGGACGTCATCCCCAATCTCCACGATTATGAGGCTGTGCGCAGAACCTTTTCATGGGACCAGGCACGGGCCGAGCTGGATGGGCTTCCGGCGGAACAGGGCCTGAACATCGCCCATGAAGCCGTCACCCGTCATGCGGCCGGACCACTGGCGCAACGGACGGCCATCCGGTGGTTGGGAAAAGACGGAACGGTCGACGACTATTCTTACCGGCGACTAGAGGATCTGACGAACCGCTTCGCCAACGTGCTCCAGGCGATCGGCATCGTCAAAGGCGACCGGGTCTTTGCGCTCGCCGGACGCATCCCTGAGCTGTACATCACCGCACTGGGCGCCCTGAAACACCGTGCGATCTTCTGCCCGCTCTTCTCCGCCTTCGGGCCGGAACCGATTCGCGCGAGGCTGACCATCGGACAGGCCAAGGTGCTCGTGACCACGGCATCGCTCTATCAACGAAAAGTGGCTGCCATTCGAGAGGCCCTGCCCAACCTTGAACATGTATTGCTGATCGGCGACGAGCAGCCGGCGATGCCGCGGGCAGGCACGCACAACTTCCATCAGCTTATTCAGCAGGCCTCGGGCAACTATCGGATCGGAACGACCGATCCCGAAGATCCGGCGCTCCTGCATTTCACCAGCGGGACAACTGGAACACCCAAAGGCGCAATTCACGTGCATGGAGCGGTGGTGGCTCACCACATCACAGGGAAGCTAGCCCTCGACTTTCATCCCGGCGACATCTTCTGGTGCACGGCGGACCCCGGCTGGGTTACCGGCACCTCCTACGGCATCATCGCGCCCCTCACCAACGGCTTGACCAGCATCGTAGACGAAGCCGAGTTCGACGCCGAACGGTGGTACGGAATTGTGCAAGACCAGGCTGTCACGGTCTGGTATACGGCGCCGACCGCCATTCGCATGATGATGAAAACCGGCTTGTCCCTCGCCAGACAGTATCACGTGGGAACACTGCGCTTTCTCGCCAGCGTGGGAGAACCCCTGAACCCCGAAGCGGTCGTGTGGGGAGAACAGGCGTTCGGCCGCCCGTTTCACGACAACTGGTGGCAGACCGAAACCGGCGGCATCATGATCGCCAACTATGCGGCCATGGATGTTCGCCCCGGTTCCATGGGTCGTCCCTTGCCAGGCATCGAAGCCGGCATCGTGAGAACAACCGATTCGGGAGAGGTGGAGCCGATCACTGAGCCTGGCCAACAGGGGGAACTGGCGCTGCGGCCCGGTTGGCCTTCGATGTTCCGCGGCTATTGGAATGAACCGGAACGGTACCGCAAATGTTTTACTGGCGGCTGGTATTTGACCGGCGACGTCGCCAGGCAGGATAAGGACGGCTATTTCTGGTTCGTGGGCCGCGCGGATGACGTGATCAAGACCTCGGGGCATCTCATCGGTCCCTTTGAAGTGGAAAGTGTGCTCATCGAGCACAAGGCCGTGGCGGAAGCCGCGGTGATCGGCAAACCGGACCCCGTCGCCATGGAACTCGTGAAAGCCTTTGTCTCGCTGAAAGACGGCTACGAGCCGGACGAGGCGCTCAGACGCGAATTGCTCGGCTTTGCGCGAGCCCGCCTCGGCGCGGTGGTAGCCCCGAAAGAGATCGCGTTTCTGCCGACCCTGCCGAAAACGCGAAGCGGCAAGATTATGCGGCGGCTCTTGAAGGCGCGCGAACTCGGCTTGCCGGAAGGAGACACCTCGACGCTGGAGAGCGGCTCATGACGGTGTCGATGACTCGCGAACAGGGTTTGGAGTTGCTCCGGCAGATGGTGCGAATCCGCCGGTTCGAAGAGCGGGCGGCGGAACTCTACCAACTCGGAAAGATCCACGGGTTTCTTCACCTGTACATCGGGGAAGAAGCTGTGGCCGCCGGCTCCATTCCCGCCCTGGCGAGCGAAGATGCCATCGTCGCCACCTATCGTGAACATGGCCACGCGCTCGTCCGCGGCGCCTCGATGAGATCGTTGATGGCCGAGTTGTTCGGCAAGACGACAGGCTGCGCGCGCGGGCGCGGAGGTTCCATGCACTTCTTCGACGCCTCACGCCGCTTCTACGGCGGGCTCGCGATCGTCGGCGGCGGGTTGCCGGTGGCGGTGGGGTTGGCGCTCGCCGACAAGCTGCAAGGCCGCGCACGCGTCACCGCCTGCTATTTCGGCGACGGCGCCGTGGCCGAAGGCGAATTTCACGAATCCTTGAACCTCGCCGCCCTATGGAACCTGCCGGTGCTGTTCGTTTGCGAGAATAATCTGTACGCCATGGGCACCGCGCTGGCCCGCCACCAATCGCAACCGGACATCGCGGAAAAAGCGAGAGCTTATGCGCTGACGGCTCACACCGTCGACGGCATGGATGTCCTGGCCGTCGACGTGGCCACACGCCTCGCGGTCGAGTTCGTGCGACAAGGCCATGGCCCCTACTTTCTGGAGTGCCGCACCTACCGCTTCCGCGCCCATTCCATGTATGACGCCGAACTCTATCGCACCAAGGACGAAGTGAGCGAATGGAAACAGCGCGACCCGATTGTCACATTCCAACAATCACTACGCGCCGCCAAGCTTTTGCACGATGAGGATTGGGACAACCTGGACGCGTCGATTGCCGCCGAGGTCGCCGACGCCGTGGCCTTCGCGGAGGCCGGACCATGGGAGCCGCTCGAAGATCTCACCAAGGATGTGTACAGCCCTATGCTCGACGATCAGCGTTCACCTTCTGGCTGATGGCTAACTGCTGATCGCTGAATACTGTGCGTCTATCGTTGGATGTCATGACTATCACCTACAGGGAAGCGGTACGGAGCGGCATGCGGGAGGCCTTGCAGCGCGATCCTCGCGTATTCCTCATGGGGGAAGACGTCGGCAAGTACGGCGGCACCTATGCCTGCAGCAAAGGGTTTCTCGATGAGTTCGGCCCTGAACGGATTCGAGACACGCCGCTGTCAGAGAGCACCTTCGTCGGCGCGGGCATCGGCGCGGCGCTCGGCGGCATGCGCCCGATCGTGGAGGTCATGACCGTCAACTTCAGCCTGCTGGCGCTGGATCAAATCATGAACAATGCCGCCACGCTCCGGCATATGTCGGGCGGACAATTCAGCGTGCCGCTCGTCGTCCGCATGGCCACCGGCGCCGGCCGCCAAGTGGCCGCGCAACATTCGCATAGCCTGGAAGGTTGGTACGCGCATATTCCCGGCATTACTGTCCTGACACCCGCAACCGTCACCGATGCGCGCGGAATGCTGCTCACCGCTCTCGAACAACCGGATCCGGTCTTCATCTTCGAACACGCCTATCTGTATCCCATGGAAGGGCCTGTGGAAGAGGGACCGCTTGCGGTGGAGATCTCGCATGCGGCAATCCGTCGAGTCGGCAAAGATGTCAGTCTGCTCACCTTCGGCGGCAGCCTCTGGAAGGCGTTGGCAGCCGCAACACAACTGGCGCAGGATGGCATCGACGCCGAGGTGGTAGATCTACGGGTCTTGCGCCCGCTCGATCGTAACGGCCTTCTGACATCGGTCCGCAAAACGCACCGGGCCGTCGTGATCGACGAAGCCTGGCGCACCGGAAGTTTCGCCGCGGAAGTCTCCGCCGTGATCATGGAACAAGCCTTTTACGACTTGGACGCGCCGGTCGCGCGGGTGTGCAGCGAGGAGGTTCCGATTCCCTATCCGAAACATCTGGAGGAGGCGGCGCTGCCGACGGTGGAGAAAATCGTGCAGGCGGTTCGCAGGCTGCTGGGATAATCGATGGCTTGGCTGTTTCTTCATCACTCACCGCCTGTTCCCTTTCACATTTCACCCTTCGCGCTTCACGTTTCACGGAGGCTTGCTCATGGCTGAATTCGTCATGCCCACCCTTGGCGCGGACATGACCGAGGGGACCTTGGTGCAGTGGAAAAAACAGATCGGAGACCGGATCACGAAGGGAGACATCATCGCGGAGGTCGATACGGAAAAGGCCGCTATCGAGGTCGAATGCCATGCCAACGGGATCATCGAACAGTTGCTGACCAAGCCCGGAGACCAAGTACCAGTCGGCACGGTCATGGCGGTGATTCGTGAAGAAGGGCAGGCTGCGGCCGCAGTATCACAACCACAACAGATCGCGCCGCAGCCGGCGGCCCCTCAGCCAGTTCTCCCGCCCGGCGCCAAGGCCGCGCCCTCACCGTCTCCTGGCAGCCGCCTGCGCATCTCTCCCGCAGCCCGAAAGCTGGCCACCGAGCGAGGGTTTGATCCGACAGGCCTGCAGGGAACCGGTCCGGAGAGGGCCGTTACGCTGGAGGATATCGAACGAGCCACCGCCGTCACATCGGACATCGTAAAACCAGTCAGTCCCGCCGATCGCCAGGCGCGTATGCGGCAGACCATCGCGGCAGCCATGGCTCGCTCCAAACGCGAGATTCCCCATTATTATCTGAGCACAACGATCGACATGGGCCGCGCGCTCGCGTGGCTGAAGCAGGCAAATGAACAACGTCCAGTGACGGAACGTCTCCTCTATGGCGTCCTGTTGATCAAAGCGGTGGCCCTCGCGCTGCGTCAGGTTCCCGAGTTAAATGCGCTGTGGAAGGACGGCGACGCAGGCAGGACTAACCGGATTCATATCGGCACGGCCATTTCCCTGCGCCAGGGTGGCCTCGTTGCGCCGGCCTTGCACGACGCCGACCGCGCGAGTCTCGGCGACTTGATGCAACGGTTCCAGGACCTCGTGAAACGGGCCCGCGCCGGTTCGTTACGGAGTTCAGAACTGTCGGACCCGACCATCACCGTCACCAGCCTGGGCGAACAAGGAGTGGAAACCGTGTTCGGAGTCATTTATCCTCCGCAGGTGGCCTTGGTGGGATTCGGCAAGGTGGTTGAACGGCCGTGGGTGGCCGACGGGCGGATCGTCCCGCGGCCGGTCGTGACCGCCTCCTTGTCCGCCGACCATCGTGTCAGCGACGGCCATCGCGGAGGATTGTTTCTGGCGGAAATCGATCGCCTATTACAGGAGCCCCAATCGCTATGACGACCACCCCATCGGACGCTGACAATCGAGAACAGATCCTACGCCTCCTGGGCGAGATTGCCCCCGAAGCCGATCTGGCCTCGATCAACCCCGAGGTCAGTTTTCGAGACCAGCTCGACCTCGACTCGATGGACTTCCTCAACTTCGTGGTGGCCATCCACAAGGCATTCCACCTTGAGATCCCTGAAACCGATTATCCCAAATACATGACCTTGAACGGCTGTCTCGCTCAACTCTCAGCCGCCCGATCATGACAGACGCACGACCGTCGCCAGCCGATTCCTGCATTTTGAAAGTCGTCGTCGGCTCGCACGCGCACGGCCTGGCCGGACCGGACAGCGACAAGGATTTTCGCAGCGTCTTCGTGCTGCCTACCGCCGAATTATTCCGAGTCGGTTTCAAATACCAAGGCACGAGGATGATGAAGGAGGAAGACGACGAGACCGCCTGGGAAATCGGGCACTTTCTCCAACTCGCGTTACAGGGCCACCCGTTGGTGCTGGAGACGCTGGTCGCGCCGGTGGTGACAATGGATGATTGGGGCACAGAGCTGCGGGGGCTCTTCCCCCGTCTCTGGTCCGCAGACACCGCCTATGAGTCGTTTCTCAACTACTGCGAGAACCAGCGCAAGAAGATGCTGGAGAAAAAAGATGGCCGGCCGGCGAAATACGCCGCCGCCTACGTGCGGGTACTGTTTAACCTCTGTGAATTACTGGAACGGGGCAGCTTCAGCATCAGGATCTCGGAAACCCCCGTGGGTGAAGCAGTCCGTCGGATCAAAGCCGGACAGTACCGCCCCGGCGAGGTCATCGATCTCGGAGAATATTGGAGCGAGGAAGCCGCACGCCGCCTTCGCACCTGTACACAACAGGCGCGCCCGGATCTCGCCGATGCCTTTCTGCTTAAACTGCGGAAGGCTTTTCTTTTCTAGCCGGCGACACGACAAGAAAAAACCCGCTTCCGTGTGGAGATCAGACCTGCCGACCGAGCGAGATCCATCCGGACACCCCGGCACAACGCTCACACCGGATGTCCCGCGCCTCCCGTTCATCGGGCTCCCTTAGAGCCGTGCCTCATACTGGCACCGAGATGGAAGCGCGTCCCTTCAGAACTGATCCCGAAACCGCCACAGGCGCAACCCCCGAACCAACTCTTCGCTGCACGGAAGCGGGGATGTCGACCTTATCCCGGCTCCACCTCCCTTCATGTATCGAGTAAGCACGGCCGGCTTGAAATCAATGAGGTAATTGGCACCAATGCCGCACCACCACGCTGCCCCGTATCGCCCCACTGAGATGACGATCCGACACGCCTCTCCGCCAGGCGAATGAACTTCGCGGCTCCAGAGGACAAGACGTTCCACGATGTTTCCTGGCATCGAGCCTGCAATACTTCGAAACAGGCACGCAGCCGGCTGAACCCTGAGAGGACACCTGCAGAACAGAGAAAGGAGAGACGACCATGAGTGGACTCACCCGCTGGGAACCATTTCGCACACAGTTCAATCCCTGGAGAGAGTTGGAAGATGTCGAGAAACGCCTCTCCGCCATGTGGGGCCGGACGCCGGCGAAGGCAGACGGCCAGCAGGAAGCCATTGCAGTCGCGGAATGGTCTCCCCTGGTCGACATCACCGAAGACGAGAAGGAATACCTGATTAAGGCGGAGTTGCCGGAGATCAAAAAAGAAGACGTGAAACTGACGGTGCAGGACAATGTGCTAGCCATCTCCGGCGAGCGCAAATACGAGAAGGAAGAGAAGGGCAAGAAGTATCATCGCGTCGAGCGCGCGTACGGGAGTTTCCTGCGGAGCTTCACGCTCCCGGAAGATGCCGACGGCAGCAAGGTCGCCGCGGAATACAAAGAAGGCATCCTCAAAGTGCATCTGCCGAAATCGGAACAGGTCAAAGCGAAATCGATCGAGGTGAAGGTCTCCTAACCGAAAGGAGCGCCCGTGTTCAAACATCCTCGCTATCTGGATATTCCCTGGGAAATGCATTGGCACCCGGACAATGCGCCCGGTCACCACTGGCGGCTGATACTGCTCATGATCGTCGCGGCGCTGTTCCTCATCGGTGTAGGGGTGACGAGCGGATTGTGGTAATTCGACTCACGGCATCGCTGCAAACCGGGAAGCGCGTAGAGGAGCGGAAGGGCATGTTCAAAAACCGTGAAGAAGCCGGCGAACTCCTGGCGCAGGAACTGGTCGCCTTTCGCAACGACCCTGATGCCATCCTGCTCGCGCTTCCGCGCGGAGGGGTGACGGTGGCCTATCAAGTGAGCCTGGCTCTGCACCTTCCGCTCGACGTGCTCATCACCCGCAAAATCGGCGCGCCGGGAAATCCGGAATATGCGCTGGGCGCTGTCAGTGAAACAGGAGCGGTCTACTGGAATCAGGACGCTCTATCCGACCTTGCGCTTTCGGAACGTGAACGCGCTGCCGCCGTACAGGCGCAACAAAAGGAAGTCTCCCGGCGGGTGGCGTTGTACCGGCAGGGACGGCCCTTCCCGAACCTGAAAGACCGGACCGTCATTATTGTGGACGACGGTTTGGCAACCGGCGCCACTTTCTTTGCCTCGGTCGAGACCGCGCGGCAGGCCCATCCGCGCCGCATCATCGGTGCGATCCCGGTCGGCCCTCGCAGCACCGTGCAGGAAGCCCGCAGCCTGGTCGATCAACTAGTGGTGCTGCGGGTTCCGGAACCCTTTTATGCCGTCGGGAATTTTTACCGGGACTTCGAGCAGGTCGAAGACCGGGACGTGTTGCAGTATCTCAACCTGGCTGAAGAAGCGTTCATCTCCAAATCGTAACTCAGGAATGGTTTCCGACGACCGCCACACCGGCGAAGAAAGGAACTGTACGCGATGAACAACCACCCCGAAGGCGGCCACAGCGCGCGCCGCGATCGATTCGTTGAGGAATATAAACACGATTCGTACAAGATGCCGGGCAAGTTGAAGGAACCGACCGTCTGCAAGACATGCGGCGCCCTCTACCATAAAGGTCGCTGGACCTGGGACACCAGGCCGGCGGCCGCCGAGCAGATCATCTGTCCGGCGTGCCTCCGCATCCAGGACAAAAATCCCAAAGGATTCGTGACCCTGAAAGGACCGTACAAGGCGCAGCATCGCGATCAGGTGATGGGGCTCATCCATAATACCGAGGCGCAGGAAAAGAAAACCTATCCCCTGGCTCGTATTATGACGATCGAAGACCGGGATGAGGGTCTGGTCGTCCTCACTACCGATGCCCACTTGCCCCGGCGTATCGGCGAAGCATTGAAACATTCGCACCATGGCGAGTTGGACATTCAGTACGACCGGGACGAGGATTTCATCCGAATCACATGGACCGGCTAGGCATCAGGGCCGGACAGCGTGCGCAGGGAGACCTTCACGATCGGACCCGATTGAAACGAGGTGGTCATGGGTGCGCGGCGTCGGAGATGGACTCAAGGAAGCGGGCTTCTGATCGGTGGAATCCTGGTCATGGCAGCCATGTTGCCGGCAGCAACGGCCGAGGTGCAACTCCTGCCAGGCGCGGCGGCCGATCTCGATCAGGCGACGATGAACGGAGTGATGAAGACCTTTCAGCAAGCGGATGACGCGCTTCGGGCGCGTCATGTGGATGGCGTGATGGCGATATATTCCGATCAGTACAACTATCACGGACTGAAGAAACACGACATGCACAAAGTCTGGGTGAATCTGTTGGATGAATTCCAGGATCTCGCCGACGTTCATCACTTCTCCCGCATGAGCAAAATCGGCTCAGGCTCCAACACCATTATTGAGGTAACCTGCACGGGCAGCCTGACAGGCCTGTCGAAAACCGGCGGCTTACGCGTGCCGATCGACAGTTGGTATGAGGAAATCCACTATATGACGTGGGAGGACGGACAGTGGCGAATCCGAGGCAATGTCGGCGATTCACCTCGGCTCATGCCCTTCGGCACGTCACCGCATCCGTTGTTTTAGCCCCCATGGTCATGACGATTCGTCGCGAAATCGCCGAGTCACGTTGGGGCACCGGCGCGAGGAGACGGGAGGGGCCGAGGCGTACGCTTGTAGTACGTTGAGGACCCGAGGGGCGAGCCCGCCGGCCGAAGGCCCGACGCAGCGGTGAGTCGGCGATTGCGGCAGAAGTGCTCATGAACCATGCGGGCTAGTGAAAGGAGTCCTATGCGCGTCCTGATCGCACTCGATTGGTCGGAACAGGCGTTCGCAGCCGTTCGAGAAGTCTCGTATCTGTATGACCTGCAGGAGGTCGTTCTGGTACATGGGATCGATCTGGGCATGTTTCAATATCCGATCGTCGCGGAAGTCAGCAACATGCAAGGCTACGACGAATTCCGCCAGGCCATGGAACGGGCCGGCCAACAACTGTTGGATCATACCGCCACGCTCCTGCCGCCCCAGGGCCTGTCGGTCACGCGAGTCTGTGAATTCGGCAAACCGGCATCGCTGATTTTGGACAAGGCGCGAGACATGCGGCCGGAGTTAATCGTGATCGGGGCGCGCGGAAGAGGCCGCGTCGGCGAATTCGTCCTGGGCAGCGTGTCGCATCGTGTCGCGCTGCACGCGGAGTGCACGACCCTGATCGTGAAGGAACGGGAGGGACCGGTGAAACGCGTCACCGTTGCCATTGAAGGACACGAGGATGCCGCGCGCATCAAATCCTGGTTGCTCGCTCATCCCTTCAAGAATCCTGTCGATTTGACGATCGCGAGCGTCGTGCGACCGATCCCGGCCACCGACCCCTTCAGCCTGTTCCCCCTCCAGGATTGGACCGGCATCGCCGTGCGATCGGCGGAGGATCTCGTCAAAAATCTGGCGGCGTCGGTCATGAATCATCGGTATTCGGTCGGCACACAGGTCGCGGTGGGCGACCCGACTGATATCCTGACGGAGCGTGCCCGTTCGGCGGACCTGTTGATCATCGGGTCTCACGGACGGAAGGGACTTGAGCGGTTCCTGCTGGGCAGCATTTCCCATGCGCTCTTGCACCGGGTCCCTTGTCCAGTGTTGTTGGTGCGATAACCTCCCGGTCGTCCGGCGGCGAGACGTTAAACCATAAAGGAGCCAGCGCATGAAAACCTTCAGCATTCTCTGTGCCCTCAGCCTTGTGATGCTCGGCAGTTCATGGGCCGCCGGCCAAATCAACCGCGGCAATCCGCGCGAGGGCCAGGCCATCTACGAAAAATACTGCCTGCGGTGCCATGGTGACAGATTGGATGGCAACGGGCCGGACGGCCAGTATCTCATTGTACGCCCGGCGAATTTTCAATCTGTGAACTCGCGCGCCAAGACCGACTGGGAATTGTTGATCACCATTGCAAACGGCGCGCTGTTCAGCCCCATGCACGGCTATCGTGGGAAACTGACGGACCAGCAGATGCTGGATGTCTTGTCCTATATCCGATCGGTCGCCGCGCCTGACTTCGTGAGCTAACCGGCCCGCATCATCGATGGACAATGCGCGGAGACATTCCGCGTGGGCCGCGGGAGCGGAATTCAGCATCAGCGGCTTGCACCAGTGACTGTGCGCAGTCATGATCAGCGTCGGCGTACTACTGATCGCGACTGTGCGTTTGCGCTCTGATAGCCCATGCAACGTATTCGTCCCCGCCACATGCCGCCCCTGCGAGAGGAAGGGCCCGATTCGGCCCACACCATCCTACGCGATGGAACAACCGCCCTCCTACGCATTGCCCAACCGGTCGATGCCGATGAACTGCAGCGCTTCTTCACACGCCTGGCGCCGGCCGCGACGCGGCATCGGTTTTTTTCGGAATCGGCCCCGCCCGGCGAGGTCATTCGCTCGCTGTGTGACGCGTCGCATCCTGAACGCAGCCTGACCGTGATCGTCCTCCGTCGGCATGACGATACGCTGCGTATCATCGCTTCGGGCTCCTATCATGCGCGGGCCCCGCACGAGGCAGAGGTAGCGATGGCCGTGGACGATCAACTCCATGGACACGGCCTCGGCACCATTCTCCTCGAACGACTGGCCCTGCTGGCCATCCGGCAGGGCTTCACAAAACTCTGGGCCATCACCCATGCCGACAACCTGGCGATGCGCGAAGTGTTTGCCACCTCTGGCTTCACTACGGAAGAGCATGTCGAAGGCGGCGACATGGAGGTCGAGCTGTCGCTGATACCGACCGACCGCAGCGTACGGCAATCCGAATGGCGTGAGCGAGTCGCCACCATCGCCTCGCTTCATCCGCTGTTTCATCCACGCGCCGTCGCTGTGATCGGCGCCTCGCGCGCGCCCAGAAGTATCGGCTACCGGTTACTCGAGGCCCTCCACGACAACCGGTTTGAGGGCCGCTGTTATGCCGTCAACCCGCATGCCTCCGCCATCGCCGGAGTCGACGCGTATCCGTCCTTGCGCCACCTGCCCGAACCGGTGGATCTCGCCGTCATCGCCGTTCCCAAAGAAGCCGTGTTGCCCGTGGTGGACGAGTGCGCCGCCATCGGAGTCCGCGCGCTGGTGGTCATCACCGCCGGCTTTGCGGAGGTGGGAGAGGAGGGCCGGCGGTTGCAGGACCAGTTACTGGAGAAGGTTCGGCAGCATGGGATGCGTATGGTGGGGCCCAATTGCTTCGGCATCCTGAACACCGACCCCGCGGTGCGGTTGAACGCCACGTTCACGCCGACGTTTCCTCGCGCCGGATCGATCGCCATGTCCTCGCAAAGCGGCGCCTTGGGACTCGCCCTAGTCGCCGCCTCCAACCGATTACACCTGGGGCTGTCCACCTTCGTCAGCGTCGGCAACAAAGCCGATGTCTCCGTCAACGATCTCCTGCAGTACTGGGAAAGCGACTCCGCCACGAACGTGATCCTGCTGTACGTCGAATCGTTCGGCAACCCCAGGCGATTTGCGCAGATCGCCAGGCGGGTCGGCCGCAACAAGCCGATCGTCGTACTCAAAGCGGGGCGGACCTCATCGGGCAAACGAGCCGCCGGGTCCCACACCGCCGCGCTGGCCGCCAATGATGTAGCGGTGGACGCCCTCTTTCAACAAACCGGCATCCTACGCGCCGACACGTTGGAAGAAATGTTTGCTCTGGCGGCAGGCCTATCTGATCAACCATTGCCGAAAGGCAACCGCGTCGGCATCCTGACCAACGCCGGCGGGCCCGCCATTCTCTGCGCGGATGCCTGTGAAGCGGCCGGCCTGGAGGTGCCCGAGTTGTCTCAGGCGACGATCACGCAGCTCTCGCCCTTCTTGCCTGCCTCAGCATCCTTGCGCAACCCGGTCGACTTGATCGCCTCAGCCAGTCCGGAGCAATACGAGCAAGCGATCGTCACACTGCTGGGCTCCGACGATATCGATGCTCTCATCATTTTATATATCGCGGTGACGGCCACTGACGTCGACCCTATCGCCGACGGCATTGCGCGAGGGATCGCGGCGGCGCGGGCGAGGCAGCTGATCAGCAAACCGGTCGCTATCGGATGGATGGTGGAAACGGATCGAGACCGCAGATTTTCGCTTCCGCAGGAAACCATTCCCACCTATGGCCTGCCCGAACTTCCCGCGCGCGTCCTAGGCAAAATCGCCGGCTACGTACAGTGGCGCGATCGCCCGATCGGCATGGTGCCGGACTTTGACGATCTGGATCTATCGGCGGTCAGAACCGTCTGTCGTGAGGCCCTCGCCGCACGGGGCAGCGGCTGGTTAACGGTCACCGAAACCCGCCGAGTCCTGACGGGCATGGCGATCCCTTTGCCGCCCGGCGGCCTGGCAACCTCCGCCGAGGAAGCGGCCACCCTCGCCGCGCAAATAGGATTTCCGGTCGCCGTCAAACTGGCCTCGCATACGCTGGTCCATAAGAGCGAAATCGGCGGCGTGCATCTCAACCTGTCCAGTAAGACGGAGGTGCGTCGCGCGTATGACGAGATCGCCGCGCGGCTCGCGCAGGATCATACCTTGGCGGCCATGGAAGGGGTGCTGGTTCAGTCGATGGTCACGAGCGGGGTCGAGGTCATGGCCGGAATGGTGCAGGATCCCTCCTTCGGCCCCTTGATCGGATTCGGTCTCGGCGGGATCCATGTCGAAATTCTCGGGGACGTGCGCTTCCGCATCACACCTTTGACGGAGCTGGACGCGGCCGACTTGATTCGCAGTATTAAGGGGTATCGCCTGCTGCAGGGGTATCGCGGCCATCCGCCGGGCGACGTGGATGCGATTCAAGACTTGCTACTCCGGCTCTCGCGGCTGGTCGAAGAGGTGCCCGAAATCGTGGAGCTCGATTTGAACCCGATTTTCGCCCTTGCTCCGGGGGAGGGCTGCAGCATCGTCGATGCGAGGATCAGGCTAGCGGGCACGTGATTCGTGACTCACGCAGCGCTGCGCTTACGAACTGCACGCGGGCGAGCGGCCCGTGATGAACGCGAAGGAAGAGCCTGAGGCTGCCTTTCGACACCGGCATCGAGCAAGCGGCGAATCATGCGCTGGTATTGTGTGTGGTGCCGGGATGCCTCGGCCTTGAACAACTCCGCGCTTTTCTTGCTCAAAGCCAACGTCACCTTGACTCCTTCATCGCGAAATGCCAATTCGGCGGGAGAGGGCAGAAAATCTGGAATGACACGAATCGTACCCAGGGGTTCATCCCGATATTTTATTTTCGCGCTCATAGACGGCTTTTCCCTTTCGCCCATAGCCGGCGCCGATGATTCGAATAGCCGAACGCCGATAGGTAAACCGGACGGTCAAAATGCCACCCTGGACTTCCCCGAAGCAATAGAAACGATCCTCTGACCTCAGAGTGTCCCTCCGCTCATTGCCCTTCCCCTCCATGACAAGCGAGACATTCTCGCATATGGCCCGGGCGATGCGCGCCTCGCCCCTTCTCATACAAGAGCCGCACAATCGGCTCATCTCTCAGCGTCGGCCTGGTCGCCACCCTCGTGCCGAACTCATGGCAGGCGGTGCAAGAGCTGGCCCCCGTCGCGCGAAACACCAGTTCGCCGTGGGGATTCATCCTTGTCGGTTCAGTAATGTGAGCCAAGGCCCCGCGGTGTTCCGTATGGCATCCGGTGCAGGTCGTTCGTTGCACCACCAGTTCGCGATGCCAGGTCATGACGGCAGGCGTAGACCGGGCCTCAACATACCGTTCGGAATGGCAGGCTACGCAGCGTGCGGGACTGGGCCCTTGAAACGGCTCATGGCATTGCGTGCACCCGCCTTGATACACGTGGTACCGGCTGAGGTCGCCCGGAGCCCAGAAGGCGGCGGGACTCCGCACCGTTCCCCATCCCACCCACATCATCAACAGCAGGGTTGCCAATACCACCGCGGGGATCGCCGTTCGCGGAAGGGGAAGGTACCGCATGACTTACGAGATTCCTGCAAAGAACAACGCTCCCGCCACATGCAGGACGGTGAAGGCCAGGAACATCAGTGTCATCGGCGCATGGATCGCTTGCCAGAGACGAAACGCCTCTTCCTGGGAGGCCATGCCGTGCAACCTCGTCTCGACCTCACGCTCGGATAGTCCTTGGTGCTGAAGCTGGTGACGGTGCTCGTTGAGCGCCCTCAGACTCGCGGCATGCACCAACTGTCCCACGATCCCACTGACGACCACGATCACCATGGAACCCATGGCCAGGATCGGCACGACCGCATGGTAGTGCGCGCCGGAGTGAAGAAAAATCAGCAGGGGGCCGAGGACGCCCGCCACCATGTGCACTCGAAACCACCCGCGCGGCCATCGACGCGAGGGGCCGACGCGTTTTCGAAACGGATAGACAAAGACCAGCAGAGTGAAAGCCAGCCCGGCCCAGCCGACGACATGGCCGTACTCCGTATGGCCGAAAGGCGTCACCTTGTCGAGGCTGAGCAACGCCTCAACGGCCAGCGCCATCACCACCGCACCAACCGTCGCCACAACGACCGCGATGAGGCGCGACCGCACGCCCGTCATATCCGCCTTCCGTTCTTCATCGGCCAGTGGTTACTTCCGGTACTTTTCAACCCCCTTGTGGCCGCCGGCGTGACAGCGCAAACAGTCCGCGAACCGGCCGGGCCCGTGAACGCCCTTCGCCTTGGCCTTGAGCTCTTGCACAATCTGGTTGTCCTGCACCTGCGTGACCATCAGGCCGTCTTTTCCGGCACGATGACAATCCAGGCACTTCGTGGCGCCGGTCGCGCGAAAAATCAAATCGCTGTGTGGATTCGCGGCCATCCCCCCGGAATCGGCGACTGTCAAAACTGATGGCGCTCCCTCAGACGATGAGGTTCCTCCCGGCGTAGCGGCCACGCAGAGCAGCCCCAGCAGACCACCCAGCGCGAGGAGGCCATGACCAGTCATGACCGCCCGCTTCCGCAACAGGTTCGGTACCGCTCTTCCGGAATTTCCTTCATGGCCTGGTATAACTCCGCCCGCTCCGCCTCGCTGATCACCTGATCGATCGAGGGATAGAGAATCCGCTCCTCCTTCATGTTGTGCGATTTCAGGATCTCCAGCAACCGCTGCTCTTCCCGGTCGCTGTCGGGATTCTGTGCCTGCACCTTGTCATGAATGGCCTCCAAACATTGGCCGATCATCTGATGCTCAGTGCGCATGACCTGCGTCGGACCGCCTTCCGCCATGCCGGAGTTCTCCTCCCACTTGGGAAACAACACATCTTCCTCCCAGACAATATGCCGCTGCAGGCCGAACTTGAACTCGACAAAGGCTTCCTTGGCCTTGGCAAAGTTTGTGCGCTTCAATTGCTGGAACGCGCTGAAGAGCGCATCCAACCGGTCATGATCCTGCTCAAACGTGACACTGATTTTTGCATCCGACATGCCGTGCTCCTTCGTTATGAATGACGGAGTTTATATTCCAAGTGACAGGCGACACAGGCTTTGAGCACATTGTTGAACTCGGGCAGGATCTGCTTCAGATCTTTCGTCGGCATCACATCGGCCAACTTCTCGGCAGCCGCATGGTGCGCCATCGCGAGATCGTGATAGGCCGGCGGAACATCAGCCGGTTCCTGCCGCGCCATGGCGTACCGGTGCATAAAGAACCCCAGATGCGATTCCGTCAGGCCCTGCGCCAATCGATAGTCTTCCTCGGCCAGCGCCGCGACAATCGCCTGAACCGTTTCCAAATGCTGGTGCATGACGGCGCGATGCTCCAGCCGCGCGGCGTCCCCCAGCGGAATCGGCGTTCGCACGTCCGGCAGGTGCACGGGCGTCACTCCCGTCGCAGATACGGGCTTCTGCTCCACGCACCCGGTCACGAAACACAGCGTCACGAACAGGCAGGACAGCCCCGCCCGCAACCTCATTCGCTCGCAATTCATATCTGCTCCTGTGCCGCCTGGCGCCAATAGGCATCCACCCGTTCTTGGATGTGACGAATGGCGTTCGTTTGCGGCATCGGCTCGAATAGATGTCGAAAACGTCCCTGCAGTTGCAGATAGGCCTCCACTGGTTTGCGCTTTGGAATATACGTGTGGGTGACCACCCCGTTGACGGCCTCCTTCAGCGGCCAGAGGCCGGTCTCCACGGCCAACCTGGCGACCTCCGGCGTGGCCCCCGGATCGTACAACCAGCCGGTCGGGCAAGCAGAGAGGGCGAGAAACATTTTCGGGCCGGCGAACGTGGCCGCCCGTGCGAACTTCTCCTCCAAATCCAACGGATACCGTGGGGAGACCGTCGCGAGGTAGGGCGGCCGATGCGCGCGCCAAATCTCGAAGAGGTCTTTCTTCTCCTGAGTCGTTGCGGCGGGATGCTGCAGACTGCAGGGCGACGTGGCCGTTCGCGCGGCGTAGGGGGTGGCGGGGGACAACTGCATGCCGGTGTTGCCGTAGGCTTCGTTGTCGTAACAGATGTAATAAAAGTCGAGCCGGCGATTCATGGCCCCGGAGGTTGATGACAAGGCCATATCGTACGTGGAGCCATCCCCTCCCAGCACGACGACTTTGAGATCTTCGCTCTTCGGCAGTCTCCCCTTGGCAATCAGCACATCCAAGGCATCGCGAATTCCCTGCGCGCCGGCCGGCGCCGAGCCCATGGTCGTATACAACCACGACCCCTTGAATGAGGTGTAGGGATAGGCCGCCAACATAGTAAAGCAACCGGCGGCATTCACATAGACGACATGATCACCCAACACCTTCGCCGCGAGCCGCAAGGCTTCGAGGCCCCCGCACCCGGCGCACAAGGCCGTGCCCGGCAGCACATGCTCTTCCCGTGGAATCTGTTTGATCTTCTTGAACGTCTCCCGCTGCCACATGGCGTCTCTTGTCTCTCGTGAAGCGTCTCGCGTGGTTCACGTTGTCCGTTTCACGTCTTGCGTCTTGCGTTTCACACGTCACGTTTGACTTTTCACGTTTTCGGTTTCACCGTTCACGGTTCCCGCCGCCAGCGTGTGCAACCGCGTCATCTCCCGATGTTCCTCGGCGCTGTACAACAACACCGGCCCGCGACCCGTTCCGGCGACTCCGGCCTCCGCCGTCTGCTCAAAGACGGCCTGAAATTCGCCTTCGGTGAGATGCTGGCCTCCCAATCCGCCGACGAAAGAACAGAGAGCGCGAGGCCGCGTTGCCTCATGATACAAACAGGCGGCGATTTCTTGATAGAGAATCCCGCCCTGCCCCGGAGCCAGGTTCTGATCCAGCACGGCCACGGCCCGTCGCCCGCACAAGGCCTGTCGAATGGCCTCAGCCGGCCAGGGGCGAATCACTCGCAACCGAAGCAGTCCCACCCGCTTCCCTTGCGCCCTGGCTGCGTCGACCGCCGCCTTGCCTGCACTTGCGCCCGCGTTGGTCATCACAAGCACATCTTCCGCATCATCCAACCGGTACCCCTCGACCAGGTCATACCGCCGGCCAAACAAGGCATGAAACGATTCCGCCGCCTCCCGATGTACTTCGAGCGCATTCTGAGCCGCCAGATGCGCCTGATGCCGGAAATAGGCATAGGGGGTTCCGCCGATCACCGCCACACCCAACGCGTGCGGCGACGACGCCGTGAACCCGAGATGAGACGGCCGGAATGGCGGAAGAAACCGTCTGACCGTTTCCACATCGGGCACTGTGACCGGCTCACGGGTGAACGACAGCGTAAACCCGTCCAGATTCACGATCACCGGCAACATCACGCGTTCATCTTCCGCGATCCGGTAGGCCATCAGAATTGAATCCAACACCTCCTGGCAGGTCTCGGCATGAATCTGCAGAAACCCGGCGTCGCGCGCGGCCAACACGTCATTGTGATCCGACTCCAGCGTAATCGGAGCAGCCAAGGCCCGTGAGACATTGACCAGCACGAGCGGTGCGCGCCAACCGGAAATGGAATAGAGCAGTTCAAATGCATGGAGCAACCCTTGGCTGGAGGTGGCGGTAAAGACTCGCGCGCCGGTGACTTCCGCGGCGCCGGCCGCCGTCATCATCGAGTGCTCAGAGTCCATGTTCACGAATCGCGCGGCCAGCTCCCCGCCTTCGCACCACTTGGCCAGAGCGTCCACGATTTCGGTCTGCGGAGTAATGGGAAACGCCGGGATATAATCCACCTCGGCCAACCGGGCGCCCCAGGCAGCCGCAAGGTTCCCGGTCATCATTCGGCTGTCCATGCCGCCTCGCCTTCCTTCTCCCGCTCCGCGATCAAGGCGTGAGTCGGACATTCGCGCACGCAAATCTGACATCCTTTGCAATGGGCATAGTCTACGACCGGCTGCTCCTCCCGGTTCATTGCAATCACTCCGTCCGGACAATAGACGAAACACAACCAGCAGCCGTTGCACTTGTCTGCGACCAACACCGGGCGAAAGGTTCGCCACCCGCCCGTTTCACGCAACACGGAGTTTCCGGCCGCGCCAATCCTGGCTGTGCCTTTCGTCGGCGGTTCATAGGTTGGACTGTGCAACGACGCGGCGCGGCCCGCCCGGCCCGTGCCCTGGGGCAACCTGGCCGGCTCAACCGAGTCGTAGCACTGCCGCGCCACCGTCAGATTGCGCTCGATCACCGGCTCAGCCACGCCAAGATCATCGAGTTCCCGACTGATCGCCGACCGAACAGGCTCCCACCCCAGCCCCGCCAACCGCGCCGCGACAGCGCCGAGCAGCGCACTGATCGCCTCACCTTGCCCCAACTGTTGCAGAGCAATCCCCGTCACATCCCGCGTCGTCACCTGCTCAGGCAGGGACAGATGGACTCGCAACGCATCCGTACGCAACGACGAATTCACGAACAGGGCCGTCTCCCCGGTCATTCCGTCCAACACATGCGCCGCCGGATCTTCCAGCAACGAGGCGTCGGCCACCACAATGACATCAGGATACGCAATCGCCCCCCGCTCCCGGATCGGCTCTCGACTGAAGCGCGTGAACGAGGCAACCGGCGCCCCTCTTCGTTCCGCGCCGTAGATCGGGGAGTCTTGCGCCAGATACCCGCTCGCATAAGCCGCGGTTCCGAGAATGCGGCTGGCGGTTTTTGCGCCTTGGCCGCCGCGTCCGTGAAATCGTACCGCCACCATCTTAGGCTCGATCCGCCTTCTCCTTCTTGAAGGCTTCCTTTCCCGCCGCCAGCGCAGCGGCAATCATGGCTTCCGTGTCTTTCAGGTACCGTTTGGCCTCTTCCATCGTGCGTGAAAGGTCCGCGCGGATCTCCTTGGCCTTTTCCAACACATCCTCTTCCGTCCGTTGCGCATACCCTTTAATCGCTCGACGAGTTTCGTCGCCCGAATGGGGCGCATACAGGATGGCCGCCATCGCCCCGAGCATCGCCCCGCTGACAAACGCAATCGACACGCCCAGTCCCGAACAATGATGATCGTGATCCGCCATGATGCCGTCTCCTTCCCGACCGTCAGTTTTTGGTCCCTGGCCAGCCTCAAAGAACATCTATCTTGGGAGAAAGCAGAGGACGTGCCAGGAGACGGCGGCGAGAACGCAGCGAAGTCACAATTTTGACAAGGGTTTTACATGCGCAACAAGATGCAGCAGTTGAGCAGGAGTTCCATCTGGGGAATTACAGAACCGGGCGGGAGCCAACACTGTCGCAAAACGCGCCAGCTACCGGAGCCTTGGAATTGAACGTCTTAGCCCGCCTTAATCACGAGCACCTCTGCTGCACTCGCCGATTCACTGCTGCGCCAAACGAGCCGCCGGCACACGATTGGCACTCCGGCAATGCGGGCACCCTAGGTGAAGCGTCTCCGTCACCGCAGGACCTGCTTCCGGCAAGGTGCTGCGCCATTACCGATCGCACTGTTCGCCTTCACAGCTTCCCTCTCTGCCTCTCATCCTTCGATGTCCCATGCCTCGACCGTGACCATGTCCTCTTGCGAAGGTCCGTTCATACCGGACCAGCGCCCATATGTCTTCGTCCGTCAACTGGCCGGCAAAGCCGATCATGCCGGTGCCCGCCGATCCATGCTTGATGACCCAGAAAATTTCTCCTTCCGTGCGATGACGCCAGAAACCGTGATGCTGGAAGCTCCGGGGAGCAGGGTTCAATTGGGCCGCCGCCGGCCCGTTCCCGTCACCGAGCGGGCCGTGACAATTGACGCAGGCACCCTTGCCGGCATACAGGGCTTTCCCCCGCTCAATTGTCTCGGATGAGTCCGGCAGGGGGTTTCGCAGTTGCCTCGCCTCGGCCATCTGATCCGCCGGTACGCGTGGCCGCATCACATCGTGACCGGCCGCCCACGTACCGGATGAGCCGCAGAGTAACGCCACGAGGAGCGTCGCTGACACCGCCCGGCTTCGTCTCTGTTCCGCCATGGCCACGCCCTCCGAAACGCGCCTCAGCCCGACTGGCCTCCCGCCACAGTCAAAAGTCCAGCTCCGCCATCTTGCGATGGAAGCGGGTGATCACGTTGGGATCGGGGGTCAGCCGGATTTGCGCCTCATCTTTCCCCTTGTAGGGAAGCAGGTTCAAGACATAGCGCAGACTTTCCAACCGTGCCGCCTGTTTATCGTTCGCTTTGACGATGATCCATGGGCTGAAGGTTGTGTGCGTCTTGCTGAACATTTCCTCCTTGAACCGCGTATAGGAATCCCACAGCTCTTGCGCTTTTTCATCGACGGGGCTCAACTTCCATTGTTTGAGCGGATTCTGCCGGCGCGCCTCAAAACGTTTCGCTTGCTCCTCTTTGGAAATCGAAAACCAGAACTTAATGATGGTCACCCCGTCCTCATACAGCATATGTTCGAACTCCGTGACCTGCTGCAAGAACCGCTGATGCTCCTTCTTACTGCAAAATCCCATCACCGGTTCCACCACCGCGCGGTTGTACCAACTCCGGTCGAAAAAGACGATTTCACCCTTGTTGGGCAGTTGCCGGATATACCGTTGGAAGTACCACTGTCCACGCTCGTCATCCGTCGGCTTGGGTAAAGCCACCACCCGCATGGCCCGCGGATTCAAATGTTCGGTGAAGCGGCGAATGGTACCGCCCTTCCCGGCCGCATCCCGCCCTTCGACGAGAATCGCAATCCGCTGACCATCGGCCTGCACCCAGCGTTGCAGGCGGACCAGTTCCACCTGCAACTGCCGCAACTCCTGCTCATAGAGCAGCGTCTTGCGCACCTCTTCCAGATCGACATTCTTACTTTTGATCAGTTGGATGAGGCCCCTCGGCGTATTGATCCGCCGGAGATCCTCTTCGGTGAGCATTCTCCCCGCCTCACCAATCGAGCCGGCTACCACCCCGCCGCTGGAAGGTTCGGCAGCGTGGTACCCGTCTCCTTGTCTCGGCACAGCGGTGGGAATAATCTCCAACTCATCTTCCGGCAGGCCGTTGTTCGCCAACGCCTCCACCGGTTCCGCCCCCGCGCGATCTTTCCTGCCCTTTGATTTCCCGTTCGACTGCCCGTCTGCTGCCATTCGCATGCCCTCCCCAGATCTGCATCAAAAAGTGACGTTCCGATCACGTTCGGCGACGGCCTTGATGTAATCGGGCATGCCCTTGATCACCGCGCCTGCCGCGAGATCCGCCGCGCCAATCTGCCGAGCAACCGCGCAGGCCCCGCACACCCAGATGGGAATCTGCGCCGCCTGCACCGCGGCCACCAGATCTTTCAACGGCGTGAGGTTCACGCCGGTCACATGATCGGCCGTGCCCTTGCGCCCCAGCGTCACGGCCTCGTTCCACAACCAGAGCACCACATCATGCCCCTGTTCCTTGGCGGTCTTGGCCGCCATGAACGGCAGGGTTGCCATCGTCGGATCGTCCGTACCCCGGCTGCCGGAAATGATAAACGTCGCCATTGGTCAATCCCCCCGTGAATCGTCGTTCGTGAAGCGTCTTTCGTCCGTGAAGATAAGAGCGGATGGCAGATCGCGTATGGCCGAGCGTGAAGCAACCGTGGCAGATCACTTCCCCGTGCCCTGCGCGGCGGCCATCTGCGCCCTGTGCGTACTTCATTTTGCCAAACTTCTCACATATGCAATCAACTGCCACACCTGCTCGTCCGGCAACCCGGCAAAGGACATCATCCCGGTGCCGGGCGACCCGTTCTTGATAATCCAGAACAACTGGCCGTCGGGCAACTCCTTCATCATCGACCCGCAGGTGAAATTTCGCGGCGGCGGAACCAGCGCCGCGCCCATGAACCCCTGGCCATTGCCCTTCTCGCCATGGCACATCGCGCAGGCTAGCGGCTGGGCCGTCTGTAAAAACAGCGTCTTGCCTGCTTGAATCGTGGCGTCCGAGTGCGGCAACGGACTGGTCTTGGACAGGAAATCCGACGGCGCCTTCGCCGTTTTTCGCGGCTGCGGACACACGCCGCTGGGGCCGTCACCGCCGCCAGCCGCCGGCGCCACGTCGGCGCCGCCTTTGAAGGTGGCTCTCAAGTAGGCCATCACGTCCGCGACACCCTGTTGCCCGATGGTCAGGCCCCAATACGGCATGTTCGGCGATTTGCCCATCGCCGCGCCGCCGTGATTGATCACGTTGTACAGATACTCCGTCGGCACCTTGTCGAAGGGAATGTTGGCATGAATCGCCGGCTTGGGAGTGAGTCCGGAAGCGGCCGGCCCGTCGCCCTTGCCATGGGCGCCGTGACATTGCGAGCAATATTCCTTGTAGATCACTTTGCCGCGGTCGACACTCGCCGTCCCGAACTCCGGAGCGGTCCAGGGTTCATAATACTTAAAGTCCTTCACTCCCTGGCCCATGAGGAACCCGATGACTGCCCGTAGCTGCGGCTCCGTCGCATCGGCCAGGAACTCCCCGCTGTGGGGCGTGAAATCCTGCGGATTCAACCCGAACCGGAACAGCCAGTCCTTGTCGTACCGTTGACCGGCCGCCGCGAGCGAGGCGCTCTGCGGCCCGCCAATGAGTTGACCGTTCTCCTCGATCAGGTGACAGCCGAGACAGGCGTGGGCTTTGTAGGCCATGCCGCCGAACGCGGCATCGAACTTACTGACCTTCGAGAGGTCAAACGCTCCAACGGTCACCCGCGGATCCTTGTTGTGCTGGGCAAAATACTCCGCCATTGCCGTCGCATCGTCTTCGCTCACCACCGGATGCCGTATCGGCCCTTCAGCCAGGTCCCACCGATACCCCTTGGGATAGAGCGGCGCTTCTTTTCCTGTGAGATACCGGAGCAACCAACTGCGTTGATACTTACTCCCGGCCCAGATCAAATCGGGCGCTTTCAGGTTGAAGCGGGAATCCGGCTTGCCCTCCAATCGATGGCATCCGGCGCAATTGGCCTGGATCAGCTGTTTCACATGGCTCTGGTCACTGCCCAGGAGCAGGCGCGGAAACGACATCAATCCCGACATGATGACCAAGGCGCACCCGACCATCACCAACCGTCTTCGACCCATGAGGCCCCCCTTTCGTTCACTCCGCTCGTGAGGCCCGCTTACCGCGTGGCGAGCCAGGCATGAATGTCCGCGATGTCCTGATGACTCAGCACCGCGCCCCAGGCCGGCATGGGACCGCGCCCATGAAGCACCGTTTCCCAAAACGCGCCCTCATTCTTTAAAATCATATTGCGCGCCAATGTCGGCCCGACGCCGCCCGCCGCGCCTTCTCCATGACAGGCCTGGCAGTTATGTGCATACAACCCAGCCCCCCTCGCGGGGAGACCGGTCAGCGGACCCTCGGCAGCCGCGCTCTGATTGGAAGCCGGTTGACTCATCGCCAATTCCTGCTCGATGGTCGGCAGATTGTCTTCCGCGCCCTGATGGTTCCGAGCAACCAGATAGCGCAGGACCAACGCCGCTTCATCCTTCGACAAGTCCGCGCCCCAATGCACCATCTTCTCGACTGTGGCGGTCCAGCGATCTTCCGGCAACCGTTGCTGGGAGATGAGGTCGGTGGTATGGCAGACCGCGCACCGAGCCATGATCAAGGTCGCAGCCCGGCGAGCCAGTGCAGGACTCAAGGACGCTCGATCCTCTTCCTGAGCAACGGTGACGACGACCAAGCCCAGTGTCATGCACAGCAGTGTGGCGAGGGTAAGGGAGGACACCCGCTGCGGCACGCTCATGCCGCCACCATCACGGTCAATCGATCCCATCCGCTCCACAAGAACCCGCCTGGATTCCAAGGGCTGGTTGGCGGCTGTTGGTCTCCTCCCGCATCCGTGGCCCGGCACACAATCGCGGCAGGCCCGACTTTTTTGGCATGCCAGACATATTGCCAGTGCCGCCAGGCATAGGGCTGTTCCTCGCCAAGCAGGCGAGCCAATTCCCAGGTTGTTCCGTCATCGCAAGAGACTTCCACCTTCGCCACGGGCGATTCACCGGCCCACGCCACTCCTTGAATGGTCACCGGCCCGGTCTTCAGGGTATCTCCTTCGCCGGGCGCGGCAATGAGCGACTTCACCGGCATCTGCTCGACCGGCACCATCACACTTCCGGGCAACCCCGAACCCGGCTGAATCGACGTCTCCGGCATACGGTAGGCCTGTTGCATGTAATAACCGGGCGCCTCTTCGGCCCGTACCGTGACTTCGGTCAGCCATTTCATGCAGGATTCCGCCATCCAGCCGGGCGTGATCACGCGCAGCGGCGCGCCATGCAGGAGCGGTAACGGACGGCCGTTCATTTCATAGGCGAGGAGCGTATCCGGATGGAGCGCTTTGGCAAGGGGGATGCTGCGGGTGAACAACGGCACGGTCGGCAGAGCCGGACGATCGGCGCCTTGCATTTGCACATGTAAGCCCTGCGGCTTCACTCCGGCCCGCTCCAGAACATCGCGCAACCGCACGCCGGTCCACTGCGCATTGCCGACCGCGCCGCGCTCCCACTGCACACCCGGCACTTTGGGGCGATGATGGGCGCGTCCGTTGCCGCTACATTGCAGCACGGCGGTCAGCGAAACCGGTTCGAATTGTTGCAGGTCCTTGAGCGTGAGGCTCAGCCCTTCCTTGACCAGGCCCTTTACCGCCAACCGCCAGGCGTCCGGTTGGAGCGCCTCGGCCGGAGGCGGGCCGAAATGACTCCGGACGAAAAACCGTTCGTTGGGGGTCAACCAGGATGCGAACTCGCGCACCGGCGTTTCGGCGTCGAATGGCCGCGTGACCCGAACCGTCAGCGGGCCGGATGCGGCCGCCTCTGCCTGTTGAGCGACTGCGTCCGCCGATGCCCGATGCCCCAGGACAATGCCGGCCCCCATTCCCTTGACCAATGTCGTGAACCAGGCGCGACGCGACAGGTTCCCCATCCTACATTCCCCCGGCCGGAGCGGCATGGCCGTGCGGATTCAGATCGATGACAATATCAGCCGGCATGACGATCGATTGATGCACGGTACAGGCGTGGGCCATCTTCAACAGCCGCTCTTTCTGCTCAGGCGTCACGCGGTGCGGCAGACGAATCGCCAGCTGAATCTGTCCGACACGATGCGGCCCTTCGGCAATTGTCCACTCTGCGTCGATCTTCAACCCTTCACGGGAAATATCGTGCCGCGCGCAGAATTGGCCGACAAAATAGCCCACGCAGCTGGCGACCGATCCAACGAACAATTCGACCGGCGTCATCCCTGCATCCGCCCCCCCTCCGTCCGCCGGTTGATCGGTGACGACCCGGTGGCGATCGCTGAGGATGTCATAGCGGGTTCCTCCTTGATAGGCCACACTCAGCTTCATCCTCGATCTCCTCTATCTGGCTTAAGGCGCATCTGCCGGCTTGTCTCCCGTAGGCCAATCGCTGCCCCTCCCTGCGAAATCCGGCCGCGGTTGCGAGTTGATGTAGGCGGCAACATCGTAGGCATCTTGATCCGACAGCGCCCACCCTCGAGTGCGTGGCATGTTCGATTTGATGAAGGAGGCGGCCACCGGCACACGGACCATTTCCGAGCCGATACTGTACGAGTTTGCGCCCCAGACGGGAGGCGCCGCCATGGTGCCCTGACCGCCGACGCCGTGACAGAACGCGCAGCGCGAGGCGAATACCTTCCCTCCATTCAGGGGATCAGGCGGTTTGGTCGACGGCAAAGACGGAATCCCGCGCCACGCCATCCGGCTCCCCGACGGCACATCCTTCGACAACCATTCGATGTACGCGACAATCGCCTGGAGTTTGTGGCTCTCCTGCGGAATCGCTTTCCCGTTCAAATTCCGCTCAAAACATTCGTTGATACGGTCCGCCAGCGTCAGGACTCTCCCGGCCCTGGCCCGGTATTCCGGATAAACCCGCGAGAGGCCGACGTAGGAGGCCGAATTCGGGTCGAGCCCCGCATCCAAATGGCAATTGGCGCAGGTGAGCCCGTTGCCAACGTAGGGTGCGGCGAATTGCTGCGTATGAACGACCAGTTCATATCCCAAGCGGATTTGTTCGCCGCGCTGTCCGCCGGGAATGGAATCGGGGGAAGGATGGCTGAACAGGGCATCGAGCCCGGCTGGTTCGGGGTGAGTCGTAGCCGCTGGCGCGCCGCCTCGTGCGTCCTTCGACTCGACGCAGCCTGCACTCAACCCGGCGAGCAACATGAGGCTGACGAACAGATATCGCATACGTAGATAGACTCGCAAACTACATACCACAGGGACGCGAATGCGCTGAAAGGAATCGGCTTCGGGCATGCGTGACGAAGGAATACCGCAGTTGCGTGCCCGTATCCTTGGCGACAAAAGCCACAGTCCCTCCCTCCCGCCTGCGGCATCGTGCTACAGCGTACGCTCATGCATGACGGTCTTGGAATGTGTTGATTAGGGCCAGGTGTGAGGAAAAGGATTCGTGGGAAGACTCCGTCGCCCGTTCATCTTGGTTCGATCATGGCTTGAGCGAGCGAATGTAGGCAATCATATCGTTCAACTTGTCCTCGTCGAAGGCCGCGGCATAACCAGTCATGGCCGTCCCTGGACGTCCCTCCTGAATGACCTTGCGCAATTGCGCATCCGTTTTCTCCTGTGTCGCCTTGGCTGTGAGATTGGCCGGCGCCGGCGAGAGGTAGGCGGCCATGTCACTATCGCCTTTTCCCCCCGGTCCATGACAATTCTGACAACTCTCGCGATACAGCTTCTGCCCCGTTGCTGGATTCCCCTTGCCGGAAGCAGCCAGACTGATCGGGATCACTCCCAGCACCACCCACATCATGACGCCCGGATAGGCCATTGTTCGCATAACGGTTCCCCACGGTGAAGTTTGGAGAAACGGCGGCATCAGGTCGCACGTTTCAAACTCAACATGTAACTCGTCAGGTCATTGAGCTGCTGATCGGTCAGAGGGAACTTCGGCATAAACGACCCGGGCGACACGGACTTCGGGTCCCGAAAATGTTTCAGGTGCCAGTCCCGATCAGGCCTCGTATCCCCTACCGTAGACAGGTCAGGCGCCACGGCCCCTCCCTCTCCATGAATCCGATGGCAGCCAGCACAACCAAACTGCGCATAGACGGCACGGCCCTGCGCCACAGCCGGATTGGTTCTCGGTACCGCATACAGATGTGTGATCGAAATGCCCAGCAGCCCGAAGACGACAAGGAGGAACAGCAGGCCGCTCGCGAGCGCCACAGGCCGCCGAATGGGATTTCGCACCGGATTCCGATCGATAAACGGCCAGAACAACATGATCAGGATCACACAGAGCGGCAGCACCCAGGTCGCCACCGGTTCCAACGGTCCATGCACATACTTGAGCAATTCGTAATAAAACAGAAAGTACCATTCGGGAACCGGCACAAAACTCGTGTCGGAGGGGTTCGCCTTGTCGGTGAGGGGTAAGGGAATGCTGAACGCCAGTGCCACAACAACCAGAAATACGCCGGCGATCACGACGGCGTCCATGTAGACCTGCCGCGGGGCAAAGGTCTCGGCGCCCAATGACGCTCGATCGTCGGTCCAGGGCCCTGCCGGCCCTACTCGCCGCAGGACGAACAGGTGCGCGGCAATCCCCGCGATGAGGATCGCGGGCAGGAACAGCACATGAATCGCAAAAAATCGCGAGAGCGTCAGCGCGCCCAGGATTTCGCCGCCGCGCAGAACACGAGAGGCAAAGTCCCCGATGAGGGGAACGGTGCCCACCATATTAATCCCGATCTGGGTGGCCCAATAAGCCGTTTGATCCCACGGCAGGAGGTAGCCGGTGAACGCGAAGGTCATCACGATCAGAAAGAGGATCACCCCAACCATCCACATGACTTCACGCGGGGCTTTATAAGCGCCATAGAGAAAGGTTTGGAGCATGTGGAGACCGATCGCGACGACCATCGACGATGCGCCCCAATGGTGAAGGCCACGCACCAACCATCCCAGGAAGATCTCGGTTTCGATAAATCGAACGCTGTCGTAGGCGTGGTCGGGGGTGGGCGCATAATACAGCGCGAGGAACATACCTGTGGCGGCTTGGAGGACGAACAGGAACAGCGTCACCGAACCGAACACATAGATCCAGCTGGCCCCGCCCGGAATCGGCTCATCCAGCAAGGTGCGCTGAACCGGTTTCAGATTCAGGCGGCGATCGAGCCAATTGTAGAGGCGAGAAGACATAGGCCTTGTCGGACGTGAATCGTGCACCGTCACGCCGGTTCAGACGTGTGATCATTCACGCCTGGTCCCCGCGGGTAGTTACACTTCTACGCTGCGTGAAAGTCCCGATTTGAAGTCTTTATACATAACCAGGAGGCGGCCATCCTGCACCTTCGACGGCAAGACATCCAACGGACGCGGCGCCGGCCCTCCGAGGACGAGACCATTGATGTCGTAGGAGCTCCCGTGACACGGACACAGGAACTTGCGTTCTGTCTCGTCCCAGCGATACCCGCAGCCCAAATGGGTACAGATCGGCGAAAATACCTTGATGTCGCCCTGCGACTGTTTGACCGCCCACACCGCCTTCTCGGATTTCGCTTCCAGCCAGCCATCGCGCACGGTCGTCACATGGTCCAATTGCGTGGGGCGTCCAGCCGACAAGGCATCGATCGGACCGATGTCGACCCATTCCTGTCGTCTCCGCATGAACGCTGGGGACACCAACGAGCCAAGGAGCGGAACGGCCAACCCTACGGCCACCACGGCCGCCGCCGCCGCGGTCACCCATTGAAAAAATGTCCGACGCGACCCAACCGGCGTCGAAAATCCTTCCCCGCCACTGCTCGTGTTTTCGTCTGAATGACTCACGTTCACTTTCCGTCGTAAGGGCTGCTCTCGGAGGGGCGGGGACACGGGAGTAGATCCACTCCCGTGTCCTCTGACATCACCAACGCTGAGACACTCCCTCAGACCATCTAGCTCTCGATGTCCAATCCCAGACCAATTCTGGCGCGCAGCAAATCGTGCCGGGTCAGCGTATAGACGATGGCGCCGTCCCGTTCGACGGGAAGATTGAGCAGGTGCTTTTCTTCCATGATCCGAACCGCCTCATCAATCGAGGTATTCGCCGTCACGATGATCCGCTGCTTGATCATGATCTGGTCCACGGTCACCTGATTCAGATCCACATTCGAGTCGAGCGCTTTCAAAAAATCGAATTCACTGATGAACCCGACATATTGCCCCGCGTCATCGACCACAGGCGCCCCGGGCGTATGAGTCGCCAGCAAATCAGCCGCGACTTCCATCGCGTTTTGGTTACGATTCACGAGTGTTTGGTTCGTTCCCACAATCTGTCCGACAGTCTTAAAACCGCCTGCCGGTATACCCTCTCTCACCATCTTGGGCATCATTGCCTCCTTCGCGATATTCCAGTGACGGAATTGTCACTGGCACTTCGCAGACGGTCTTCAAGCCACAGACCGCACCGCTTCACTCCAACGGGACCTCGTTCTGCCCGTTCAGGAACGAACCCGGCTCCCCCGCCGAACGAGTCAGAGTTTTTTGCCCGCTTCGATGTGGCAGGTGTTGACGCCGAACAGCGTCCACACCGGACAATATCCGATCGCTCCCGTCACCAACGCGATGGTTCCTACCGCCAGGGTCACTCCCGTACCAATAGGCGGAAGCCCGGCAACGGCTCCAATACCGATCAACAGGACACCCAGGACAATCCGGACCGGCCGCTCAATACCACCGACATTGCAGGCCATCACTGCACCTCCTTCGTTGCGACCGCGCGACTCGCCGTGACGCATCAGCTTTCTACTCTTGCTCCACGGGCGGCCACTCAGTCAAGCCCGTTACCTATGTGAGTCCTCGACGTCGAAATGGATTCATCTTCTCTGGAAGACGCGCCCGTCGGCAGGCTCAAGAGCCGGCTGACGCTTACTTATCTGTCGCAAAACGATACATATCGTGGCAGGTGGTGCACCGAGCCGTCATGCTCGAAAGGCGATGGAGGATTTGAACCGAAGATTCACCCTGCGCGATGCCGTCCGCCAGATGATCCATGTCTTTGTGAATCGACATCCCCATTTGCTTAAACGCCAGGGGAAGTTTCAACATGATGGCCGGGTTGACGTCCGCCGCCATCGCCATGCCGGCCGCGCGGGCTGAGTCTTCAGCCGCCTTGAGCGGTTGATCCGTGGTCCCCAGCACTGTAACGACACCGTGCACGGCCTTCAGTAAACCTCGCATTTCCGCCAACACCATCTCTCTTTCCGACGGCGCAAGGATAATCTCTGTGCGGCCGTCACTCCCCGGTCTGGTATGGCCTTGCACGAGAAACGTCGACATGATGCCGATCGTCAGTATCCACAGCGCCGCAATTCCCCAACCAAAGATGCGCCAATTCATAAGATGACGGCTCCCATTCATTTAGCTCGCCCTATTCATGACGGGTCCTCGTGCATTCGCCGGGTCACGGTGCGAGACCGGCGCGCGGAGCCGGCAGGACCCGTGGCCTACTCGTGCAGAAGGTTGAAGGGCCGAGGGGCAAACCCGCCGGCCGAAGGCCCGTCGCAGCGGTGAATCGGCGAGTGCAGCAGGCGTACTCATGAATCAGGCGGGTTAGGGAGCCCCCCGGCCAGCCCCACTGCCCAACTGCCGCAGATAGGCCGTCACCTCGCGCATTTCCTCTTCGGATAACACAAACTTCCAGGCCCCCATTGCCGTGTCCCTGCGCCCATCGTGAATCGTTTTTAACAAGGTCGCATCCAACTTGGCTTGCGCGGAGGGAGCGGTGAGATCAGCAACAGGCGGCGTGAACGTCATCGCGCCGTTCCCTTTCCCTTCCACACCATGGCAACGGATGCAGAGATTGGCATAGAGCATCTTCCCTTTGCTGGCACCCCCGTTGCCCGCATACACGCCGCCCGCCATCGCCGAGAAGAGGAGCAGTGGCAAAACACCAATCACTCCGGCTCGTAGATTCATGGGTTGCTCCTTTCTCGGCGCCCGCCATCGGAAAGGTCGCAGAGCAATGCCAGGGAGAATGCGATCCTCGTGCCAATCACACGTGTCGAAAAACGGACGAGAACAGCCGCGAGAGACGCCGGGTTACCGCACACAGATACAGGGCAGCTCGCAGGAGGCTGGAGAGAATCACCCCATCGTACGCGGCGTCCTGGCGCAAGATGCCACAGCCACAAACGTCACACGATCGTGGGCTCCAGGGTGATGCGTGTTTTCATCGAATTGGAGATCAGGCAGTTGGCTTCCGCTTTTTCGATCAGTTCCCTGGCTCTTGCGGCATCACCTCCTGAGGAAAGTGTGATGTGGGGTCGCAAAGTAATCACCGTGACCTGAAACTTTCCATCCACGAGTTCCAGGCGACCTTCCGCGTCACAGTGATATGCGGTGAACGCCAGGCCGCCGCGCTCCGCAACGGCCAGAAACGTGGTCATGAGGCAGATGTTGGCCGCCGCCACGTACAAATCCTCCGGCGACCAGATTCCTGCATGCCCTTTGAATTCAGGAGGTGTCGCGACCTGAATCTCAGGCTTGCCCTCGCTGGTGATCGTCCCTTTCTTCTGCTCAGTCCATTTGACCGCCGTTCGATACGTATACACCTTACTGCGAGCTTCCATTGATCCCTCCGACATTGGGGTAATGCATGTTTGAGTGACGACTCGCCGCAACTCTCCTCGCCTGGAGCCACGAAGGATACCCGAACATCTTCAGTTCTACTCAGCGGATGAGCAAGCCCGAGCCTTCATCGCCGGCCCTAGCAGGCTGCGCTAAAAGACTGTCCAGCAAGGCCGCAGCAAGCGAAGAGGCGAATCGTACTCGCGCAGTACGGCGAGGCTCTGAGCGCCGCGAGAACGCCGCTGGCGGACTTTTTTCGCAGCTTGCTACAGATGGTAGTCGCCTGCAGCCTCGGGTTGGTACAGGACATCCTTGATGCGCACGGTTCGCCTGCCCGCCGGCACCGGCCAATCGACCATCTCACCTGCCCGCGAACCCAACAAGGCGGTTCCGATCGGCGCGAGCACCGAAATTTTCTTCTCAGGGAGGCTGGCATCCGAAGGAAACACCACCGTATAAACGCTTTCCTGGCCGGTATCCACATCCTCGATCCTGACTTGTGAATTCATGGTCACCACGTCATGAGGAATGGCGGACGGGTCCACGATATGCGCACGATCAAGCTCATGCGCCAGGCTCGCCAAATGGTCCCGATCCCGACCGA
Source organism: Nitrospira sp. CR1.1 (assembly GCA_014055465.1). Lineage (NCBI taxonomy): Bacteria > Pseudomonadati > Nitrospirota > Nitrospiria > Nitrospirales > Nitrospiraceae > Nitrospira > Nitrospira sp. CR1.1. Next base: position 271,295 of record WIAF01000001.1, read on the forward strand.
TGCTCGTGCGGGCCTTCAGCACATCTCTCAGGCGAGACAGGTCGAGGGCAGTCATAGCAATACTCTGGGAATTCATGCCTCCTCTCCTTTGATAACTTGTCGATCCAGCACGCTCGGAACCACCCGGCGATGGCCCGGTTCGAACCTCGCCCTGTTCACGGTCAACACTGGACAGGTCGCCCGGCGCAACACCGCCTCTGCAACACTCCCGCATCGCTCCGACGACCTTCCGCGACGCCCATGCGTCCCCATCACGATAACGTCGGTGTGACGCCGCAATGCGCAGGCCAGAATGGCATCGGAAGGCAGGCCGCCGCAGATTTCCACCTCTGCCGGAAGTCCGAAGGCAGTGACGACGTCCCGGAGTTCCATCAACTGCCGATTCCAGTAGTCCCGCTTCGACGACTCGTCTTCAATCACCCCGAGACCGCAGTCCAGGTCATACCCGGCCGGCTCCAGCACGTGCACCAGCGTCACGGCAGCGCCGACACCTTGGGCCAGGTGAACACCATACTCGACCGCATCCAAGGAAGGGGCCGAAAAATCCACTGGCGCCAGAATACGCTGAATCACGGCAGGCCGGTCGGCCAGCAGAGATTCGACGGCTTCTTTCCGCACCCCTGGGACCGCGAGAACCGGACAGGGCCCTTCATGGACCAATTGCTCAGCCGTCGTGCCGATCAGCCCGTAGAGCAGGTTGTGCCGTCCCTGTGCGCCCACCACAATGAGGTCCATATCTTTTTCCCTGGCGGCCTGGTGAATGTGCTCGCCCGCGTTCCCCAGCAGCAGCCGGACCCTGGCTGGAATACCCCGGCGTGCCAGGTCGTCCCGCACCTCTTCCAACTGTCGCGCTGCGGCTGTCCGCGACCGCCCCACCGTGGCGAAAGACTCCATATCCGCCCGTAACTCGTGAGGCATCTCGATCACATGCAAGATCTCCAACTCCGCATCCCAGGCGCCGGCGAGGTGAATCGCATACTCCTGAGCGCGGCGGGCATCCGCCGAAAAGTCCGTGGCGAACAAGATGCGCTTCAATAGTGGCGTCGTCATGGCTGCTCCTTCAGACAGTTGGACGATTGTTTGGGACGCCCGGCGGTTTCCCGCGGAGGAGACGCCGGGCAAGAGACGAACGGAGCGCGGGGCTCATGGCACTAAGAGAGACGATCGTGAACGATTGATGTGGTTGTTCACGCAAGATAGGTGCCACGTCTTTTCCAGTCACAGGTCAACGGAAGTCCGCAATCGAGGCTGCGTTTCTACGAGGTTGTCCGGCCGCGATCCTGTTTCATTGTTGCCATTTGCAGCAACACCTCCTTGCCTGGTGAGGCGATACACCCCGCTGTGACGGAGAGGAGGCCTGGCCTCCGGTCGGCCGTCCATTCGCCCGAACACGGGGGCGCCCTCAGCGGCCGCCCATCCCATGTTGCGCCATGGCGACATCGAGGGAACGCGCCGACTGGAATTCAGCCGCTGCAGCATTCAGATACTGCGTGACCGACGCTGTATCCCGACCCAGACGCGCGAGTGTCTTCATGACTCGATCCGGACCGCTCCACTCGCTCCACCACACCCCCCGCATTTCCATCACCGCGGCCGAAGCGGGCGCGGGAGCCAGGAGATCGCGCGCGAGGCTACGGACCGGCATGCGCTCGTAAATGTCGCGAAGGACTTGCGGCTCCTTCGGCGTATTGATCACCTGGGCGAGCCGTTCGAAGAGTGTCATCATCTCCGGCAGGACTCGATGCCCCAGGCGCCACAACAGTTCGACATGTCCGGCCATGACGCAGGTGCTCCACACTGCCCCCGACGCATAGGCCAGCCGCGCCAATTGAGGCTCCGGGTTGTGCAAGAACGTGTTGACCGCCCGGACTGAGCGGAGGCCGAGCCTGACCAATTCCTGACCGGAGGTGATCCAGCCATACTCTGTGTCCGGTGCATCCGGGCGCGCGGCGAGCACGACCACTTTCTCCGGCAGCTTCTCGGCTGCACGGATCGCATACAGTGTCTCCCCGAGAAACCGTTCCTCGGGGTAGACAAACTGATTGGCCGGAGCAATCAGCACCGTCCCCTCCGGATCGCGCGCGCGGATATAGGTCAAGGGCAGGAATAATCCGGCCGCTGTGCCGGCATTGCGCGGCTGCACCAGGACCATGCCCGGATTCCGTTCGCCGATTTGCGGCCAGGCCTCCTGATGACCGCGCCCGACCACCACCAGCGTGCGGGCAGGGCTCGTGACGCTGAACGTACGGTCGAGCGTATGCTGGAAGACAGACCTCGTCCCCAAAAATCGACAATAGTGGTTCGGAATCGTCCGGCCTACCCACCTCTTCACGGCCGGCTGCATCCGGACTCCGTCTCCTCCCGCAAGTACGATCGACCACCGCCGTCCGAGTTGATCCCTTCCCTCTCGCATGATGACCTCCTGCCGGTCTCCAAACCGATCGTTCGCAGCCCGGATTGTTCCTGTCTGCCACACAAAGGACCTGACGGGCGCGGCCCATGTCACTCCCGATCAATGAGATGGCTTACTCGGATAAATCGAGCAGGGACAGGCCCCAGAAGACCATGCTCCCAATCGCGGCCATGACGACCACCATCAGCAACAGAGCCGGCGCCAAGGTGAGGATCTGTTTCATCGCATCCTCCTTTCTGTAGGTGGTCTTTCGTGGAGCCACACCAATTCCATTCCGTCACCATACTTTAGCCGGACAAGATGAATGGCTGATGAACAGAGCATGAAGAATTCTTCATGCTGAAGCGCGGCGCCGATGGACGAGGGGAATAGAGGAATCAGACAGGGCGCGAGAACGCAGAAGACGACCAGTCCGGATGAACGGCTATGCGTGGATGGCGGGGAACGTCAACATGAAGACCGACCCCTTGCCCACTTCGCTCTCCACGGCGATGGCGCCATGGTGAGCCTCCACAATTTCTTTCACGAGGGGGAGGCCGAGACCATGCCCGCCTGAATCCCTGGCGCGAGCCGGGTCGGTCCGGTAAAAAGGTTCAAAGAGATGCGGCAGGTGTTCGCGGGCAATTCCCTGCCCGGTGTCTCGAATCGCGACATGCACGTGATTTTGCGCGCCGCTGAGGCATAACGCCACGGTGCCTCCCGGATCGGTGTACCGCAAGGCGTTATCCAGCAGATTGATGAAGACCTGCTTGAGCCGTTCGGCATCACCCAACACCGGCTGCACCGGTTCTTCTTCCAGCACCAATGTCAGCCGCCGATCCTCCGCGACCGGAGTGAGGTCATCGATCAATTCTTTCAGCAGCGGCTGGAGCGTCAGGACCGACAGCTCTACCGGCGGCCGCTCGCCGGCAAATCGGGCGAGCGTCAGCAGCGAACGGGTCAGGACGATGAGGCGTTGCACTTGTTCGAGATTCGAAACCAGTACGTCACGATAGTCGTCGGCCGATCGCGAGCGCTGCAACGCAACTTCGAGGTTGCCCTGCATCACTGTCAGCGGGGTTTTCATCTCATGCGCGGCATAATCGGTAAAGCGTCGCTGGCTCTCGGAGGCCCGCTGCAACCGGTCCAGCATGGCATTAAATGCCTGGGCCAGCCGCTCGAATTCTTCAAACGGCGCATTCAGATTGACTCGCGAGCGCAGGGCCGACACGGAAATACTCTCAGCGGTGCGACTCAAGGCTTCCACCGGACCGAGCACTTTCCGGGCCAGCCAACCGCTGCCGAACCAGGATGTGACCAGGACGGCGACCGATCCGAGCATGAGCAACCCCATAAGACTCCGATGGGTTCTGCGAAAAAACGCCAGGGATTCTTCGGCCTGCAGCAGGTATCGCACATCGGCCTGCTGCCGGATCGGAACAAACACCCGTCGCACCAACGCCCCCGAGTCCATCTCGACCGTCTCATACACCACTTCGCCCCGTTTGCCCCGCGCCAGCACCCCCTCCTCCACCGACGGTCTTGGCACCACGGCGCTGCCCTGCCAGACGACCGTGCCATCGAGGCCCAGGATATGGACGGAGTGCGAGACCTCGCGGAGTTCCTTCATCCGGTCGTCGGCCACTTGCGCGCCGCGCGGGACCACGATCTCATGGTCAGACCGCGTCAGAAGTTCCGGTCGTTGCTCGATCAACTCGGCCAGGGTATCAGCGAAGCCGAACAATCGGCCGTCCACGTATTGCTGCAGCAGACTATGAAATCCTGTGTAGACGGCCACGTTGAATCCGCCCAGCAAGGCCGCGATCAAGGCCACCGTATACAACCGGAACTGGGCGCGAAAGCTGCTCATTCACTCGCCTCCAGCTTGTAGCCCACCCCGCGCACCGTGGCGATCAACGGCAGGGCGAAATCCCGGTCGATCTTGACGCGCAAGGAGCGGATGTACACATCCACCACATTCGTCATCGGATCATAGTTCAATCCCCACACACGCTCCAGAATCGCCGTGCGGGTGAGCACGATATCGCGGTTCCGCAGAAGAAATTCCAACAGGGAAAATTCTTTGCTCGTGAGCGCAATTTCCTTCCCGCCCCGCCACACCCGTCGGGAGGCCGGGTCCATCTCGAGATCGTGAGCCTTCAGACGGCTGCCGATATGCGGCCCCCCTCGCCGCAGCAGAGCTCTGATGCGTGCGACCAGCTCCGTAAACGCAAACGGTTTCGTCAAATAATCATCCGCACCGGCATCCAGGCCGGCGACCTTATCCTCCACCGAATCGCGCGCGGTCAGCAAAAGAATCGGACAACGGTTCCCGCGTTCACGAAGTCGCCGGCACAGGGCCAACCCGTCCACCTTGGGCAACATCACGTCCACGATCAACAGATCGTAACTGTCATCCGCGGCCAACATGAATCCTGTTTCGCCGTCGGCGGCCATCTCCACCGTATGCCGCTCCTCTTCCAGTCCCTTACGAAGGAATTGCGCCAGATCGGCGTCGTCTTCGATGACCAGAATTCGCATGCATGCCTCGTGTCCTGCGCATCCCTCCGGCCCGAACAGGGACCCTCGTCCCGCGCAATAGCGCCATCATATCAGGGAGCAAGCGGCGGTTTCGCCTTCATGAAGACTTCTTCATGTGGTCTTCATCCATATCTCATGTGCGGATCCGATCGAGGAGGCGGGCGATGACGACTGCCGCGGCAGAACGGGAGGAGGCCGCACACACGACCGGACGCAAGGCGGGGGATTACCAGAATGTCATGCTCGACCTCGCCATCTGTGTCACGCCCCACAACAGAAAGAGGCCATAGACCGTGCCGAAAAACCAGGGGAAGCTGATCGCCCGATGCGCCCACCACTGGCGATGTTGACGGAACGCCCAGGAGGGCGCGAACGTGCGCGGCTCATTCGTTTCATCCACAATCGTTTCACGATGTTCGCGCAGCCGGTAGAGACTGCTGACCGGTTTCCGGTCCTGCCAGTCCGGCATGGATTCAATGCCCCGCAGTTGCCATTCCCACAAGGCGTTCTGCCCGGAAAACCGGCCCAGGACAATCGCCATCTGCGCGCTCATAAGAATGCCGATGGTGCTCAGCAACACAATGACCAGCGTGAAGGGCAAGGCCAGGGATTCACGCGACACGAGTAACCCGATGACGGCGACAAAAATGGAATTGGCCGTCAGATAATCCGACAACATGGTGTGGTAATCCCGCACGCCGGAGGTCCAGAGCGTCAAGAGATGATTGTAGTCGGACTGCATGGTGTCGTGATTCTGAGCCATGCGGCTATGCTCCACTGCCGGCCTGATCCACCAATCGATAGGCATTGCGCAGGTATTGTCCGACCATGCGCTGCGTGTTGAAAAACGCCCCGTTGATCGCAATCGCGTGCTTCATGATGTCGATGAATCTGTCCCGATCCTTGTAGAAGCAGGGCAGGACGTGCTGTTCGAGTTTGTCATACAGAGCGGCGGCATGGCAGGCCTCCATCTGTTCCGGCGGGGAGGCGCAGGTTTCGACTTTCTCCCCGATCGACCAGCCGGTCACCCCTTCGATATGCCCCTCGACCCACCAGCCATCCAGAACACTCAGGCTCGGAACGCCGTTCATCGCCGCCTTCATTCCGCTGGTGCCTGACGCTTCCATCGGCGGGAGCGGCGTGTTCAGCCACACGTCGACGCCCGCGCACAACAACCTGGCCAATGTCATATCGTAATTGGCCAGATACGCCACCGAGAGTTGCCCGCGCATGGCATGAATGCGCCGGATCATCTCCTTCCCGTCCTGGTCCTGCGGATGCGCCTTGCCCGCGAAGACGAATTGGATCGGGCCCACCTGTTTTCCCAAGCGCTGCAACCGTTCGACATCGCGAAACAACAACATCCCCCGCTTGTACGCGGTGGCCCGCCGAGCGAAGCCGATCGTGAACACATCCCGATCGAAACCGGCGTTGGTCTCGCGATTGACCTCATCGACCAACGCCAGTTTGGCCTCCCGATGGGCGCTCCAAATTTCCGTCTCGGAAATACTGATGGCGTAACGAAGCGAGAGGTGGTCGTACCGCCAGTCAGGCAGGTGGCGGTCGTACAGATTCTGAAAAGCCGGGGCCGCCCAGGCGACGGCATGCACTCCGTTCGTAATCGAATGGATCGGGTAGCCGGGATACAGGGAATGGGACACCTCGCCATGCCGCATGGCCACGCCGTTGATATATCGCGAGCCGCGCAGGGCCAGCAACGTCATGTTCAACGCGCTTTGATGTTGGCAGGCCTGGAGCAGGTCGCAGCGGCGTTGCCCCAATATCCGGCGCGCCAGCTCGGCGGAGAATTGATCGTGGCCGGCCGGCACCGGCGTATGGGTAGTGAACACGCAGCGCTCCCGCACTTTCTCGATCACTTCCGGAGGCACTTCTCCGTTTCGCGGCTGGGCGCCGATCTCGGCTTCGATCAAGGCCAGTACCAGCAAGGCTGCATGCCCTTCGTTGAGGTGGTAGCGATCGACGTGGTCGTGCCCCAGAGCTTGCAACATCGCAAACCCGCCGAACCCGAGCACCATTTCCTGACACAATCGATAGTGCGCATCGCCCCCGTAGAGCGAATCCGTGATGGTCCTGTCCCAGGGGCTGTTGTCCGGAAGATCCGTGTCGAGCAAGTAGACGGGAACGGTATGGCAGGACATGCCGGTGACGGGATAGCGCCAGGCACGGATTTGCACCACTCGCCCCTCGATCTCGACGGACACGCGCGGTTCCAACGGCTCGGCAAAATCATTGATCGTCCAGGCCACCGGCTCTTCCGACTGCCATCCCGCTCGATCGAGACGTTGGTAGAAATATCCGCGCCGATGCAACAGCGTCACTCCGACCATCGGCACGCCCAGGTCGGCGGCGCTGCGGATCGTGTCGCCTGCCAGCACGCCCAATCCTCCGGCATAGGTGGGCATGACGGGACTGAGGCCGATCTCCATCGAAAAATAGACCACCCGCGTATGGCTGTGTGAATGGATCATCGGGCGTTCAGGACCTGTGTGATCAACCGCAGTTCATCGCGCATCGGCGGGCCATCAGAACATGCCGGCGCACCTGGTCGCGTCCGGCCCGGCGAACTCCCCGCGCTCGCCGGGGTGGCGGAGCAGATGACGCACTCGCTGCCCAGCGCCTTGGCACAGCATTCATTGACCTTCAGATACAGGTCCTGCCTGGTCTTTCCCGAACCATACCGTCCGCCTGCCTGTCACCGTTGTGCCAGCGAGGCCAATTCCTCATACGCCTCGCCGGTCATGAGACTGCGGTAGCCGCCGAGGTTGGCTTCGATCGCACCGCAACGGCGGTCGATTCCCGCTTTAGGCCATGGCGTCTCCATGTCCATGCTGACCGAATCCCCTTCATGATCAGGCCTCACCCGAACGTCAACCGGACCCAAACACCGAGATAATGCGTCATGGCCACGACCGCGAGGCCGATGACCACATGCTCTCCAATCACTTTCCAGGGAGGCACCCGTTGCGCGCGCGCCAGGACATAACTGAGCACCGCCAAGAGCGTCAGCCCCCAGAGAAGGCTGGCCGCAACGGCAAGATCCAACGGCATGAGCAGCACGGGAACGGCGAAGGTCGCGGCGATGATGAACTTGGCCACAAACGTCGCCACCGTCGACGCCCAGATGTCCTGCGTGTTCCCATGGTTTTTGGATTCTTCCGCCACATGGATACCCAATGCGTCGGACATGGCATCGGCCAGCGCGATGGTGAGAATCCCGCCCAACACCGCAGGCATGGAACGGGTGCCCGCGTGCAGCCCGACCATCAAGCCGAGCGTGGTGATCACACCGGAGGTCAGTCCGAAGCTGAATCCAACCCTCAGCGCGGTGCGCATACCCGAGACCCGTTCTGTCTATACGGCTCCATCACCATGTCCTGCCGGCGGCGGGGCGATCAACAGGGTTCTCGCCCCGATCCTCGGAGACAGGACGTTACCCATTCGTTCACCGTGGCCAACACAGTTGCCACCGCACGATCTGCTGCCAGCACCCCGCCATAGGCATCCTCGGTCGGGGCCGGCTCGACTGCCTCAAAATTCCTGGCGCCCAGGACACGCTGCGCTTTGACATCCAGTAACTGTGCCCGCAACTGCACCCGACTCCGGCTGGGCTGCTGCAGAAACTCCTGCTGCACGAGCAGACCGGAGAGATCCAGGTGATAGTCGCCCCTGATCCCGGTGGGCATCGGCGCCACGACCCGCCAGAAGCCCGTGCTTTCCAGGGACCGAACCACCAGGGGCATCACCATGCGTGAGAGCGTGTCGACCCACACATGGGTGGCGTAGTAACTCACTTCAGACGGCTGCCGCAGATAGGCGATGCGCGGCTGCTCGAATCCGGCCGCTGCCTGCGGCACCCCGACGACCAACACCCCATGAATGCCGGTCTGTGCGCCGCGTGAGGCCGCTTCCCGATCCACCGCCTCTTTCATCAACACAAAGGTGCGGACCGGTTTGTCTTCCGACCCCGGCAGCACACAGGCGCTGGCTGCGCAGGCCGCCATCACCATGCCCAACCATGCCACCACGCGACGAAGGCGCACGACGTGTCCTCTATTCGCCAGGTCCCTTGCGCTGCCCCTGTCGGCCGAGCACCAACACATTCGGCTGACGTTCGACTTGTTGCGCCACTCGATTCATCGTGGCCGTGAGTTGCCGTAATTCACTGACCAGAAGCCCTGCGTCTGCCAGCGTCTCCCGGGAGAATTGCTCAATACCCGGCTTGCTGGCAACGACCGTCTCCCCGACTTCACGGCTCGTTCGCGCCACCTCCGCCGTCATCTGTTGCAGCGCGGCGGCGCTTTTGCCCATGCGATCCAGGAGCGCCGGCACCTGTGTTCCCAGGTGCTCCGTCAGGCGTGCGGTCCGCTCGGCCGCCTCCGCTGCGTGCTGCGCTCCGCGGTCCACCTGACCGCTCCGGGCCGCCAGCACCTTCGTGACCTCTGCCACGTCTTTCAGGATCTGCCCGAAGCGCGCGCGATTCTCTTCATCCAAGACGAGAGACGCATTCTGTGCGAGGCCATTCAAATTGGCCGCCAGATTCGCCAGTCCCTGGTCCGCCAAGAGTTTGGCCAGCGCCCCGTCCAGACGGCCGAACAAGGAGGGAACGCTCTGGATGACCGGATGCATCTGTCCCGCAACGGGCATCAACGGCGGCGCGTCTCTCGTTCCTCCTGTCAGATTGAGCGTGACCAATCCCGTGAGTCCTTGCGTCACCAGAACTGCTTGGGTATCCGTTTTGACAGGCGTGCCGCCGACAATGTCCAGTAGAATTCGAACCTCTTCGGAATTCTCGGGATTGAGAATGACTTCCTTCACCCGCCCGACGTCCACTCCGCGATACTTCACGGTCGAATCGACGCCGAGTCCGGCGACGGATTCCCTCGTATAGACAACATACCGGTCATAGACGCCGCGGTAATCCGTCTTTCCCAGCCAGAGAACCGCGCCGAGCACCGTGGCGCCCAGCAAGAGGACGAATGCGCCGACGACGATATAGTTGACCTTCGGTTCCATCCGGCACCTCTCATTCGCGAGGCAGCGCCCTCCCGTTGTGGTTCAGATTCGCGGCGCGCCCCCGCGGACCGTGAAAATAATTCCGGACGGCCGGGTCGTCCGAGGCCGCCAGATGCTCCATGGTCCCCATACCCAGCACATGCCCCTCTCCCAGCACCGCCACTCGATCCGCGATGCGCCACAACGAATCAAGATCATGGGTGACCATCACGACGGTCAGCCCTAACAATCGCTTCAGGTCAAGCACCAACTCATCAAAGCCGGCGGCGATCATCGGATCCAACCCGGCCGTGGGTTCGTCGAGGAACAACAGCTCAGGGTCCATGACAATAGCGCGGGCCAACGCGGCGCGCCGCCTCATGCCGCCGCTGAGTTCGCGCGGGAATTTCGCGGCACTGTCAGGCGTTAAGCCGACCAGGGCGATTTTTAAGGCCACGATCTCCCGGATGAGCCCGGCACTCAGCGACGTGTGCTCCCGTAAGGGCACGGCAACGTTGTCCGCCAACGTCATGGAACTGAACAACGCCCCATGTTGGAACATCACGCCGAAGCGGCGATGCAAGGAGCCCCCGTCGATCTGTTGAAGCTCGCGGCTGTCGCAGCCCAGCAGGCTGATCGTTCCGGCAGCAGGAGTCAGCAGTCCGATGATTTCGCGCAAGAGCGTGGATTTTCCGCAACCGTTGCCGCCCGCAATGGCGAAGACCTCGCCTTTCACAACGGTGAGGCTCACATCCTGATGCACAACCGCCGGCCCGAATTGCGTCGAGACATGGCTGACCTCGATCACGGGAGCCTCAGTTTGCACAGCTACAGACATGACACCTGTCACTCCCCAAGATTAGGTCGGGCCGGAGAACGGATTTCAACATCTTGGTAGCCCGGACTACTCATGAATGCCGTCGCGAGGCATCCGAGACCGAAGTCCGCCAGGGCGTCTCGCAAGCGAGGCCGACGCAGGCGTATCCGCGATACGTTGAGGAGGCCGAACGAGAAACGCCCTGCCGGACGAAAGTATCGGATGCCGCAGCAGGTATTCATGAGTGGTCCGGGCTACAGGTTCCACCAGTTCAGCAAAATGCTGCACATCGCGTCGAAAATGATCACCAGAAAAATGCTCTGCACCACGCTGATCGTCGTATGCCGCCCCACATCATCCACGCCGCCTCGGATCTGAAAGCCCTGATAACAGCCGGCCATCGCAATGATGACGGCAAAAAACGGCGCCTTGCCGATGCCGATCAGAAAATGCCGCAAGGCCACCGCCTCCTCGAACCGTTCAAGAAACGCCGTGAAGCTCACGTTCAGCTGATTCGACGCGATCAACATGCCGCCGAACACACCCAGCACATCGGCATAGACGGTCAGCAACGGCAACGCCACGACCAACGCGAGCATCCGCGGCAAGACCAGCAGTTCGGTGGGCGACAACCCGAACGTGCGCAACGCGTCCAGCTCTTCCGTCACCTTCATCGTGCCGATGTGTGCCGCATAGGCCGACCCTGACCGTCCGGCGATCAAAATGGCTGCGATCAGCGGCGCAATTTCGCGCAGCAACGAAATCCCCACCAGATCCACGATAAAAATATTGGTGCCGAACTTCCGTAATTGCTCGGCACCCTGGTAGGCGATCACGACCCCGATCAGAAACGTCAGCAGCCCGGTAATCGGCAGGGCATTGACCCCGTCGAGCCGAAGGCTGTTCAACGCACTGCGCCAGCGCAGGCGCGCAGGCGACGAACACACGCGCAGCAGCGCGATTGAACTGTCGCCGATAAACTCCAATCCCCGCAGGAGTCCGGCGACCAGATTGCTGATCGACGATCGGAGCCGCGTCGCGCCGTTCGGCCGCGCAGCCACATGGGCCATCATGGCGTCCCAGTGGGCCGACACCAGGCTCATGAGCTGCGCATGTTCTGACCGCAACCCTTCGACCGTCACCTCACAGCCGCGCCGCCGGGCTTCCATGACCGCCCGGGACAACAACACAGCCCCGCCCGTATCGAAGGCCTGTATCCCGCTTCCCTCAAATCTCAACGCACCACCGGCAGGCCACTCCATCACCCCGAGGGCCTGTTCGACTCGCCCAACCCCGGACATCGTCCACGAGCCACGACACCGCAGGGTTCGGCGGTCCACGAAGGTCACCGCAGCCGACTCCCCCGGAGACTCCGTGATGTGAGGGCGATTCATAACCTGCTTCAGTACACGCGTTGCACCGGGTCCTGATCCTGCGAAACCGCGAGACGCTGCCTCCCCGCTACCAATAACGCGCCGAAGCCAACAATCACGGCGACCAGGGTCAGCAGGTTTCCGACGACCGGCACGAACGTCAGGAGTGAATACAACACCAGCCCCGCCAGAAACGGCCGGGCCAAGGAGGACGAATCGCCCGGCCGGCGAAACAGGAATTGTCCCGCATAGGTGATGGCAAAGATTCTCGCCAGATACGCCGTCACGCCGTACAGCGCGAGCAGAATCACTCCCGCCGGCAGCACCAGCACCGTGACCACGAAACTGATGGCGACGATGGGCGCGGCGACCGACGCGGCCAAACCCCATCCCAGGGAAGCCCCCGGACGCTCGCGTATGGCCGCCGCAGCCTCCCCGGAAAACTGCGGGAATAGTCGCAAGAGGATCAATCCCAAACATAACGTGGAGAGGAAACTGACGAAGGCCGCCAGAAATCGCATCCCGATCAGTCCCTGGCGAGCCCGTTCGACGCTCCACCCCTCGGGCAAGGGGCGACGCGTGATCGGCCCCTGCACGACGGCCTCCTCGTCAATGGAAGGAGCAGCCTCACCCCAATACCGCAGCCGCCCGCCGACCGATGCCTTCGATGTCAGACGCACAGACTCAGCTGCGACGATGACATCCCGTTCGATCCCATTGGAGAAAGTCGCCTGCCACGCGCCCACCCTTGCATCGCGGCCGATCGCTCCGGCAAGCTGCACAAAGCCGCCGCCTACGATAAGATTCTCCCGCACGGTCGCCTTCTCTGTCAGATGGACATCGACACCGCCGAGGGTGGCGTTTCTGCCGATGGCCCCGCTGACAGTAATGTGCGCGCCGGCCACGCGGGCATCCTGGGCGATCGTGCCGGACAACACGACCTTGGCCCCCGCCACGATCACATCCCCGTTCACGACGCCATCCACAATCACTTCACCACCCGCCGCATACAGATCCCCGTTCACGATGCCGGAGATTTCAACGTGCGGACCGACCGCAAAGTAATCACCCTGCACCACCTGTCCCGCCCGCAACACCGCTCTCCCGTCAAGCGGCGACCGGGCGTTGGGAGTCTCCGCAGAAACAGACGGCACACCGAGACTCACCACCGTGAGAAGGACGACGCGAGTGATGACGCCGATGATGTTCATCGTGATAGGACTCCTGCGCCGTAGCGATAGACCAGTTCGCCGCCGTAATAACTGGCGACGAGGAGCAGCACCGAACCACCCACACCGAGAAACAGCACCAGTAGCGAGCGCTCCCGCATCCATCCCCAATAGGAGAGCATCCTCACCCCCAGGAGGCCGGCAAACACCCAAAAGACCGCGAATGCCAGTTCTTCATGCGTTTCGATCGCCTGCTTCGGAATCTTCCCACTGTGCTCGACTGCGTCTTCCGCGACATGACCGGTGAGCAGGGCCGCCAAGGCGGCCAGGACCCCGAGCGCCAGCAATGAGAGACTCGTCGATCGAAACTCCTCCCCCCGCCATCGCAGCGCGGCCAGATCGAACAACAGGCTCGCCAGAAGCAGCGCGATGGGAAAGTGAACGACCATCGGGTGAATAGGATGCATGTCCCCTCCTCCGTTCACGGCAGAACCCTGATAGCCGGGTCCGCATCATCCTCCGCGACGAGGCATACCCCGTCCCGGTCTACCATAGGGCGGACACACATGCCTCGACTCCTGAACAGATGCACGGCTCTGGGCAGAGACGTGCAAGGATAGAGCCCTGCCCTGCGTCAGCGTGGGGCACGGTCAACCGTATCTCCTAGGTACCGGGATACGCGCTGATGATCGAGGTGCGGCGGCAGGATCGGGGAGGTCTGCTACAGAAACGACCTACGCTCCTGTGGCAGAATGCAACAGATCAGACAGGCAGAAACCCGACTCAGCCTTGCGCCTGGATGGACAGCAGATACAGATGCTTGCGGCCTGGCTGCCGGAACTCCTGAAGTGTTTCGACGGCCAGTCCGGCCTGCCTTTGCAGGAAGACCAGGTGCGATTCTTCCGTAATGACCCGGATAGGCCCCTGCGTACGCACTGCATGACGCACCGCTTCCTCATCAGGGAGATCACGCACCACTGAGTCCCGCTTCAGGTAGTACACGGCATCTTCGTTCTTCGGCCAACCGGGAATGTACAGAAACATGGCGGGGCCCGTTTCCTTCGCCATGGATTTGAGCTCTTCTGTGGCCTTTCGCGGTGAAGCAGCCTGATCGATCGCCGGAAAGACATAGTTCACCACCAGCACTACGTAAGCCACCGCAAGCACACCGACCATACGAAGCGCGAACCGGAGACGGGCTGTGATGGCCGCATACAGCAGCATCCCGGCCAGGGAGACCATGATCACGACGAATACAGGAGACACGACCGGTTCCGATACGAGCCAACGACGGCGCAACGGTGCAGCGCCGAAGAACATTCCCCCGATGAAGACGAGGGCCAGGATCACCAGGAACACTCTCAACAACGGAGACATGGGCTCAGGGCCTTCGGAGGAAGAACCGGACCGATGATACAAATAGCCGATCATCAAGCCGATGCCGGGCACCATGGTCGTCAGATAGGGCTCCCGTTTGAGCGTGGCCAGGCTGAACGCCGTGAAAAGACCCAGAACCCACACCAGCAATAACAGCTCCGTGGGATGCGAGCGCAACGGCCGCTGTGCCCACAACAGCACGAGGGCGGAGGGCAGCAGCGCGCACCAGGGGAAAAAATCAGCCCACATCATGCCCAGATACCAGTAGATAGGATGCCCGTCCTTCGCAGTTCCGGCCGCTCCGGACAAGCCGCTACTCCAGATGGATTTGACGGCACTCTCCAGTAAAAAATGATGCTGGTACCCTGCACTCAGAAGTTGCGCGTACCACGCCAGCAAGGCCACGGCCCCTGCCAGGCCGATCCAGAAGAATCTGTCGCGCACCATCCGGGCGTCGCGTTGAATCACGACATACAGAACCATGATCAGAAGGGGCAGGAAAAATCCATGCATCTCCTTGAGCATCGCTCCGAGTGCCATACTGAGGAATGCGGCCAGATACCATCGTGAACTGCGCCCCAGGATCTGAACCTGAATCCAGGCGAAGAGAGCCAGGGTGACCAGAAACGTCAATGTCGAGTCGAACAACACGCGGCGCCCATACCAGATAAAAACATGGCTGGTGGCCACCACCAGCGCCGCCCAGAACCCGGCTCTCGACGACATCAACTGGCTCCCCAGCACATACGTCAGCAGGATGGTGCCCACCGCGGCCAGCGAACCGGGAAGGCGCAAGGCGATTTCGTGGTCTCCCCAGATTGATGTCGACACATTGAGCAGCCAAAAAAACAGCGGCGGCTTATTGAAGTAGGGAATGCCTTGATAGGTGAGGTCGAAAAATTGTCCCCGGCGGGCCATCTCTCCGGCGATGCCCGCATACAGCCCTTCGCTGCCTTCCAGCAGCGACAGGTGGAGGTTGGCAAAATAGGCCCAGCCGCCGACAAGAGCCAGCACCATCATCTCGACATACCGCCGGCTTCCTGCCGTCTGCCCCTGACGCTCGTCCATCGCTGCCTGGTTCATCACGCCTCCAACCGACACCGCTCCATCTCGCTCAGAATGCCGCACCCGGCACACATCAGGCTGCGCAATGTTGCCGCAACTCTTCTCCAGGGGGCACAGTATAAATTTTCACCGGGCCATTGAGAAGCCCTTTTCCGGCCTCGCCGCTGTCGCAACAACCATCTGTTCCACACTGCGTAGTTTCCTTGCGCTGTTTTCCAGAGAGACAGCGATACGGATCATGGCGACGGGCACGACCGGATGTGGAGGAAACAGAGGGAAACTGAAAACGGAGATCGGCGGCGGACGGGAGGACAATCGGCGCAGGCTCATCCCGGCCGGTCGCCCACGACATGTCGTGGCGCTTCCATATGATCCGCTCGAGGCAAGGGGCAGACAGATACAGGCCGGGAATCGCCGATCCACAGGTAGTAGAGCACAGGGATGACGAACAGGGTCAACACCGTCGAGGCGCCCACCCCGAACAGCAGCGAGACTGCCAGCCCCTGAAAGATCGGATCGAGAATGATAACGAAGGCGCCGGCCATCAACGCCGCAGCGGTCAGCAGAATAGGACGGGTTCGAATGGCTCCCGCGCGAATGACCGCCTCCACCACCGCAACGCCCTCCGCTTCCTGGTGCTGGATGAAATCCACCAATAGAATTGAGTTTCGCACGATGATGCCGGCGAGAGCGATAAACCCGATCATCGACGTGGCCGTGAAATACGATCCGGTGAGCCAATGCCCCGGAAGAATGCCGATCAACGTGAGCGGGATGGGCGCCATGATGACGAGCGGCGTCAGAAACGATTGGAATTGCGCCACGATCAGCAGATAGATCAGCAACAGCGCCGCCGTGAATGCGATACCCATGTCTCGAAATGTTTCATAGGTAATATGCCACTCGCCGTCCCACTTCATCGCGAATCGCTGTTCCGACCAGGGCTGCACGGCATACTGCTGCTCCATCCGGTACCCTTCCGGCAACGTGTACTGCTCCAATTTTTTCCCGACGCCCATCACGCCATAGACCGGACTCTCGCCCCTGTCGGGGCCGGTTCCGCCGACATCCGCAATGACATAGACGACCGGCTTCTGATTCTTGTGATAGATGGCCTGTTCGCGCACGGTGTGTTCGACACGGATCAGTTCGGAGAGCGGCGCCATGTGACCCGCTGTCGTTCGCAGGGCGATTTCTCCGAGATGTTCCAGACCGGTTCGTTCGATGATCGGCAGGCGTAGCTTTACCTGCACCGGACGCTGCTCTTTGGGCATATGCACCAGACCGACGTCGACGCCTTCCAGCGCGAGGCGCAGGGTCCGCACGATTTCCTCCGACGGAATGCCCGCCAATGCCGCCTTCGCGCGGTCGACCGTCAACACATACTTGACCTGGTCCGCCTCCAGGTAATCGTCGACATCGACCACGCCGGCCGTCGTCTCAAACATCCGGCGAACATCCCTGGCGATCTCGATCTGCCGGTCGTACTCAGGTCCGTAAATCTCGGCGACCAACACCGACTGAACCGGCGGGCCCGGCGGGACTTCGACCACCTTCACATTCGCCCCGTACCGCCGTCCGATGTCCTGGACCGCCGGACGAATCCGTTGCGCGATGTCGTGACTCTGCGCCTGCCGCCGATCCTTGGCCGCCAGATTGATTTGAATGTCGGCTTCGTGCGGCTGGTCACGCAGATAGTAGTGCCGGACCAGGCCGTTGAAATTAAACGGCGAGGCGGTGCCGACATAGGCCTGGTAATCGCGCATTTCGGGAATGGTTCGCACATACTGCGTCAGGGCCTTGGTCGTTCGGGCCGTTTCTTCCAGCGTTGTGCCTTCCGGCATGTCGATCACCAGCTGCAGTTCGCTTTTGTTGTCGAACGGCAGCATTTTCACCACCACATCACGCGTCCAGAACAGCAGCAGCGAACCGATCAACAATAACGCGATGACTGCCAGCGCCAGATAGGCCATCGCCGGATGAGACAACACCGGAGCGAGCAACCGCCGATACAACCGATAACTGCGGCTCTCCTCAACCGAGTTGTGATCGACGCCCGCCATGTGTACACCGGGCCGATAACAGGTCTGGCAGAACCAGGGGATGACAATGAACGCGACGAGCAGGGACACAAACATGGCGATCGAAGCATTCACGGGGATCGGACGCATATACGGCCCCATCAGACCGGAGACGAAGGCCATGGGCAGGAGGGCGGCAATCACCGTCAGGGTTGCCAGAATCGTCGGATTGCCGACCTCATCAACGGCGAAGAGCGAGGCTTCCCGATGTGGCCGTGTCCCCAGTGTCAGATGCCGATAGGTGTTTTCCACCAACACGATCGCATCGTCCACCAGGATGCCGATGGAAAAGATCAACGCAAACAAGGTCACGCGATTGATGCTGTACCCGATGAGCATGGAGATACACAGGGTCAGCGCCAGCGTCAGCGGGATCACAATCGAGACCGCAAGGGCTGGCCGCAGCCCCAGCGCCAACCCCAGAAAGACCACGACCGCCGCCACGGCAATGAGGAGATGCCAGAGTAACTCATTGGCCTTCTCATCGGCGGTCTCTCCGTAGTCGCGCGTCACCGTGACGCGTACATCGGCCGGAATCAGGCCCCCCTTCATCTCCTCAACCTTGCGAATGACGCCATCAGCCACCGTGACGGCATTGGTGCCGGCCTGTTTGGCGATCGCCACCGTCACGGCGGGCGCTTCCCCTGAAGATGAAGCGCCGCCTCTCGAGTTCTCGCCAAACCACACGTACTGATTCGTTTCGCTGGGGCCGTCGATCACCTCCGCCACCTGGCGCAGATAGACCGGCCGTTGTTCGTTCACGCCGACCACCACGCCATCAAGGTCGTCCTTTGAACGGATGAAGCGACCCGTCTCGACGAGAAAACTTTCGTTCCGACTCTCAAACCGGCCGGCAGGCAGCGACAGATTCTCCCCCTGAATGACGCTCGCCACTCGCAAGGGCGTCAGTCCGTACGCTTTCAGCCGGGCCGGATCGATCTGCACGCGTAATTCGCGGCCACGACCGCCAACCACGAAACCGCTCGCCGTGCCGGGGACTTTCTTCGCATCCTCCAGCACCTGATCACCCAACTGACGCAGCTGGAAATCCGAATAACGCTCGCTCGACAGTGTCAGGGTCACGATCGGGACATCATTGACGTCCCGCGGCTTGACTTGGAAGGGCGCGGCGCCGGGCGGCAACAGGTCCTGGTTGGACATCAACTTGTCATAGAGGTCCACCAGACTCTGCTCCATCGGCTGGCCGACATAGAAACGCACGATGATGAGCGCTCCGCCGGGCCGCGAAATCGAGTAGAGGTATTCGACGGCCTTGATGTCTGAGAGTTTGCGCTCGATGGGCTTGGTGAGCTGTTCCTCAACGATCTTCGCGGAAGCGCCGGGGAACGGCAGCCACACATCAGCCATGGGCACCACGATCTGCGGCTCTTCTTCGCGCGGGGTCGACAGCACAGCGAATAGACCGAGGAGAAGGCTGGCAATGATGATCAGGGGGGTGAGTTTGCTCGCGACAAAAAGCCCGGCGAGCCGACCGCTGACACCAAGCCGTTGGGTCGAATCAGAACTCATGCCACCTCATCGGCAGGGGTACGCGCCGAACCCGTTCATTGGGGCAACGCCACCCTCGTGATGTCCTGCACCGGCGCGCCATCGCGCCCCTTGGAGGCCTCCACCACCACTCGCTCTCCGGCATCGACACCGGATAAAATCTCGACGCCCTGCTCCAGCGTGCGACCGATTTTGACCCACCGAAGACGCGCCACCTGATCACTCCCGACAACAAACAAGCTGGCGAGTTCACCGCGCTCGATGAACGACGACTTCGGCAGCAGCAGCGTCGTACTGACGCCCTTTTCGAGCCGCAGCCGCCCGAACATGCCGGACTTGAGCCCGGCGGTGGCCGGAAGATCCACCTTCATCGTGAACGTATGGGTTTGCGGATCACCGGCAGGGAGCATTTGCGATACCCTCCCCTTCAACGGATCGGCGCCCAACGCATCGATCACCACCGGCAGTGATGACCCGACCGAGACCACTCGCACATCACTTTCAGCCACCGTGGCTTCCAGTCGAAGCTGCAAAGGATCTTCCATTTTCAGAAGCGGTTGCCCGGGTGAAGCGAGTTCTCCTCGCTCCACCTTCTTCTCCGTGATGACCCCGTCGAAGGGCGCCTTCACGATGGTGTACCTCAGCTGTGCCAGCACGGCCTTACGACCAGCCGCTGCGACCCTGAAGGTGCGCGTGGAATTTTCCAATTCCTGCTTGGAAACCGCATCTTTGCGATAGAGATCTTCCATCCGGTCACGTTGCGCCCGGGCATTGTCGAGTTCCGCCGTCACCCGCGACAACTCCGCCTGCAGATCCCGATTGTCCAGCACAACCAGCGTGTCGCCCCTGCGCACGACGCTGCCTTCACGGACTAGCAGATTGTCGATCGTGCCCTGAATCCGGCTGGCCAACGTGGCCTGATACACCGGGGTGACCTGCCCAGTAACCTCGACGCTGACCGGCACGCGACCGGTCTTCACCTCAACGACCGCAGCCTGGATCGGCGGCTGCGGAGCGGCTGCCGACGGCGGCTCTCCGGGTTTCGCCGGCTCCTGCGAGGGCCCGCAGCCCGCTGCCAGGAGCAGCGCGGCAGCCAGGCTTCCGATCCTCAGACTGCTGTCTTTACTCTTGAACACCAAGCCTCCGCAAAAGAGCCATCATCGGGCACCAGCCGCTGAATGACGACTGGATGAGATTCACGGCAACAAAGGCCGCGAAATAATGATAGGAGGGGTGAACCGTTGCACCCAGCACGACCGCCATCAACACGAACAATCCGGCGATCAATCGAAGCCACTCGTTCAACTTCATCTGAGCCTCCATTCTTATTCCATATGAGTAGTCAGGGAGAGAAAGGATTCGGCAGAAGTTCATTTTCGACACCGGATCAATCACTTAGCCTGCGAGGGCCGTCACGATGCAATCCGGACGACATCAGAACCGATACTGGCCGCCGATGGAGACGATGGCATCTTGAAAGTCCCTGAGGACATTCGTCGACGTACGTTTGCCGTACTGAACCGACAGCGTAGCCGACGCGGCAGCCGAGAGGTGGTACCGCAGGTCCGCAATCCCCTGGTGTGTGACGTCTACGCGATCGACATGCGTGTCGCCGGCAATGCCGCTGGTGAACGTCTTCCGGCGATGGCTATAGGTCAAGCCGAGGTCCCATTGGCGATGCAACCGGAACTCCGTTCCGGCCGAGACCATGTGAAGATAGTAGGATACGTCATCCGCAAATTGGGATTCCTTGTGGCCATCCGCCAGGCCTCGCTCATACAAATACGAGAGCGTCAGCGTCAGCCACTCCTTCGCGTGATAGTCCAGGCGCGGGCCGACGGTCCAGAAGTTCGTATTGCGTTCCGCAAATACATCGTTGTAGCGCCGGATCCCAAACCGGGTGATCAGCGCGCCGGTTACCTGGTCCGACAAGCGGCGTTCGACTTCGGCGCGCCAATGGTGGGAACTGACTCGTTCCTCCTGAATCGAACGAGTCCCGGTGCGACGCTCGAAATTCGGGCCGAGAAAGAGATTCGGCACGTATCGGTAACGAAGGAGAAGCGACGTGGCCTGATCGAGCGAAACGCGGTCCTGAATGCGAAAGTCGGAATGGTTGAAGATGGGATTGTTGGTGAAAATCGCGCCCTGAGCCTTCACCGACAGTTCGTTTTTTCCCTGCATCGTGGGGGTGGAGTGGATGACCTCCAGGCCCGGCTCCCAGATCACATCCTGCGGTTTGTCTGTCGAAACCACCGTTGGCAGGGAGGGATCTTCCGTCAAACGGAGCCGGCGAGCAGAAGAAAACTGAAATGCATCCGTCGTATAGCTGGTTTTTTGCTCGGCGATAGCCGACCATTCGGCTTGCGCCGCCCGGTCCGGCGTCGCCATGTGCAGTCCTGCCACCATCCACAAGGCCACAGGGAAACCGGCGGAGAGAAAGGCACGCTGATACGGCATCATTCAGATAGAGAGCCCGCTTGAATCTTGAACGGAACACGCCACTCCGATAACTGCAGACCCTTGCCGGACAGGCCGCCGTTCTCACTGCGACATTCCGTTGAGAGTCCGACGGAATACGCCGCCTGTCAACAAAGTTCAGCCTAGCCACCCGGCGAGCTTCGCAAGATTCACCACGATGAGTGTTCCGGCGATGGACATCGTGACCGAGGCGGTGACCCGCCCCATCACCGCCGGCGACACCCAGGTCTCCGAGCGAACACCCGCCAGCATGCCGGTCACACTGCCCAACAGCACATACCCCAATAGGCTCCACTCGACATGACCGAATTGCAGATGTCCCACCACGCCGCCGATGGAGATCAGACCTATGATCATGAGCGAGGTGCCAATCGCCGCGCGTGCGGGAAAGCCCAGGACCAGAATCAAGGCCGGGACCACCATGAAACCGCCGCCGACACCGAATAACCCGTTCAGAGTCCCCACGATCAGACCAATTCCTCCGACCTTCAGCCAACAGGTGCGGGGGAAGAGGGTTGCGCAACTCTCGTCGTCGACGCGCCCGGCGAGGAGGCGCCGCTGGCGCGCCATGATGGTCCTGACCAGCAAGAGCAGCAATCCGAACAGAATGAGCAGCACTTCCTCTCGAACCATGCGGTGTCCGAACGCACCGCCCCACGATCCAATCATGCCCGTCCAGCTGAATGCCGCCGCAGCTTTAGGCTTGACCATCCCCTGCCGGCCATACTCCCAGGCGCCGACCAGCGAAGACGTAGCCACGATCATCAGCGACATGGCCGCCGCCTGCTGCAGGGACATGCCAGCGATATAGACCATCAGCGGCACACCGAGAATGGCGCCGCCTGTTCCGGTCGCACCCAGTTGCAGGCCGATCGGCACCCCGGACAACATCGCGCGGAGAGCCTGTTCAATCATGAGAACTCTACCAGCTCCCTCTCACGCGGGCTCTTCCAGCTTCGCAATACCCATCGCCTTCAAGAGGACCTTTTCATAATAGGGCTCGCTCACGCC
Source organism: Nitrospira sp. CR1.1 (assembly GCA_014055465.1). NCBI lineage: Bacteria > Pseudomonadati > Nitrospirota > Nitrospiria > Nitrospirales > Nitrospiraceae > Nitrospira > Nitrospira sp. CR1.1. The sequence continues at coordinate 294,121 of WIAF01000001.1, forward strand.
CTTTTTCATTTTTCGCAGAAAGTACTTTTCCAGCGCGATTTTCGCCAGATGCACCCATTTACCCTTCTTCGCCCAGGTCACATTGCGCGGCGCCATTTGCGGCAGGGCCACGAATGCCACACCGGTATTGCCCATGTCGGCCAGGCAGATCGCATTCCAGGTCGCCGTTTCACGTTTCGTGTCGCCATCGATATCGGCTTTGATGTTGTGCACGGCCGCCGACACCATCGACTCGATCATGTATCCGGTCTTCGGCGCGCCGGTTGGAACCGGCGTCTGCTCCACCGGAGGAATGGCCACACAGACGCCGACGGAATAGATATTTTTATACCTGGGATTGGCCTGATAGGCATCGATATTCACAAACCCTTTGGGATTGCACAGTCCCGGCGTTCCCGCCACCGCATCCACCCCCGCAAAGGGCGGGATGATCATCGAGTATCGAAATGGGATCTCCTGCCCTCCCTCCAGAATCATCTTCCCCGCCTGCACTTCCTTGATCGACGTATTACAAATCGGCTGCATCGCGTGCTCCGCAAACTCATCTTCCATGAGCCGGCGCGAAGCGCCTACCCCCGCCAGCCCCATGTGGCCGATATAGGGTTCCGGCGTCACGAAATAGATCGGAACTTTCTTCCGGAGTTTCTTCCGGCGAAGATCGGCATCGAGAATAAACGCCATTTCATACGCCGGACCAAAGCAGGATGCGCCCTGCGCCGCGCCCACCACAATGGGGCCGGGATCCTTCAGAAATGCTTGATAGGTTCCCCAGGCCTGCTCGGCATGGTCCACGTTGCAGACCGACTGGGTATACCCGCTCGGGCCGAGCCCCGGCACCGCACCAAAATTCAGCTTCGGGCCGGTCGCGATAATCAGATAGTCATACGGGACTTCGCCCTTTGACGTGATGACACGATTCTGTTCCGCCTCAATTCGGTCTGCCGTCGCATGGATGTACTCCACCCCTTTTTTCTCCAGCACCGGTCCCAGCGCGAAACTAATGTCCTGCCGGGTGCGCCATCCGACCGCAACCCACGGGTTTGACGGCACGAAGTGAAAGGACTCCACGTTGGAAATCACCGTGACCTTGTGTTTCTTTGCCAACAATTCGCGCGCTTCGTAGGCTGCCGGTAACCCGCCGATCGATGCCCCGATAATAACCACCCTCGCCATGGTGTACCTCCTTCAAAGCAACCCGCCAGTTTGACCTGCTCTTGAACCCGTTCACGTCGCAGCCTCCATCCGCGCAGCCTCCATCAACCGAGTCCCCGCACAGGCTGCGACTGCGGTCATTGGTTAAGAGGCACGACGGACTGAATTGGATTCACCGGGAAGGAGGCCGCCTGCGGCTGTTCCTGTCTTGCCGATCGCCAGTGGAGATCGGGGCGGAGACATGTGCGCCGTATCTTGATGAAACACTTTGACACATTGCCGATCCCGGGCGGTATTTTATCGGGTTGACAGAGGGACCCACGGGTGGGTAGTCGTATAAGACACGTGTTGTCAGGGGAAATTGTATGTGGTTCCGTAGAATGTGCGCCGGCAAAGGCCTCCTCATTGCCCTTATCGTCGGATTCCTCGCGGTCGAGGGCCTCGTGGGCGCCTGTTTCCTCAGCCTGATGCATGTTAAAACTTCGAATAATTGGGCGACCAGGAGTGAACAGGTCTTGATTGAGCTGGAACGGGTGAGGAGCATCGTGACGGGGGCAGAGACCCAGCAGCGCGGATACCTCATCACTGGGTCCGAGGAATATTTGGCATCGTACCGGGAAGCGATCAACATGCTCGAGGAACAGATTCGACGTATCGGCAGTTTGACCAGAGACAATCCCATGCAGCAAGACCGAGTAGCCTATCTTGCCACCCAGGTCGAACAACGGTCGGACGAATTGGACCAGGCCATTGTCACACGGCGGGCCAAGGGACTTCCGATTGCCAAATCAGTCGTGACTCAGAATCAACAGAATCGGACGATGGAGACAATCCACAACATCACCGGCCAAATCGGTGACGAGGAATCCCGGGTGTTAGCCCGCAATCGGGCAGACTCCGAAACCTGGGCGTTTACGACCGGCTCGTTGGCCCTCGTATTCTTCCTGCTGAATGCCGTCGTGTTCACGTTGTGCGGCGTGGTGATGAAACTGGCTCTGTCGAGCCAAGCCCAAGCCGAACGTCTGGTCCAAGCGCTGCGTCCATCGGCGACTTCTGCGATACGATAACCACTCTCCGCTACAGGATCTTCGCGCTCCCGCGCGATCAGGACGTCCACCGGACGCGCTGAACGCCTGCGCCTCCGGCAACCTTCCTGCAACTTCATAGATATTCCTCAATGACGCGGGCTAGGTCCTGGCAAGCACCACCGCTGTCAACAGAACCAGCAACGCCACCAACAGCGACACGCGCGGTACAAGCACGGAGTAACGCACCAACAGCCGTTCCCGCGCACTTCTTGCAGCTTCAGCCGTTCCAAGAATGCGTCGCACCTGTGGTCCCACTACCAGATCGTGCAGCAGGGTAAGCGTGAACAACAAGGCCACCAATCCGATCTTCGCCATAAAAATAGACGGCCACTGCAATGGATCGGTCAAGGGAATCGCCCGGCCGATGGCCAACGCCGACCCGGTGGCAACCAGGATCCCCATCGCGCCCCATACGAGAGTCCTGAATCGATACGCAGCCGTTCGAAAGAGGGCGGCGTGCCGCGCAAAGCCCCCATCCCGCTTAAGCACAGGCACCAGAACGACCGACAAAAACACCATCCCGCCGACCCATACCACTGCCGCCAGCAGGTGAATCCAGACCAATGCAAACACCAACACCTCCTTTGTGCTCTGTGACCTACAGCACCATGCCAGAGGAACAAACGGGGACGCAAGGCGGGTGACGCTATGGGTCGGCGGGACGAGCTAAATTCGGGCACCAGTCAATTTCACCCAGGACCGCCAAGACCTGCGTCTCCGGATGCACAATGGACTGCGCGAGGTGAGTGTCTTTCAGGGTGCACAGCGGACACAAAAACTGGCACGGAGGCGAACAGAAGACTAGCCCGCAGCCCAAGCCGGTCCGGACATCCGCCGCCTTGTTCCTGCAGTAGGCCGCCCGATCGGAACAGGACAGACTCTGCCGGTAACAGTCGAGCCGGTTCCACAGGGCGACGAGACTGGACATCCGTTGTCCACCGACTGCGGCCCACGCTCCGGGAATCCGGACGGATTCACCGAGCGCTTGCAATGCGATGTCGATGCGTTCGGGAAGGTTAGTGAAGGTCACCACATGATGGAGCCCGGCGCCGGTCTCCTCAATCCGATACGTGAAGGCGTGCCGTGGGGAGTGTGCACGAATCGGAACCGGCAAGGAAGACTCGTCGGGAAGATACAGCGTGATATCCACCAACGCGCGGCCTCCGGCGCCCTCTGCACAGAAGTGGCGCCATGCCGACTTGCTTCAGAGCAAGACCGGCATGGCAACCTTCGAGTTGCTTACCCTGCGATCGACTTCGCTATCGTGCAATACAGTCTCAACCGCCGTCTCTATTCCGTTCCCTAGAATGAAATCCCAACATAGGGCCCGACCTGGAAGTAATCGTTATTGGTGTTGGTCAGCCGTGCCGTCAGATGGTACCGGGCATCAACCCCAACCTTGAACGCCTTCCAAACCGCATACTCGAACCCGGCGCCAAACTGCACGCCCAAATCAAGATATTGCGTCCGATTCGAGGGGGGGCTGATGACATGAATATCAAGACCGACCGGAATGACCCATGGCCTGAATGCGCTGCCTTCCATGAATTTGATTTTCGGAGCGACATCGATCGTGACCATCGTGAGCTGGACCTTTTGCGGATCTGTGGCCAGCGTGTCGGTCAATGTTCTGGTCGCAATGCTTCCCGCGACATTGTTCACGCGGTTTGAATTGATGCTATTGAATTGCAGTCCGATTTCACCGACCACCCAGGTCTTATCCATTCCGCCCCAGACATCCTTCGACATGACGAGATCCAATCCCGCACCGGCATACCATCCGGCATTGCCTCCATTGACGCCGGCGATCCCTGCCGTGTCTGTAAAAATCTGCCCCCCTCGATCCTGGTTCAAATTCATGAACCCACCCTTGAAGAACACCATGTTGCCGGTGCCTTCCTCAGCCGATACCGGCTGCGCACAAGCAACACCGAACACCGCGGCGATCGCAATTCCCGCACCCCACATTCCAATGTTCCACACGACTCTCCGAACCCGCATCATGTTCCCCTCCTTGATGTGTCACCGAAACGCCTGACTGGCGTCCGGGTTGGCTTTCCGTCCTGTCTTCACCGGCCTGAGGCAGGAGCAGCGCAAGCATGTGGCGTAGTCTCATGAACATCGTGGATAATCCTCGCCTGAGCCTTGCTTCGATGGTCGAACCCATCAGCGACGCCCGTACGGGCCTCATCCCATCCAGCCGCGCTCCTCGTCGGCCCCGCGGCCGTTGCCGCGCATGCGAGACGTCACACTTGCAACATCCGCCGGCTGATTCGCCGTCTTTGCTCGGGGGTCAACCGCATCTCGGCTAAGGCGAACAACAGCCGCTCCACGCAGGCAACGTGTTCACGATAGCGGCGAATCAATGCGTAAAGCTCCCCGGTCAGCGTCCGCAATCCCCCGCATGCTTTTGACGCCGCTGCGTCCTGCCCCCCGGTCCGCTTTCCCGCAAGCTGCCTCATCACCGCGGTCGCGTCGGCTTTCAGCGCCCGGTGTTCGTCCAGGAAGCTCTGGAACTGCTCCTGCTCCTCCGGCTTCCGGCCGAGGATTCGCCGGAGATCGCCCACCAGCATGGCTTCCCGTTTGAAATGCACGTCCACGGGGCCGGTAAAGAATTCGAGCAGTTCTCGGAGCGTATCCCGATTCGTTCGCTTCACCGCTCCGGTTCCGACGGCGCAGGGACTCATCGCCGTTTCGACCATAGCCAGTCGGTCCAGAATCATTCGGTGCTCCCGCTTGAGCAGGGCCACCGGATCGACGGTGATACTCGTTCGCGTGCGGTCTTGAGACACCATCATTCAGGATCCTACGTGCGGCCGCTCCAACGTGCGAACAACCAGGCAGCGTGATACCGCGCGCACTGTACCGAAGAGCACGGCCGGCTCACACTGCGATCGACTAGGCGGCTCTATGATCTATCTCAATGTTTTTGAATAGGCCATTGGACCTATGCCTGCACTAGCGTGGCGAGGGGCAAGCGGCGAGAGGAGCGAGCCTTGCGAGACAAACGAGACCGGGGGAGGCGCATTGGGAATGTTGACTGATCGGAGTTGGCGAGACGAGAGAGCGTCCGAGGTGTTCTGAATTTCGAACCAGAACGTTGAACTTCGTGTCGCGCCTGGCTCGCACGTCGTCCCTGTCGCGCTTCACGTGTTACGAATAACGTTTGACGGGTTGCGGTTCAGCGCTGGGCAATTCTGGAGAGGCGGTCCGGATTCAGCAGGGTGATGGCTCTTCCATCGATGGTCAGGACTCCCTCATCGCGAAAGACGCCGAGCAGGCGGATGGCGGTTTCAACCGTAATCCCGGCCATCTCAGCCACTTCTTCCCGTTTGAGAGTCAGGCCAACCCGGACCTCATCGTCATGTTTTTTTCCGAATCGATCGCCGAGTTCCAGCAGCAGGCCGGCTAACCGCTCGCGGGCGGTTTTGAACGTGAATTGATCGAGATGATCCATATTCACCCCGACTTCGTTACTGAGGAGCTGGATCAGCTTGATCGCCAGTTGAGGATTTCTGTGGATGACGGCGAGGTAGCGTTCCTTATCGATGACGCAGACTTGAGAGGGCTCCAAGGTCTCGCACGTCACTTCATGAAGGGCTCGGTCGCCAAAGACGTGTTTCTCGATCAACTCACCAGGGCCCAGGATGCGGACGATCTGCCGCCGGCCTCGCGTCGAAGAGCGGGTGAGCTTGACCTTGCCCGAGCATAACACGTACAGCCCCAGGCACACATGACCTTCGTAGAACATGGTCTGGTGAGGCGCGTATTCGAGCGTGCGTTTGATTTTTTGAAATTCGACGAGATCGCTTCCTGCAATATCGCAGAGCACAACCTTCGCGCGAAGCGTGCAAGTGCTGCAATTCTCAATAAGGCAGGGCTTCCGTTTCACGACATGCCGATTCCTGGCGCTAATCCAACACTGTGCTTTCGAAGACGACTCGCGACAAAGTGAACCGGCTCTTTCGCCCGGAATTCAGATGAAGTTTGTATTCCCGGCCGTCCGCCTCCGGTCGACCGTTCCTGTTGGCCAGGGTGACTTCCACCTGCACGTGCTAAGGGACTGACGCAACAGCACGGCGCGCAAGCAGGGCGACGGAGAGCCGGTCGCCCCTATTCAGCTGGGGACGAACCGGCCCATAGGTTTGGCAGGAGGAATACCTTTCTCCCCTCTGCCCTGCTACTCCTTCATCAGTGAAACCTTCGCTCCCGCATCCTCCTTGGCATCCTGCGCGCAACGGAAACCCATCCAATTGATCTTGGTCTTCGGATCAGTGCCGTTCCGCATCGCCGCCCGCATGGTGGTGGTGCTATCCATCCACCCGCCACCGCGGAAGGCTTTCTGGGTTCCGGTTTCCGGTCCCTTCGGATTCCGGGCCGGCGCGGTCTTGTAATAATCCTGGTCGTACCAGTCGGACACCCATTCGGCCACGTTGCCGATGGTTTGATACAGCCCGTAGGGGCTCAGCGCATTCTCATACCTGTCGACGGAAATGATCGGCGGATACAGGAGCAACCGTTCGGGACGATCCCGCACCGGCCCGGACAATCCGGTTCTGCCGAAATTGGCCCGGGTCGGACCGGCATACTCGCTTCCCCACGGAAACAGTCTGCCGTCCACTCCACGCGCCGCTTTCTCCCATTCGGCTTCTGTCGGTAACCGCTTGCCTGCCCATTTGCAATACGCGTCCGCGTCGTACCAGTTGACGTGCATGATCGGATGATGCGCCATCGTGTCCTGGAAATTGCCTCCGTCGTACCGCCAGTCCAACTGCGGCAGGCGATCCGTGGCCAGGACGAACTTGAGATACTCCAGCGCAGTGACCTCGTACTTGCCGATCATGAACGCATCCAGATACACGGATCGTTGAGGAATCTCGCTCCGATAGGCGAGGCGATCCGTTTTCTTGTCGCTCCCCATGAGAAACTCGCCCGCCGGAATGAGGACCATGTCTTCCTTGGTCTTCCACTTTGCCACCCGTTCCTGAGCGATTTTTTTGCCGTCCTCCGTCCACTCAATCACGATGTCCTGCGTATCCAGCGCCCGTGCCACCGGAGCCAGCGCGAACAGCGCGGCTCCGATCATGAGAGCCTGCGCCCATCGTGCGCGTTTTCGTTTCATGCCCATGTGCACTCGTTTCATCTCTGGCCTCCTCGTTGTCCTGCCGTCAAAATTCATCGATCCGTAGCGCGTCCCATGGCTGGATCGATGGACGAAAGTTGACGACCACTCTCGCCCGATGTTGCACAGCGAAACCCTGTCAGGTAACTCCAGTGGTCCAGTCCTCCGGAATTGCGTCCGGCGGAACGGGCCACCTCGGGATCTTCATTCCAAGATCCTCCCCGGAACACCTTGTCCTGGCCCGTCGCAGGTCCCTGAGGGTTGCGATTCTCCTGGCGGCGGTAATACTCCGGATCGAACCAATCCGAAACCCACTCGCTCACATTGCCGGCCAACTGATGCACGCCGTACGGACTCACGCCATTGTCGTAGCGGTCCACATTGGCCAGCGGCGGATACTTCGCTCCTCGCTTGGACCCCGGGTGCGCGATGTTGCTTTTGATCCACCCGGCCGGCTCATTGCCCCAGGGAAACATGCGCCCATCCTCACCTCGTGCCGCTTTTTCCCATTCAGCTTCGGTGGGCAAACGAGCTCCGCGCCACCGGCAATAGGCATCGGCTTCCCGCCAGGACACGCCGATGACCGGATGTTTGGCCATCTTCTCCGGGAAGGGCTGGGCACGCCAGTATTGGGGCCAGGCCGCGCCCGTGGCCAACACATACCGGAGATAGTTCACGTTGCTGACTTCGTACCGGTCGATGTTGAATGCATCCACATGGACCTGATGTTGAGGCAATTCCTGCGGTCCTGCGGCTCGATCAATCTTCGGATCGCTTCCCATCAAGAATGGTCCGGCCGGCACTTCGGCCATTCCGTTCGGCACCTCAATCAACGCCAACCGCTCCAGTTCGTCGAGCGGAGACCAGAGCGGCGGCGGTTTTGGCAATTCATGGTCAGCGTGGCTCGGCACAACAGAGCCGAGCACCAGCCCCGCGGCCATGCCCAGCAGGAGCATCGAGATTGACCCAGATAGCCATGTATTCATTCCACCATCACTCCGGGGACTCACTGATCCATGCGATCAGTGAGTCCAACGATTCGCGAACACTTGCACGTCCTGCTCTCAGTGCTCCTGCTTTTGGAGCAGAGGATCGATTTCCTTCTTCGCTTCCTCGGTCACGTTGTACCGGGTATACGCATGGTCCAAGACCTCATTGGCGTACAGCCGTCCGGTCGGCGCCGGCACGCCGATCGTTGTCTCAACGGCGCCCTTCGGACCGATGGTGACAGTTTGTGACGTCTCGGTTCTGATATAGGGATGCCAGATGACCAACTTATAGGTGCCGGGAGGCACATCGGTGATGGTGAACCGGCCCTGCTCATCGGTCTTTGCAAAGTAGGGATTGGTAATGGCCACGCCCCAGCTCTCCATGTACGCGTGGAAACCGCATTGCATCACAAAAATCCGGCGGCCTTTACTGAGTTTCACCAACTCCTTCATCGGCGGACCGGCCATGTGCTTGTGATACATGCCGGCCTCGGTGCGATCCTTAAAATTGCGCGGATGCTGGGGGTTCATCGGAAGCGGCACATTGAACAGGACACGCGCGCCTAAATTCGACGTTTCATAGGCCTGAATGTCGTGCATCACCGGATCCATATTGACGACCGTCACCGATTGATCGTCACGCACGACGGTCGTAAACGGCAGGAACAGGCAGTCCTTCGCCTCGATTTGCGGAACCTCTTTTTCCGCAAACGATTTACCCTGCTCAATCCCTTCCAGATAGACAACGACTTCCCGGAACTCCCCGTTCGGGCCCACATTAAATGGCTGGAGAATGCGCCAGCCTTCTCCGTCGGAAATGCGCCCGCAATAGTAGGGGTCAGGCAGCGTAGTCAGGTTGTACCCTTTCGGTTTCGGAACCGTACCCTCGAGCCTGACGAGTCCGGATAGCGTTCCTCCATCGGACACGGTGATTTCTTCATAGGCCGACGCCGGATCACTCGCGAGAAATCCTGCGATAGCCATCGCCGCCAGACCTAGCCCCCAACCGGAAACACGATGCTTCATCTGTTGTTGCTCGCTCTGTGCTGTAGTCCTCAATGTCACACCTGTCACAACCGGCCTCCTCTGTGATGGGTTTCTGTACGATCGACCTATCGTCGTGATCATACAGGAAACCCGTCACTGAATTCCTTTCTCGAAACTCAAAACGCAGATGGGGGAGCTGCGTGATACAGGCAGCTCCCCCATCCGGTGTTACGCCATGACGTGTCCGCCTATTTCATGGCAGTCGGAATCGCCTGCGGCTCAGGCTGCACGTCGGCTTGACGTGCACCCGCGCCACTTGCGCTGAGAGGCTGAATTCGCGAATCGCCGGTCGGCAAGACGCGCAGATACCCCCACTGTCCAGACTGCGTATAGGGCAGCCGTGCATTCGACCACACGAAGTCACCCACCTGACGATACGGTCCGCCCGCACCGCCACGGATGAAGACATCGAGGATCTCAGACCCGGCGTACTCCACGACGCTGATCATGTCGGCACCCGCCATGTACGGCTCGATCGGCCACTCGTGGCCCTCGACGCTGAACATGCCGTTCTGCTCGCTGTTCGCCCCGATCACATGGATACGGAGCGCGTCACCCGCATGCGCCTCGATGAGAGGCGTGACGGGATCTTCGGGCTTATCCACCGCGCAAGGCTGGAAGATTTTGCCCAAGGAGCACCCTTGTTCTTCGCGGAACTTGTACGGTTCAGCGCGGTAGTTCACCGACGTCAAACCGGCCACGTTCTGCACATAGGGCATGAAGGCGGTGCCGATGATGTTGTCCTCGTCTTGGAAGAAGAGGGCCACGTCCCGGTAGTTCCGCTTGCCGGCATTTTCAGACAAGGTGGTGTCGACGATGACGTCGGCCCGCCATGTGTTTTTCTGCGACACATCGGCACCGGTGACTGGATCACGATACTGCGATCCCTTCGGACCGATGACGATCGCGCCGTACAATCCGTTGCGCGGATTGACGACGATGTTCCCGCCGTCCCACACCAACGACGTCGTTTCCTTGTTTGCAGGATGCGCGTAGTAGGTATAGGTGCGGCTCTCGCCCGGCGCCACGGTCTGGTCGCCGGCATTGTTGCCGACGTTCAAGCCCTGGCTATCCTTCGGATCAAAGGCCAGGCCCGGCGCAAAGAACGACGCCCGGCTCGCCTTCATCTTGTTCTTCAGATTCACCTTGATACAATCGCCCAGATTCGCGCGCAGCGTGAGCGGATTCGGCATCACGTTGCCCGCCACGGTCGCGGCTTCTTCCTCCAACGCGAAGATCTTGCCTTCCGGCATGGTCATTTCGATCTTCCGCTCGAAGTCCACCTCGATCGCATCCGGGGCCTTCGGATTGAGCTTCATCGGGCGATCCAACGCCACGACGTTGAAGCTCTTCACCGGAGCATCCGACGGACAGACGGAATTGGGAGTCGCCGGAATCCCGAGAGGATTGGTCCCCTTGGGCAACGGCATCAAATCCGCCACTGGCTTGTCGAGCACACGGAGAATGCCCCAACCACCTTCGGCGAAGTGTGACGTTCTGCCGTTGAAGTGGATGTAGTCACCCGGCATGCCCTGGAATCCACCCGCCTTGGTGACGAGGTCATACCGCTCGGCGATCCCGACGTGAATCGAGTTCTTGCGGTTGGCCTCCGGCGCATACCGCTCCGTGAGGAAGGTATGTCCGGCGATCGTCCAGACGTGGGATTCGTTCATCAGCTGATGCAACAGGCGGAACACCATGGTGTCGCCCGTGTACGCCCGCAGGAGCGGCGTGCCCGGATCACCATGGATCGCGCTGCTGAACAGCTTCGAGGTGTCAGGATTGTTGGACAGGCGTTGTGCAAACGGAGCCGCGCGGAAGTTGAAACCGCTGCCGGTCGTATGCGTGCCGCCGTTGATGTACTTGTTCGGCGCGTTCAGGATCTTCTCCGGCATCTGGAAGGACACCGTCTTTCCTGCTTCCAACGCCACTTCGATCGGCTGTCCGGGAGGATTGCCGGCCTCGATGACATTGACGGTGTGCGGAACCGTGTCGTGGATGGAGACCATCAACTCACGGAAGCTGCCGCTGACACCGGCGCCGATCGGCTCGTTGCTGTGAATGTCCGCGATCGGACCGCTATACACCAACTTGCCGTTCTTCGGATCATGATAGGTGGATCCGTATGGCTCCACGATCGTCACGCCGAACCCGCCATGCGGCCAGGTCGTCGCGCCGAACGCGTGGTCATGCCAGAACACCGTTCCCATGTCCACGTCCACCCACCACCGGTACCGCACGAACTCCGGCGACACAAGATCACCCGCCGGGTGGCTGTGCTTCAGTGGCTTGAAGAACGTGACCATATCGCCCTTGATTTCCTTGACCCGGGCGACTTCCTGACAGCTCTTATCCCGCGGCAGTGACGCTGCAGGGTCGTTGCCCTTCTCCAAACAATCCATGCCCACCATCAACTCGGTGTTGACGTGGAACGCGGTGGCGCCGGGCGCCATCTGGATCTTAATGGAGGTGGCGCCGGCTTTCGCCTCGCCCGTGAGCTTCGCCACCATCGGTGCCGGCAAACCATGCTTGGTCTTCTTGCCCCACATGGTGAACGGCCGGACCGACATTTCGTACTCCATCCCGGAGATCACACCGTCCGAGTTCCCGGTATCGAACTGGAAGAAGTGAGGATGGATGTTGATCTTGGACGACTGGAAGTTCGTGTAATCGTCGTCGTCCCATTCGCTGGTCAACAATAAGTCCACGCAGTCATACACGTTGGCGCGGATGACGGCGGGCAGTTTCAGATCGTCATTGGCTCTGGTCAAACGCTCTTCTTCGTGAAGGACGTAGATCAGACCATCCTTGTCCACCATGGCCGGCTCTTTCCCCTGCTTCTTGGCGAGGGTGATCGGCATGCGGACAAAGTGAATGTTGTAATGCTTCCGATTGGCGTTATCAGGGCACAGGCTCCAACGGCCCTGTTCGCCCGGCATCGCCGGCTCGGAGGTCCGCTCACCATTTGCATCCTGGTGAATCGGCTCCAACCATGGCGCACCGCTGTGGTTCGCCGAGAACGGCACGCGCTTGCCGAAGTGCGGCTTGAACAACGGCCAGGCCATTTTTCCTGTCGTCGGATCGAACAGGATTGCCGGTCTGGTGCTGTCATCCCACTTGGCGGCCCACTGATACTTCGGATTTGGAGCCGTGCTCTCCCGCTCACCGCGGGCGATGTTGCCGTCCCATTTCCAGTCCCACACCGTCGAATCGTAGGCCATGATCTGGCCCTTCTCATCGCCCGTGTGGCCCGGTTGACCCTGGGCCGGGACAAACATTTCGACCCAATCCTTGATGTTCACAATCACAGGATCGGACTTCCAGTTCGTCTTCTGGCTCTTATCGACGATCTTGAAGGTCTTGCCGAACCAGTCGACCGTGGTGCCGATCAACTTGTCGGACGAGACACCCTGCTTCATGCGGCCCAAGCGATCCGGCAATTCGCGCATATCCGGCATCGTGTCGGTGTGCGCATTGCCGACCTGCAACGTATTATAGAACCGGCCGTACCCCCACATGCCCGCCACATAGTGATGCGCGACGTGGCAGTGATAGAGAAATTCTCCGGCCAGATGCTGACAGCCACCGCCGCCGCATTCCGGTTCCAGGTCGAGGGCCTCAGAAGGGCCGACGACTTCCACGTCCACCCGATCGGACTTCGTCCGGACCACGGGATATTTCACCGGTCCGTCCTGTCCCTTAAACCAGTGCTCTTCCTGGTCGGCACGCGGGCTGCGCTGCCAACGGATGGTGCCGCTGTGCGGATGGTGGGAGTGGAACACTTCCGATCCACCATGGACCAACCGCCACTTGACCGGATCACCGAGGTAGCCGCGGGCTACCGTGGTGGGAGGGTCACCGAAGGTGTAGGCGCTGTAGGCCAGCGACTCATCTTCGAAGCCGAAATATTCATGCTGCAAATGCATCTGATCGATGCCGAACGGCTCGCTGCGATAGTTGATCGCGCGGCCACCCGGACGATAGGCGTCGGTCAACGGATCGCGCTGGGGCAAGAAGTCGCCCTTCTTGTTCAGCGGCCGGAAGGCTTCGTCGCCGATTTCGTGATAGAACAACACGAATTCGCGGAAGTCCGGTCCTGACCCGTTATCGATCATGACCTGCCATCCGCTGTTCGTATCGGGCGCGGCGCCCGTGCCAAGCGGATCGAGGTACTTGGAGCCCTTAGGTTCAACGATGAAAGCACCGAAGAGTCCGAGCACGGTCAACTCACGATCATGGCTCCAGGAGTGGAACTGACGCACACCTTCCTGCATGCCCGGATGGATGTACCACTCGAACTCCTGCGCCTTTCCTGGCGAGACCACCGTATCCGGATTGGTCGTCGTGGCGGGCTTTCCAGTGGAACTGACGATCATGCTGGAAGCCTGGATCACCAAGCTGCCGTCCTCGCCTTCCATTTGGTTGCGCAGCGTCATCTTGACGCAATCGCCCTGGTTGGCGCGGAGCACCAGCGGCTGGATGACATCCCCCTGGTTTCCGGTTGTCACCGCACCAGGGTCAAAGCCGTCCTTTTCGCGCGCTTCCTTGTTCTTCGCTTCCTCGGCTCGCGCCTTGTCGATATCACCGGTGTGGACGTACATATAGCCGGGATAGAAGTCGAGCCACCGATTCAAGCTGATTTCGATGTTGATCATCGACACGTCGTACTTCTTGACCGGCGCATTGGCAGGACATTTCCCGCCCGAAGTCATGACCGGCTCACCCTTCGACGCATCGGAGGCCAGCAGGAAGCTGCTGCCATCCTGCCCCATATACTGGTGCATCATCGACATTTCGTTGAATGCACCGGACGTCTGCTGCGCCTTCGCATCCGTCTTCGCCTGCTGTTCCAGCTTCTCCATCAGGCGGTGATGCTGCATCTCCATCTTCTCTGCATTCCCGGCACGACCCTCCATGGCGTTTTCCACCACGGTCTGACCCTTCAGGGTCTGGGTCCAGCCCGGCATGGCAACCGGCGTCGCATGTCCCTCATGCGACTGATCGCCCGGCCCGGCCGCGAACACCCACGGCGCGGCAAGCAAACTGCCCGAGAGCAGCGCCGCCTGCAGGCTCAGCATCGCTTTGCGACTGATGCGCCTGCGTTTTGACTGCACTGAAGACCTCATATGTCGGCCTCCCTCCTTAGATAATCCCGCGCCCTTCCGCGGGAGTGGTTAAAAAACGTGGTCGTGTGACCGGCCTCCGTCAGGCAGGACCCCGGCTGCTCCGGCCTCTCCTGTCTTCCTCCACGAAACGCTCCAAAGGAAGAAAGGGCTGGTGAAGGATGTCCTCAAGGTTCGAGGGAGCAGGTTATTCGGAGGCCGGTCCTAATCACCCGCACCTTCACCAGCACCGCCCAACCTCGCAATTGATGTGCCCCACTAGGGATACCCCATTAAAAACAGAAAAAGCCTTTACATTTAACACGTTATCGAAGCGCGTCAGACAATTTGAAGGGGCGTGAAACGCGACAGTTTTTCTAGCCGTTTAGACAGCTGACGAGGAAGGCGATATGAACCATTAAAATACAATCACTTAGACTGTCCAACCTACTGGACGCCGGAATCATCAATTCTGTGGCGATACGGGGCAGTGGACAGGCCAAAACGGCAGCGAGAGAAAGAAGTATCGGACTGATGCTGAAGGGAATTTTGATGATGCCGGGATGAGAGGGCAATTAAAACGGGAATCGTTGCCTGGCTACTGGATGCCGAACTCGTGCAGCTTGTTATAGAGACTTGCCCGGCTGATCTTCAGGAGACGGGCAGTTTTCACCCGGTTCCCGGACATTTGCTGCAAGGCTTGAAGAATGCGGGCCCGTTCGGCCTGCCTGGCCGCATCCCGCCCAACCGTACGCAGATCGGCGGGCTCTGCACGGGATCCCAACGCAACCAGATCCGCGCAGGTCAACTCCGAATGAGTGGTGGTGACGACCGCGCGCTCGATATAGTGCTGCAGTTCGCGCACATTTCCTTGCCAAGGCGCCGCGGTCAAGGCGCGCATCGCCTCATCGCTCACCTGACGAAGCTCTTGCCGATGTCGTTGGCAGGAATCCGCAATGAACTTGGTCACCAAGAGAGGAATATCCGCTCGCCGCTCTCGCAGCGGGGGCAAGTGAACAGGCAACACCGCCAAACGATAGTAGAGGTCCTGCCGAAAAGCCTTGGCCTTGACGAGGTCGGCCAAATCCTTGTTTGTCGCTGAAATGACACGGACATCGATCTTAATGGGCTGGGTCCCGCCGACTCGCTTAATCTCGCCTTCCTGCAGAACACGCAGCAGTTTCGCCTGAAATGTCGGAGATGTGTCGGCAATCTCATCCAGGAAAATAGTCCCGCCGTCTGCCTCTTCGAACAGACCGGGCTTTGCCCCTGCCGCGCCGGTGAAGGCGCCTTTGACGTGGCCGAAGAGCTCACTCTCCAACAAGGTCTCGGGGAGCGCACCGCAATCCACGACCACAAAGGGTTTGTCTCGACGATAGCTGGTGTGATGAATGGTCCTGGCGACGAGTTCTTTCCCTGTCCCGCTCTCTCCTTGGATCAAGACCGTCGCCGAGCTATCGGCCACCAGCCGGATCAGATCAAACAATTGATGCATGACCGCACATGCGCCGACAAGGTCGCCCAAACGTGACTCGGTCCGTTCCGGACGCGACCGACCCGATTTTTGTTGAAGCACAGGCGTCGGAAGGGATTGGGGATCAGACGGCTTATGGAACAGGACGAGGACCGAGCCGACTTCGCCTGAGGCCGACATGAGCGGGAAGGCCTGATGCATGCCGCAGGCGGTGCCATCGCCAGAACTGTTACAGGCAACGGTACGAACCTCACGTGTCTCAAACACCGATTCGGCCGGACAGGTTCCGCACGGATCTTTCAGCTGAACAAAGGCTTCATAACATTTGGCCGGTTTGCTGACCGAGGGATCCCTGCCTCCGCTGGCCCAAGCCGCGTCATTGGCGTACACCACATTCAGGTCCCGATCCATGACGGCAACACGGTCGGTCAATCCATCCGCGAGTTGCCGAAGCGCTTCCAATCGTGCGGCAAGAATGGGATCAGCGAAGGGAGAAGAGGCTACTCTTGGCGCGTGAGATCCGGCCATCTCATCACTCCTTATCTCAGAAGAAACCAAGCAGGGCCTTTCTTCACAATGAAGGCCCTATATGTACTACGCCTGATGGGTCGAAGACAACCCTCCCCGCTGGAGGGCGACCAGGCCTCAGGGCCCGTCCAGCGCGGGCCTTTAGTGAAGCGAGGGCTCTTCCGGCAAGGAGTCGGAACGGTGAAGAAGCCGTTTGACGGTGGCTTTTAATTCCGACAGCCGCACCGGCTTGTCGAAATAGGCCGTGGCGCCGCTTTTCATCGCCTCTTCCTTCGTCCGGGCATCACCGAACGCCGTCATCACAATGATGGGGCAGCCAGGCGCACAGTCTCTCAGCCGATGGACATAATCGAAGCCTCCGGATGGCATTTTCAGGTCCGTGACGATCAGATCCGGCGCGGCCCTCATCACGGCCTCCAACCCCTCGACCCCATTGCGGGCTTCCCGCAGCTGGTACCCTTCCCCCCACAGCTCATCGCACAGCAAACTGCGCATATCCTTATCATCTTCCACCACCAGTAACACGGCTGGGGTTCTCCCGTTCACGTCGAGGCTCCGGTAGGCAACACTCATGACAAGGCAGCCAACGCAAACTATGTGCCATCATGCCACTCACCTTGCATGCGGTAACACCTTATGTTTATTGGCAATTTTGCAATGCAGGACTTTTCAAACAGGAGTGGGGACTGCGCGGCGTTGGCGAGAAAGACCCCACTACCCCAGACGGGCTGCCCCGAAGCGCTACAACCGCATCTGGCAAGGTCCTTCAACTTGGAGAGGAAAAAAGTTGCCCCTTACGATCTCGCATTCGGCGCAACGTGAATCGGCAAGCAGATGGTGAACACCGTTCCTACTCCTGGCTTGCTCTCCACCTGAATCGTCCCGCCATGCTCCTCGATAATGCCCCTGACCACGGTCAAGCCCAAACCGGTCCCCTTCCCGAACTCCTTGGTCGTAAAGAACGGGTTGAAGATTTTTCCAATGACCTCCTGCGGCATGCCGTGGCCGGTATCGGCAATCGTGAGGAGGACCATCCCGCGATCCGGCACAGGCGCTAACGTCGCTCGTAGAGTCCCTCCTTCCGGCATGGCATGGATGGCATTCATGACCAAGTTGATCAACACCTGACTCATCTGGTCGGCGTCGGCATGGACGAATGGGCAGGCTTCGGCAAACGAGGTTTCCACGGTGATGTGGCCGTGAGACAGGCGTTCCTGAAAAATTTCAAGGTTATCTTCGATGGTCTGACGCAGGTCGAGCGCGCGATGTTCGACCGGACGCCGGCGGGCAAATGCCAGCAGCTGATTCATGACTCGCGTGATCCGTTCGACCTGGCTGATGATCGTTTGCAGGCCTTTTTTGACCGACTCCTCTTTGGTTCGCTCCATCAAATACTCGGCCCGCCCCAGGATGACGTTCATCGGCGTCCCGATCTCATGCGCCATGCCGGAGGCCACGGTCCCGAGTTCAGCCACACGCTCGGTCCGGCGAAGCTGCGCCTGCAACCGTTTCCGTTCCGTCACATCACTGGCGATCCCATCGATCCTCACAGGTTGACCGGCGTCATCCTTGATGATTCGCCCGCGGTCGTGCACCCACCGCACATCTCCGTCCTGCCGCACGATGCGATACTCGACATCAAACTCTCCCGCGGTCTGAAGGTCCCGCACGGCCTGTTCAGCCAGGGCACGATCATCGGCATGCACGAGCGCCAGCCGTAACGACGGCCGGGCGATAAATTCCTCTGCCGGCCGCCCATAGATCACCGCCACGGACGGACTCACATAGTGCACGACGGACAAGTCCAACGATGACGACCAGATGACGTCCTCCATCGCCCCCAACAAACTTTGAAGCCGCTCCTCGCTTTCCCGCAATCGTTGCTCCCCGACCTTCCGCATCGTCATGTCGCGCAGCACAATCAGGATGCCGGGCCCGTCCTGGTCCCGGAAGTGGGCCGCCCTGACCGCGACATCCACCACCGCCCCATCCAGGCGAATGACCTGCTCCTCGACCTCCGGGACAGTACCCCCGCCTTCCAGCAGATGCCGGATGCGCTGGGCGACCGGCTCGTGATAGTCAGGGTGAATCACGTCATAGATCCATTTTCCCTGGAGTTCTTCTCCGCTTGCGGCGCCGAACAATCGCAGCCCTTGCTCGTTGGCAAACACAACCCGGTTCTCCCGCACCACCAGAATGGCATCCGGCAAGACGGCGAGGAGGCGTCGATACCGCTCCTCACTTTGACGCAGCAACTGCTCGGCCTTTTTCCATTCGGTGACATCGCGCGTCACCCCCAACACCGCCGTGACAGTCCCGTCGGCGGCACGCAGGGGGACCACATGCGTATCCAGCCATCGCGGGGTCCCCAGGAGGCCCACGATCTGGAATTCGAGCCGGCCCGCCTCCCCCTCGCCCGCTTTGCGGACAAGATCGCGAAATACCGATTGCGATTCGGCGGCGACGAGATGGCAGATATCTTTGCCGACGACGTCCGCATTACTCGCGGCCTCAATCATGGCCAGTCCTGCGGCATTCATCGTTCGCACCGTTCCATCCGGCGCAAGCACCTTCACACACTCCGGCTCGGTTTCGATGATCGCTCGCAGCAGGGCTTCTCGCTCCGCCAGTTCCTGTTCCAGCCGCTTCCGCGCCGTGATGTCGCGAAGAATGACGGTGTAGTAGCGCATCCCCGCCTCGCCGATTTGCGAAATGGCCGCCTCGATCGGAAATTCCTCGCCGGTGGAGCGCATGCCCATGATCACCCCCAACGCCCCCATTTGACGCGTAGTGATGCCAGACCGGCCGAACTCGCGGATGTGTTCCGCATGCGCGCTGCGGAACCGCTCGGGGATCAGACGGTCCAACCGCCGTCCCAGCATCTCTTGCGCACTCCACTGAAACATGTCCTCCGCAGCCTGATTGAACAGGACGATTTTTTGTCCTTCATCGACCGTGATGATGGCATCCATGGCCGACTGCACAATGCCTTCAAACCGCAGTTTGTCACGATGCAGTTCCGCTTCGGCCCGGCGCTGTCCAGCCACCGCCCCTTCCACGCCAGCTTCGGCAAGGGCGATCGCGCCGGCGGTGGCCGATTCCGTCCGGGCGTGCTCAGCGACTGCCGGCCCCGAGCCGTTCCGGCGATCCGCCAACAAGACCGCGACGGCCACCATGAGTCCGATGCCCAGGAGTCGATTCAACCATGAGGCAAGCGGCACAATTCCCGCCGTCGAGACGACTGCCCCGACCACCACCAGCAACGCGGTCAGTCCCATTCCATACAGAGGGGCGCGCGCCCGGGAGGATGTGGCTGTTAGCGCAAGTGGAATCGCATAGAGCAGCCACACGGCATACTCCGCCGATACCGAGAGATCGAGAAGAAATACTCCAAAGGTCAGCAGCGCAGGGCCGCCGTATTCAAGAAGCAGGGGTTTATGCGACAGAGGCTGCACGGCAATGGCTCCCCGCACGACGGGGAAGACGGTAACGTCACGCGTCGGCGTGTGGTTTGCCCTCGATTTCGGCGAGCTTGCGGTAGAGGGTCTTCCGATCGATGCCCAGCACATGCGCGGCCTGATATTTGTTACCGCCCGTCTTCTCCAGGATTTTCACGATATATTCCTTCTCCACTTCATGGAGCGGCAAGGTGCGTTCGGCCGCTTCGTCGAGAATCCGGCGGTCTCCGCGAGCGCCCTGGACCTGTATGGGCAAATCTTCCGCGCCGATCAGGTCGCCATGGCTCAACGTCACGGCCCGCTCGATGACATTCTCCAGTTCCCGGACATTGCCCGGCCAGGCATAGTCGGCCAGCATCGCAAGAGCCGGCTCGCTGAGCCCCTTCATCTGCCTGCCGCGGGCGGCGGCGCACTTTTTCAGAAAGGCATCCACCAGGATCGGAATATCTTCACGCCGTTCCCGCAACGGCGGCAATCGCAGTTCGATGACATTGAGCCGGTAGTAAAAATCTTCACGGAATCGCTTCTGCTTTACTTCATCGACGAGATTCAAGTTCGTTGCGGCAATGATCCGCACATCCACGGGAATCGACTTGGTCGCGCCCACGCGGCGGATTTCCCGTTCCTGAATCGCCCGCAGAAGTTTGGCCTGGAGCATGAGCGGAAGTTCGCTGATTTCATCCAGAAACAGCGTGCCCTTCTGCGCTTCCTCGAACAACCCGCGCTTATCCATTTTGGCGTCCGTGAAGGAGCCCCGCATATGGCCGAATAGTTCGCTTTCCAGCAATTGTTCGGGAATCGCCGCACAATTGACGGGCACAAACGGCGCATCCCGCCGGTCGCTGTTATAGTGGATCGCCTTGGCCACCAATTCTTTGCCGGTGCCACTTTCGCCGGTGATCAGCACATTGGTCGGACTATCGGCTACCCGTCGGATCAAATCGAAGACGGCCTGCATCGGCTTGCTCTTTCCGAGTATCTGATGAAAGCTGTATTCCTTGTGCACTTCCTTGCGCAGACGACTCACCTCGCGGCGGAGAGCCGCCTCGCGGATCGCACGTTCGACCACCCGCACCAATTCCTCGGTCTTCACCGGCTTCGTCAGGTAATCGCTCGCCCCATGCCGCATGGCGTCCACCGCGGTCTCCACCGTGCCGAAGGCCGTCATCAAGATCACGCCGATGTCAGGATACCGCTGCTTGATTTCCGCGAGCAATTCCGTGCCTTGCATGCCTTTCATCCGGAGATCGGTGAGGACGACGGCATAATCCTCCTCACTCAGTTCCTTGAGCGCCTCATCCCCGCCGCCGACACCCGTGCATTGATGCCCACGCCCTTGCAGGACATCGCAGAGGAGGCTCCGCATGTCGGCATCGTCATCCACCACCAATACCGCGCCCCATTCCTCGGTCATAGTTCTTTCCTCACTCGCTCCCGCCCGCACCACCAGCCTCCCCGGTCTCCGCACGCACAGACTAAAGGGCACGCTCCAATGCGGTCAAGTGGCGTCCTGCCGCAGCCTGCCTCTGCGCTCTGTTGCATAATGCCCCATCCTGGATGACTTGCGCACTGCTCCGGACACCGGGCTGATCCGGCATCGTCACATTTTCAACCGGAATAGAAACGGCACTTCTCTTGCGTCCTCCTTGAGAAACATCGAAGGGAATATATGACCGCAGACCATCCGGGACCCGACCCGCCGCAGACCGCCCACTCCACGCCTGTCGTGATGACTGCGATTCCGGTAGTGCAAGGTCAAGGCCATGACCAAGTCCCGGCGACCATCGACCAACGGACGTTTCCTCGCAGTCGGCAACGAGTGCCGATCATCATTGGGACAGCGGGCTTTCTCGCCCTTCTGATCGTCGCCCTCTGGTACTGGTGGTCCAATGACCCGGTTGGCGGTCACTACAAAACGCTGACCATCGATCGTGGGCCGATCACCTCACTCGTGACCGCGACGGGAGCCGTCAATCCGGTCATCTCCGTGCAGGTCGGCAGCCAGGTCTCCGGAAAGATCGCGAAAATCTATGCCGACTTTAATTCGGTGGTCCGGGAAGGGCAGGTCCTGGCTTCGATTGATCGCAAACCCTATCAAGCTAAGGTGAGCCAAGCCAAGGCGGCGCTCAAGAGCGCGCAAGCCGGTCTCGCCAAAGCACGGAACATGCTTGTGCAAAAAACACTGGAACTGAATCGCATGGCCGTGCTGCGGGAACAGCAGTTCGTTGCGCAATCGGACGTAGATCTCGCACGCACCAACTTTCGCGACGCCGAAGCGCAGGTGGATTTTTCTCAAGCGCAGGTCGACCAGGCCAGGGCCACGCTGGCATCCGTCGAATTGGATCTGGGCTACACCACGATTTATTCCCCGGTGAATGGCACTGTCGTCTCGCGCAACGTCGAGGAGGGACAGACCGTCGTCGCGAGTTTTCAAACGCCCACGCTCTTCGTCCTCGCGCAGGATCTTACCCGCATGCAGGTCATCGCCAACGTCAGTGAATCCGATATCGGCGGCGTCACCGAGGGCAAATCCGCGGATTTCCGGGTGGATGCCTATCCGCGGGAATCGTTTCACGGCATCGTGACGCAGGTCAGAAATGCGCCGGTCAGCATCCAGAATGTCGTGACCTACGATGTGATCATTTCTGTGGATAACCCTGAACTCAAACTGAAGCCCGGCATGACCGCCAACATCACCATCATCACGGCTCGTAACGAGGGTGCGCTTCGTGCGCCGAACTCCGCACTACGATTTCGCATGCCGGGCGTGCCAGCGGATCGTAAAACCCCTCAACTCTGGGTGCTGGACGCGGCGGGGCACGTGCGGTCAGCGCCGGTCACCCTCGGCATTGCAGATTCCCTGTATACCGACATCACGTCGGGCGAGGTCCGTGAGGGCGACGCCGCTATTGTGGGCATCGTGACCGCGGAAGACAGCGCCCAGGAAAAACTGCCCCCGGGTTTTGAGTTCGGGCCCAAAATACGGTGATGCATCCCTCATGAACTTTCTCTGGTTGACGATTCAATCCGCGCTGCGCGTGCTCCGGCGCAATCCCTTGCGCGCAGGCCTGACCATGCTCGGAATTATCATCGGAGTCGGCGCCGTGGTCGGCATGGTCAGTCTCGGACAGGGCGCTACGGCGTCCGTGCAACGGGAGATTGCCAGCCTCGGCACCAACGTGCTGATCATCATCCCCGGCGCCACCACGACGGGTGGGGTGCGCGGCGGGCTTGGCAGTGTCTCGACGCTGACCGTCGACGATGCCCGGGACATCGAAAAGCGGGTCGGCGACATCGGCCTCGTCACGTATGCATCGCGTTCGGTTCTGCAGGTCATTCACGAACACAAGAATTGGAACGCGATTGCGATCGGCACGACCACCGCATTTACCGAACTGCGCAATTGGCCCGTCGCGGAGGGTGCGTTTTTTACCCAGGCGGATGAAGATGCCGCCGCCAAGGTTGCCGTATTGGGGAAAACTGTCGCAGGCAATTTATTCGAGCGTGGCGAAGAGATCATCGGGGCGCAGATCCGGATCAAGAATGTCCCTCTGCGCGTGATCGGCGTCCTCTCGTCGAAGGGACAGTCCCTGTCAGGGCAGGATCAGGACGACATCGTCCTCCTCCCCTTCACGACCGCGGAACGAAAGGTCCTGGGCACGAAGTTTCTCGGGACGGTCGGCATTATCATGGTCGCCGCTCAACATCGGTACAGCATTCCCGCCGCCGTGGAGGAAATCAAGGAACTCCTGCGGACGAGACACCGGATTCACCCCGCCGAGGAAAACGACTTCACCATCCGCACGATGGAAGACGTGGCCAACACCGTGGCCGGGGCCAGCCGCACCATGATGATGATGCTCCTGAGCATTGCCTCCATCTCCCTGGTGGTCGGTGGCATCGGGATCATGAATATTCTTCTGGTCTCGGTGACGGAGCGTACCAGGGAAATCGGCATTCGCATGGCGGTGGGAGCCACACGCGCCCACATTCTGCTGCAGTTCCTGGTCGAAGCGATGATCCTCACGGCCATCGGCGGCGTAGCCGGCGTCTTGTTCGGCATCCTGGGAGCGCGTGTGCTCACACACCTCATCGGCTGGCCCACCATCATTTCATCCCGGTCCGTCGCCGTCGCCTTTCTGTTCTCGTTGGCCGTGGGCATCTTCTTCGGTCTCTATCCGGCCAACAAGGCCTCGCATATGAACCCCATCGAAGCGCTGCATTACGAATAAGCACACCGGCGCGGATGGCTGAGCGCCAACGGCTGAGAGCGGAATTCACAGCGCTGACACACATTCGGGAGAACGACGCCTGCGACAAGGCACAGCGCGCCGAGTGCGAGCGGGACGATCTTCAACATCCTGAGACAGGCTGGTCGGCGTGGCAGGAACGGCGAACCGGGGGACCCGTTCGACGTGACGGAAGTCGAACATCCCCGCGTGGCGTTATGACTGTTCCGGAGCTCGAATGAGCCGTTCGATGGTGAGTCCTTGCACGAGAATGGAGAAGACCACCACGATATAGGTCATGGTCACGATCGCGTCGCGATACGGCGACGCGGGCAGCGAGAGGGCCATGGCGACAGAGATGCCACCGCGTAAACCTCCCCAGGTCAGGATCAAGGTCGCGCGGTTCGTCAAGTCCTCGAACAGCCGAAAGAACTGCACGGGAAGACTCACACTGATGAACCGCGCGAACAGCACCAGAGGAATCGCCAGCAATCCGGCAAAGAGGTATTCATCTTTAAAACTTAAGACCAGCACTTCCAGTCCGATCAGCACAAAGAGAATGGCGTTCAGCAGCTCGTCGATCAACTCCCAGAACGTATCCAAATATTCCCGCGTGGTGTCCGACATCGCCAAGAGCCGACCTTGGTTCCCGATCAACAACCCCGCCACGACCACCGCGATGGGACCCGACGTGTGCAACACGTCCGCCGCCGCATACCCGCCCATCACGAGCGCCAGCGTAATCAGGATCTCGACACTATGCTGATCAATGGATTTGAGCATCAGATAGGCGCCGTACCCCAACACGAGCCCGAGGACAATGCCTCCGACCGCTTCCTGCAGCAACAACCAACCCACCGCCTCCGGCGTGACTCGTCCGGAATCCGCCATGGCCAGCAGCACCAGAAACACCGCGACCCCGACGCCGTCGTTGAAAAGCGATTCTCCGGTGATCTTGACTTCCAAGCGCTTCGGCGCATTCGCATTCTTCAGAATTCCCAGCACGGCGATCGGATCGGTCGGTGAGATCAGCGCCCCGAACAGGAAGGCGGCAATCAGCGGAATCGGATGCCCCAGCCAATCCAACCCCAGATAGGTGAGCGAACCCACGATCGCCGTGGAAACGAGCACCCCTCCGCATGCTAACGTCCCAATGAACCATTTTTGATCGAGCAGATCATGGAGATTGACGTGAAGCGCCCCGGCGAACAGCAGAAAACTGAGCATGCCGTGCAGGAGCGCGTCGCCGAAGTCGATGCCCTGAACGAAACTCTTCGCCTGGCTCTCGATGCCATACCCCAGCTTGCCCAGGAACAGCAGCACGAGCGACATGGCCAAGGCGATGGCCATCAGACCGATCGTGACCGGCAATTTGATGTAGCGGTGATTGAGGTAGCTGAAGCCAGCCGACAGGCAGACCAGAATTGTGATGGATTGCATCAAGGTCATCGCGACTCGACAGGCCTTGGAGCGCTCTCCAAGTGTGACGTGCGACACTCACGCTGTGGAGCACCCTCTCCCTTCATGGTCAACTCCAAGCCTGGTCCGAGATGATGTGATGGGCGGGATTCATCATGCACGGGGATGTCTTCCCGGTCCTCTGCGGGATCCGACCCGCCGCGCTCCGCACTCGGCTCTGTCGATCGCAAATCTGACGGGCCCGCCAGGGAAGCGGGGGCGAATGCGCACAGCATACCCAGCCACAAGCGCGCGTGCGCCGGCGCCGGCATACGACCGGATCGTCCACCCTCGACACCGCACGCCTACGGATAACACACAGCTGCTGTCTTCACAAGCCATGCCCGCTCCCTGGAATATACGGATTGATCACGTGTTTGACCTCGGGTACAGTATCTTGCCGCAATGCTCCTCACAACGCCAACCGCGGTGATAGACACTCCGCGCACGAGTCCGTCGAGATCACTCCATGGAGGCCGATCATGAAGTCCTGTCTGGGACGGTGCCTATATCTGTGTTACGCGCTCTTCCTCCCGAGCGTGGCCCTTGCTCAAGCGCCAGCCCCCCCTCCGCAACTTTCCACGGACACATCCACGGGGCAGAGCCACGAGGCGCCTGTGGTCTACCTTGGAGAAACCCTCTTCGTCTTGCATAAAAAGGTTGGCTCCTTCACGCCCCAGCAACGCGCCCGCGCCATTCAGCGCCGACTCGAACAAGCCGCGAGCAACCCGTTCAGCGACGCCAAGGAGATCACCGCCGTTGAAACCGAACACGGAACCGACATCGCCATCGACGGTCTCGCGTTGTTGACCGTGACCGAAGAAGATGCCAGACCCTTGGGTCGGAATCGACAGGAGTTGGCGCAGGAATACACGGGCAAACTACGAAACGCGCTGCGCCGGGCGCAAGACGAGCTGAGCACAGAGATGCTGCTCACGGATGTCGCGCTGGCAGTGGCAGCCACCGCCGTCTTCGTCGCGATCCTGCTCGTGCTCCATAAGCTCTTTCCGAAGCTCTACCGCCGTATCGAGCAATGGCAGGACACGCACATTAAGGCGATCAAGATCCAGCGGGTGGAAGTCTTCTCCGCCCGCACACTTACCCAGCAGGTCATCGCCGCCGCCAGAACCCTGCGGTTCCTGCTGACGATCATGATCCTCTATGTGTACCTCACCACCGTGCTGGGGCTGTTCCCCTGGACACGGCACCTCGCCACAACCCTCGTACAGGCTGTGGTGACGACGCTCTCCACCATCGCCGAAACCTTCCTGAGCGCGCTGCCCAACCTTATGGCGATCATCGTCATCGCCCTGGTGACGCGATATATCATCACGTTGTTCAGAATCATGTTCAATGGGATCCAGCGCGGCGCGATCACCTTCGCCGGCTTCCATCGCGATTGGGCCAATCCGACATACAAGATTGTCCGTTTCCTGATCATCGCCTTCGCGGCCATGGCCATCTTTCCCTACATCCCCGGCTCTCAATCGGAAGCGTTCCGAGGCGTCTCGGTGTTTCTCGGAGTCTTGTTCTCTCTCGGCTCTGCCGGTGCCGTCAGCAACGCAATCGCCGGCATTATCCTGACGTATATGCGGCCCTTTCAAATCAGCGACCGAGTGAAAATCGCCGATACTGTCGGAGACGTGACGGAGAAGACCCTGCTCGTGACCCGAATTCGGACCATCAAAAATGTCGACATCACCATTCCCAATTCCCTCGTGCTCGGCGCGCACATCATCAACTACAGCTCCACGTCGTTGACGGCGCCTCCGTTGATCCTTAACACCTCCGTCACCCTCGGCTACGATGCCCCGTGGCGGACCGTCCATGAGCTGCTCAAGAAATCGGCGCTGGCCACGAGAAATATCCTTTCGGACCCGGAGCCGTTCGTGCTGCAGACGGCGCTCAATGACTTTTATGTCGTCTATGAGTTGAATGCGTATACGGGCGCCCCAAACAAGATGGCCGGCACCTACTCGGATCTCCACCAGAACATTCAGGATACCTTCAATGAAGCCGGTGTAGAAATTATGTCTCCGCACTATGCCCAAGTGCGCGACGGCAACAAAACCACGATTCCAGAGTCGTACGTATCGCCTACCTACCAGGCGCCGGCCTTTCGCGTCGCACCGTTGGATAGCCTCCTGGGCAAGCCCGCACCCGGCGGGGCTTCACCAACATCCCCGACGCCATGAGCGAACCAGGATACAGGGCAGGAGGGGCTCGACACCTATCATCTCCCAGTCAGCCTTCCGAGCGTGCCGCGTGGCGAACACGAGCACGTCGCGTGCTCATCGCCTCGCTGCGGCTGTGGGCATACCTAGCCGTCGGCCTTCCGTCCGTCGCGGCGACGGCCGACTCCTCGTCTGACGCGGCAGATTGGCACGCTGGCGCGTTTCTAGACGTGAGCTACGCGCTGAACTTCAACTTCCCGGAAAACCATCTCTGGCGAAGCAAGAGCACCACACCACGAGTCAATGAATTGGCCCCGAACGTGGCGATGGGCTATGTGCGCAAGGATGCGACGAACGCATCCCGCTGGGGGCTGGAGTTGGGATTGCAAGCCGGGTATGACACGAACGCCCTGGTGCCGTCTCCGAACCCCGGGCGCGACAAGCCGGTGGACGGGGCGGATACACTCCGCCACATTTCACGGGCCAATGTCTCCTATCTGGCGCCGATCGGCAACGGACTCACCATCACGGCCGGCCTGTTCAATAGCTACATCGGATACCAGTCGTTTTACGCCATCAACAACCTGAACTATACGCGAAGCTACATGGCCGACAATGCCCCCTATTTCATGTTCGGCCTGGCGGCCCAATACCCTGTGACCGATCGTCTGCAAATCAATCTGTATGCCATCAACGGCTACAATTATCTTTCCCATCCGAACAATCAATTCAGCTATGGCACACAAGTCGCCTACCGGTTGAATGACGAATGGACCGTCACGGAAAACCTCTACTACGGACCAGACCAGTCCGATACGTCCCTCCAATTCTGGCGGTTCTTCTCCGACAGCATCATCGAGTGGAAACGCGACCGGCTGACCCTGGCATTCGCCTATGACCTCGGTACGGAGAATGCCGCCGACCAGACCGGTCATCCGCGCACCTTTTGGACGGCAGCGGCCTTCTATGCCCGGTGGAACGTCTCCGGGCCCTGGAGCCTTGCCCTGCGGCCTGAATTCTATTGGGATCGTAATGGACGAATCTCCGGATCAGAACAGCTCCTGAAAGCACTGACCACCACCCTCGAGTACAGGTGGGCCGGAACACCCCGGAGCGCGGTGATCCGCTTGGAGCATCGATATGATGAGTCCACCGGAATCGAGGGAGGATTCTTCAAACGAGGGGATATCACTCCGGGCGTCATCGGACTCGCGCGCGAGCAGCATCTGCTACTGATGTCGCTGATCCTGGCCTTCGATTCGTGACGATCGTTGCAGGCGCCGAGTCCGTGATGCACGAACCCTCGTGACGGAAGACGTCGAGGCAACAGCGCGGATGGATGACAGGACGCCTACATGTGGCACGCGAGAGAGATGCCTCCCGGCTCGCCGGGGCGCGGAACATCAGAACCGAACAGCGTTCAACATCCTGACACCTGCTGTTCGGCGTGGTAGGAACTGCGGACCAGCGGACCTGATTCGACGTGACGGAAGCCGAGCGCGAGGCCTTCGGTTTTTAGGGCAGCAAATTCGTCGGGGTGGTAGAAGCGCGCGACGGGAAGATGCTCCTTCGTCGGCTGGAGATATTGTCCGATGGTCATGATATCGCAATCGACCAACCGCAAATCCCGCATGACTTCGCGTGTTTCCTCCGTCGATTCGCCCATGCCGACGATCAGGCCGGACTTCGTCGTCATCCCCATCTGCTTCGCCCGGCGCAGCAATTCAATCGACCGCTGATACTTCCCCTGCGGGCGGATCGAAGGGAATAGCCGTTTCACTGTTTCGATATTGTGGTTCAGGATATCCGGGCGCTCGGCCGCAACTGCCGCGAGCGCCGCTTCGTTGCCCTCAAAATCCGGAATCAGCACTTCAATCGTACAGCTGGGGATCAGGCGACGGATCTGCCGGATGGTGTCCGCAAAGACTGACGCCCCGCCGTCTTCAAGTTCGTCGCGATTCACCGACGTAATCACGGCATGGCGCAACCTGAGCGCCTGAATGGCTTCGGCGACGCGCAGCGGCTCCTCATGATCCACCGCGTGCGGCCGGCCGGTGGCGACCGAGCAGTAGTGGCATCTCCTCGTACAGATGTCGCCGAGAATCAAAAACGTCGCAGTACGCGCATTCCAACATTCCCACACATTCGGGCAACGCGCCTCCTCGCAGATCGTGTGCAGCTTGAGCCGGTCCATCGTGCGGCGGATGTCGTGATAGTCCGGACCGGTCTGCAGCCGGACCTTAAACCAGGGCGGCAGGCGGCGTGAGGGAGGCGCTGACGGCTGCTGCGCTTCAGAGGGGTGGCGCGAATCGATGTGAATGAAGTTCATGATGCCCCCACCGGAGCGAGTAATTCCTGCGGATGCTCCAGGACGCGCTTGAACTCTTTGAGAAACTGGGCGCCCATCAAGCCATCGAGCGCCCGATGGTCACATGACAACGTGACCTTCATCCGCCGCCCGGCCGTCACCTTGCCTTTCGACACGACCGGCACATCCCGAATCGCACCCACCGCAATCGACGCCGCTTGGGGCGGCATGAGCAGCGCAATGAAGTTGTCGACGTCGAACATACCCAGGTTGGAGACGGCAAACGTCGCCCCCGTATATTCCTGGGGTGACAATCGTTTCTGCCGCGCCCGCTCAATCAGCGGCTTTGTCTCCGCAGAGATTTCCGTGAGGGTCTTCGCGCCGCAATTTCGAACGACCGGCGTGATCAAGCCGTCTTCCATGCCGACCGCCACGCCGATATCGATCTGCGTATACCTTCGAATGGCGTCCCCTGCAAACGACACGTTGACCTCCGGATGCCGTGTGAGCGCCAAGGCCGCAGCCTTAATCAGCACATCGGTGATGGAGGGATGGGGCTGGCGGCTCTGCTTGAATTGATCGCGTACCCGCTCCGCCTGCTCCATGTCGATTTCGATGGTCAGATAAAAATGCGGGACCGGCGCCTTGCTCTGCACCGTCGCTCTGGCGATGGCCTTTCGCATCTGGTTCAACGGCTGATCGGTGCCGGCGGGCAATGCTTGCGCGCCGGTAGACAGGGCGGCGGCCACGTCGTCTTCGACAATACGCCCGCCCGGACCGGTGCCGGTGAGAGTAGACAGCTCAATGCCCCGTTCAGCCGCCAGGGCTTTGGCTCGCGGAGAGGCGAATGGACGAGCGCCCTCCGGGCGCGCCGCTGCAAGTGGAGCAGGGGCCGCTCCCGGCGCGGCACCATTTTTGGCGCCATTGCCGATCGAAGGCGCAGCCGTCACGCCGTCAGACAAGGCCGACGCAATGTCTTCATCGGCCGCGGCGATGACCGCGATCAACGTACCGGACTGTACGGTTTCACCATCTCGCACGAGAATCTTGCGCAGCACGCCCGGGGCAAAAGCTTCCAGGTCCATCACCGCCTTGTCGGTTTCGATTTCAGCGATCACTTCGCCCGCATGCACCGGATCACCTTCGCGCTTCTTCCAGGCCAGCAACACACCCTCTTCCATCGTATCCGTCAATTTTGGCATGACCACGCGACTAGCCATGGATCCTCCTCCAGGATGCGGACCATCTCCGTACACCGGCTCGAATCAAACGGCGACCGTTTCTCACGCGGCACCACAGACTGATTTGACGGCCGCGACCACACGCGGCACATCCGGGATGGCCGCGTCTTCCAGCGGACGGCTGTAGGGCATGGGCACCTCTTCGCCGGTCACGCGAACGATGGGACCGTCCAAATAATCGAATGCCGCCGAGTAGATGCTGTCGGCAATCTGCGCGCCCAGCCCGCAAAATCGCCAGCCTTCTTCGACGATCACCAGATGCCCCGTCTTTTTAACCGAGGTGACGATCGTATCGAGGTCCAAGGGTTTGAGCGTGCGCGGGTCGATCACCTCGACGTCAAGGCCTTCACGGCTCAGCTGTTCGGCGGCTTCCAGCGCGACGAGGAGCATTTTGGAATAGGCCACGATCGTCACGTCGGTCCCTTCCCGCTTCACGTCAGCCTGGCCAAGCGGAATCGTATACTCGCCTTCGTCAACCTCACCCTTTGTGCCATAGAGCAGTTGCGCCTCGATGAAGATCACCGGGTTCTGATCCCGAATCGCGCTCTTTAACAATCCCTTTGCGTCATGAGGCGTGGACGGCGCGACGACTTTCAAGCCGGGGACATGACAGAACCAGGCCTCCAAACTTTGTGAGTGCTGCGCCCCCAGCTGATGCGCCGCGCTGCCGGGCCCGCGAATCACCAGCGGCACCGAAAGCTGGCCGCCTGACATATACCGGATCTTGGCCGCGTTGTTGACGATCTGATCGAGCGCGACGATGCCGAAGTTCATGGTCATCAGTTCAACGATCGGGTGCAATCCGGCCATAGCCGCTCCGATGGCCAGCCCGGTAAATCCGGCCTCCGTAATGGGCGTATCGACCACACGCTGCGGACCGAATTCCTCGACAAATCCTTTGGTGACTTTGAAGGCGCCCTGGTAATAGCCCACCTCTTCACCGATCAAAAAGATGCGCGGGTCTCGACGCATTTCTTCCCGCATGGCCTGGTTGAGGGCTTCCCGGTAGGACATCAACATGGGCTAATCTTCCGCCAGTATATCGGCATGCAGGCTTGCAGGATCGGGAAACGGGCTCTCGTCGGCGAACTTGACCGCCGCCGCCACGGCATCACCGACCTCCCGCTCGAGTTGCTTCACGTCGGATTCGCTGCACTGAGCCTGGCTCGGCATCGCCTCCTTCAGCAGCGTCAGCGGATCGCGCTTGCGATGTTCCTCCACTTCGTCTTTGCTCCGGTAGTGGCCATGGGAGGGATCGGCCATCGAGTGGCCCATGAAGCGATACGTCATCGCTTCGATGAAACAAGGCCCCTGTCCTGCGCGAACCTGATCCACCACCCGTCGCATCAAGGCCCGCACGGCTAACACATCCATACCATCCACCCGCTCCGCCGTAATGCCATAGGAGCGCGCGGCCTCCGCCACGTTCTCATACAAGGCCACGGCCCGATGCACAGGCGTACCCATGCCGTATCGATTATTCTCACAGATAAAAATCACCGGCAGTTTCCACAGAGCCGCCAGATTGAAGGCTTCATGCGCCTGGCCGCTCGGCACGGCGCCTTCGCCGAAAAAACAGACGGTGACCAGATCCTGCTTTTGATATTTCGACGCGAAGGCCAATCCTGTCGCCAGGGGGATATGCCCGCCGACGATGGCGTAGCCGCCCATGAAGCGATTCTGGAGATCCACCAGATGCATGGAGCCGCCCTTGCCCTGACAGAGCCCGGTCGCCTTGCCGAAGAGCTCGGCCATCACCTTGCCGGGATCCGACCCGCGAGCCAGACAGTGTCCATGGTCGCGATAGGCGCTGATCACATAATCATCCGGACGCAGCGCGGCAATCGCGCCGACCGCAATGGCTTCTTCCCCGATATAGAGATGGAGAAATCCGGCGATCTTGGCGAGCGCATACATCTCCGCCGATTTTTCTTCAAACCGGCGGATCAGCAACATCCGGCGATAGAGGGAAAGCAGATCGGCCTTGTCCATGTCCGCCATTATGCATGTCCACGACAGGACGACTCAACCGCGATCATCGGTCGTCAGCACAGCATGGCACGAATGAAAAACCCAATGTCGAAGGAGGAATGGGATCGCACGGCGATGTTGGTGCGGGCACATATGCCCGCACCAACACGGGAGGCTATTTCACCTGCGAAAAATCAGCATCGAACTGCATGGTCTGACCATCTTGCAGGGTCACAATGATCGCGGTTTTGGCATTGGGGTCAAACGACTCGTACCCGAACCGGGCCGTGAAACGCGACCGGTAGGCGGGACCCGTGCCGTCGTTTTTTCTCCCTCGATCAGCCGGACTGAGATCGACCGGGCGGATATTCTTGCCCTTTTGCTGAAACACGACGTCCGCCTTTTCCGCGAAGTATTCGTCATCGCCGCAGAGTTGCACTTCAACTTCCATATTCGGCATGTCCACGACTTTTTGGATAAACTCGTCGGGCATGCGCACCTCTTTCTTCTGCTTTTTCGATTCGGCCGCTTCCTGCCTGCCGAACGCCTCCAAGCGGTAGCGCTTGGTGCGCAGAATGGCGCTCGCGCCGCAGGGATCTTTTTCGGGATCTGCGCCGACTCGTGTGACGAGTGAGGCCTGCTGCAAGATTTTTTTCACGTCTTCCGGCGAACCGGCTTTCTCCATAGGCGCTCGCCCGACTTCCAAGGCCTTCTTGGCTTCTTCTGGCGACAACTTGACATCGATCGCCCACGCCGGCGCGCTGACTGCCAGCGCCATGGCTCCAACCACCAACCCGATTACCGCTTGAGTGTTTCTACGCCGACCTGCCCTGCCATCATTCGCGCGCATGTCTACCTCCCTGACCTATCTCCAAGCAACGGCGCATTGTAAAAGGATTGGGAAGGCCATTTCAATCTCGCGCGAATCGGGATATCGATAGGCGATTGGGCGCTGCTAGGAACTGAAGCGGTTCCAGTTGGGATAGGGTGTGCGGGCGTACAGCTGCTCGATGTCGACCGGACAGGGCATGCCGCGCTGCTGCAACATCTCAGCGACAAGCCGCAGCGGCAACCCCACGGCCGCGGTGTAATCGCCCTCGATCCGCTCAATCAGCTCGGCACCACCACCCTGAATAGAATAGGCGCCGGCCTTCCCCAGACTGTCCCCCGTCAGCAGGTAGGCGGACAAGGCCTCTTCATTCAAGGGTTTCATCGAGACTGACACGATGGCGATCTGCACCTCGGAGGGCTCAGGCCAGGGCCCCACCAGCGCAACGGCAGTAAAGATTTTGTGCGTCTGTGCGGCCATACGCCTGAGCATGGATTCAGCATCGGCCAGATTGGCCGGCTTTCCCAGCACCTCCGAGCCAAGGCTGATCAGGGTGTCGCTGCCGAGGATAAGCGCATCGGGGCACTGCTCGATGCAGGATTTGGCCTTACCTGCCGCAAATTCGACTGCCTGCTGCTCGGCTGACCTATTTGGCACCACCTGTTCGACAAACGGCGGGGCCGCGACGTCGAAGGGCAGCCCCAGGAGGGTCAATAATTCATGCCGTCTCGGCGAGGTGGAAGCGAGAATCAATCGCATGGGTTACGCAGCGGAGACGGAAGAGGTCTGTGCCGCAAGCGGAACGGGAACAGACGCGTCTCGCTCCGACTGCATGAGGGCCCGGCAAAACTCGGCCACGATCCGCTCGACGTCCTGCACGTTGGACGCTCCGAACATCTTGCCCCGCATCGCCGCGGCATGAGGAAATCCTTTGCAGTACCAGCCCAGATGTTTCCGGATGGACCGGAACCGTTCCAGCCCGGCGATCGCTTCATACTGCCTGGCGTGGTCGAGCATGACTTGCATGCGATGGCTCACCGAAACCTGCGGCTCCCACGCGGTGGCGGGCAACGCGGACAGGTCTCCCTGCTCGCTGAACGCTCGCCTGGCCTGTTCCTTTTCCCGAAAGAACCAGGGCGATCCCAACGTTCCTCGTCCGACCAACACGCCCTGCACGTTACTCTCAGCCGCGCGCCGCACGGCATCGACTAAGGTACCGACATCGCCATTGCCCAGCATCAATGTCTCCGTACCACGGGCGAGCTTGGCCGCCTCGGCAATGGCCGTCCAATCGGCCGCGCCGCGATACATCTGCTGCAAGGTTCGACCATGTACGGTGATGGCTGCGGGACGGACTTCCAACAAATGTTCCACCCATCGCTCAACCACCACGCAATCAAACCCCAACCGCGTCTTGATGGAGAGCGGAAGCAGCCGGCGTGGAACGACGGGCACGCCACACCGATTGTAGTTCAGCGTATGAATAAATTCGATGCGCGAGGGTTTAAAACCCTGGCTGTGAATCGATTGCCCCCCGGCCCAATCCTCCAACCCCTGTCTGGATGCCCGCAGGATGGCATGGGCCAGATCCGGCGTCTTGATCAGCGCCGCCCCGGAGCCTGAAGCCGCGACGCTCTTCGACGGGCAGCCCATGTTGATATCAAGTCCGTCGAACCCGAGTTCGCAGACCACCTGCGCCGCGCGATAAAACTGCTCCGGATCCTTGCCATACAGTTGGGCCACAATCGGCCGCTCGGCCTCACTGTAAATCAATGACGACAGCAGATGGTCCGGGCCACGGCAGATCTCATTGACATTGGTGAACTCGGTAAAGGTGATGTCGGGCCGTCCCTGAGAGGCCACCACGCGACGGAAGGCGGCATCCGTCACCCCATCCATGGGAGCCAACCCTAAGATAGGTTGTGGCAACGCCGCCCAAAAGTTCATGCCCGCGCCTCGGCCGATCCGACCGGCTCGTTCGCCTCGCAATACGCATGGCGTAGCGCTTCGGCCTCATTCAGGACGGTTATGGCAACGGTCGGGCACGTCTCCGTTGCAAACTCAACGAATCGATCGATCTTCAGCAGGAAAAAATCATAGTCCTCCTGCTCAGGTCTCGGCCGGCTAAACCAGAAGGGAACAAACCGTTCCAACGGAAGGTCCGCTCCTGCCAGAGCGCGGCAGGTTTCTGGAAACATGTCGTGCACATCGCCGCCCCAATGCAGTAATTCATGCGGCAGGTAGGTGTCTCGATACCGGTTGAGATCTTCCAGCGATCCGCCCAACAGTGACAGATCTCCCGGAGAGGGCAGAGAAGCAGGCGTGGTGACGAGTTGCGCGTAGGTCCGATACTGGTGCTGCAGAACCGCTTGTTCCTCCGGAGTCAGGCACGGTATCTCCGCAACCGGACGGGCGATCGGCGGCCGTTGCGGGTGCAACGATGCGGGGCGTCCGCGGTGTACCATCTCATCAACCGTTGGTCCAAACCGATCGCAACATTGGCGGAACTCCTCAACGATCATCGCAATCGGCTTCGTATCAACTTCGAGCGCGACGCCTTTTAAGGCTGTCAGGCCGGGATGGGCCAGGACTTGATCCAGCAGGTCGAACAAGACGACTGGAATCGGAGCCCCGTGGGCATCGATCCAGTATGGCAACGCAGGCTCACCCGCGGCGATTCCGGACGCGCGGGGATTCGCAAATTCAGCCAGTCCTGCAACATGGATCTCGATCACCCGCTCCATGGGAAACGCCTCCAAGAACTCGGCGGCGAAATCCTCCAACCGCTGTTGCCGCCAGCTCCCCGTGTAACGATACACGGTCCACAGATGCCCGATATCCAGTACTAAGCCACAGGCCGACCGGTCGGTCACGGCGCGGAAAAACTCAGGAATCGCTAGCGCACCGCAGCCGAAATACGTGAGCGGCGGCATTTCCAAGAGAACCAGCGCCGGATCGATCACATGTTCTCGTGCATGCTGATCCACTCGGCCTTGGAGATAGGCGACGTTCTCAGCCGTCATCCTGGCTGACAACTCCGTATATAAAGGCGGCAGATAGGTACCGACCGCATAACCCGCCATCTGTTTCGTCGCGCATTCATGATTCAGCCAGGCGCTGTGCAAGGCTGCGATCTGCGCACAGGCTTCCGCCACGCCTTGTCGGCCGGAGCCACTGCGGGGGAACTCCGGTTGCGTACTCCACAAGCCCTCACCATGGTAGGAGAGCTTGATATCCGGCAGTTGCCGCCGCACCCACTGCAGAGCAGATGTCGTCGCTTTGAACACTTCCAGGTATCCCGGCTCCAAGTCCGTATCACGGAGCGCCTGAACCAGGTGCAGCAGATCCGGAGAATACACGTCCACGGACAGCCCCAGACCATGCGCAGGAAGGTTATTCGCACGTTGTGTGAATTCGCTTTTCATCAGACCGCAATTGGCATATTTTGGAACAATCATAGTGACTATAGTTCATGTGCAGTCTAAGCGCCTAACCTCTTGGTTGACAAGGGAAGATGGAGAAACGGGTCCGGCACATCCATCTGATATACTTTCTTTCGACGTGGTGGTCGCCGGGCCGCACCGTTAGCCCCTCTCACGGCGAGAAATAGGCTTACACCATGACAAAAACCGGCTCCATGCTCCGCGACAAACCGACTCGTTCCACAACTCCTATGGTGGCCCATATGATGACACCCGGCGTGGTACAGATTCCCGGGGATGTCTCTGTCAGCGAGGCCGCCTCGCTCCTCGATCGGGAACAGATGCCCTGCCTGCTGGTCAAGGACGGCGAGGCCGCGTTCGGCATCATGACCTCCGGCGACATCGTGAAAAAAGTCGTCGCCCAGGGGCTTGAACCGCACGATGTGGAAGTGCGGTCCATCATGTCGAAGCCCGTCCATTCTGTCGAATCTGACCAGATTCTTGACGACGCCACCAGCGTCATGGCCTCCACTGGCACGTCTCTCCTAATCGTCACCAAACAAGGGCAACCGGTCGGCATCCTGACGGCACGAGACCTGGCCCTGGCGCCGAAACGCTGCGAGACCTGCCTTCCCGCAACTGTTCGCGTAACCAACGGCGAGGGCGAAGGCGCAAAACACACCGCCACGATCCGGCAACTCAGCCATGTCGGCGCGTCGATCGAGAGCCGCACGTTGCTGCTTCCCGGCACGAGCATCGTGCTATCGTTCATTCTACCCGGATCGGATTTGAGCTTCTCTCTGCAAGGCACCATTCTCACCAGCAGTTACGAGCCGGAATTCCACGAAGACCGGAGCATGCTCGGAACCTATCCTGGGGTCGACATTCAATTCACTCCCATGCCGTCTACCGACGAATCGAAAATTCGTGCGTGGGTGTTGCAGAACCTGCCGCGCGCCTCGGACCTCTCCTAAGCATCCTCCGATGAATCTTTTGCTTCGAGCTCCCCGGCTTGTTATGATTTCATTCTCCGGCGATACCCGTCCGGAGTTTACCGTGCTGTAGGTGGTCATTCATGAAAAGTCCTGCCCCGCGTTCCAAACCGGTTCCGACCAAAGACGAAATTCTCACACAAATTACCGCCCTTCTCGATCGCCCGGACGACGATGTTCAGGCCGCGCTCATGAAAGAAATCCTCGCGGGCGTCATCCGGCTGTCTGAATCGCAATTGGATGTCCTGGACCTGAAAATCGTCAACCGGGCGCTCAAAGAACTGCGGCATGCCTTCCGGGTATTTCAAGGCTATCGAGATCGCTTGAAAATCAGCGTATTCGGCTCAGCCCGCACACCCGCCGACGATCCGAACTACCAACTGGCGTTTCAGTTTGCCCGGCGAATGGTGGAGGAAGGCTACATGACCATCACCGGCGGGGCCGACGGCATTATGCGGGCTTCGCAGGAAGGCGCCGGCCGCGAACATAGTTTTGGCGTCAACATCATGCTGCCCTTTGAACAGGGCGCCAATGCCGTCATCGCCGATGATCCCAAACTCGTCACCTTTAAGTATTTTTTCACCCGCAAGCTCATGTTTCAGAAAGAATCACACGCGATCGCTCTATTTCCAGGCGGGTTCGGCACCCATGACGAGGGGTTTGAAATCCTGACCCTCGTGCAAACCGGCAAGAGCGATCCGAAGCCGATCGTGTGCCTTCAGGCTCCCGGCTGCGACTATTGGAGCCACTGGAACTCATTTATTGCCGAACAACTGTTGCAGCGCCGCCTGATCAATGCTGAAGATCTCGCCCTCTTCACCATCGTCGATAACGTGGAGGATGCGGTCACGGAAATCCGCACGTTCTATCGGCGTTATCACTCCCTGCGATTCGTTGGACGCCAGCTCGCTATCAGACTCAAAACTCCATTGACGGCGGAGCAAGTCGAAGAGGTGCAGCGTCAATTCAAGGATATGCTGACGGAAGGCACGTTTGAGCAACGGCCGTCGCTTCCGGAAGAGATCGATGAGCCGGGCTTGAAGGACCTCGCACGATTGACCTTTTCCTTCAATCGCCGCAATGCGGGCCGCCTCCGGCAATTGATCAATCACCTCAACCACCTACCGGCGACTGCATAAGTGAATTCAGGCGATGCCGGTAGCCAATCCGGCTCGCCCGTCTCCTGAGATAGCCCTTTAGTCTCCATGAACGGACATGCTAAGGTGGGCAGCCTATGAGCGCAGCCACCATGCGAACGCTGTCTTCCTTTCCTCCCACGTTGATCCTCTATCACGCCGAATGTGCGGATGGTTTCGGCGCCGCCTGGGCCATCTGGCGTCGTTATCCTGAAGCGGAGTACCGCCCGGTGAAGCACGGCGAAGCACCGCCGGCCAATCTCACCAACCATCACATTGTCATGGTGGATTTCAGTTACAACCGGTCGACGCTTGAAGCCATGGCCAAGGACGCGGCCAGCCTGGTCGTGCTGGACCACCACATCACAGCCGAGCAGGCGCTGGCTGACCTCCCCTATGCCTACTTCGACCTCAACAAGTCGGGCGCAGTACTGGGCTGGGAATGGGCCCACGATGAACCGGCGCCCTGGTTGCTGCGTTACATCCAAGACAAGGATTTATGGCAGTGGGCGCTTCCACACAGCCGTGAAATCAGCGCCGCCCTGGCGTCCTACCCGTTCGACTTCAACCTCTGGACCCGTTTCGAACAACAGGAGCTCGAACGGGAAGGCCGGGCCATTCTCCGCTACGAAAACGAACTCGTCACAAAACTGGCCTCGCACGCGACGCTGGTTCGGTTCGAAGGCGCCATGGTTCCGTCGGTCCACAGCTCGGTCCTCACCAGTCAAATCGGCGAACGGTTGTCCGCCGACCATCCGTTCTGCGTGATCTGGCATGATCGCAACGGTCGCCGATACTTCAGTATGCGTTCCCGCGAGGATGGCACCGATGTCGGCGCGATCGCCGCGTCCTTTGGCGGCGGCGGCCATACCCACGCGGCCGGCTTTTCGGTTCCGCTGCAAGCCGACGGTGTCCCCTCGTCGAATCCCCGGCTTCCACGACCGGCAGCTTCATAGCCTTCTTCGACCAGGTGTCACCATGCTACCCCTGAGTGACGACAACCCGACCGAACGCACCCCCGCCGTCACGGTTGCCTTCATCGTCGCCTGTTCACTCGTCTTCCTGTACCAAAGTTCATTAGGGTCGGCTTCCGGCGAAACCTTCGTCTATCAATATGGGGCCATCCCCTCCATCGTGTTCGGCCAGGCATCCCTCCCCCGGGAAATTGCGACCATTCCCGCCTATGCGACCATTCTCACCAGCATGTTTCTGCACGGCAGCTGGATGCACCTGATCGGCAACATGCTCTACCTCTGGGTCTTCGGCAACAACATCGAAGACATCATGGGGCACGGCAGATTTATCGTCTTTTATGTGGGATGTGGAATCCTGGCGGCGTTGAGCCACGCGTTGACCGACCCGACGTCCACGGTTCCGATGGTCGGCGCAAGCGGAGCGATTTCAGGAGTACTGGGCGCTTATTTGCTGCTCTTTCCCCATGCCCGCGTCTTGCTGATTGCCCCCGTGGTGGGGACAACCTATGTGCCGGCCGGCATCGTGCTGGGCTTGTGGTTTGTCATGCAGCTGCTGAACGGCGGCGCGAGCCTGGGATCGCAAGGAGGAGGCGTGGCGTTCTTTGCGCACATCGGCGGGTTCATTGCGGGAATGCTGCTAATCGGCTTCTTCAAGCGGCCGGACGTGCGATTTTTCAAGCCAGGCCGCACCGAGTCCTGGCGATACTAACTCCGCAAGCCATCTCTCAGACATCCAACAATTCGCGGACTTTTCCGGCCAGGTCGTGCTGGCGATACGGCTGCTGCAGGAAATACTTTTTATTCACCCGATGACTGGCGATCGTTTCGTCAGAAAATCCTGACACGAACAATGCCTTCATCTTTGGATGTTGTTGCACCAGCCGCTTGGCCAGCTCCCGGCCGCTGATTTCCGGGAGCGAGAGATGGCTGACCGTGAGGTGAATCGGCCCCTGGTATTGTTGGGCCACGAGCAAGGCCTCCACCGCCGACCCCGCTTCGAGCACATGGTAGCGATGGCAGTGCAGCGTCGAGAGCGCCAGTTTTCTGGCGATTTCATTTTCCTCAACGAGCAGTACCGTTTCAGCGCCTTTCGACAGCGCTTCGGGGAGAACCCTCGTGTCCCGCAGCACCCCGTTACGCTCAACCAGGGGCAGATAGACACGTACCGTGGTGCCTTGTCCGGGCTGGCTCTGTACTTCAACCGTCCCTCCGGATTGACGCACGATCCCATACACCAGCGTGAGCCCCAGACCGGCATGAGTCTCCTTGGTCGAAAAGAACGGCTCAAACATCTGGGCCTGGACATCCAGATTCATCCCGCCGCCACTATCGCTCACAGCAATCCGCGCCATACGCTTGCGGGGATTCTTTTCCAGTTGCTCAGCCGGCAACAACTCTCCGGTCACGACCTCCAGCGAGATCTCGACCCGTCCGCTACTCGGCATAGCATCCCGCGCATTGGCGACCAAGTGTAACAACAGACACTCCAACCGGTCATGCCCGATCTCCACCAATACGGGCGTGGACTCGTCAGGCACCCGCATATCAATCCGTCCGGGAAGCAGACCTTGAAGCGTCTCACGCATCGACACCATCACCGCGCCAAGCGATAACGTGTCGCGAATGGTCGTTTCGTGCGCCCCCAGGGCGAGCAGTTGCGCCGTCAGAGTTGCGGCACGCTCCCCGCTCCGGAAAATAGCCTCCACCGGCCCATGCAGCGGATCATCGGGTTTCAGCCTGGAGACCATGGCTCCGGTCTGAGCGCCGATCACTTCCAACACCTGGTTGAATTCATGCGCCAGCCTGGAAGCCAGGCGGCCCATCGCTTCGAACTTTTGCGCCTCCCGCAACTGCCGCTCCAGGCCGGTGCGTTCCACCCTGCCTTGGCGGATCTCCTGATTCGCGCGGGACAAACCCTGCTTTAACCCTTGCACACGGGTTTCCAGTTGCGTGCGCCGTTCCTCCAGGACCTGCTCGGACTGCTTCAACCCTTGCACATCCTCCCGCAACAGACGGTTCCGCCGCCGCTCGACTGCGACCGTTTCAAGAGTAAGGCCGTAAAACACCGACATGATCAGCAAGA
This sequence comes from Nitrospira sp. CR1.1, assembly GCA_014055465.1. Classification (NCBI taxonomy): domain Bacteria; kingdom Pseudomonadati; phylum Nitrospirota; class Nitrospiria; order Nitrospirales; family Nitrospiraceae; genus Nitrospira; species Nitrospira sp. CR1.1. The sequence continues at coordinate 336,898 of WIAF01000001.1, forward strand.
CAGGAATGCCAAGCAGATGCCCGACCGCAAGGGTGCCGGATTGCATGGCATGTTCATACACCAGGACACCGTACCCGGCACAGATGATGACCGAGAGGCCGAGCAGGTGTTTGATGGATGGCGAAGATGAGGCAATCAGAAGCAGAAGAAAATAGGTGAGATACAGTTCCGAGCTGGCGTTACCCGAGAGATAAATGGTTCCCGTCACGAGCAACGTATTGATGCTAATCAAGGCGCCGGGAAACCAGGCGCTCTCTAACGCCGTCTTCGGCAACAACATGATTCCGGCGCTGATCAGCATCAGTCCAAGTGCCACCATCCGGCTGACGGTCTGCCCATAGACCGTCTCGTTACTGACCAGCAATTCGTACGACAGGATGCCGGCCACGAGACTCTGCAGAAACATCACCCGAACCCGCGAATGGGAGAGCCACCGGCCCAATCCTCGCATGGTGGGATGCCGCCCGGTTTGATCGAGTTCGGAGGAAAGTGGAACGCTCACCGCTGTGCCTGCCCTCAAGAGAAGACTGTGGAACGAGTCTGGAAGGCAGCAAGTCCCATACCGTCTTTCCATTGTGGCAAGTCATCGCAATTTCAGGGAGAGGAAAATGAAGGATGGCCATGAACGGCCGGTGAACTCTCCTCGTCTCACAAAAACGGACAGTCTCAGACCGGCCGAACAACTTCAATCGAAAGGAATGGACAATATCCAGCCGTGTACCCCGCCGGATCATCGTCGTGGCTGTCGCTTTCTTAGGGTCGAGGCGGAACACAGCGCGAGCGGAAGGTCGACGCGGCGGTGAGGGCCTCCGCGCGCGTAGGAGCGAGGAATGAAATGTGGCCCATTTTCCGCTTTGGTCGAATTGTGCGTTTTCCATACAGGTGGACAATCGCGCCAGGCACACGCAGGAGATCGTGCGCTGAGGGGGAGTGCGTCACCAGTCGAACATCGTCACCGATGAGGTTCAGCATCACGGCAGGACTGAGCAATCGGACTTCTCCCAGCGGCAGGCCGCAGAGTGTCCGCACCTGTTGTTCGAACTGCGAGACGGTGCAGGCATCCAGGGTGTAGTGTCCGGAATTATGCGGCCTGGGTGCGATTTCGTTGATCACCAACCGTCCGTCAGCCATGAGGAATACTTCGACGCAAAACACACCCACCCCATCCAAAACTTGCACCGCCTCGCGAGCCATCCTACCGGCCAGACCGGCGACCCATTCCGGCACGTCTGCCGGTACAATCGTTTGGCGAAGAATCCCGTCCTCATGGACGTTCTCGACCAATGGATAAGTCTGTGAAGCGCCGTCGGCCCCTCGCACGACCAGAATCGACAGCTCGCGTTCGAACGGAAGCCATTCTTCCAGAATCCATCGTGAATCCGGCCTCGTGTTCCGAGCCAACTCCTGCTGCACCGCAAGACAATCCTCCGCTCGAAGGATTTTCCACTGCCCCTTGCCGTCATAGCCGGCGGTAGCGGTTTTACAGACCAGCGGATACGAGGGTATGGACTGACGGCCGAGGTCATCCGGCGATGACAGAGCGGAAAAGGCCGGCACGGCCAGCCCGTGAGTCCGCAAAAACGTCTTCTGTTCGATGCGGTCCTGAATCACACGCAGCACACGGCTCGAAGGACGCACCGGCAGGTCACGCTCCAATTGTTCGCAAAGGTCAGCCGGCACGTTTTCCCATTCATAGGTCACAGCACGGACGCGACGGGTAAATTCTGCACGCGCGTCGGCGTCCGTGAAGGGATGAATGAGGGAATGATCGGCAATCCGGTGGGCAGGCGCTTCAGGATCGGGATCCCAGACGGTGATCGCGTACCCCATGCGGCGGGCAGCGGTGGCGAACATTGCGCCGAGTTGCCCGCCTCCGAGCACACCCAGGGTCGAGCCGGGATCGATCACTGGTACGTTCACGGCTGGCGGCTCGTCCTGGCGCTGCGTGGCGTCGGAAAGGGAGGAGACAATCGGGCGTCGTCCTGGGAATCGAGAACCGCTTGTGTTTGAGCGGCGCGGAATCGTTCGACGCGTTGCCTGATCAAGACGGATTGTACTCCCAGAATTTGCGCCGCCAGGATGGCCGCGTTTTCAGCGCCCCCGATTGCGACTGTCGCGACCGGAATTCCTCTGGGCATCTGGACGATCGACAGCAGGGAATCTAACCCGCGAAGATTTTCGGTGGGAATCGGCACCCCGATGACCGGTAACGATGTCTTTGCCGCCACCATTCCGGGAAGGTGAGCCGCCCCTCCGGCGCCGGCAATGATGACTTGAATCCCCCGCGCCACAGCCTGTTCCGCATAGGCGAAGAGGCGATCCGGGGTACGATGGGCCGACACCACGAGCAGCTCATTGGAAATCCCCAGCTCCTTCAACATGGCCACGGCCTTTTCAAGAATGGGGAAGTCCGATGTGCTACCGCCCAATACCCCGACCAACGCCCGACCCGCTTTCTTGTTCTTCGGCATGGACACCACACCTCTGGCTGAAAGAAAGAATGATGCGGCGAACCATAGCCGTTCTCCAGTGGAGGGGTCAAGCCGATCCCCGACGGAACCCCTCATTGAATTGACCAACTCCTTTGTCTTCCACTATGATACGCCTACGTGTTCTTGCGCCCGGAGGGGTCACGTGCAGCGTATCCGTGAGGGACTCAAAACCCGATTCCGCTCCCTCGTCACCCAGCGGACAGGCCTGGATGAAATGGCCGTCGACGACCTGGCGACCTCGACCAGGCTCCAGTCCTGGGAAGCCGTCCAAATCCCAGAACGGCTTCGGTTCTCGTCACGGCTGGCTATTCTTCTGGTCGGCTTCTTCATGCTAATCGTGGCCTTCGTCCCCTGGACCCAGACCATTACGGTCACCGGCCAACTCTCCGCCTACACCCCCTTTGAACGCCCGCAAGACATCGAGGCGCAGATTACCGGCCGCATCAGAAAGTGGCACATCTTCGAAGGGGTGCGTGTCAAAGCAGGCGACGTCATCCTCGAACTCGACGACTACGACCCGAACTTTATGGCCCCGGATCTCTTGAACCTTCTCGAACAACGGAAGCAGGCGCTGGAGGATACCCGGAAAGCCGCCCTCAGTCGCGCCGATCAGCTCGATAAACGAATCAAAGAAATGCAGAACCTCGTGAAAGCGGCCGTGCCTTCGGCGGGCGCGCGGGTGTTGGAGGCGGAAAGCAAGGTGCGCGAGGCGCGGCAAAAAATCGAAGCGTCAAAGATCGCCGTGGCCACAGCCGAACTCAATGTGGAGCGGCATCAGCAACTGGCGCAGCAGGGCCTGGTCTCTCAGCGCGAACTGGAACTCACAATTCAATCCGCGCTGGCCAGCAAGGCCGACCTGCAGGGCGCGCAGGCCAACTTGAGCGCGGCCGAACAGAGCATGAAGGCCTTGAGTTTCGGACGGGAACAGGTGAGCGCAGAAGTTCTTCAGCGTCTCCTTGACGCAGAAGCGGCGCGGGATGCCTCGATCGGAGAAGCGGCGCGAGCCGCCGATCAGGTTGCGGACGTGTCCCTGCGTCTCTCCAACGCCAATCAACGGCGGGTGGCCAGCCGCATTCTCTCCCCCATCGATGGCACCGTCGTAAAAATGGCGCAGGCGGGCGCCGGCGAAACCGTGCGGCCCGGAGAAAAACTCGTCAGAATTTCGCCGAACAGCGTAGACAGGGCCCTTGAAATGGTGGCCGACGGCATCGATGCCCCGTTGCTCAATGTGGGCCGAAAGGTCAAGATTCTCTTCTACGGCATTCCCGCCATCCCCCTGCCGGCCTGGCCGGAAATGATGGCCGGAACCTATAACGGTGTGATCAAGGTCATTGACCAGGTCGACGACGGCAAGGGCAACTTCCGCTTCTGGGTCGTCCCCGATCTGGAAGAACGTCCCTGGCCTCCGCAAGAACATGTCCGCCAGGGCACCAAAGCCATGGGCTGGGTCATTCTCAACCGCGTCCCGCTCTGGTACGAGCTCTGGCGCCGGTTCAATCTCTTCCCGCCCGACTACCAGGAACGGCCTCCAAGCCTGATCGATACCCTCCTGCCGAAAGCCGGTCGCGGGGCCAAATAACCGGTCCCGCCTCACCGGCGCATGCCGGAGCGCTGACATCCTTCGACCCCTATTTCTGCCTCGTGACCTCAGAAAGGAGTGCGTCTCATGAAGAACTCTGCGTGGATTCTGGTCATTGCCGCCTGTGCGTTCTGCTGGTTGCCGGAAGGGAGCGCCAGGGCGGAGGATGCGGCCAAGTCAAAAGCCCTTCCCCCCATTCCCCTCTCTCTGAATGAGGTGCTCGCGTGGATCGATCGCTCCCATCCCCTCCTGAAGGGGGCCGGCACTGAAAAGGTGTCAGCGCGAGGGAAAATGCTCAAGGCCCTGGGCGCTTTCGAACCGGTCTTGGTGAACGACACGGAGATTGAACGCTTTATCGACAAAGGCACGACCAAAACTCAAAGCGTGGGATTTAACGACACTCTGGTCGAAGCGCGGACCCCATGGGGATTCCGGGGGAGCGCAGGCATTCGGCAGGCCATCGGGGACGCGAAGATCCCGGACCTCGCCTTTGGAAACGGCCAGCAGGTCATTCTCGGCGGCTTTCTACCCCTCCTGAAAGGTCTCATGATCAACCCGGAGAACGCGGAACTACAGCGTTCGGAACTGGCTGATCCTCGCGCCGAGGTCAAAATTTCGCAAACGAGACAGGATCTCTTTCTGGCCGCTGCGAGCCAATTCTGGGATTGGGTCTCGGCCGCCAAGTTTGTGGACGTGCAACGCCGGGCCCTCGGCGTCGCGGAGGAACGGTTGCGGCAGGTCGAGGGCAGAGCCAAGGCCGGAGCCGTGGCGCCCCTCGACGTCGTCGAGGCAGGGCAGGAGGTTCAGCGCCGTCGTGAAATCGCCATCACCGCACAGCGAACCGTGGAGCAGGAGCAATATAAAATGTCGATGTTCCTCTGGGAAAACCAGACGCCCACGGCGCCGCAGCTCGAGCGTGTTCCGGATTTCCCTCCTCCCGCCGCGGCCCCGACGGCAGACATCGTCAAGGCCGATAAGCTGCAAGCGAAAAGCGATCGCCCGGAAATCCGCGAAGTCGATATCGAAGCCAAGGTCAACAATATCGATCTGGAGCTCGCCAAGAATAATCTCCTGCCGAGCCTCGATCTGGAAGCGGCGCCGGCCAGAGCTCCGGAGAAATTTGTGTTGGGATTGGGCTATCGGTTCGGAGCGGAGTTGCGCATCCCGATCCTTCAACGCAGAAGCCGCGGCGAAGTGATGGAAGCCCAGGCGCAGGCCGATCGCCTGGTGCTGGTGCAGAAATACCGGGAACAGCAAGTGGTCGTGGATGTGGACAATGCCCTGTCAGCCATTGAACGCGCGAAGGAGCGGGTGGCGGCGGCCGCGGAATCGCTCCGCATGGCCAAGACCCTGGAGGAAGGCGAACGCTTCCGGTTCAGTCTGGGCGCTACGAGCGTGCTGTTTGTGAACCTTCGCGAACGGAATTCCGTCGATTCGGAAATGCAACTTGTGCGGGCAAAGGCTGATTACCAGAAGGCCCTCGCCCTCTATCAATGGGCAACCGGCTCCTGGGCCAGGAGCCAGCCGTCCGCCGTGCCGGTGAATTATCGGGTCGGCGCGAGCTTCTCCAAATAGTAGTATTTTGCGGTACGCTCTGATAGGTTTTAGCTGGTGCAGGCCTGCGCGGACAGGTCGCCGATACGGCATCAACCGGCGGTCGCCACAGCAAGTCCGGCGGCTTGGTGACAGGTGGCAGGGGTAGTAGGATGGCCCAGGATCATTCCGACAACCAAAGCAATCTGTTCCAAGCGGTCGTCGGCCATCTGGGTCTCCTGTTTCGTCTCGAGCGGCGCATCCTCGGCCTTATCGGCTCCTATTCGATCGCCATCGGGCTCTTTTCGCTGATCGTCCCCCTCACCGTCCAAGAACTCGTCAACACCTTCGCCTTCGCGCTGCAGCCCATCACCATTGTCACTCTGGCCGCGGTCATGGTGGCGGGCCTGCTCTTCGTCGGGGCCTTCCGGGCCCTCCAATACTATGCCGTCGAAGTGTTGGAGCGGCGCATTTTTGCCCGGGTCGCCATTGCCATGGCGCAGCAGCTCCCGCACCTGCGCTATCAGGGATTCAAGCCGCGATTCGCCAATTACTTCGTCGAAACCATTCTTATGCAGCGGGCCGTTTCGGTTCTGCTGGTCGACTTGATCAACGTCATCGTGGGCGGGGCGGTCGGCATGACCATCCTTGTGTTCTACCACCCCTACTTCTTGCTGTTTAACGCGATCCTGCTGGTCGGGTTCAATGTCGTGTTTTTCCTCATGAGTCACGGCGGGCTGAAGGCCGACATGGACATGTCACACGCCAAATACGACACCCTGCACTGGTTCCAGGAAATTGCCTACAACCTGCTCCATTTTAAGTCCACCGATAGCCAGACGCTGCTGATCAAAAAGACGGATCAGCTCCTGGATACGTATGTCGGCGTGCGCAGAACCCGATTCGGAATCCTCATCCGGCAATACCTGGGCTCTCTGGGATGGCAGGCGATCGTCCATAGCGGTCTCATCGCGACGGCGGGCTGGCTCCTGGGAATCGGCCAGCTCACACTCGGACAATTTGTCGCTGCCGAGGTCGTGGTGAGCGGTATCCTCTCTAGCTTCGACGGCGTCGTGAAGCGCATGGGGCATATTTATTATTTCCTGACCGCCCTGACCGAATTAAGCTTTCTCTTCTCGCTGCCTAAAGATCAGGACGCCGCCACACTGTCCATTCCCCTGCCTGATCCGACGGTTCACGGTATTCGAGTCACCTGCAAAGAGCTCACCTTTGCGCCCGCCGATGGCCCGCCTGTATTTGAGCACTTCAACCTGGAAGTGACACCGGGTGAAAAAATCGGCATTTATGCAGATACGACGATGGCCAAAACCGCGCTGGCCCGGGTGCTCGGCGGGCTGGAATCGCCCACCGCCGGCGTCATCCGCTACAACGGCGTTGATCTCCGGCACCTCAATCTGGACTCCGTCAATCGCTTCAGAGGATTCATTCTGGATTCACAACTCTCCCTGTTCGAGGGGACGCTGGAAGAAAACATTGTGCTCGGACGTGACTACATTCCCTACAGCGACGTGCGATGGGCGCTGCGCTTCACGGAACTCGAAGAAGAGGTCGATGCCTTGCCCCACGGCCTGAAAACACATGTGCGTTCCGCCGGAAAAATCTTCGCCCCTACGCACATCGTGCGTATCCTGGTGGCGAGGGCCATCCTGGGGCGCCCGCAGCTCCTCATTTTCGAAGGCATCCTCCACAATATGCACCCCGCGATGCGCGAGACGATTCTCCGCCGCCTGTGCAGCAAGGAGGAACCCTGGTCGGTGATCTTCGTCTCGAACGATCCCAATCTGACCACGCATGTCGACCGCCGGATCATGTTGAACTAGCGGGTTGCCGCGCAGTCACCGGACCCTTTGCATCAGGCTCTCGCTTCCCCCTCACCCGTCAAGCCGGACCGGTCCCCATCCTTGACAGGGATGCGGCATTCGCCCACACTGCGCCCCACCATCCGCCGACACGAGCCATCGCGTGAACCACGACGCCTCTGAATCAACGATCGTCACACCTTCAGCATGGACCATTCTTGCGCGTCTCCACCTCCTGATCGGACTCGAGCGCCGCATTCTGGCAATCATCGCCTCCTATGCCATCGTGATCGGCTCGTTCGCGCTGATCGTTCCGCTCACCGTACAAGAGCTCGTCAACACTTTTGCCTTCGCCATTCAACCGATCATGATTGTGACGCTGGTGGCCATCATGTTGGGCGCATTGCTCCTGATGGGTGCGTTCCGCGTTCTGCAGGGACGAGCGGTGGAGATCCTAGTTCAGCGGATCTATACGCGGCTTGCCGTCGCCTTTACCGAAGCCCTTCCCCGGTTTCGCGAGAACGTGTTTCTTCCCCAACATACCAATACCTTCATCGAAGCGGAGCTGTTGCCGCGCGCGCTGGTTGCGATGCTGGTCGATCTCATCAATGTGTTCGTGTCGGGCATGATCGGCATGGCGATCCTGATCATGTACCATCCCTACTTCCTCGGCTATAACATCTTCCTGATTACCGGTTTTGCTTTTCTCCTGACCTTTTTCGGTCGCGGGGGACTCCGTATCACTCAACAGGTATCGAAACTTCACTACCAGACCTTTCACTGGCTGCAGGACATCGGCATCAACCGGCTCCATTTTAAATCTACCGACAGCCTGCCCCTGTTGCTCAAGAAAACCGATGTGTTCGTTCAAGCCTATGTCATGGCGCGGAAGACACGATCCGACATTTTGACGGGATCCCAATATAAGAGCGCGGTGATATTTCAGGCCTTCGCCCACAGCGGCATGATCGGCCTCGGCGGATGGTTATTGTCGTTGGGGGACATTACGCTCGGCCAATTCGTTGCGGCGGAGGTCATTGTCGGCACCCTGCTCCTCAATCTCGACATCGTCGCCCGGCGTATGTACGCCGCAATTTATGCCGCCACCTCCTTGCAGGAGCTCTCCGACCTGTTCGAGATGCCGAAAGAAGAGATCTCCGGTCCGATCGCCGCCTGGCTGCCGAATCCCACGCTGCAGGGCGTACGCCTGACGTGCAAAGACGTATCCTTTGCCAGCCCGGACGGACCGATGCTGTTCGATCATTTCAACCTGGAAGTGTTGCCGGGCGAAAAGATCAGCGTGCTCACAGGAACAAGCAAAAGCAAAACGTCCCTGGCGCTTCTCCTCGCCGGACTCTATCATCCCGCCAGCGGAGTCATTCGCTACAACGACATCGACCTGCGCGACGTGTCACTCAATTATGTGAATTGTTGCCGGGGCTTGATGCTCGATTCCCACCCCACCCTGTTCGATGGTACCCTGGAGGAGAATGTGACGCTCCAGCGCCCGTCGATTCAATTCGCGGATTTGAGCTGGGCGCTCCGGTTCGTGGAGCTTGAAGAAGAGATCGACGCGTTGCCCCAAGGCCTGGAAACGGTCGTGCACGGGAACGGCACCAACTTAAGCCGCAGCCAGGTTCTTCGCATTCTTCTGGCCAGGATGATCATCACCCGGCCGGAATTGCTGATTTTCAACGGCAGTCTTCACAATATCGATCCGGCCCTGCGACTGACTCTGTTGCGAAGGCTCTGCTCAAAAGAGGAGCCCTGGTCCGTCGTGTTCGTCTCCAATGATCCGGAAGTCGGTCAACTGGTCGAGCGACGTGTCATCCTCGATTGACCGGCATTTCTCAAAAACCAACCTCAATTTCTTTCTTTAGGCGCGATCTGCTAGACTGAGTGGGCTGAACCACGCGGGCCATCCACGCCGCCTCCGGTCGGAAGGGGACATTTGTGTCGCTTGCCTCACGCTTTAAACTGTCCTTTCCCAGCGCCAATCAATTGATCATCAGCATCCTGATCGCAGGACTGGGATGGATCAGTGGGCAGGCCCTCAGTCGTATCGACCAGGACCTGCGCATCATGTATACCGAGTACACGCTCGGAGCCGCCGACCTCGCCCATATCTCCGCCGACGTCATCCGCTACCGCAACACCATCATCCGGTCGTTGGAAGCGGAAAATCAGACCGTCTTTGAACGCATCACCGAGTCGCTCCCGGCGCAACGAGCGCGCATCCAGCACGCGGTGGATCGTTATGCCGCAGCCGGCCTGCGCGTGTCGCGTAGCGGACGCAGCGAAGAAAAAGACATCCAGGCCGTGCGTGACAGCCTCGACCAATACTTCCATGTCGCCAGCCAGACGATCGATCTGCTGGCGCAGGAATGGAAAGCGGGATCGCCGAAAGAGGCGTCGCAACTTCGGCGCAAAGCTGAAATCCATGCAGCCGACAACGGCGGGCCCAAAGTGATGCAAGTCAGCCTGGCCTTGGACCGTCTGTTGGAGACCGTGGCGGAAGTGGCCAAAGACATGCGCGACGAAGGCACCAAAACCATCCGCTCGACCAGCTATTGGATTGTGGGAGGGAGTTTTTTTATCGCCCTGTTGAATCTGTTCCTCAGTCGAACCGCGAGATCGCCGCAACTGCCCGCATCCAGACCTGAAGAATCCATCGGTTCCGGCTTGAACCTGCCGGGTGACCATCCCAATTCGGCGCTCCGGGCCGATTAGGCGGCTGCTTGCCCCCCTCACATCGATGATTCGGGCGGCCGGCCCAACGCCTGGAACAGTCGACGACGTTCCTCCTGACTCAAGTCCATCCACTGCCCCGCATGAAGCCCTTCTATGGTGATGTGCATCATCCGCACGCGATGTAGTGACACCACCCGGTAGCCGAGCGCCTGGCACATGCGTCGAATCTGACGATTCCGCCCCTCGGTCAGGATGATCCGGAATCGTCGGGGCCCCAATCGCGCCATGAGACAAGGCCGCGTACGCTCCCCTAATATGACCACGCCCTGTGCCATCTGCGAGAGAAAGGGTTCATCAAACTCGCGATCAACTTCCACGCGATATTCCCGCTCATGCCCGTGCTCAACCCGCAAGATTTCGTTGACGATATCCCCGTCATTGGTGAGGAGAATGAGACCGGACGAATCCTTGTCGAGACGTCCGATCGGGAAGATCCTGGCAGCATGGCCGATTTCGGAGATGATGTTCCGCGGCACATGCAGTTCGGTGGTGGTCGTCACCCCGACGGGCTTGTGATATTTGATGTAGACGACGCGGTTGCCCCGCTGCAGCACTGTTCCGTCACGCGCCACCAGATCCTGCGGCGAGACCTGATCCCCGAGCTTGGCCACCATGCCGTTGATCGTGACTCGACCTTCGGCAATCAGTCGATCAGCTTCCCGTCGTGAACACAGGCCCTGCTCGGTGAAGAATTTATTGATGCGCATGGCGGGAAATGAACTCGCGTGAGCAGTCCCTCGTAAAGCGTAGTTCGTCTCTCGTAAAGAGGATGTGGACAACAGCCTCGACCGAAACAGGCAGGCACAGATCCGTCATGACCTGTGTGCCAAGTCATGAGCGATACATTCCGCGCTCTAACAAGAACCGCTTCACAATATGAGAGTCACTGCACACGCCGGCCGGCTCGAATCCGTCCCAGCATGCGGTAGATCAAGCGGGCAATGCTGAACTGGGGAGCGACGAAGCCTTCAATCGGGGCGATCTCGCTGATGTCCATGCCGACGATGCCAGGCCCGTTCGCCAGGGCCGTCACCAGCGCGAGGGTATCGTACCACCCCAGCCCGCCCGGTTCCGGTGTTCCCAATGCCGGAACAAGGGACGCATCCAGCCCATCACAATCGAAGGTGAGATACACCGGCCCGGTGCACGCAGCCACCACCTCGGGGATCCAGCGAGCGGCCCGCCCCTCGTAGGGCTCGGACGGATCCAGAATCGAGGCGGCAAAAAACGTCTTGATCTGGGGAGTCTTGTCGATAAGCTCGATTTCTTCCGGGCTGATCGACCGGATGCCGACCTGCACGAGCGGCAACCCGTCTTGCACCACTCTGGCCATAACACTGGCGTGACTGTAAGGGTTGCCCTGATAGGCCTGACGGAGATCGCCATGGGCGTCGATTTGTACGACGGTCATTCCCGGGTAGGCCCGCGCATGCGCGCGAATGGCGCCTAAGGCGCCGGTATGCTCGCCGGTCAGAGTCACCAGAAACTTCCCTCGACCGACATGCGGCGCCACAAACTCCTGAATGGCCTGCACGGCCTGGCCATCCACCAGCCCGGCAAGGTTTAACGTGGCGGCCGTGGCGACCCCGCCCCACTCGCGATACGGCTCGTACCGCAGCTGCTCATCATACAGTTCGACTTGTTGGGAGGCTTCAATGATAGCGGAGGGGCCTCGATCGGAACCGAGGATATAACTTGAGGTGTGCTCGTAAGGAGCCGGCAGTACGTAGACTCCGGCCTGATCAGGATGACACCAGGGTTCGTCGATCCCGAGGAAATTGTCGGCTTGCCCAAGCCATCCGGTCGGGAGCGTCATACCTGCCGCTAGGCCTTGTTCAGAAGGCTCTTGGGGATGTTTTCCGTCGGGATAAACACCGCCAACGCGATGACGCAGGTCCAGCGGTTCGGCCGGCCGACGGCAGATTGCGTGATGTTGAGGGTCCGGACGATTTTTCCGCCCATCTTGAAGACCTGCTCGCGCTCTTTCCAGGCCACATCCGGATCGAACTCGATCCCTTGGGTGGTGGCGAGCATCTGAGCCGCCAGGTCTTCCGTGTATTCACCGGATTCTTCGTCCGTTTCACCGTAGGCATGGTGCTCGGAAAGATACCCATAGGTATCACGATCCGTCGGAATCGCCAAGCCGATGGATGCGGAGATCAGCCGGTTGCGTTCGTTGGTCTCGGACCGGGCCATGACACAAAAGGTGATTTCCCCTGGATTCAACAATTTCTCGCCGCGTTTGCGCGGAAGGATTTTGCAGTTGGGCGGAAGAATGGACGAGACGCTGACGAGGTTACAATAGGCCACGCCGGCACTGCGCAAGGCCTGCTCGAACGCAGCCAGCTTTTCCTTGTGCACTCCGACGCCCCTCGTCAAAAACATGTGTGTTGGTACCATGTAGGTCTCCCTCTTCATCCCGCGTCGAACGCACTCCGCGTGAGTGTTCGATGAATTGTCACAAGGCCTTGGCCGCGCGTGTGATCACGCGCCGACACGCGCGAAAGTTGTATCAAGTTTGTTCCGCATCCGCAATACGGCGAGAGGGTTTTTTTGCCCTGCCGGCGCTTTCTTTCACGGGCGCCGGAGGTTCACGACCAGCAATTTGGGCTCGGTCATATCCTCGATCGCATACCGCAGGCCTTCGCGTCCGATGCCGGAATCTTTGATGCCGCCGTAGGGCATGTGATCCGCACGGAAGGTGGGAATCTCATTCGCCAACACTCCGCCAACCTCCAACCGTTCGAATGCCTGAAAAATGCGCCCGATATGGTTGGTGAAGATTCCCGCTTGCAACCCATAGTCCGAGTCATTGACGGCGTTCAACGCCGCCTCAAACTCACGATAGGGCGTAATGGTGACCAACGGCCCGAAGACTTCCCGGCAGGACACGTTCATCGCGGGGGCCACCTGGGATAACACGGTTGGACGCACCACCGATCCCTCACGCGGTCCGCCAGACAGCAGGCGCGCGCCTTGCGCAACCGCTTCGCCAATCCAACCCTCGATGCGCTGCGCGGCGCCGGCGTCGATCAACGGACCCACCACGGTGCGCTCGTCGCCCGGATCCCCGGTCGCCAACCCACGCACCCGGGCCACGAGCTTTTCGGTAAACGACTCGGCGACGGACTCGTGCACAAAGATCCGCTGAACGGAAATACAGGTCTGCCCCGCATACGTGAACCCGCCGGTGACGCAGCGCTGGGCCGCGTACTCCAAATCCGCGTCAGGTTCGATGATCACGGCGGCGTTGCCGCCCAATTCAAGGACGACCTTTTTCTTGCCGCACTTGGCCTTCAGCATCCAGCCGACGGGCGCGCTCCCGGTGAAACTCAACAATTTGAAGCGGGGATCGACCGCCAATTGTTCCGCGACAATATTGTCGCAGGGCAGCACATTGAGCCCCCCCGGCGGCACACCGGCCTTGAGCAGCACATCGCCAAGCAGGAGCGCCGTCAGCGGGGTCTGAGGAGCCGGCTTGATCACAATCGAGTTGCCCGCCGCCAGGGCCGGAGCCACCTTGTGCACGACGAGATTGAGTGGAAAATTGAACGGGGTAATACCGAGAATCGGACCGATGGGGAACCGCCGCGTCACCCCCCAATAGGATTCCATTCCCGGCGACCAATCCAGCGGCACCACCTCGCCGCCGATTCGTTTGGCTTCTTCTCCGGCAATGGACAGGGTCTGAATGGCACGACCGACTTCACGACGGGCATCAGTCAGAGGTTTGCCGGCTTCCGCCGTCATGGTACGCGCGAATTCTTCCTGGCGCGCCTGCAGCGCCTGGGCCGCGGTGGCAAGCAGCGTCGACCGCGCATAGCCCGACAAGCGGCGCATCGCCGCCGCACCCTCGACCGAAGACTGCATCGCCGATTCCGCATCCGCAGGACTCGCCTGGCAGACATGGGCAATCGTCTCGCCTGTGTAGGGATTGCGTACAGGGGCGACCGTCGTGGACTGAGACCAGCGGCCGCCGACTAGGAATGGACGTCCATCTTCCAACGGACCAACTCCCGGAGAGGAATATTCGCTACTGGACAGACTCCACAGGAGGCGTCACGGAAGCGGCCGCGCTGAGCGCCGCGCCTTCTTGTTGAGCGGCCACCGCTTTGGCGATCAACTCGGCGGTTCCCCAATCCTGCACCGCCGCCAGGGTAAACGCTTCGTATGTCGAGACCCCGTGACAGGTCGGACAGGCAGGCATGGGTACCTTTCGGCAAAACGCCTCGCTCAAACAGGACATGCACACATACAGATCCGCCTCTCCATCCTTTGCAGGCACCGTCCAAAAAGCTTGTTTCGACCCCATAGTGCAGTTCCCTCTTTCCTGGCTAAACGATACATCTCGTCACGCTAGTCACCACGCTGGCTCCCTCGCGCATGAGTGGCTCTACTTCACCTTCCCTTCCGACGCCGCGAGAAGCTTCTCAATTTCTTCCTCGAAGGCAGCAAAGGGGAAGGCTCCGGGAATCGCGAGCGCCGGATTTTGGGCCGTGGGCTGCTGCGTCGTCCGCATCAGAATGAAGCCGGGTGTGCCGTGAAATCCCCAGGAATTGGCTTCGTCGCGATCTTGAAAGATCGCCTTCATGTGCGGAGCGTCGCGCAGACATTGCCGAAACTTCGCTTGGTCGAGATTGATGGCTTTGGCATGCTGGGAATAACTATCCACATCCAAGCGGCCGTCGGCGGCAAACAGGCGGTCATGCATGGGCCAATAGGTGCCTTGATCTCCTGCACAACGGGCTGCCAAGGCAGCCGTCACGCCGGGGCCCTGATCGGCACGTGGGTAATCCTTGTAGAGAAACCGCACCTTGCCCGTATCCACGTATCGCGCTTGAATCTTGGGCCAGGTTTCCTTGAAAAACTTGAGACAGTAGCCGCAGGTAAAATCCGAATATTCGATCAGGGTGATCGGCGCATCCATCTTGCCCCGCATACGATTGTCGACTGCCGGCGCGCCCGCCGCCATGACCGACGCCGTCGTCAGCACGAACAGAAGAACCGGCGCCCCGACCCTCATCATCCAACCAGCCATGGCTGTCATGCGGAGACACTTCTCGCAGCGCATCGTTCCAACAATCCCACCATGAGCAGCGGCCACACCAGCGTCGCATCACTGAGGACTTCGGCGAAACGGCCGCCCTCAGCCGGCGGGACGAACTTGCCCCAGGAGATGCCTTCTTGATAGGTGCAGCCGCTCAATCCGCCCCAATAGTCCGGCTCAGGGCAGATCCGCACGCCATAGTGGAAGCGTGGCGGTTGGACATTGAGCCCGAGACGCGTATTGCTGATTTCAATATAGGGGGCCACTTGCTGCGCCCAATTGCGAGGCACGCCGCCGCCGATGGTAAAAATCCCGAGCCGCGTGGAGCCGAGGACTTCCTCTGCATAGTGATTCAGATCGAGGTAGGGGTTAAACACCGGACAGGTCTGGTGCAACCTGCGTAGTATCGCGAGATCCCCGCCCTCTTTGATCTGGCTGCGGGTAAAATCGATCTGTTTGCCCATGGCCCAGGTCCCGACGTCCAGGCCCATTTCAGAATCGGTAAAGGCGGGAATATAGACCGGAACGTTCTTGAGATAGGCGCTCTTGAGAATGCCCGGGCCCTCGAATTCCTCGGCCAGCGTCTTGCCCAATTCGCGAGTCAAAAAGTTCGACGACAGGGGCTGATCGATATTGATGCGCTTCATAGTCTGCGATACCACATGCTCGACATAGTTGAGATTCGATTCCATCTCGAGCGTGTCGTAGACCCGATTGTAGCCCTTTTGAAATAGCTCCTCATCGGTATGGGACGGTTCATGACGGTAGTGCAGCTTGCCCACTGATTCGCTCAATCCGTGCGCCACCAGCGCGCCGGTCGAGACAATCGCCTGCACCATGCCGCGGTCGATCATGGTGCTGATGATCTTGCCCATCTTGGCAATCGTCATGGCACCCGACAGGGTCAACACGACCTTGCACTCAGGATCCTCGATCATCGCGGCGAGCGTTTCGTAGGCCTCACCCAGACGACGGCCCCCGAACGCCGTCTTGCGCATCGCTTCCAGCAACTCCGTGAAAGAATGAATTTTCTCGGGATCTAGAGGCTCCAATGCCTCCAAGCCATCCTTGGCTCCGTCGTGAAATTCCCGTCCCGCCATGATGAACGCCTCCCGAAAAAAAATCAGCCTTCCGATTAAGCAGACCATTTTATACACAACCGACTGTCGCGGGGTCAATTGAAGCGCGACCAGCGGCCCATCACCATTCACACATGGCTTCGTGGAAGGGAGTGGGAGGCACGCGTACAACCATCCATGGGCAGGCAGGTCAGCGTGTAAAACAGTGTTGGGGGTATCGCCGTCGCGAAAGAACGGGTCAGCTTCGGACGCCGCTGACCAGAGTCAGTATCATGGCAGTGAGATACATGACGGTCATGCCGGCGAACATGCCTGCCGCGACCTGCACCCGACGCATCGCCGTATAGGACATCGCGGTGAGCGAGAGCACCACATAGAGCAATGACCCGGCAGCCAGCGCGTAGAAACAAATCGAGAAGTAGGAGGACACCCCCTGCCCGCTCAGAAAGGTCCCTATGCAGGTCGGCAACCCGGCAATCAGCCCGAGCAGCGCGACATCGCGCCACGAGATCGGCGTTTTCCCGGCAGCTCCGACGATACCGAATCCCTCAGTTCCGTTATGCAGGCCGAACCCCGTCACCAGCAAGACGCTCAGCGTATATTCCCCACCGGCGTAGCTGGTCCCGATTGCGAGCCCTTCCCCCAGATTGTGCAACCCCATGCCCACCGCAATCATGTAGGGCAACGACAGGATCCGGTTTCCGGAACGGGCGCCGAACACCTGACTGGATTCCAATGCGACTAAGCCCACAAAACTCACGCCCAGACTACCCAGAAACACCAGCCACGAGATCGGATCACGCGCGCCTGTCTGCTCGGTGGCCTCGTGCATGAGGTCGAAAAAGAGGTAGACCAGCACCCCGTTCGCCACCCCGATAAACCCACCCTCCCAGGTGCGCGGGAGCACCTTGCCCAGATAGAGGGCGGCAAGAATCCCGAGGTAGACCGGAATGAGACCAGCGACCGCACCGAGAGCCATAACATCAAGCATGGCACGCTTCTATCAGAATCAGGCCCTGGAGGAAAGGCCGAAGACACGCTGAAATCACCCCGGTTCGTCAGAGGACCGTGTGTGCGCCCTGCAGCGAATAGACCGGGGGGACCGTCTGCGTCCGATTGGACGCCCTCTTCACGATTCCTTCGTAGACCGCCGTATAGGCCGTCGCGGTTTCAACAAGTGAGTCCAGTGTGTCCACATGGACTTCGCTCGGCTGACACGTAGCAGGAACGGGGATGAGGGCCAGCCAATTCAGATCAGGGCACTGTCGAATCTGCTCGACCGATGTTGCTACCAGAGCTAATTCCCTGAACTCCCGGAATACGCACAGAATTTCTGGCGCATCCAGCGGACCGTAGACCGTGGCCAGGGTGGGAAGCGGACTGCGACGCATCAGCGGAAAGGCGGCAAACCCCGCATGGACGTGGATCAGATCAAAAGAAGTCCCCATGGAGAAGGCTTGCTCGAGAGCCAGAAACGTCAATCCTTCGGAGAGATGCCGCTTCGGGGCCGGATAGTGCCGAAGTGCCAGAGGCGACACCGGCACTAATGTTCCTGATACCCGGCTGTCCCCACTGGCGAAGACCGTCACTTCATGGCCGAATCGAATCAAGCTCCTCGTCAAGAACTCCACGCCCCTCACGTCCGGGCTTTCACTCTCGTTGCACACCTCTTCAAAAAACTGACTGACCTGGGCAATACGCATACCCTCTTCCCTTTCTTGTTCGTCGATCTCTCCTACCACTCCGTGACTCCAAGGAGAACCTGTTCCCGTCCACCCCATTCGAAGCGTGACTCCAGACAGCTACGACGGGCAGGTGCCGAGGCGATACGGCGCTACTCGCTGATATGCTCGAGCCATCTGCATACGTATGCAGGGAAACCGACTCGCTTCACGGGAGCGCAGAGGGTACGACCAACAGATGAAAATGACCTGAGGGCAACATGAAAGTTTGATGAGGAAAACGGCGGGCAGCCGCTCGACGGCCCCCCGTTTCGATTTCCCCAAGGCAGATAGCGATCACGTGGGAAGGCGCGTTCGCGAGCGTGATCCTGCCGCATGCTGAAGGAAAGAGAGGTAGGACGAGCGGACATCACTGAGGGGGGACGGCACGAAAAGTGACCGCCCCCGACAGCTGCCCAGAAACTCACTCCCGATCTCGGAGGAGCGGGAACGGGGGGACCGGGTTAGCGCGAACCGGCGAGCCGGGCCAGAGTCGGATGTCCGGCCATTGCTTCCTGCAACGCCTTGACGACTGCTACTGACGACACTTCTCCCGCCTCTGTGAGCGCGAGATACTGCTGTTGCGCCAAGAGGAAAAACGCTGGCTGCTGTTCGGTCGGCACGTTCATCAGCGTCGCCAAGGCCGCCAGATGTTCCCCGCCGCCCCTCGCCATATCGGCCGACAGGGTGTCGAACGTACTGGCGACGAAGGTATTCGTCTCCTGTGCCGCCATGACCTTGCCGTCATTGGTGCAACCCGAGGTTCCAAAACTGATCCCGAATGTCTGGCTGCCGAAGGTGCCGTTGGTGGTGGCCATCATGACTTGGGGCGCAATATTTTTCGGCGTCTTGTAATCAGACCAGGCCAATTTCCCCAAGCCGCATCCAGGACCGTTGTCCGGATTAACCGCGAACGCCAGGCCGAACTGAAGAGTGATCAGCATACCTGTAAGCGCTAGGATTCCTTGTTTCTTCATACGATCTCCCTTGTGTTTCCACGTATCACCGCCGCCGCTCAGAGACGGCTCGCGGATTCCTCTCTGCGCGATTCCTACCATAGCTGTCTTTTTCACGCTGTCAAACAAAGCACTGTTTTTTTCATCTAACCAGAAAGGACATTGCCAAACCCTCTTATGGGCAATGAACACCTCGCGCAGGATTTCGCTGGTAAGGGCAGATATTTGGCCTGAAGCAACGGAACGAGGGGAATCAATTGAACAGAGAATTGAGTGCCTTGAGAAGAGGCGCTCTTGCCGGTCCGTGATCAGACTCTCAAGCGATTATTCCCCGACATGGAAAAATTTGGTGGTCCCAACGGGATTTGAACCCGTGTCTGAGCCTTGAGAGAACGGACCAAACTGAGGAAAATCAACAGGATGATTCTTCGGAAACGTCCAATGAGTGATGAGCTTTTACAATGGCTTACAGATAGGCTGTCCGATATAGGACAGGCATAGAGATGGTAGCGATCGGTCAGCGGCTGACTAAGTATGCAAAGGAATGGAGCCCCCTACAGAGCTGGAGGCGATTTGTTAGCGGCTATCTTCCGCTGGGGGAATTCCGTTTCATGGAATTGTGGAAGCCGCATCACGACCACATGCGGTTCGGCTCTAGACAATTAGCCAAGGCTACCTCGCTCGCATAGAGAGTCAGCCGACAGGTACCAAGCGGCCTCGCCGTGATGAGGCACCTTTCGTCGGTGTCAGCCGGCAAGTCGTCGCGCTGAGTTCCAAGGTACCATCCAGCGCACCGAGCAATCGGATCAGCGTACCGATTCCTGGCCGTTGGGCTCCACTTTCCAGCCTTGCAAGCTGCGGCTGCTTCATGCCGACGCGTTTCGCCAATTCCGTCTGACTCAGGCCGCGCCGTTCTCGCAGCTTGGCTAAAGCAACCGCCAAGGCCACATCCTTCTCCGCCTCGGCCAATTCGCCGGCAAACGAGGGTTTCTTACAAATCTGCTCGTCGATATAGTCTCGATGGGTTTTCATCGTTTCACCTCTTCAGCGTATCGGCATACCGTTGTTCCGCCAGCACAATGTCTCCCGCCTTCAGCTTCTGAGACTTCTTCTGCACCGCATGGAGAATGACAAAACGCTGCCCCACGATCGCCCCATAAAAGAACCGGTATTCGCTCCCCGACCATTCCGGACGGAGCTCCCAAATCTTCCCGCGAACATGTTTGGCAATTGCCGCGGGCAGCCGGGTTCCATCCACTTCTAATCGACTGATGTAGGCCAAACACTTCGCCCGGGCTTTCGGGGAGAGCGCGTCAAGGAAATCCTCGACCGGCGTCTCTCCGGTCCTGGTTTCGTAGTACACCACCGTCCATGGCATATCAGCACTATAACATTTCTGTTATAGGCCATCAACAGGTAAGACGGAAGGCGACATTCAGCAGAAATAAAACGCGAGGGCAGCGAGCCTCACTCTATGGCCGCTGCTCTGTGGGGTCATAGGTCTTGGGTTTCGTGGCACCGGGAACCACCTCTCCCACAACGGTAATGCACTGTGATCCAAAGAACCAGAACGCAAACGTATCGAGCGTGACACTGCGAATGTGCCGCACAGGAGGGCTGGCGTTCGCCATGGCCTGCTCTACTGTATTGGTGCCAAAACCGAAGCCGAAAATGATGTATGAGCAATCACTCCCCTCAGTCATCGGTTTTACGGCCTGATTCTCAGGGGTGATCCGAGAGGAGATATTGACGCACCCGCCAAGGAGCAGCGAGACAGCACAACAGCCAGCAGCGATCACTGTCCTGCGCATTCATCCCCTCCTAGTTTGGTGCTGATCTAAGCTCATGGTCAATTGTGGCTTACCAGTGGCCCGCTGTCGCTTCACAGGCCACTCGACGAGACTCATTTCCGCTTTTCTGCATACTTCTTCAGCAGATCCCGCGCCGCCTCTTCCAGCGGCCCGTTCACATACCTGTCCCAATTCACCGCCGAGCTGACGGATTTCTACCTCACGGCAATTGCACGACAGTGACGGTCCAATCTCCACCAGAAATGATGCTCAAATAGTAAGTGCCGGCTTTGGGGTAGTAACTACTACCTGATCCTGGCTTGTGCTGCGAAGCGAGGTTGTCAACCGGGTCCCCATTCATGGCATAGAGCGAGACCCTAAAACTTTCCCCTTTGGCATCCCACCGAAGTTCCCATCCATCTTTCGCTGTGAAAGGACGCAGGTTCCGAGATCCATTGGCCGATTCCCGCTGCAGGACTTCTTCCGCAAAAGCCGTTTGCCAAACCAGAAGAATGAGCGTTGCGAGGGCGAGGGTGATGCGCGGCATGTGACGCCTGTTCATTTCTTCTTCTCTCCATACTTCTTCAGCAGATCCCGCGCCGCCTCTTCCAGCAGTTCATTCACGTACCTGTCCTGATCCAACGCAAGGTGCTGGATCTCCAGCATTACCGCCTGATCCATGCGAATTCCGTAGAGTTTTCGAGTCGATCCTGACTGCTTCTTTGTCATGGAAGCGCACAATACGCAACGCTGGTTACCGAGTCAACCATATAACTTGCTATCCAGTTATATGCTGATATATACTTCACTCGTCAGACAAAGAGGTCTACCCCATGCCGATGATCAGGCTCCTGATTTCACTCCCAAAGACATTAAAGGCCAAGCTCGACGCCATGAGAAAACAAGGCACCACCTCGAGCGGATTTATTCGCAGCCTGCTCGAACGCGAGTTTCAGAAACAGGACGAGCAGAAGCGCTAACCATCAGAAAAAGGAGTCGGTCGAATGGGAACTTTGGGAGCGTTGCAGAACATCAGCGGCGCGGTCGAGGGCCCTTCTCTTACCAGTCTCAAAACAGTATTCACATGGCGGACATGGCTGGAATCTCAAGCTTCGCGAGGCCGTGACGCAACTAGAAACTACGTACACGAAGCCCGTTTTGTCCTATGGATTGTCCTATGAGAGGCAAACCACTCCTGAGCCAGAACTCAGGAAGGTCGCCAACTCCTCGGAAGATCAGGGAAAAGGTTGGTGGTCCCAACGGGATTTGAACCCGTGTCTGAGCCTTGAGAGGGCTCCGTCCTAGGCCAAGCTAGACGATGGGACCGGTGAGGTAGTCCAACTACAGCGGAAAGAACCGGACTGTACCATAGCGAGTTTTGGCTTTTCAAACGGCAAGTCACAGCGGTCTGCCCGGAGGGGCCGCTCAAGACGCGGGCATGACTCGATCAACCAGGCCCGCTTGCAGAGCCTTTTGAATTAGCCTACAGTACGTGTATGTATCGTCATGGCTTCAAACCCACACGCATTCTTGTTGCCGGCCTGATTCCCGCTCTTCTCGCATTGGCCGGCTGCGGAGCCAGTTTCCTTGAGGGGACGATCGCGCCGCCCAACTCCAGCGCCTGGACGAAGTGCGGAAGCACCACCAAAGTGCGCGTGAAGCCGCCTAAATCCACTATCACGGTCGCGTATACGGAGCCGACCACCGGCACTGACGGCAAACCCCTGACCAACCTTGCCTACACAACCATTTATTATAATGCCGGGGACGGCCCTGTGATCGCGAAAGTTGTGCCGGCATCACAAAAGACCGGCGGGGCAGCCGTCTCTCAAGTCATCATGATACCCACGCCGAACCAGGCAGAGCAGGACGTGACCGTCTGCGTGACAGCCACCGACTCCGACGACCGTGAAGGCCCCGCCACGCCCTAGCATCCCGCTAGAACAGACTTGACAGCGCCCCGCTAAGGGCCTACCTTGCATCCACTTGCTCAGGCCGGCACAGAGGGCCGAATGCGTCGCCCAGCCGGTCTTCAGGTCGCACTAGATTTCTACGCATGGAACTACGCAAACCTGACGCATCACCTCCTTCCCACGAGGCCGAATCAGAGCGGCATAAACACAGCCTGGAGATTCGGCTCGGCTCCAACATTTTTCGCAATACCAATGGTGTGATCCGGGTTCAGGGCAAGGAACAACTCGTCCTGGAACTGGCGCCGGAACAAGACCGTATCCTGCTCACCATCGATTTGTATGACGGGAGCGGCAACCATGTGGCGCATCTCCGCCGCAATCGCTGGGCCTTCAACGACGGCAACCGCTTTTTGCTCAACACGAGCGACTCTCCGCCGACCCTCTTCCCCAATCTTCCCTGGCTCAAGGTGACGGATCAGGAAACCGGCGAAACGGTCTTGGAAGCGGCCGTCACCCCGGGCGAAAAGATCCATGTGGCGACGGGCAAGTTCTATTCGCATCGCGGCCAACTCATCGAAATCACCTCCCACTTTTGCCGCATCGGATCGACGCACACCCTGTTCGGTGATGTGTTTGAAGCGCGTGGCGGAACGGCGGTGCTCGGCTGAAGACGGCCGGATCACATGACTGACGCGCCAAACCCCAGTATCCATGCCTTCCTGGTCTGTGACAGTGTCATCGAAGACAGCCTCACCAAGAAAAAATCTCTGATCGGTATTTTCACCCATCTGCAGGCAGTGACGTTCCCGTTTCAGCACCACCAACTGGGCCTGTACTTCTGCATGACCGATGCTGAAGGAACGTACCACCTGGAGATCGATCTGATGTATGTGAACACCGATCAGTTGGTCTGCCGCGCCTCCCTTCCCGACATCGTCATCGGCGATCGCCTGCAGATTGCCGATTTCGGCATCAACATCCCCGCCCTTCTGTTTCCCCATCCAGGTCGTTATGAGTTTCGCTTGCGCATGAACAACCGCGTGATCGCGCAAAAAGATTTCAATGTCATCCAATTGCCTTCACCACCTGCCGCCTAACCAGCCTCGTTCACGCTTGCGAAAGCGTGCGTGACCGGGATGCATGAGGCATCCGAACGTGACTCCTCGGCGGACATCATATGTACCGAGACGGTTTGCTCAGGCAGGCGAATCGGAAAGCAATGAATGCGGCAGATGGCTAGAAGGCCGTGGCAGTGGCAAGACAAGCGTCGACATATTCGTTTTCGCCGCGATGGCAGGCCTGGACACGCTTCGTGTGATCATCAAACAGAGGCACCACCATTTCGCCCACGGTGGCATAGCAGTCTCGTTTGAACGGGCCATCCAGGCTGCGGCATAGCGCCAGGCCGGGATCGGGATTCGCGTCGGTCAAGATGAAGTCCTTTACCGCGCCAATGAAACACTGCGTGATCTGATCGCCCTGCCCAAGCCGGCACAGCTCATTCACGCGCGGAGCATCACGCAGCGTGTACCCGCTGATATCGCGTCCCAAACTTCGGTAACAGGTCGTCTGATGCTCCCCCTCCACACGGGCGCATTGCGTGAACGCCTGCGCGAAATCGTAATTCAGAAAGGTCAGTACCGCAGACGTCTGCATCAGGTAGCAGGCGCGCAGATACTTTTCCGTCAGGACGGAGCAGGGATATAACAGATCGTGAGGATTCAAAAAGCTGGTTGCCTCATGGTGATGATGCTCGCCGGCCGGTTGCGCACGGCGCGCCTGCTGAAACGTGACGATGTTCTCCATAAACACGCCGCCATAGCAGGATTCGCGGTCCCAACTTCCGGGCAAGGCATCACAAAAGGCCAGACTCTTCAGCAGATCGTAGCGAAATTGGATGGTCAAGCCGTGGCCTAACCCATGAAGACAGTTATATCGCTGAAACGAATAGGCCGAGACCGTTTCGCTGATGGGGCAGAGAGACAGGATATGCTCGGGCTCCACAGCAGGCAGACTGCTCAGGAAGGCCTGGAGCACACCATGGTAACAACCAGACCAAAACACATCCCGGCAATGCGACATCGCGAGTGCCGCCGTCCCGTAGCGTGTAAACGACCGCTGACCGACATGATGCACAAGCGGATGCGCCTCTCGCATGGCCTCGGGATCTTGCACAGTGATCTGCTCCAGGGCCGTCAGCGCCGCCTCGGTGCCCTGGGCCTGCAACACCATTTCCAGATGCGTTTGATAACACGGCATCTTGGCGTCAAATGGCTGGACCCGACACGACTCTGGCGATGCCGGCTCTTCCGCGTGGAGCCAGTCAATCCCGCCCATACCAAGCAGCGCCACCAGCGCCAGAACCATCCGTTGACCACGCATCATCCGATCTCCCTCACTGAATCACCACACGTCAGGCAGCCTGCGATGGAAGATTGATTCTAAAATACTCACCCCAATCGATCCAGAAAAAATCGACACGGCACAGGCCGCCCATCAATCCCTTTCTCCCATCCGCCATTCTGTGATAGAACCATGCGCGTTTGATTATCGGCAATTCGACGAGATCGCACCCAGCATGTCCACCATGCCAGAACCCCCGACACGCTCAGACTTCATTCGCGAGATTGTTGCAGCCGATCGTGCCGCCGGTAAACATGACGGCCGGGTGGTCACCCGTTTTCCGCCGGAACCGAACGGCTATCTCCATATCGGGCATGCCAAGTCGATTTGCCTCAACTTCGGCATTGCCAACGAGCAACCGGGCGGAATCTGCCATCTCCGCATGGATGATACCAACCCGACGACAGAAGATCCCGAATATGTGCAGGCCATTCAGGAAGATGTCCGCTGGCTGGGATTCGACTGGCGCGACAACATGTTTTTCGCGTCCGACTACTTCGAGCGGCTGTACGGATATGCCGAGACACTCATCCGAAAAGGCCTCGCCTATGTCGACAGCCTGACGGCCGACGACATGCGCCGGTACCGTGGAACGCTCACGGAGCCGGGGCAACCCAGCCCGCATCGCACCCGCAGCATCGAGGAGAATCTGAACCTGTTCAGCCGCATGCGGGCGGGAGAATTTCCCGACGGCGCCCATGTGCTTCGCGCCAAAATCGACATGGCGTCGCCGAATATCAATCTCCGCGATCCAGTGCTCTACCGCATCCGGCATGTCGCCCATTACCGCACCGGCACCACCTGGTGCATCTATCCCTCGTACGATTTCGCGCATCCGCTGTCTGATGCGATCGAAGGCATCACCCATTCAATCTGCACGTTGGAATTCGAGGACCACCGGCCTCTGTATGACTGGGTCGTCGAGCAATGCGAGACGCCGAGACGCCCGCAACAAATCGAATTTGCCCGGCTCAATGTGACCTTCACGGTCATGAGCAAGCGCAAATTACTCGATCTCGTCGAACGCAAGCTGGTCAACGGCTGGGACGATCCTCGCCTGCCGACGCTCAAAGGGTTGCGCCGCCGCGGGTTCACGCCGGAAGCCCTACGCGCATTTTGCGAAGCCATCGGCGTAGCCAAACGGGATGCCATCGTCGAAATGCAGCTCCTCGAACACTTTGTCCGCGAAGACCTGAACAAGCGCGCTCCCCGCGTGATGGCCGTGCTGCGCCCCTTGCGCCTCGTGATCGAGAATTATCCTGAGCATCAGGTCGAGCAACTCGATGCCGTCAACAATCCGGAAGATGCGTCCGCCGGCACGCGTCAGGTCCCCTTCTCACGCGTGCTCTACATCGATCAGGAAGATTTCAAAGAAGACCCGCCCAAACAATTTTTCCGACTCGCCCCGGGCCGGGAAGTGCGGTTGCGGTACGCCTACATCATCACCTGTGTTGGCGTCGTGAAGGACCCGGCCACCGGCGAGGTCACCAAGATCCGCTGCACCTATGATCCCGAAACCAAAAGCGGCGGCGCGCAGGCACAACGAAAAGTGAAAGCCACGATCCACTGGGTGTCGGCCGCTCATGCCCTCGACGCAGAAGTGCGGCTGTATGAGCAGCTCATGCTCACGGATCCAGCCAAGATTCCTGCCGATCAGGATTGGACCCAACATCTGAATCCCCGTTCACTGGAACGGCTGCCGGCGTGTAAAGTGGAACCCAGCCTTGCAGAGCTGGCTCCCGGCACCAGCGTGCAGTTCGAACGTGTTGGCTACTTCTGTGTCGATCCTGACTCTTCTCCCGCCAAGTTGGTCTTCAACCGAACTGTCACGCTCAAGGACGCCTGGGCGAAGATCGAAAAAGCCCAAGCCCCGCGCTGATCCACTCCGCTGCCACTCGATTCGGCATTTCGCTGTCCCACACAAAGTACTGGTGCGCCGGCCTTCGGCAGCCTTGAACCCTCTCCTGGCTATGAACGAGAATGACCCGACGCACAGTTGGTCACTTCATTGACGCCAAAGGAGTTACAACGATGGTGACAGGATCGGGAAGCGAAGATCATCAGACAGAACGTGGTTCATTCCGGGAGCGCCTGCTGCAGTTGGAAGCCGCGATTCCCGGCGCAGCGACCGGCGCGCAACCAGTCCTGGTGAACATTCACCGGTCCGTCCGTCGGCTCCACGAACAGCTTCAGCGCATCGATGTGACGCCTCTCCTGCCCCGCTCTCTCGTCAGCCACGTTCGCTGCTTTGATTGCGGAACGACAAACATGGAGTCGTTCCATACCTCGACGCAGGGCGGTTATCATCTCTGCCCGGCCTGTTTTCACCAACGGCGTAGCACAGGACGCGCCAGAACCGCTCACTAACGTCACGCTCGCTTCCTTGGAATCGACTGATTCACCCGCTCAAACAGCACGGCTGCTACCCGACGTACCGCTAGCCCCGAGCCTCCCCCACACCGTATACTGCACGCTTTCACTGTCGCGAGAGAGGTGCTCCAGGTATGGCCCCGAATATTCTGTTGAGTTGCGAATCGATCAGCAAAAGTTATGGGGTGCGAGCCTTGTTTGCCAACCTAACCCTGGCCTTGTGCGAAGGTGACCATGTCGGACTAATCGGCCCGAACGGGTCCGGCAAGTCGACCTTGCTCAAAATCCTGGCCGGCCTCGAATCGCCCGACCAAGGCACTCGCACTCTACGTGGTCATACCCGTGTCGGGTACGTGCCGCAAGAGCCGAGCTTCCCTGACGGTTCCAGCATCGAACACGTTTTGCAGCAAACCCTCACCGACGCGGGCCGCGATCCTCACGAAGAAGGAGGCCGGATTGCCCGAGCACTCAGCATCGGCGCCTTTCCCGATCCGGAACACGGCGTCGCCACCCTCTCGGGAGGGTGGCGCAAGCGATTAGCCATCACACAGGCCTTGCTGCTCGAGCCGGACGTGCTGCTCATGGACGAACCGACGAACCATTTGGATGTCGAGGGGATTCTCTGGCTGGAACGGATCCTGAAGAACCGCGCCAAGGCCTTTCTCGTCATCAGTCACGACCGCCGCTTTTTAGAGTCGATCGCCACACGCATGGTGGAACTCAATCGTTGTTATCCCGAGGGGCGCTTTGAAGCCAAAGGTCGATACAGCGACTTTCTGGAGCAACGGGATGCCGCCCTTCAAGCACAGGCCGACTATCAATCGTCGCTGGCCAATCGAGTCCGGCGAGAAGTGGAATGGCTGCGTAGAGGGCCCAAGGCCCGCACAACCAAAGCCAAAGGCCGCATTCAATCGGCTGGCAAACTGATCGAGGAATTGGACCAGGTCGAGTCCCGCGCCGCCCAGTCGTCGATCGGTATCGACTTTTCCGCCTCGGGGCGAAAGTCGAAACAACTGCTCGTCGCGAAAGAGGTAACGAAGCGCTTCAACGAGAAGCCCGTCGTCACCAATTTGGATCTGCTCCTCGGGCCCGGGCAACGCCTCGGTCTCCTTGGCCCGAACGGCAGCGGTAAAACCACTCTGCTTCGATTACTCGCCGGCACTCTGGAACCAGATTCAGGCACGATTATGCGAGCGGAGGGGCTGCGTATCGTGTCATTCGAACAACATCGCGAGTCATTGGATCAGGCCGCCACCTTGCGGCGCGCGCTAGCTCCCTCAGGTGATGCGGTCGTCTATCAAGGCCGTTCTGTCCATCTGGCCTCGTGGGCGAAGCGTTTCCTCTTTCGACCTGAACAACTCGACCTTCCGGTCTCGCGACTGTCCGGCGGTGAACAGGCGCGACTGCTGATCGCCCAACTGATGTTGCAGCCTGCGGACCTGCTTATTCTCGACGAACCGACGAATGATTTAGATATTCCGACGCTGGATGTACTGGAGGATAGTTTGCTCGAATTCCCCGGCGCGCTGGTGCTCGTGACGCATGATCGGTGGTTGCTGGATCGTGTCTCAACCATCCTGCTGGCACTGGACGGCACCGGCCAGCTCGAATGGTTCGCCGACTATGCCCAGTGGGAAAGCGCACAGGAACGGGCCGTTGAATCTGAAACGGCCGCGAACGAGGAGGGCACCGTTTCCGCAGCGGTCGACCAAGAGGCAGGAACTGCGACGATTCGCAAACCTAAGAAACTGAGTTATCGAGAACAGAAGGAATGGGGCACCATTGAAGAGACGATTCTGAAGGCCGAAGAGCAGGTTGCCGCCTGTCAGGCTGCGATACAGGATCCGGCGGTGGTGTCGAATGCCGCGGAATTACAGGCACGGAGCGAAGCCTTGGTGGAGGCCCAGGCTGAAGTGGAGAGACTTTATGCGCGCTGGGCTGAACTGGATGAGAAACGCGCACAGACCGTGCAGAGTTCGTGAAGAGAAATTTGGCTGGGGGACTAGGAATCGAACCTAGGTAGCCAGCTCCAAAGGCTGGCGTCCTACCGCTAGACGATCCCCCAGCGCGGTACGGAACCGAGACATCGAGCTGAAGAGCAGGGCGTGGAAAAGATTTTGGCTGGGGGACTAGGAATCGAACCTAGGTAGTCAGATCCAGAGACTGACGTCCTACCGCTAGACGATCCCCCAACCGGTCCACACAGTAATATAAGCCTCTCCATTGCGTCAAGATCGAGCGTGATTCTTGAGCGGCCAGTCAGGATCTGGACGCCTGCTCGATCCCCTTGCGCAGTCGAAGTAACGTACGCTCCCGGCCAAGTACGTCCATCACCTCGAACAAACCGGGACTCGCCGTCCGGCCGGTCAAGGCCACACGCACCGGCTGAGCCAGTTGCCCCATTTTGATCCCCTCTTCCTCGACCAGTTTTTTGAACGCCTCCTCCCACGTCTGCTTGTCATATGAGGGGAAGGCCTCAAATCGTTCCGTCAACTTGGTCAGCATCGGCGCATGGGCAGGCGTGAGAAATTTTTTCGCCGCCTCCTCTTCGAACGCCACTGCCTCGCCGAAATAGGGCCTCACCCAATGAACCATTTCAACCAAGGTTTTCGTCCGCTCTTTCACCAGGACCACGAGCTGCGCAAGCCACTCCATCGATACCGCGCGGACCTCGTCTTTGAGGTCGGTCTGTTCGAGCAACGGCACCAGCGCCTCCGCCACCTGTTCGGGCGGGTTGGTCTTGAGGTATTCGGCATTGATCCACAATAACTTTTCGGGGTTGAAGACAGCCGGGGAGGTCTGGACATTCTTCCAGGAGAATTTTTCGATCAGTTCTTCTCGCGAAAACAGCTCCTGATCTCCATGTGACCATCCGAGCCGGACCAAATAGTTGACCATGGCGTCGGGCAGGTAGCCCATGTCCTTGTAGGCCATGATCGACGTCGCGCCGTGACGTTTCGACAGCCGCGTCTTGTCCGAGCCCAAGATCATCGGCAAGTGGCCGAAGCGCGGCAGCGGAAACCCGAGGGCCTGAAAAATCGGGATCTGGCGAGGCGTATTCGTGAGGTGGTCGTCCCCCCGCACCACATGGGTAATGCCCATCAAGGCATCATCCACCACCACGGAGAAGTTATAGGTGGGAAAGCCGTTCGACCTGAGAATAATGACGTCATCCAGAATCTGATTGTCAAACACCACCCGGCCCTTGATCAAATCATCGACGATCGTCTGACCGTCCTGTGGGGCTTTGAACCGAAGCGCCGCATCACCGGTTGGTTTGGCCAGCCCCAGATTTCGGCACCGACCGTCATATCTGGGTGATCCGCCTTTGGCTTCAGCGTCTTTCCGGCGAGCTTCAAGTTCCTCCGGTGTACACACGCACCAATAGGCATGGCCCTGCTCAAACAACCGCATGGCATGACTTCGATAGAGATCCATGCGTTCGGTCTGCCGAAAGGGACCTTCATCCCAATCCAATTTGACCCAGCGCATGCCCTCAAGAATGGCTTGAATCGATGCGTCGGTGGAACGATCCTGGTCCGTATCTTCGATCCGGAGAATAAACACGCCATTCTGCTGCCGGGCAAACAGCCAATTGAACAAGGCCGTCCGCACCCCGCCAATATGGAGGAAGCCGGTCGGACTGGGCGCAAATCGAACCCTGACCTGACTCATCGCGTCACCGTAGTCTGTGCGGAATAATGTACGTGCAACGGGGGGCTATCTATAACATGGCGCCGAAACGATGTACAGAAAAGGCAGTTCCATTCCGAATCCGTTTTTGCTAAGAACAATCCATGGCTGAACCTACACAACTTGCTGAAGTCGTCTCGCTCACGGCCTTGACGCCGCACACCACAGAACTCGTGCTCCGCCCGGTTGAATTTCCGCTGGCGTTTAAGCCGGGGCAGTGGATCTCCCTTCAATTGCCAGTCGGAGACCATCCACCGTTGAATCGTGCCTATTCACTGGCGGAGCCCCCGACACCCGAGGGACATCTCACGCTCGTCTTTGATCATGTACCGGGAGGCAAAGGCTCAGGCTATCTCTCGTCACGTAACCCGGGGGACCACGTTCCTCTGTCGGGCCCCTATGGTCATTTCGTGCTTCCCGAACCAAAAACGCAGCACCTGCTATTGATCGGCCGTTATTCAGGCCTTGTTCCGCTCCGCTGTATGGTCCGTGCTCTGGCGGAACAGGACACCCTGCCCTCAACCACTCTGATTGCCCATGCACCGACCACCAGCGAACAGCTGTACCACGAAGAGTTCACGGCGCTGGCCGCGAGGCATTCCAACTTTCAGTATCTGCCGTTTGTGAGCGAGGCCCCGGAGGGCCATGCAGGGACGGTGGAGGCGATCAAACAACTTACCGGAAACGGCCACCGCGTCACACCGATGATCGCAGGGATCAAGGCTTTTGCCCGCCCGCTGCGCAGCCTGTTTATGGAATTGGGATTTGATCGCCGGGAAGTGAAGCTCGAAACATACGATTGAAGCCTAACCAGGCTGTGTCTTGCTGGATCAATGACCTTCCTTCGCGAGATTCTTGTTGACGGCGGGGATTTCCACCGTGATGTCTGTCCTTCCATTCGGCACACACTGGCACCCGAGCCGGGACTGCAACGTCGTGGCGGGAGCCTCGTCTAACTGATCGAACTCATCATCAGTCCCCTCATTACACGTCTCCAGGCCCTTCTTCACCATGACGTGACAGGTAGAGCAAGCGCAAACCCCTCCGCAGACATGCTCCAGATCGATGTCATTCCCCATGGCGATATCCAGAATGCTGCCCGGCAGCCCCGTCGGACCATAGGGAATCTTGTCCGGCTGCACCGCCACCTTCTTTTCGGTTTTGTCCGGGAAAATGAAAGTCACAGTGTAGGCTTGAGACGGTAACTCAATGTCGGCCTTTTCAATATAGGGATTCGTTCCACCCATGTTGCTCAGCCCCTTTTCTTCTCATTCCTCTGACTAAGAGATATGCCGGATTATCCACCTGCCCATCACCCGGCCGTTCCAGCTGGAAGCCATATATTTCCGCTCTCGGACTCCCCTCGGAGTTCTCTCGCCCTTGACAGTATAAAAGATCACATGATAGCTTTTGTACGACTCATTTGATCGGAGATCATTATAGTCTCCGACTTTAAAGATCGGCAATAGGCCATGCTGAAATTATCAAAAAAGGCAGATTACGGATTAATGGCGCTGCAACATATTGCCTCCAACCAATATGGCGATGTCGCTCATGCCCGTGTGGTGAACACCAAAGAAATCGCCGAGGAATATCACATTCCGGTCGAACTACTGGCGAAAGTCCTTCAAACCCTCTCCAAGAGCGGCATCATTGAAAGCCATAACGGCCCCAAGGGTGGATATCTCCTCGGCAAAAATCCACGTGAAATCACGATTGCCCACGTACTCGAAAGCTTGGAAGGACCGCTCGGCATCATGGATTGCTCACACGAGAAAGACGGCGATGCCTGCATGCAGCGCGAGCACTGTAACATCCGGACCCCGCTCCTGAAAATCCAGAACAGCATCTATCAGCTTCTGAATAATATGACCTTGCAAGATATGCTGGGGGGCACCCCTCTCATCACCATTCAATCCGTCGCGACGGAACAACAAGGAGTCGAGCGATGAAGTTCCCCATCTACCTGGATAACCATGCGACCACCCCGATGGACCCTCGGGTGCTGGAATCAATGCTCCCCTATTTCACGGAAAAGTTCGGGAACGCCGCCAGCCGGAACCACGCGTTCGGATGGGAGGCTGAAGAGGGTGTGGAGACCGCGCGCAAACAAATCGCCAAGTTAATCCACGCGGATGCCAAAGAAATCGTCTTCACGAGTGGCGCCACCGAATCCAACAACCTGGCTCTCAAAGGGGTGGTGGAGATGTACCACGAGAAGGGCGACCACATTATCACCTCGTCAACCGAGCATCGCGCGGTGCTGGACACTGCCAAGACGCTCGAAACCAAGCGCGGCGTGAAGGTCACCTATCTTCCGGTCGACAAGTTCGGCATGGTGAATCCGGAGGACGTCCGTAAGGCGATCACCGACAAAACCATCCTCATTTCCGTCATGTTCGCGAATAACGAAATCGGGACGATCAACCCCATCAAGGAAATCGGGAAGATCGCCAAAGAAAAGGGCATCCTCTTTCACTGCGATGCGACCCAAGGCGTGGGAAAGGTCCCGGTCGACGTGCAAGAGATGGGGATCGACCTCATGTCCTTCAGCGCCCATAAAATTTACGGACCCAAGGGCATTGGCGCCCTGTATGTCAGAAAAAAGAACCCCCGGGTCCGCATCGCGGCTCAAATGGATGGGGGCGGACACGAACGTGGCATGCGATCCGGGACGCTGCCCGTGCCATTGATCGTGGGATTCGGCAAGGCCTGCGAGCTCTGCGAGCAGGAAATGGCCGCCGACGCCGCGCGGCTCTCTGTCATGCGTGATCGTCTGCATGCGACCATTACCAAGGCGCTGGAGGATGTCTATCTGAACGGCCATCCGACAGCACGACTCCCGCACAATCTGAATATTTCCTTTGCCTATGTCGAAGGTGAATCGCTGCTGATGGGCTGCAAAGAAATCGCCCTCTCTTCCGGCTCGGCCTGCACCTCCGCGACGCTGGAACCTTCCTACGTCTTGCGAGCTTTGGGGGTGGGAGCGGAGCTCGCGCATTCCTCCATCAGATTTGGTCTGGGACGCTTCACGCTCGACGAAGAGGTTGACTATGCCGCGAAGAAGATTATTGAAACCGTTACCAAGCTGCGCGAAATGTCGCCGCTCTATGAAATGGCGAAAGAAGGCATCGACCTGAAAACCGTGCAATGGGCAGCGCATTAATTTGAAACCATCACCATCTGATTGATTCTTTTCGGAGGACACCATGGCCTACAGCGAAAAAGTCGTCGACCATTTCAACAATCCCCGCAATATGGGCAGCTTTAAGAAGGAAGAAGACGGGGTGGGTACGGGCATCGTCGGCGCCCCCGAGTGCGGGGATGTCATGAAGCTCCAAATCAAGGTTCAAAACGATACGATTGTCGACGCGAAGTTCAAAACCTTCGGATGCGGCTCCGCTATCGCCAGCTCCAGCCTGGCCACCGAATGGCTGAAAGGCAAAACGGTGGAGGAAGCCGGCAAGATTAAGAACACGGATATCGTCCAGGAGCTCAATCTGCCCCCAGTCAAGATTCACTGCTCGGTCTTGGCCGAGGATGCCATTAAAGCGGCTCTTGCCGACTATCAAAAGAAGGCCGACCCGAAGTAACCGACAGGAAGGAGCGCACTATGGACGTCACCACGAATGCCGATCCCCAAGCCCCGGTCATTACTCTGAGCGATGCCGCGCTCAAAGAAGTGAAGCGCCTCATCAATGTCCAAGGCATTGAGGAAGGCGGCCTCCGTCTGGGCGTCAAAGGAGGCGGCTGTTCCGGACTGAGCTACACCATCAACTTCGATGAAAAAATCGGCCAGTACGATCAGGTGTACGAATTCGACGGTGTGAAGGTCATTGTGGATGCCAAGAGCGCCATCTATCTGCAAGGCACTCAATTGGACTTTCAGAAAGACCTGATGGGTGGAAATTTCAAGTTTGTGAATCCGAATGCCAATAAAACGTGCGGCTGTGGCGAATCGTTTTCAGCCTGAGCGAGCGAATGCAAATGAGTGGACATTCCCATCATCCCCATAGCACCGACGACCGCCGCGAGCTTCAGATGGCCCGCAGCATGTGCTGGCATTGCCAGTCAGAAATGGCCGGCGAATACTTTTGCGACCGCTGCGTGAAAGTTCAACCGGTATCGAAAGATCTCGATTACTTCACCTGCTTTGGGCTCCCTCGGCGCCTCGTCATCGATACGCAAGTCCTGGAAGCCAAGTTTTACGAATTAAGCCGGGCATTTCACCCTGATTTTTATCAGAACAAAAGCGATGCGGAGCAATCCATCAGTCTCGATAATTCGGCCATGCTGAACACGGCCTATCGCACTCTGCGAGATCCGATTCAACGCGCCGAGTATCTGCTGGATCTCGAAGCCGGGTCGGTGAAAGAGATCCGAACGTCGCCGCCCGCTGATCTGTTCGAGGAGATCCTTGAGCTGCAGGAGACGCTTGACGAATTCCGGGAGAGCGATCGCGCCTCAGACCATGCCGCCACGCTCCGCGCAAAACTCCATGCCGATCGAACGAATCTCGAGGAACGGCAGCGGGATATGGAAGCCAGGCTCCAACAATTGTTCAGCCGGTGGGATGCCTTGCAAGATCGCGGCGAAGCCACTGAGCAAGCGCGAGCGGAACGAAATCGCATTCTCAAAGACATGCGGGACCTTCTTTCCAACCGCACGTATGTAAAAAATATCGTCAACGATCTCGTCGAAACGATCGCCTAACTCCTATGGCACGCATTGTCGGTATCGATCTCGGCACCACGAACTCTCTTGTCGCCTACATGGACAAGGGAACCCCGCGCGTCATTTCGGCCCGCCACGAACGCGCTATGGTCCCTTCCGTTGTCGCACTCACTGATAACGGACTGATCGTCGGCGATCCGGCCAAGGAGCATCTCACAAGAAATCCTGAACGCACGGTCTACTCCGTCAAACGCTTCATGGGCAAAAGCCTCGCGGATGTGCAGGGCGAACTCACCTACTTTCCCTACACGCTCACCGAAAAGGGCGGAGTCATCCGGATCAAGCTGGGCGAGAAGTCCTACTCGCCGCCGCAAATTTCCGCGATGATTCTGAAGGAACTCAAACTCCGCGCCGAAGCCTTTCTCGGAGAAAGCATCACGAAGGCCGTCATCACGGTGCCGGCCTATTTCAACGATAGCCAGCGGCAGGCCACGAAAGATGCGGGCATGATCGCGGGACTGGAAGTCTTGCGCATCATCAATGAGCCGACCGCCGCCTCACTGGCCTATGGCCTCCAGGAGAAGACACAGGGGACCATCGCCGTCTACGACCTGGGCGGGGGAACATTCGATATCTCGATCCTGAAGTTGAAAAACGGCATCTTCGAGGTCCTCGCCACAAACGGCGATACCCATCTCGGTGGCGACGACTTTGACCAGCTAGTTGCCGATCTGCTGCTGAATGAGATCCGCGCGCAACATGGGCTCGATCTGAGCACCCATCCCGATCATATGCAGGCCGTGCGCCTGGAAGCTGAGCGCGCAAAGATTCGCCTGTCGGAGGAACTCAAAACCACGGTGAGCCTCGACCTGCCGAACGGACAGGGTCGGTTCACGCGCGAGCTCACACGCGACCAACTCGAAGGACTCTGCAGCGCCTTGGTTGAGCGCTCTCTCGGGCCTTGTCGCCTGGCCCTGAAAGATTCAGGACTCAATCCGACGGACATTGATGAAGTGGTGCTTGTGGGCGGATCGACCCGTATGCCGCTCGTCCGCCAACGGGTTCAGGCCCTCTTCGGCAAAAATCCGCATTGCGAACTGAATCCGGACGAAGTCGTCGCGCTCGGCGCTGCGGTGCAAGCCGATATTTTGAGCGGTGGCACGACCGACATGTTGTTG
The DNA here is from genome assembly GCA_014055465.1 of Nitrospira sp. CR1.1. NCBI lineage: Bacteria > Pseudomonadati > Nitrospirota > Nitrospiria > Nitrospirales > Nitrospiraceae > Nitrospira > Nitrospira sp. CR1.1. The sequence continues at coordinate 373,897 of WIAF01000001.1, forward strand.
CTCGACGTCACCCCGCTGTCCCTGGGGATTGAAACCATGGGCGGCGTCATGAGCAGTTTGATTAGACGAAATACGACTATTCCCGCAAGCGCCAAGGAAATGTTCACGACGTATGTCGATGGCCAAACCGGTGTGGACATCCACATTCTCCAGGGGGAGCGCGAGCTGGCAAAGGACAATCGCAGCCTGGCCCGCTTTCGCCTCAAGGTTCCGCCATTGCCGGCGGGAGTCCCCCGGATCGAAGTGACATTCCTGATCGATGCCAACGGCATTCTGAATGTCATGGCCAAGGATATGCGGACTGGCGCGACCCAGTCCATCGATGTCAAACCGTCGTACGGATTGTCGGATCAAGAAGTCGAACGGATGATCGAAGACTCATTTAAATTTGCGGCGGACGATGTCAGCGCGCGAAAAGTGATCGAAGCCCGGCTGGATGCGGGCGCTCTGATCACGACCACCGAAAAGTCATTGGCCGATGGCGGACATCTCGTTGCGGCAGAGGAAGTCGCTACGATTCACGCGGCACTCGCCGCCTTGGCTTCGGCCAAAGAGGGAACCGACCCCCGTGCTATCCGCGGACGTATGGCCGATCTGGAACAAGCCGCCAAAGGCCTCACCGTGGCCATGCTGGACGATTCCTTGAAGCAAGGACTCCAAGGCAAAAAAGTCTCTGACGTGACGTGATTCCCGACGCGAGGAGCCCTGATGGATTTGAAATGGCAGGATGCAGAAGATATTGCAATTCGCTTGGTGGAAGAACACCCGGATGCTGACCCCCTGACCATCCGCTTTACGGACATGCACGCCTGGATCGTCGCCCTCCCGGATTTCAAAGACGATCCCAAAAAATCAAACGAGAAAATCCTCGAATCCATCCAGATGGCCTGGCACGAGGAATATCAGGACTCCCGGTCCTGATCGGTCTATCACAGGCGCTCCCCCCAATACCCACCTGATGCCGCCAGCGAAGTCACGTAACGGGCGCGCGGGAAACTGCCATCGGCAACAATCCAGACTCGCTGAGGGGCGATTCCGTTACGGCTCGACGGGAGCGGGAGGAACACTTTCCTGGGCCTGGTCAAGTTTGTAAAACTCGGTGGGATCGATCTTAGAGCCGGCACTCTTCGTCGGTTCCGTGCCCTTGGTAAACAACTCCACCGTGCCACGTTGTTCATCCTGATCGGTCAGGAGCGCCGTCGAGGGATCGACCTTGACAAACATGACCCCCTCGGGAATTTCAAAGGGCACTACCGGCAGTTGCTTGAGGGCGTCCTTCATGAATGCGATCCAAATCGGCAAGGCTGCATGCGCGCCTGATTCAGTTTCACCCAAGGGACGACGGTCATCGAATCCTACCCACGCTCCGGTTGCCAAATTGGGCGTGGAACCGATGAACCAGGCATCAGTAAAATCGTTGGTCGTGCCGGTTTTTCCCGCCACAGGACGGTCAATGACCGCTTTCGCCGCAATGCCCGTGCCGCGCTGGATCACATCTTCCATCATGTTCGTGATCAGGTAGGCGGTTTCACGGGACACCACCTGGCGCGGCTGAATGGCCGCCTGCTCCAACGTGCGCCCCCCGCTATCCTGCACGCTGGCTACGGCATAGGGTTCCACGCGCACACCCTGATTGGCAAACACCCCATAGACCGACACGAGTTCCATCAAGCCGACACTCGAAGAACCCAATGCGAGCGAGAGGTCCGCGGCCAACGGGCTCACGACGCCCACGGTCCGTGAAAAATCGATCACGTTCCGAATCCCGACCTTGTCTAGAAGCCGCACCGTCGCGAGGTTGTGTGAATGGATCAATGCCTCCCGCAGGCTGACGATGCCGTGAAAACGCTTGCCGTAATTTTCGGGTTTCCAGGTCTTATCTTCTTCTTCCTGCTCATACACCACCGGCGCATCCAACACCACCGAGGCCGGACTCATCCCTTGATTCATGGCCGTCGCATAGATAATCGGTTTAAATGACGACCCTGGCTGACGGCGGGCAAGCACGGCTCGATTATATTCGCTGCGCGCGAAATCATACCCGCCGACCATGGCGCGGATGGCGCCGGTTTTGGGGTCGACGGCCACAAGCGCGCCCTCGACGACCGGTGTCTGCTCCAACCGTAGATGCACGACCTCTTTGTCAAGCTTCTTCACCCCGACCTCGATCACATCGCCGGGCGTGAGGAGTTGCTTGATGTTCTTGACTGGAACGGCGTCCTTCGTGGGATCTTTGCCTTTGAGATATTTGGTAGCCCAGGCCATGTCGTCGAAGGCGAGGCGGCCGGTGCCGCCGCCGATCTGAACCAGCACATGATCCTTCGCGATCTTTGTCACCACCCCTTCCATCATATCGCCCTCGGCGAGCTTTACGGAGGGATCGTGTGCCGGAACTTCCAGGGTGGCCACATCAACGGTGCGGAGCGGTCCGCGCCAGCCCTGGCGTTTGTCTACGTCGCGCAAGCCGTTAAACACGGCCGCCTCCGCCGCTTTCTGCATATCGGCGTTGAGCGTGGTGAAGACTTCCAGTCCACCCTTGTACACCATGCTTTCGCCGAACTTTGCGACCAGGAGCTGGCGAATGTATTCCACAAAATACGGACCAAGATGTTCGCTGCCGGGGCGGCGGAAGTTCAGTTTTTCTGCAATGGCCTGATCCCGGTCGGCGACACTGATGAAACCCGCCTCTGTCATGCGGCTAAGCACATGCTCCTGCCGCTTCTTGGCCCGATCATAGGCCTTGAACGGCGAGTAGTGGCTGGGCGATTTGGGAAGCCCCGCCAGGAAAGCCGATTCAGCCAGCGTGAGTTTCGACAGTTCCTTCCCGAAATAGGTCTGACCGGCCGCCGCCACACCGTAGGCGCCTTGCCCAAAATAGATCTGGTTGAGATACATCTCCAGAATCTGTTCCTTGGACAGCACCAACTCCATCTTGTAGGCCAGGATGAGTTCGCGCACTTTGCGATCGAACGTTCGCTCCGCTGAGAGGAACAGCGACCGCGCCAGCTGTTGCGTGATCGTGCTGGCGCCTTCGACCTTCCGCCCGCCATGGCGAATATTGGTCCACGCGGCCCGAAGAATTCCCACGATGTCCAGCCCGGGATGCTCAAAAAACCGCGTATCTTCGGTCGCAATGACAGCCTCAGTCAGGCTTTTAGGCATCTCCTGAATGGGCTTGAGAAAACGCCGCTCGATAAAAAACTGGCCGATGACCTGCCGGTCATCTGAATAGACGCGCGTGACCAAACTGGGCTGATAGTTCTGGAGTGGATCGAGCGACGGCAGATCTTGGGAAAAATACCAGAGCGTGCCGGCAGCTCCCCCGCCGCCAAGCACAATGGCAAGCAGCAGTCCGATCAGAACAATTTTCCACCAGCGCCGACGACGACGTGGCTTCTCCGGCTTATCGAGCAAGTGATCGAGTTCAGGCATGAAGTTGGGTGGTAGCGAGGAAAGCGGTCAACCCGCGACAACCCCACCATACAATGCGCACCCGACAAACTCAAGCAAGGCGCGAATCGTCGTCGAAAGAAGTTTCCATCGCACATTCCATAATCAGCTTGCGGGAAGCGATTTGAATCGGGTATAGTCCATAGGATTAGACGCCTTCATAGGAAGGCGTCTTTTTTTTGGCACTTTCACGGCATTGGAGATTATGAACAGCTCAGCGCCCTCATCCACCACAGGTTTGCACGCGCCGAAAGGTCGTCGGACCGATATTCGCAACATCGCCATTATCGCGCACGTCGACCACGGGAAAACCACTCTCGTCGATGCGGTGCTGCGGCAGACCCATGTGCATCGTAAAATCGATGACATGGGCGAACGCATCATGGACTCAATGGATCAGGAGCGCGAGCGCGGCATCACCATCCGGGCCAAGAATGCCAGCGTGACGTATAAAGGGGTGAAGATCAACATCGTCGACACGCCGGGCCATGCCGATTTCGGCGGCGAAGTCGAGCGCACGCTCCGCATGGTGGACGGCGTGCTGATCCTCGTCGACGCCAAGGAAGGCCCCATGCCGCAAACCACGTTTGTCTTGCGGAAAGCGTTGGCCCTCGGACATAAAGCCATCGTCGTCATCAACAAGATCGATCGTCCCGACGCCGTCATCGACGATGTCGTCAACCGTACCTTCGACTTATTCGTGCATTTGGGCGCCACCGACGAACAGCTCGATTTCCCGATTGTCTATGCCTCCGCCATCAAAGGCATCGCGACCCTTGACCTCAAACAGCCGGGGACGGATATCACTCCGCTGCTGGAAACCATTCTCGACAAGATCCCCGCGCCGGCTATTAACCGCGACGACCCGTTCCAGCTCCTGGTGCTGGCTCTGGCGCAGGATTCCTATAAGGGCAAAATGGGGATCGGCAAAATTCAATCCGGCTCGATCGCCCGCCGTCAAAACGTGGTGACTCTGACCAAAGACGGCGGTCAGGTTGCCGGCAAGATTTCCGACCTTGCGGTGTTCTCCGGCCTTGAGCGCAGCGATGTAGAGTCCGCTGAAGCCGGTGAAATCGTCGCCATCTCCGGACTGGAAGAAGTGAACATCGGCGATACCATTGCCGATCCGGGCAATCCCGTCGCGCTTCCACGCGTCACGATCGACGAACCGACTGTGCAAATGACCTTTTCCGTGAACAACAGTCCTTTCGCCGGCCGCGATGGAAAATACCTGACGTCACGCCACCTGCGCGAACGATTGTTCAAGGAATTGGAAACCAACGTCTCCTTGCGCGTCCAGGAGACCGACAGCGCCGACCGATTCCTCGTGGCCGGACGAGGCGAACTTCATCTCGGCGTGCTCATCGAGCAGATGCGGCGTGAAGGGTATGAGCTTCAAATCTCGCAGCCGGAAGTCATTCTGCATCGAGACGGGGACACGGTCACGGAACCGTTTGAAGAACTGACGATCCAGGTCCCTTCGGAATATCAGGGTCCAGTGATCGAGGAGATCGGAAAACGGCGCGGAGAACTCCGCCATATGAAACTCGTGCATTCCGAGGGCACCGCCAGCGAAATGCATATCGAGTATCACATCCCGACGCGCGGCATCATCGGCCTCAAAAACATTCTGCTCGCGAAGACGCGCGGCACCATCATTTTGCACCACGTGTTCTCGGGGTATGCCCCGGCTGACGAAAAAGCGTTGCTCGTGGCGCCCCATGGCTCGCTGGTGGCTTTCGAAGCCGGAACCAGCACCGCGTATGCACTCTTTATGACTCAGGAACGCGGCGAACTCTTCATCGGCGCGTCGGTCGAGGTCTATCAAGGGATGGTCGTCGGGCAAAACAGCCGCGACGAAGACCTGGACGTCAACGTGTGCAAGCAGAAACAATTGAGCAACATGCGGGCCGCCGGCACCGACGAGGCCCTGGTGCTCACGCCGCCGCGTGAAATGTCGCTCGAATTCGCCATGGAGTATATCGGCCAGGACGAATTGGTTGAGGTGACACCGAAGTATCTGCGCCTTCGTAAGCGGCTCCTCAATCCTGACGACCGCCGGAAGGCGAAGAAAAGCGCGAAGTAATCCCCGACAGAGCCTCGCGCCTGCTCGTGCGGACTGCATGAAGATTCGGAAAAAAGCCCCGAAACCTGCGCCCGCAAAGGCTCCGCTCTACGTAGTCGGCTATCGAGGAATGCCGCCGTCCCTCGATGAGCTGAAGATCTGGTACGACCTCCAGTATGGAGGCCCCCTCGCCTGGATTGAACAGATCGCGGAAGGCCGTGCCAGCGCCGGCCACGGTCCCTGGCGTGCACATATCCTGGCGAGTCTGCCTGATTCCGAAGCGGCACAATGGCAGCAGGTCCTGTCGTGGGATCATCAGCAACTCGGCGCCGTGTCTCTCTCCTCCGCCACACCCAGTACCATCGCAGACACCGTGCTGGTCACCGCCCGACTCGCCCGCGGCCTGACGCTACTCACACAAGGCACAGCCTTCGATGTCGCCTGCCATGAATATCTGAACCCTTCGGATTGGAATGACCGGCCGCTGAATGTGTTTGTCGCTGCCGACCATATCACCGTCCAACAGAGCGAGACCGCTGATCGTTCGTCAGACTGGCTCTATACGCTCGGTCTCACAAAGTTCGGCTTAGACGAGCTGGAAGTGATTCAGCCACGAGGCCTTCCGGAGAGAGAGACCATCGCGCTCCTGCACTGCGCCGCTGACGGGGTGTTGCGAAAGGGACAGAATCAGAAGGTGGGATGCACCATGGATCTCCATGCTCTGGCCCATACCATTCGATTCATCAGGCATCGCACTGCCGCACCAACCGGCCGCATGGTGGCCTTTCGACAAATCACGACCGACCAGCTTTGATCCACCTCTTCGGATAACCCCGCACACCACGCAACCCAAACGAAATCAAGTGATTGTGATTGGTCAACCTCTCCGCCTAGGCCTTCTGGCCCCGTTGACAAGGTTTTTCCAGGCATGGTACCACGAATGAGTTTGCGCAGTTCCGCAGGTCTAACCTAGGAGGATTTCAATGAGTGATGTGGCTGCAGAAATTAAAGTCGGCGATACCGCGCCGGATTTTACATTAAAGGATCAGGACCAGAAGGACGTCAAGCTGAGCGATTTTCGAGGGAAGAGCAACGTCGTGCTCGCGTTCTACCCGCTCGACTGGAGCCCGGTCTGTCAGGGTGAAAACAAGTGCCTGACCGATGACTTTCCCAAGTTCCAAAGCGCCCATGCCGAACTGTTCGGCATCAGCTGCGACAGCTTCTTTTCTCACAAGGCCTGGGCGGATTCGCTGGATCTGAAGCACCGCCTCCTTTCCGACTTTAACCGCGAAGTCGTCAAGAAGTACGGGCTGTATTTTGAACCGCTGAATTGCGGCAAGCGCGCAACGGTCATCGTCGACAAGAACGGCAAAGTGGCCTACGTCAAAGTTCAGGAAATCAAGGTCGCGCGGGAAGACAAGGACATTCTCGCCGCTCTCGCGAAATTGAGCTAAGCCAGGACAGGGACCGGGGGGAAGGAGCCATGACAAGGCCTTCCCCTCGATCATCCCTTCCAGCCGAGGAGATCTCATGACCGGCACCGTTGAAGACGTTCGGGACGAGAACTATAAAGAATTCACCGAGAGCGCCGGTGCGGTAGTGGCGTATGGCTTGGCCACCTGCGAGCCTTGCAAGGAGTACGATCCCATTTTGGAAGAAACCGCGGCAAAATTTCCGACCATCAAGATCGGCAAAGCCAAGATGCATGTACCCGGCCGTTGCCGTGAGATCAAAAAAACGCATACGTTTGAGACCTACCCCACCACACACTTCTTCGCGCATGGCAAACTGCTGCTGACTCGTGAAGGAGTGGTCCAACCGGCCGAGCTGGCCGCATTAATTTCCGACCATCTGTTGAAGTAATCTCTCCTGACAACCCGCATTCGGCGTCCGTCGCACGCCTCCCTCAGTTTAATCCGGGATGAACGCTGCCAGCATTGTGACACATCCCACTTCCCGACACAGACACGATACAATAGACGCGTGAGGAGCCGCGTTCAAATGAGATGCGCCTGGATGACCGTTCAGGCGATACGCACAACTTTCCGCCTCACGTCTGTTGTCGCTGGCCTGCTGTGCCTCGTGGCTCCCGATCCCAGCAGCGGCCACGACTCCCTGCCGGGCGCCTCGTCCGCCGGCCATGCTGAATCCCGCAACGTCTCAATGAGCCTTCCCAAGAGCGCCCCGATGGCCTTTATCCTCGCCGGCGAGTTCGCCATGGGGAGTGATCGCGGCCAGGATGACGAGCAGCCGGTACACCGCGTCTCGGTCAAGGCGTTTTATCTGGATGCGCAGGAAGTGACCGTCTCGCGTTATGCCGAGTTTCTTGCCTCACAAAAACCAGACCCACCCTTCAAATGGAACGAGGCCACCGGCGGTTCCCACGAAAACAAACCGGTGGTCGGCGTCAATTGGTATGATGCGCGAGACTATTGCCGATGGGTTGGAAAACGATTGCCGACAGAAGCGGAATGGGAACTGGCAGCTCGCGGCACGGAGGGACGGGTGTATCCCTGGGGAGACGCCCATCCTACCAAGGGTCACACCAACGCCGGGCACACCAAATGGCGCGGCTACGACACGCTAACCAACGTCAGGCAGTTCGAATTAGGCAAGACCCCGAATGGAGTGTACGACTTGGCTGGAAATCTCTGGGAATGGGTCGCTGATTGGTACGATGCCACCTACTATCAATTCAGCCCGCGTGAAAATCCATCCGGTCCCACGGCAGGCCCGCTCAGGGCATTGCGCGGCGGGGCCTGGAATAATGATGCCAAGTCCATTCGATCCGCTAATCGCGCCGGATATGCGCCCGATGCGCGAAGAAACGATGTCGGGTTTCGCTGCGCAACGGACGCGGCGCCCTCGACCGGGCGCTAGAACAGGCGAGAGCTGAAGGCGGGAGACTCGAGCGGCCGCATGGCTTGATTCACTTCGGCCAACTGATCCGTGGCGCGCAACCGGATCTTAAAGACCACGCGCCGGCTTTTGTCTCGGTCGAGTACGCGCGACCGATCCACCACCAGATCCTGCCGACCTCGTCCGCTGGCCGACGTTTTTTCATGGAAGCAGCGATAGGCCCAGGGCGCTGCGTCTTTGATCACCTCAAGCCCCTTCACCATGACGTTCAGGGATCGTTCCTGACTGAGCTTTAAATTGTAAATGTCGGACCCGCGATCGTCGGTATGCCCTTCGATCACCAGCGAGTCGATGCGATCACGCATGGCGCCGCAGAGCAGCGCCGCATAGGTCGGCATCGCATCCGCCAGAAACTGATCCGCGACGGACGATAGCGTTCCCTTTCCGAACTCAAAGTTCAGCAAGGCATCGGGCACCACAATCCGTACGACATTGGGGTCTGCAGGATCGGCATCCAGTGACAGATCGAACCGCTGGAAGTGATCACGGAGCAGCCCTTTCATATCCTCGGTCGTGTTCTTCGCCACATTCCGGTCAGGCGCCGGTACTGGGGTCTTCACTTTCGTTTGCGGTTCAGTTTCAGACACCTTGGTCACGTAGGCACTGAACAGCAGGATAAAAATGACGGCCAGCGACGTCATCAAGTCCGTGACCCCGATGGTGAGCACTGATGAATGTTCCGGAGATTGCGGCGAGTGATTGGCGCGCATATCAGGCTGCGCCTTTCATCGAGGCCTCTTGTCGCCAATTCGCAAACCACCGCAATCCGAGCATACTGTCATCAGGCTCGGCCTCTTCCTGAGTTTCCTGGGCTATGTGAGAGGTCGGCGCCTCATCCAGCGAGTCGACTTCACATTCGCCTGTCTCCGGCTTGAGACTTCGGTCCTGCTTTAATTCCTCGACCGATCGAGCGAGTGTCTGAATGGCCTGATTCAATTCCTGAATCGGTGCCGCCATCGTCTGTTGCATCACCCGTGAAAGTTCCTCTGCCAACCGATCCGGAGCCCCTATTCGACCTCCCTGCTCCCGTCTGGCCAGCACCTCCACCGCCTCTCTCAGGGCCGTGACCGTAGGGCTCAATCGATCACTCAGGCTACCCGCCAGACGATCACCGAGGTCGCCTGGCACCGCACCCATTGCAACCTGACCTTGGGCGGTCGCCGGACCAGCCCCCGGCGTGAAGTTCTCCAGCATCTGTTCCATGGTCTTACGGGGAAACAACTCGTCCACCATCGTGACGAATTGCTGTTGTGTCGTCGCCAAACGATGCATAGCCGACTTCTCAAGCAACACGAACAGATTGGCACAGAGCAATCCCACGATCGATGTCAGAAACTTTCCTGCCAAACCGTTAATCAATCCTTGAATCCCGACGATATGAGACCCGTCCGCATGAAGCTTGCTTAGGCCGATCAGGATCGCCAGAAACGTGAGCAACAGGCCGCCCCCCGTGATCAGCGAAGGAAACTGATGATAAAAAGCCAGATTGAGGCGGCTGCTCAACAAGTCACGAGGAAAAAACTCCGCCGCCGTACGGGTGGCGAACACTTTGGGCTCGATAAACCAAGCCGTACGCTCGACGACGAAGGTTTTGCGAAAGTGGAGCCAAGCCTGCTCCAGGCGCGGCTCTCGGCGCATAGCCTTGTCCAGCGCGTGGAGATCATCGAGATCCACCCGTTCGGGTTGACCGCTGGATTGAGCGCTTTTCTTGACGTCGCTCAAACTCGGAACCATTAACCACTCGGACTGAAGGCTCTTGCGGCTGGCGGCAAGGCTCGTCAATGTCGGCCACACTCGCATGTAACAACCCTGCACGCTGGAAATGGCCGTCGATAATCGCCCAGCGTGCCATATGAACAGCGCAATCAGCCCTCCGGACCCGAGCCAACTCAACATCGGGCTATGAAGGTCTCCAAAGAGGGTCACGTCCCGGCCGAAAAATTCCCACATAGACATCATGGCGCTTACACCTCCGCGTCCACCTCAGCAAAACCACCACGCGATAGCCGGAGCTTTCAACAATCAGGCCAGGAGGCTCAGTTCATTGGATCTCCAACAAATCACGGAGTTTGGTGGCTCAGGCTTTTCGTGAATGGGGAAGCCAGGCAAGAACTGCCGACCTGCTGGAATCTTTCTGCAGCCCGTATGAGCCACGATTCTTCCGACGATAGATCCGGCGAGGGCACTTTTCGGCTGGAACCAGAAAACCTTCCGGACAACCCGCAGGCCCATGCCCTGGCTAAGACCGTGTGGATTTGGACATCACTCCTGTGTCATGAATAGAGGAAGATTGTGTGATTGTGCGATTACGGCAGGCCTATATGAGCATTCCCTGGATCGCAGCGCTGCAAATTGCCAAGAAGGTGCTACCGGTCGTCGTTGACCACGCTCCGGAGTTGCTGAAGACTATCGGACGCATTCGAGCAACCCCTTCTGTGCCGGACCCGGCGCCCGCCGACCCGGCCATCGCTCTCTTGCAGGAACAGATCAACAGCCTGCAGAAGACAATCGCGCTGCAGGCTGACACAATCGGGCAATTTCAGACGACCTTGCGCGCCACTCAACGATCATTGACTCTCGCCTGGAGTCTGTTTGCCATGACCGTGCTTCTCTCCGTCATAATGCTCGCATACTTGGTCTTCCGGGCCTGAGATCGAATCAATCACCGATCTCCGCAAGAGACGCTTGAGACCTGCCTGATCATGAAATTCTGGCTTGACGGAGCGCATGCGCGATCACACGGCGCAGTCACTCGCCGGCAAACGAGAGGCATCACGTCACAGCAGAGATGAGAATCAAGGATGGGCGAGAAACGACTCAGCCGGTGTATTCGTAGGAGAGGTCGCGGGTTTGAACGAGTTTCACAAGTTGAAGGCGGCCTGCGGGAACGGCCGACACGATGCGATCCCAAACGGCTTTGGCGAGATATTCTCCCGTGACAGACGGAGTCGCTAACACCATGCGCAGATCTCGTCCATCAAACGGAACCACCACACGTTCCTTCAACAGTCGATCCAGAGCAACGATATCGGTTACCATTCCGGTCTCAGGATGAATCGGCCCGAATACAGACACGAATACATCCCAGGTATGACCTCGATGGCCCTCATGCACGGCCGTAAACGAGTATCGTCTCGTGACTGACGCGACTTCCTGGCCTGCCTCTGCCGTAAGGTCGGCACACAGATCCTCATCCTCATAGAGCGACAGTCGTTGAAGCGTGCCGATGTCGTGCTGGGCCTGGAGTTTGCCCCAGAGAACACGCGCCAGGTTTTCTGAAGTAGGAATCTGGTGAGTGAAATAGGGCAGGTCTAAATTCAGGTGCTTGTGATCAAATTCTTCCAGCACCTGCAGCAACACGCGCTTCAAATCGAAGAGGTTCACGACCATACCGGTTCGCTGATCAACGTCTCCCGCGACGGTCACTTCCAGCATATAGTTGTGCCCGTGCCCGGGATCGTTATTGCACGCGCCGAAGATCGCACGGTTCTTAGCGGCATCCCACTCCGGCTTATGATAGCGGTGGGAGGCGCAAAACTCGATTCGCTTATTCAGAAGCACAGCTGCCATAGATCAAGAGCGATGGGTTGTGGTCTTAGACTTGCTTGAGAAGATTATAGTGGATTGTTACCCTGAAACTCACAACTAAAAACTCAACATTTATGCACCGAGGTCGGACAACCATTCCTGCCGCATCGTCCAGGGCACTTCGGCGTCAGCCTCATATCCGGCATGGCGAACTGAGAGGGCGACACGCACGGCCGGATCGGCCAAGGCGGCTATCATGGCCGAAGTCGGACGGAAGCGCACAAAATGCACCGCACTGATCTTTGTGTCATGGCTGTGCCCGCCTTCGAACTCGCCGTAGACGACTTCGCCGCCGGCCCGCAAGCCGAGCTTCTGACCATGGTCCAACCCCATAAACAGATCAAGCCACTGTTTCATCGTGTCGGCATCGGTCAGCTCGATCAGTAGGGTCGCGCTCAATTCACCGGAAGCCGGCAGGAGGGCATTGTACACATCTAATTCATCCTGCACTTTTTGCCGATCGACAATCCGCTCCACGCGGATCATTTCCTGGATTTGGAAGCGCAGCGTGTCTCGATTCTCGAAGACCATGGTGATCTTGTCGCCGAGGCCGATCCGACGACGGCGCTTGAGATCGATAATGGTCTGCCGATACGCCTCGCGCTGCTGCTCATACGCGTCGGGGGCGATCAGATCATCATGCGTCAGCTGGTCCATTATTCTGTCCGGGCGAAACGTGGATCTGTCAGGAAGGCCGCGGGTCTCGAGGTAACCCGTAGGCATCGCGCACAATTTGAATGGGATGCTGCGCCGCCTTCCCGCCGACATGGGCTGCAGCCCCGGCTTGATCGAGTTGAAGGCCTGCGAGCGGACAATCGGATGCCACCTGATCAGCCAGGACCTGCTCGACCTGACGGACGGCCTTCTGCGCAATTTTCATCGACAGCGGAAAAAATTCTGTTTTGGCCGACCACGAGCCGTCATGACCGGAGCATTTTTCAATCACCTCGACTTGCGCGCCGGCACATTCCATCAGCTCCTTCGACTTGAACCCGATGTTTTGGTCTCGCAAGTGACAGGGCACTTGATAGACGACCCGTCCAGGTTGTTGCGTGAAATCGGTGGCTAGGCCCCCCTCTCGCTTGAGCTTCATGAGATACTCGCAGACATCGTAGGTGCGCGATGCAACCCGTGTTGCATCGTCCCCCGAAACGAGATTCGCATACTCCCGCTTCACCATGAGACTGCAGCTGGGAGCGGGAATCACGACATCATACCCCTGATCGACCCAGGGTTTCAGTGATGCAATCGTGTGCTCGGCCGCCTTCACCATCGCCGCCGTATCACCGATGTCAAAGGAGGGCATTCCGCAACAGGACTGGTCTGGCAACACCACGTGAATGCCGTTTTTTTCGAGGACTTGCACGGTCGCCTTCCCGACATCGGTCGCCTGATAGTTAACCAGGCAGCTCGCAAACAACGCGACTTTCTTGCCTGTCGCCGCTTTGTTCTGGGACGACCGCCCGGCCCACCACCGCGTGAATGTTTCCCGTTGATAGCGCAGGACCTGCCGATCTTGATGAACGCCCATCACCATTTGCATGAGACTTCTCACCCACCGCTGGTCCAACCCCCAGTTGACGAACGGCGCAAGGGCGCTATTGATTCGCCCCAAGAGGTCCGTTCTGGTCAATAGCCAATCCCGCCACCGAATCCCTCGCACAGTGGCCAACCGCTTTTTCCATACCGCCATCAAAAGCGGAAAATCGATTCCGTATTGATGCGGCGGCGTATAGGGACAATGGTTATAGCAGAGCTTGCAGTAGTAACATTCGTCGACGACTCGATGATGATCGGCCGGTGTGAACTTCGTGACCACACTCTCATACTCATCAATCCGGTCCAGGAGCGTGTTGAAAGAAGGACAGAGGTTGAAGCAGCGGCGGCAGCCGTCGCAGACATCGTAGATCCGCAGTGTTTCCTGTTCGAGGGTAGCCTGATCGATCGGTTGGAGAAGACGAAGTTCTATCACGAAAGGGACCTTTACGACGCCAGTCGATGGGGAGCGGACATCCGGGTGAGGCGGAACGCTCCGCCCCACCCGGTCATCATGCGCTCAGGACCTGCCAAGGCAGGGACTGTTACTGCTTCAAGCTATCGAGGCCTTTGGTAAACCGGTTGGCGTGGGATCGTTCGGCTTTGGCCAACGTCTCGAACCACTCCGCCAACTCCGAGAAACCTTCGTCACGCGCTGTCTTCGCCATGCCCGGATACATCTGGGTGTATTCGTATGTTTCCCCTTCGATCGCGGACTTCAAATTCGCTTCGGTGTTTCCAATCGGCACGCCGGTGGCGGGATCGCCGACTTCTTTGAGAAAATCCAAGTGTCCAAAAGCATGGCCGGTCTCCGCCTCGGACGTGTCGCGGAAGAGTCCGCCGACATCGGGATACCCCTCAATATCGGCCCGGCGCGCAAAATACAGGTACCGCCGGTTGGCCTGCGACTCACCGGCAAATGCGTGCTTGAGGTTCTCATGACTTTTCGTGCCCTTCAAACTGTTTCCCATACTCTCCTCCTTCAATAAATGATGGCCTACCCGCGACGCGGCGGCACGTCGCGCCCGGCTTGCTGACAACTCACACAATATCCGTGAAATTCGACTCGATGCCCGAGGACATCAAATCCTCTCGCCTGTCTGCTCGACAGCTGTAACCGATTCAAATCATCGTCCATCACATCTATAATCTGGCCACATCCCAGGCAGATCAGATGGTGGTGCATGCTCACATTCCCGTCATACCGCGCCATGGCATGGCCGACGTTGACTTCCCGCACCAACCCCGCGTTCCGCAATACGCCCAGCGTGTAGTAGACGGTATTGCGCGATATCCTCGACTGCTGGCGCTTCACCATCCGGTAAAGATCCTCAGCGCTCGGATGACTGGCAGTCTCTACCAATGCCGCGTAAATCGCTGCGCGCTGGCGAGTGACACGTACCGCGTGCCGACGAAAACGAGCCTCAATCTCTTGCGGGTGTACGTTCATACCATTGACCGTGAGACAGGAATGATTCCTACATAGCATGGAGATCCATCGCACAGCAAGGCCGAGGGAGACCCGGTCACTGGCTTGAAGTCAGCAAGCGCCCAAACTTGCAACGATCAGGGTACCGCGTGAAACGAGAGCGGGTCCTTCAGATGAACGGTCGCGGAGTGTTGATGGAAGGAACCGTGGAACCTTGAATTGGTTGAGACAGTCTTCGGCTAACGACCCTGATAACGAGGCAACTCCTCCGTCATGTCGGCGAGGCACTTATAGGCTTGGTCTTTTGCCGAAAGGAGTGGCGCCGTGACGGGCCATGCGATCGCCAATTCCGGATCGTTCCAGATGATACCCCGTTCATCCTGAGGGGAGTAGACGTCGGTGCACTTATACAGAAACCCGGCCTCTTCGCTGAGCACACAAAACCCATGCGCAAAGCCTGGAGGGATGTACAGCTGCCGCATATTCGTCCCGGACAATTCTACCCCGTATGATTGTCCGAATGTCGGTGAGCCCTGTCGAATGTCGACCGCCACGTCATAGACCGTCCCTTTGACGACCATGACCAGTTTCCCTTGGGGGCGGGCCAACTGATAGTGCAGGCCTCTCAACGTGCCGCGGACGGACCAGGAAAAGTTATCCTGCACGAAGGGCTTGGTGATTCCTGCCGCGTCATAGCGCGACTCGCGAAAGATCTCCACAAACTTTCCACGCGCATCCCCGAAGACATCCGGCTCGATCTGAAACAGGCCGCTGAGCGGCGTTGGTGTAATCTGCATGACCCCCTCTTGAATGGAATACCGTTGGACAGGCGCATCATACCCTCTTCTTCGCATGGGGAACAGCTGATCGTGCACAGCGCGAGCGAACCCCGCGCAGGAAGAACGCGCGCGACTAGTCGCGGCCTGAAGGATCGGATGTCAAGGATCGGATGTCGGAGGAGTATCCGGATACAGCTTCTGCAAACGATCAATCAGCGGTTCTGCGGCAGGACTGCTGGGGCGTGTGGGCTCGCTGGGGGGATGGTCCCAGGTCAACGTTGAAACCCCCGCCTCCGCAAAGAGCTGTCGAATCGTGGCCACCAGGGCGTCGAGCGTTAACTCAGTGCCAGAGCGCAAATCCAGCACGCGTTCCTGCTCATTGGTCGGCGGAGGATCAGTGCTGACCAGCGCCCAACAGGCATCGAACACCCTGCGCCGGAGGTCTTCCGGCACATTCAGTGTTTCAAGGCCTGACGTACATAGGGCCGACACCACGAGCACGAATTGAAGGTCGGGCATTCCCGGGCGCTGGATATTGAGGGATTGCATAATGGTAATATTAGTCGCGGCCGCCAGGGGAGTCAATTTGCATCCATGCACCCAAGCGGCACAATGAGAACCGGCTGCATGCTGTATATCGATCAAGAGGATAGCTTCGCATGATTACGATTACACTGATGGGACAACTTCAAACGACAGACGGAGAACGAGACATCGCCTGCGAATTGCCCGCCCCTGTGACGGTGCGGCAGGTGATTCAACGGCAGGGCCGCGGCCTTCGCCACATGCTGCAACTTTTGCGGGAGAAAAAGGTACTGGTCACCATCAACAAACGCATCGCCAGCGAAGATTCGATGGTGCAGGATGGAGATGCAGTGCGTTTCGTGGGGCATGACGGCGCCGGAGGGAGCGGGTTGGCCCCGTCATTCTAAGACAACCATACCGCCACTGACCGTCAGGCCGGATCGCTGCGGACAATGCAAGGGCCGGTGCCATACAGGAACGCACCGGCCCTGGAATCGAACGAGGAACGAGGCTGACTATTTCTTTCCGAGGATCGAATCTTTGGCCATTTTGGCAACCCGGAACTTCACCACGCGCTTGGCGGGAATCTTGATCGGCTCACCGGTCTGCGGATTTCGGCCCATGCGCGCCTTCCGATTGGCGAGCACCAGCTTCCCGATGCCGGGGACCACGAAAGCGTTCTTCGCTTCACGATAGGCAAGGGCGGCGAAATCGTCCAGGAATTGGACGGCCGTCTTCTTCGTAATTCCCGCCTTTCCAGCAAGATGGTCAGCAATCTGCGATTTCGTCATCGACTTGGCCATGCGTTCCTCCCTTTGAACAACGAATGAAAGTGAACTGACTTGTGCGGTCTGCGATCTATAAACTCGTACGTACAGAGGTGGAGCCGGAAATCTGCGCGTGGTCTGCAGAATCAGTCCGAAAACAGGGCGAGAGTGTATCCAAAGCCCCAGGGGCTGTCAAGAGCCGACAGATGGAATCATGCGCGCCCAGACTGGCGACACGCACGTTTGATGCCCTTGCGCGCCACGCAGATCACAGAGTAGAGTACACGGACGCATCGTTGCTCAGCGTCATACTCAGAAACAAGAGGCGTCTTCATGGCCAAAGAACTTCCTATCCTCCCCTCGACTGCCCAGCCCGCTGAAGGCACCGCACCCGAAGCAGTTATCTACTCGCGGGTCTTTTGTAAGAATGACAATGCCCCTCCCCTTCGCCTGCTGGTGGAGTTTTTGAAATCGCGAGGGCAGACGCCGATCCTTCCTCCGGACATGGACGACTCTATGCTGGATGAATGGGCATGGGTCCAGGTGGTGCTCGGGTATGCGCGCGAACGCAAACCGATCCATGTGTTTTGTATCCGCGACCGCGGGACGTATCAGGATCTCTTCGAACAAGAGCAGAAACAATTTCGCGAAGATCTATCCTCCCATGATGAGCTTGAAGCCAGCCTGGCGCAGGAACACGTGACACGCGCGCGCTTCATCCTGACCACCCGCATGATTGAGGCCGATGTCACGGAGGAAGGCTACGATTTCAACGGCTGGATCCTGGAGTTTTTCCAGGAGCACTGTAACGGTATTGTGCAGATCGATCAGCAAGGGTTTTTTTCTCCGAAAGGAGAACTCATCGTCGATCTCTCCCTGCCTGAAGAGTAGCCTCATGGGGACCGATGCATCCGCCCCGCTCCCCCTGCCCATCTTTCAACAGGCCTCACACTGGTTTCGGCGTGCCCGGGCCTCGTTGCTTGGCGCCATTCCCTGCAGTCAAGGCTGCTGCCAGTGCTGTATCGGTATCTTTCCCGTTACTCAGCTCGATGTCCTGGAGTTGCACCGTGGCCTCAACCTGTTACCCTCCAACCACCGAGCCGCAATCGTCACGCGTGCGAAAGAGCAGATCGCCTCACTTGAAGTAACCTACCCGGATCTTCGATCCAAACCGAATCTTGATGAATGGGCGGATAGCAGCATCGATGACATGGTTGAACGCTTTGCAAACCTTCCCTGTCCTGCCCTCGCAGAAGACGGAAGTTGCGGCATTTATGCGTTCAGACCCATCACTTGCCGCACAATGGGTGTGCCTGTTGAATCTGATGGAATGGTCCATGGCGCCTGCAGCGTCCAGACCGCCATACCCATTATCCGGCCCTCACGGAGCTTGAAGACAGAATCGGAACGATTGGCTGAAGACGAGGCGATGGCCCTGTCAATCCTGCGCCGGGTTCAGCCGGAGGCGGGCGACGAACTGCTCCTGCCATATGGATTCGTCTAGCTCGCGCATCAACTCCCTAGACAGAAACAGAACCGCTATGCTAATGTGCCTGGTCTGACCGACGGGAGCGCCTGTAGCTCAGCTGGATAGAGCATCAGCCTCCGGAGCTGAGGGCCACAGGTTCAAATCCTGTCAGGCGCACCAATCGCTCTGTCAGGCACGTCACGATCGAGACATAGTACACACCGGTGGGGCCGTTAGCTCAGTTGGTAGAGCAGCTGACTCTTAATCAGCGGGCCGTAGGTTCGACCCCTACACGGCCCACCATTTTCTTCCTTAATCTTCTCAAACACTTGCGATTCTGGCCGGACTGACTCTCCCCTCATTTCTACCGTTGGTGCCGACTTTTGGTGTCAAACTTTTTCAAACTCCCGATCTAGCACATCGACATAGCGGCGGTTCCCGCTCGGCATCCATTTGGCGTAGTGCTTCAAGGTCGTCGTCGGCTTCGAGTGTCCGAGCTGTTGAAGGACCTAGCCTAACGGCAGCCATTCAGACAGTAGTAAAGAGGCGTGGACGTGTCGGCGGCATACGCGATCCATCTGTCCAGATCAGAGCACTCTGGCAACAGAAATGTGGCCTAACTCGGGGCGTCGAAATAATCCGGCGAGAAGGTACGTCCACACTGATTACAATGCCACTCCGGTCGCTGGATCGCGCCACGCCGCCGAGGATGGTCCGGCCTGATCAAGAGACGTTCTGGGACGACTGGAATCCGGCACGAAGGACAGTAATGAATAGGTTCTTCACGCGCCATTGTCTACCAACGAGTTGGTTGGGGGGAAGCGCCTCGGGCCTTCACGCCTCGACCCATATTCTAAGTGGCACATGCCAAGATCGGGATCATACAGGAGAAATATCAGATCCGATCCAGGTAGAGCTACTGAGATCAGAGAAAGAATCTACAAGGAGAAAATTATATTCAGATCTAGGCACGTCCATCACATCGAGGAAGAATCTCCATGCGGGGCGTATTCCTCAGGCAGCGTCCGTATGTTGCATGTCTACTCCCTCATATTGGCAAGCGCATACCTACCGTATTCAACTCACACTGTGTCTCTCATTGAGTCATTGAACGCATCAAACAACCACATCCAGAGGCCAAGCTCAACGGCATAGAGCATCCAGGGCAGGAGGAGAAACCAAAGCAGCGCCTTTCGCCACGCGAGGGCGAAGGTTTTGGTTGCGCCACAGTAACTCACCACCACAGACCAAAACGACAGCAGCACGAAGATGAGCGTCCAACTCCCCTCCGCATTCCTAGCCATGCGGTAATTGGGAAACAGGAGGGTCTCGGCTATCATGACCACGACGACCGGAAGAGCATACACCAGTGACGAATAGACGAACAGTAGCCGAGGCCGGAGGGCATCCAACGTGGTGGCTCCCGACCACTTGAGACGAAGGCGATACCACCAACCACCCAGATACCAGAACAGGGGAATATTGAACGCCCCGAGCACCAACAACGCGGCCCAGAGCGTACTCCACGAATTGAGCAACCACGGACTTACTTCCGACCATCCGGAAACACTCTGACCCATCTCCGCACGGAGAATGTGCTGCTCAATCCTGTCCACCATAGAGGCGACCCCGAGGCAGAACGTCGCCAAGAGGAGGAGAAGCGGCCGCGCAAGATCGTCAAGGGACGTAAAGAAGTGCGAGGGGTTCACAAACAGAGTCACCAAGCGATGAGGAGAGTATACCGCAGGTGACTGCGCTCTTTGGAGGTGGGTAGGCGACTGGTCGGATGGCTCTTTGAGGCCGACTGCGGGCTGGTTGTGCATGGTTAGGGATTACCTCTTCTCCGGTGACTATGGTCGTCGCCTCATTGACCGGTACGTACTTACGTACTAGTGCAGCAGTATCACCGAATCACGGCATCCGACCATTCGCGATTGGAGGCAGGGTAGAACAGGATTCGTCATAGCAACAATTGCCCACGCTGGGGACAGGGCTGCACGAACGAGGGGGAAGAAGTAGTTGAACGGTTCACAGACCAGAACTTGCCTTAAAATCGTTCATCGGTCGGGGACCCGTTTGCTCGAAGGGGTTTGAACATGAGCAAATGGCAAAATCCCTGCAAATATCGCAATCGATATCCTGGCGCTTGCATAGGGAGGTTCATCGGACTGTCGTTTTTTAATTTTGAGATAGGTTCTAGTCTGCAGACACCCACGGGTACGTTTGAAATTGTGACAAAGACCGGCAAATTCCTCCCCGTTCTTATACGTTCAGCAATCTTCTGATGTCAGGAAAATAAACATTCCCAACACTTCCCCCTAGACAGTATTATGATTTTGATACTTAATATCATGTAACAGCTACCCTGCTTCGATCTTCGGCGTAACCGGGACTTGAAGGATTCATAAAGTCCCGCGCATGAAGGTGTGACGGCGCTGACCATGCCCATCAGTCCGGAGAAGCAGCGTGGGAATGAACCCGCTGGATGGAGAGG
The DNA here is from genome assembly GCA_014055465.1 of Nitrospira sp. CR1.1. Classification (NCBI taxonomy): domain Bacteria; kingdom Pseudomonadati; phylum Nitrospirota; class Nitrospiria; order Nitrospirales; family Nitrospiraceae; genus Nitrospira; species Nitrospira sp. CR1.1. The sequence goes on from WIAF01000001.1 coordinate 394,917, forward strand.
TGGCGACACCGTCCCCTGGCCCCTCTCCATTCAACGGCTTCTGACACAATATTGGGGCGGGAAAGGACCGAACGATGAAATGCTCCCGATGTGGTGGGTATATGGCGACCGAACCATCCAATGATTTCTATTGTCCCGAAGGTCGTTGGCGATGCGTCAACTGCGGAGCTCGCGACGCGCGTCATTCCCATTATTCTCATATCCCTGCAGAAAAATCGCCGCAAACCATGTCCAATCGTCGGGAAAATCATGCGCACACCGCGCTTCTTCCTTCGGCTTAGCACGATACATTCACAATACGCTCTATCAGTGATGCAGGAGTTCACCAATGAAGATTTATGACTGCCCCCGATGCCGACACCGCAGCTTGGTTCCAACCGGAGGTTTTTTGTATTGCGGACAGTGCGACTTCGCCATCACGGCCTGTGCCCTAGCCGTTGAACTACGGGCACGCAACCCCTCGCAGCACACCCCGAAACACTGACCCTCCAATCCAGTACCCTTGAGAAAAAGGGTGCAGTGGCTTGCCCACTGCGCCTACCCTTTTGTGTCTTTATCTCTTTGTAGATCTTGAAACTCTCCGCCACTGCGACTGCCTCCCGCATTCGATCCACGCCAACAACTATCTACGTGCATATTCCCTCGACGGGACACCACGATCGAGCCAGTGAACTCGGCCCACCGCACCCCCCACTATGCCATCGACTTATCGCGTCCGGTTTTGGCCCCGGTATCTAAACGGATTCACCATTATCGGATCAGATACGACGTCCATTCTTACCTAGGACAACAGAGTGCTTTCCACAACAAGATGGCTGGTCAATATAAGGGAATTTTGGCTTTCTCACCCGGCCATAAATGATAGCTCGTGGTACGCGAGTTGCTCTTGATCAGGGCATCACGTCTCAATTGATGCGGCAGCATGCCGACAAAAGAAAGCGAGGGGATCATGATCTGGGCCATTATCATTGCCGGAACCTATGTCGCGGGAATTTACCTTATTCGTTTGGTATGGTGGCAGGAGTGATGAATTCTCAGGTGCAGCACGGTCGAGAGGAATACGCAGCCTATCTGCGCTACACCCCGTTTGACATACTTACCGTCCCGTATCGAGACCGATTATCCTCCATGGCAACACAGGTCCACTATGAGCGCAATCTCCACACGGATATCCCCAACACCATCCGGATCGGACAGATACCCCTGGATCGGATACCCACCGACGAACGTGCACTCGACAGATGACCATATGTCCATCAAACCCTCGTATTGTTGCCCTCTGTGTGCTGGAATCGTGCGTCGATCTGAACGCCGTGGGTGGCGCGATTTCTTTTGGCATCTCTTGGGTCGCTTTCCCTGGCGGTGTCGCTCCTGCAGTCATCGCTTCCATGCCGTCAATCGCGAATAATTTCCTCCCGTGCTCCTGGCAATATTTGGAAATGACCACCAGTGGAGTAGCCCCCTCTAAGGTGGGATGTTACGGTTCTCTCTCGTAACACTACAATGCCGTCCATGCAGTCACATCTTTCATCACCACGAACTTCACGAGTTCGCACCTCGATTTCAGAAACCACGATTTCCTTTCAACGATCCCTGGACCGTCTTGGAGTGGTCTGTCCCGCCATGTTCGCTGGCGCCAGGTTCATTGGAGAAGGAACTGTTCTCAATCTCTCGCCAGATGGGTGCCTCCTAGAAGGCGAACGGATTGTCATGGAGGGCAGCTATCTGAGCGTACGGCTGCTGCTTCCCGACCATGCCCCTGCGCTGGTCATAGACCTCGCGGCTGTTCGCTGGGTTCACACGCACTATTTCGGCATCGAATTTCTTCGACTCCCCACGCTAGAGCTCAGCCGCCTTGAGCGCTTCTTAGCCGCTCATCGCCGATGATCTTACCAATCATCACCCACCGGCGGCAGGACTTACCGAATTGCATGGAACTGCCGAGATTCGATCGGCATGGCCGGAAGCATCGTCAGTATAGAAAACTTTTTCGGCCAGGTTAACCGCTCGCAGATAGCGGAAGAACCGGACACATGTTGCACTAATTAGGCAGCCTGCAAGAAATCCTGGCCGCAAAGCCCGGTCAGGTGCCGATCCACGCCTCATCTCCCGCTGAATGAACGCACATACATCAGCACTTGCCAGGCCTCTTCTTCCGTCAGGACCAAAGGGATGAACGAGGCCATATCTGTCCCCGGGCTCCCATTTTTTAGAATCCAGAACAGTTCGCCGTCCGTGCGGGCCTGTTGCCACAACTTGTCCGTGAAATTTCGTGGAAGCGGGCCCTTAAACGTGGAATAGTCCAAATCCATACCCAGGCCCTTCCCATCAGCCCCGTGACAGGCACGACAGAAGGCTTTTCCTTCAAACAGGAGCTTTCCTTTTTCACGCATCTCCGGAGTCACAGGAAATGGATTCGTCACCATACGGGCCGATTCTATCTGATCGATCGGCACGCGAGGACGCAACACTTCGGAATCCGCGGGCCACACGACGGTCCCCGCGCTGACCAAAGCCCAGGCCAAAAGAAAGGGACGCATGGCTTTCATCACAGCTTCTTCCTCTCTACAAAACAGCACAGGCGGAGAGGACGCAGAACCTGTCCTCTCCGCCCGGTGACTTCAGGCAGTCTGTTTACTCCGTCCGATGCTTGTGGCCGACTGACTGCGGATGCCCCACTTCCCCGTTCGGCGCCTTCGCCCCGTCCGGCCAGAGATGGAAAATGATGCCGTCGGTCTTCGCCGCGACGGCGGCGACTTCCTTCGCCTGCGCATCCGGCATATCCAGGATCTGAACCCGTCCCGTCGCAATTTCGACCTCGTGATCGTGGTAGTACTTATTCCAGGTCTCCAACGGAACATGTGCTCGCGACACGGATTTCGCCACGAAATATTCGATGTCGGTCAGCAACGCGTTCGAGTCCGTCGATTCAAATAACAAACACTGCAAGATCTCCGGCGAGATCGGCTTACAGTAATGGTGATACGGGCCATGTACCGACCCGTCTTCAAACTTATGGGGGGCCATCACGTGGATGGTATACCCCTGAGCCGGTGTCGGCATGGCTTTCGCCGCTGCTGCGGCCGGAGCAGCCGCGGCCGCGGACTTCATTTCGTGAGACGTTTCCGCACAGCCGGCAGCCGTGAAGGCCGCCGCACACAGCCCGATCATTGCAATCGCACTTCGCATCATGGCCTCCTTACATAGGTCGACAAATTATCGATCTTTCATAAAACCAATGTTATTCCGTCCGAGGCTTATGCCCCACTGACGTCGGATGCCCGACCGATCCGTCAGGAGCTTTCGCACCTTTAGGCCATAAATGGAAAATAATGCCGTCCGTCTTGGCTGCCGCCGCAGCCACCTCCTTGGCCTGCGCATCCGACATGTCCAGCACCTGAACACGACCGGTGGCAATTTCGACCTCGTGATCGTGATAGAATTTGTTCCACACATCGAGTGATACCGCTGATCGAGAGACGGGTTTCGCCACGAAGTACTCGACATCGGTCAACACGGCATTCGGCTCAGTGGATTCGAACAACAAACACTGCAGAACCTCAGGCTTGATCGCTTTGCAGTAGTGATGGAAGGGGCCAGCCACCGACCCGTCTTCCATCTTATGCGGGGCCATCACATGAATATCGAACCCGTCGGCCGGACCCGGCTTCATGTCCGCTGCCGATACTGGCCCACCAATGGCGAGTGCGAGCGTGCTCGCGCCAAGCACGCAAAGATGTCGAAACATAGAAGGCCTCCTCTGGTTGGGGTTGGAATGCGTTGATATGTCCTAGCGACAGACCTATCCATCGTGCCTCTCAGCCCGTAAGAGTCACAGCTGTCCGAAAGGATTCGCGATTTATTTTGGCAACTTCGGCATGCTGAATGGTATCGGCTCTCCCGTCAACGCCTTCAGGAACATGACGAGATCGGCTTTCTCCTCCGCAGTCAGACTCAGCGGGCGCATGAGCGGACTTAGCGCAGGATTGCTGCCGCCGCCTTGATCTAAAAAGTCGACGACCTCCTCCAATGTTTTGAAGGCGCCATCGTGCATGTAGGGAGCAGTTTCGGTAATGCTGCGAAGAGTAGGCGTTTTGAACGCCCCCTTGTCCTTTTCCGCCCTACTGATACTGTACCGTCCCAGATCCTCCTTCATCGGCCCTACCTGAGGGACCCCGAGGTTGTGGAACTGGTTGTCTGTAAAGTTCGCCCCATTGTGACACAGAATACAACGGGCCTTTCCCCTGAAGAGTCCCAACCCTCGAACCGCCGCTTCGTCCATGGCCTTCGCGTCGCCGAGTACGTATTTGTCAAACGCGGAATTCGTGGAGAGTACCGTCCGCTCATAGGCGGCAATGGCCTCGGCAATGCCCTGTAAATTGACATCCGTCCCAAAGACGGCCCGGAATTGCTGTTGATAGCCCTTGATCTTCCCCAACTTGGCTACCACATGTTCGTGGGTCTCCGCCATCTCAACAGGGTTGTGGATCGGCCCTATCGCTTGCTCTTCCAACGATCGCGCACGGCCGTCCCAAAATTGCACGTGATTGAACCCTGCATTGTAAACGGTCGGCGATTGGCGACCACCGACTCCGCCGCCCACCCCGATGGACGTCTGCCGGGGGTCCGCAAATCCGGTTCCCGGGTTATGACAGAACGCGCAGGAGATCGCGTTGTTTTTTGAGAGTCGTCCATCAAAATACAGCTGCTTTCCAAGTTCAATTTTCGCAGCGTAATTCAGGTTCGAAGAAGGGGTCGGAACCACAGTCGGCAGTGGCCCGATATCAGGCACCGTTGTGTTGTCGATGGTCACGGTCCCGTGCGGCGCATGGGCTGAAGGAGAAGCGCCCACGAGACTCTCGCCGGTCCCGAACACAGAGACAACCATCAGTACGAAGATGAAGCAGAGCGGCACAACCGTTCGCGCCATATGCATGACCTCCTGTATGGATTCCGTGACGCCGAACCAATGGAATGACTGCCACCACGCCGGACATTGTACGCAGATTCGTGGAGCTGGTCGAGAGTCTCATTGACAGTGAGACACCGCCCCATACGTGCGGCTGGCCGCGATGGACCAGTGAAGGCAACAGGGCATCTAGCGCAGGGTGGAACGCATGAGACTGTCGGCTTGCGGCGGAAGAAATCCCAGATAGCCGTGATGCCGTTCGGCGAGTTCCAGGACCGAAAAAGGCTGGCCGTCAATCATCTCAGGAGCCGTAAAAATCTGCCGCAGCGGGCCTCCCCGCGCCCCGACAATTTCCCCGGCAAAGACCACACCTTTCGATTTCAGCTTCAGAATCGCGTGCTCGATATTCTCTACCCGGACAGCCACATGATGAAACACACCATCGCCGAACTTTTCGACCCAACGCGGAATAATACTGGTCTGGCCACGAGCGTCTGGATACGCCTGGTCGACAAACAAGGCCGGATATCCGGCTTTCCTGAAGACTTTTGCATACCAATCGTCGTAGTAAATTGTTTCATCGTAGTCGTACCCGAGGGCGATGAATTCCTCCGCCCGCTGATCAATGTTCATGGTTCTGATCGTCAAGTGGTCCATGACCGGCACAAACCCGACCCCAATGTCGTCCAACGCATGGCGCAGCATGCCGGCCGCGCTATTCTGTGCGAGAAAGTCGGCCGTCATTCGAGCAATCACGGCATCAAGATCAGCGGCTTGCCCCATGGTTCCCTCCTTCCGCCCGACCAAACGTAACACCCTGTGCCAACGGCAATTCAGTCCCCCAATTGATCGTGGTGGTCTGACGCCGCATATACGCCTTCCAGGCGTCGGATCCTGCCTCCCGTCCGCCGCCCGTGCTTTTCTCCCCGCCGAATGCGCCCCCGATCTCCGCGCCAGAGGTGCCAATGTTGATGTTGGCAATGCCGCAATCGCTCCCCAGGGTCGAGAGAAACACCTCGCTATGGCGAAGATGAGTGGTAAACAGCGCGGACGACAATCCCTGAGACACGGCATTCTGGATATGAATGGCCTCATCCAGGGTTCGATAGGTCATCACGTACAAGATCGGCGCAAACGTTTCCTGCTGAACAATCTCCCAATGATTCTGGGCTCGGACAATCGTCGGCTCGACAAAATACCCCGGACGGGATAACACCCGCCCTCCGCAGAGCACCTCACCGCCTGCTTGTATCACCGCATCGAGTGCCAACCGATATCGCGCCACCGCCTCGCCATCGATCAGCGGTCCCATCATGACATTCGGCTGAAGCGGATCCCCGATCGTCACCCGCGCATAGGCGGAAAGGAGCCGTGGTATCAACTTTTCGTACTGGGACTCCTGCACGATCACACGCCTGGTGCTGGTGCAGCGCTGTCCCGCGGTGCCGACGGCCCCGAAGACAATCGCTCTCGTGGCCAATTCGAGGTCGGCGGTCTCATCGACAATGATGGCGTTGTTCCCGCTCAATTCCAGCAGACTGCGGCCCAGGCGACGCCCGACCACTTCCGCCACATGCCTTCCCACCGGCACAGAACCGGTGAAAGAGATCAGAGGAAGCCGTTCATCTCGAACCATGCGCTCGGCCAGTTCAACCCGATCCGTTGTCATCAGCGCAAACACACCGGGGTATCCGGCCTCTTCCAGGACACGATTGCAGAGGTGTTGTATGGCGACAGCGCAGAGCGGCGCCTTGGGGGAGGGTTTCCACAACACCGTATTCCCCGCCACGGCAGCGATGAATGCATTCCAGGCCCAGACCGCAACCGGAAAATTGAACGCGGTGATCACGCCCGTCACGCCTAACGGGTGCCATTGTTCGTACATCCGGTGCTGCGCCCGTTCCGAATGCATGGTCTGCCCGTACAACATGCGGGAGAGCCCGACGGCGAAATCAGCCATGTCGATCATCTCCTGCACTTCACCATCGCCCTCAGCCTTGATCTTCCCCACTTCGAGAGAAATCAGACTGCCGAGAGCCTCTTTCTGTTCCCTCAACGCCTGTCCGATCCGACGAATCACCTCGCCTCGTTTGGGGGCCGGTACCGTCCGCCATGACCGGTGAGTCTGCTGGAGACCGGTCACCAGGGCGTCGTAATCCTCATCGGAGCAACCATATACCCGCGCCAGCGTCGTTCCTGTCGACGGATTTCTGGATTCCATGACTCCGGCATGCGTCGTACGTGTCCAGGCGGAGGAAGCACAGCCGCCTCCCGACTGTTCCCGGGCCAAACCCAGCTGTGTGAATAGTTCTTCCGTCGTCATCATTCATCTAAGGACGGAAACAGTCCCCGAAGCGATTGTCCAAGACGTCCTGCAAAGAAAAATGTTCCTGCCTGATGAATCCCCGATAGGCTGATGGCTTGGTCATAACCAGGTCCACGACGCAGCAAAGGGATGACGCCGTCGTGACTTGAATCGCAGACCACGTCCGTCCGAGCATTGTTTGAGGATAAACCTTCTTCACGTAGGTCTCCTCAAACAACTCACCCTGCCGCGTGCCGGTGACAGCCGCGTATATCAACACTACATCCTGGTGCGTCTGCGGAATGGCCTGCTCCAGGATACGTTTGAGCGTCTCCCGGTCCTCATTCAACTTGAGATCGTTCATAAGAAACTGGATCTTTTCGCAATGGCCGGGATACCGCAGCGTCTTGTAATTCATCGTCCGAACCCGGCCACGATAGGTGTCCGCGAGGGTGCCCAGCCCGCCCGACGTATTGAACGCTTCGTAGAGCAGACCGTCCAATTCAATTGTCTCATATCCTTCCAAGGGCCGCAGGTGAACCTCTTCCCCGCCTTCAATCCCGACACACACATTTCCATATTCATTGAGCAACCCGTCGGTCGACCACGTCAGGGAATACTTCAAGGCATTACTCGGGTGGACCGGAAGCGCGCCAACGCGCATCTTCACGTTGTCGATCGCTTCGAAATGGCCGATCAGGTCGTTCGTAACGATACTGATGAAGCCGGGCGCCAGCCCGCACTGAGGAAGAAACGCCCGGTCGGCGCCGTCGCTGATGGCCTTGACGCGGCTGGTCACGGCCACGTCTTCGGTCAGGTCAAAATAGTGGAGATGATGCGCTCGCGCAATTTCTGCGACCGCCGCATTATAAAAATACGGTAGACTGGAGATCACGGCGTCAAAGCCGTGCGCAACAACATAGTCGACCACCGACTCGGGTCGGCGCAGGTCCAATGCGCAGGGAGTCACCGTCGAAAGCGCCAGGGCATCGATCAATCGTTTTGGCGCATCCAGGGTGAGGTCGGCCAGATGCACCTGGTACTGTTCCCTGGCCGACAGCAGCCCTGCGATGAGAGACCCGATTTTCCCGGATCCGAGCACCAGCACCTGAGGCATCTGTCACCTCCTGCTCATTATACTCTTTCAGGTTCAAATCACGAGACGTTATGAGCGCAACCGATGGGTACGAGAGGAGCGGACGTCTACAACAAAAAGGCGTATCGGAATGGGTGCAGGTTAGGAGGAGGCCAGACGGGAACGAGCGGGTGTGATGAGCGCGGACGACTTCGACGATGAGGAGACGGGTTGACTCTCCATCGCCTCGAACAGCAGGCAACACTTGAGGCGACCACAGACTCCCAGCAACTTGGGGTCATCCACCGGAAGCCCTAACACCCGAGCTTGTTTCACGGTCACCGGTTTGACTTCCGTCAGAAATGCCGCGCAGCACAAGACTAATCCGCAGGTATCGATCCCGCCCAATCGGCTTGCTTCATCCCTGACCCCCACCTGACGCATTTCAATCCGCCCGCCGAACCGGCGAGCGAGCAGGCGAACTAATTCGCGGAAATCGATACGATCCTCAGCCGTATAGACGAAGGTCATCTGCCGGCGATGAAACGAGCAGAACACTTCGACCAGTTTCATCCTGAGTCCCAGTGCTGCGGCCTGTTCCCGGCAGGCCTTCATGCCCTCGGAAGCCAGCCGTTCGTAGCGATCGATCGTCGCCGCATCTTCAGCGGTGGCTTTGCGGGCAATGGACTGCAAGACACGCATGGGCGGAATAAACGGCACCGCCTGAGGGGCCCCATAGACGACTCCATAGCTCAGTTCGCCGGCAACCTCGACCAATACGCGATCGCCCACAGTCAGGCCGGTTTCCCCGGCATCGAATTTCTTGACCTCACCGCGGTCACGGATCTTCACTCCCACAATCCTGACGACCGACGGGTAGGGCTTCGCAAGTTCTTGAGCGAGAAGTTTATCGACCATGGACGGATGATACACCATCCGATCTTTCAATTGAAATCCTCAACACGATCTCGGGGCCGGGAGACACTATGAGGTCAGGAGGCATGCGGAGACAGGGGAACTCGACGCAACTAACTGAAAACAATCACTTTTTAAACGGGGATGACGAAACAGGAAATATGTTAGGCTATCCGGGAGCAGGAATTTGGCGCAGAGCGCGCCCATAAGTAAAGACAGTGAGGGACATGGTGCGAATACCAAACAAAGTCGTCCTTCCATTCGGTTATCACATCATGATCCGGCAAGTCACCGATTCGGAGATGGACCGCCAGGATGCCAACGCGGATGGAATTTGGGACAACGAAGCGAAAACGATCTATATCCGCAAGCGGCTCCCCGTCACGCGACGACGCTACATTCTCGCCCATGAGCTCGGCCATGCCTGGCTCGATTGGCAACATCGCTATTTGGACGACGGAAAAGCCCGTAGCTAACCCTTGCCTTGGGAATGAAGAGGGAGAATGAAGAAACAATCCTGCCCCGGAGCAGGACCTCAGCCGGCGTGAGCGCGGGCGAGTCGAAGAATTTCATTCCACTCGGCGGGCTGCACAGGCTGCACCGACAAGCGCGATCCCTTTCGAAGCAATTCCATCCCCTTCAAACCGGCCTGCTCCCGTAGAAAATCCAACGAGAGCGGCGCCGCAAACTTGCGCACGAACCGGATATCCACCACATCCCACCGGGGCTGGCCGGGAACGCTAGCCGGATCGTAGTGCGCATCGTTCTGATCGAACTGCGTCGCGTCTGGATAGGCAGTTTTCACCACCTCGGCGATCCCCATCACGGAAGGAGGCTGGGCATTGCTGTGATAAAACAAGACCTGATCACCGGTTTTCATCGCCCGCAAAAAATTACGCGCCTGGTAGTTCCGGACACCATCCCAGGACGTTGTCTGCTTGGGCGCGCGTGCCAGATCGTCGATTGAAAACGCGTTGGGCTCGGATTTCATCAACCAGTAATGTCGTCCCTCTGCCATGCAATCCTCCTGAATACTTGGTGTCTCTCACACCTGCGTGTATGCTGGGCGTTCTACCTCTTCGGCCAACTTTGGAGCACCTATGGATCTAACCCCCATGTGGTTCGGTGTATACAAGGCCTCGAAATATTTGCTGTACCCCTTAACATGGATCATCGCTGCAGGACTGTTCACCCTGCTCTTCGCCATCCTGCCCGTCACGCCTCGACGAACCACCTGGGTCAGGCGCTTTGCCTTCAGCACAATTCTGCTCCTGTTCCTTACCGCCACCCCCATTCTTTCAAGTATGTATATCTCCCAGCTTGAGGCACGGTATCCGCCGTTCACAGCGTCCTCCGCATCGAAATTCGACGCCGTGGTTGTCCTGGCAGGGGGTGTCTTTCACAAAGGATCGCTGCGGCCGGCCGACGAAACCTCAGAGGCCTCACGCCAGCGTACCGCCTGCGGCGCCGAATTGTGGTTCCAGGGCCTGGCTCCCAGGCTGTTACTCGCAGGAGGCGACGCAACCGTGCTTCGAACCGGACCGCCGGAATCCCGTGAAATGAAACGGTGGGCTCTCCGCCTTGGCGTGCCGGAATCGGTCATTCAGGTGGAGGAGAACTCCCGAACGACATACGAAAACGCAGTGCAGGCCAAAGCCGTTCTGGGTCCAGGCCACATCGTACTGGTCACCGCCGCCTATCACCTCCCCCGCGCCGTGGGTTTGTTTGAGAAGCAAGGCTTTCAGGTTACCCCGGTTGCCTGCGGGTATGAATCGAAACATCACCCGCAACAGGCCTGGGAACAGAAAACCGTGTTCGACTTCATCCCCACCGCCCGGGCTCTCCTTCTCAGCACGCAGACCATCGACGAAGTGGCTGGAATCCTGGTCTATTGGATCACCGGAAAGTGGCAACCCTGAGCGACGTTCTCACGATTTGCGATCCGGCGATTGGTTACTCTGTCGCGGAGTCCTTTTCGAGATGCGTGATGAGCGCGGCGTAGGTTAACTCTCGAATCCGCGCCTTGGATGAGCCCGGCTGACCAAGATTGGTTTCCAGCCACACCTGTTCTATCACCTCGCTACGCGCCTCGTTACAATGCCGCCACATTTCATGGAGGAACTCAAGCGGCATGCCGACTTGCAGCCCTTCGGATTCGATCCGGTCGTCCAAAATCGAGAGCAAATCCGCAATGGCATGATCCGGCTGATACGGAGGCGCGGAAAAGCCGAATGCCTGCTGAGCCTGCGACTCCTGGCGAGCCTGCTCAACGAGATCGCGCATATATTCTTTGAGTAAGCCGATGATATGACCGGATACACGCATCGACGATAGAGTAGCCGCAACCCTCCCCGTGGAGCAAGACCGGAGTCCGGCATCCTCGGTTGACCGCCGATTCGATGGTTCTCTATGATAGCTGCGGCAACACACCATAACGGGGATTATCCCTATTCATGACCGCAAGAAACGAGCTACCATCATATCCGTGAGTCAACAGACACGAGTGGACCACTTCGAAATTTCTCTGCAGACCCCGATCGGCGAAGTCTCCACCGCCGTTGGAGTTCCGACGAGCTTCGTGCCGGTGACGGCAATCCTTCCCCTGATGCGCAGCCTCGGCGAAGAGGCCCAAACGCTGGAACTCGGCCATGTACGTCAAGGCGGTCACACCGTGTCCTGTCACAAAGGCTGCGCGGCCTGTTGCCGCATGCTGGTGCCGATTTCCGCACCCGAAGCCTTTGCCCTCGCACAGAGCCTCGACCGCCTCGCCCCACCGGAGCGCGAACGGCTCCTGTCGAAAATTGACGTGGCGCAGCAACAGCTGGCCCGAGCCGGAATCCTGACACAATTGTCCGCTTTGGCTGAGTCTCCCGACCCGGTCAGTGACGAAGCCATCGAACCGTTGAACCGGGCGTATTATGCCCTTCGGATGCCCTGCCCTTTTCTCGACAATGAAGTGTGCAGCATTTACGACGATCGCCCGGCAGCCTGCCGGGAACTCGCCGTCACCTCGCCCGCCACCGACTGCCAAGACATGACCAATCAGACGATCCGACCGGTTCCCGTTGCAGTGCGCATGAGTACTGCGCTGAGTCTGCTCTGGGCGGACCTGACCGGCACAACGCCCAGACTCATCCCGCTCCCGCTGGCCGTCGACTGGGCCAAACGGCATCGCGCCGAGCAGGCTGGCCGATGGGCCGGCACAGCATTGTTCGAAAAGGCCATCGACAAAATTGGGCGATACCTGGCTCAGGAAAGGGCCCGGCGCGGAAGCGCTGGAGAGAAGGCAGTTTTCTAAGTATTGAACGTCGCGTGAGTGATGCTGTACCCCACCCACCACTCACTATCTAAACTGTACGATTTGCTGGAGGAGATGCATGCAGAATCCCGTAATTGCCTGTCTCGACCTTGAAGGCGTGTTGGTTCCTGAAATCTGGGTCAACTTTGCCATCAAGACCGGCATTGAAGAACTCAAAATCACCACCCGCGAAATGCCGGACTATGACGCCTTGATGACGCGGCGGTTGAAGATCCTTGATCAGCATGGGTACACCCTCGCCGACATTCAATCGGTGATCGACGCCATGGGCCCGATGGAGGGGGCGGCCGAATTTATTGCCTGGCTGCGCGAACGAGCCCAGGTCATCATTCTGTCCGATACATTCTATGAATTCGCCTTGCCATTGATGCGGCAACTGGGCTTCCCCACCATCTTCTGCAATCAGCTGGAAATCGGCCCTAACGGCCGTATTGTCAGCTACAAACTCCGGCAACCCAACCAGAAGAAACACGCGGTCGCCGCGTTGAAGAACCTGAATTTCCACGTCATGGCCGCCGGGGATGCGTACAATGATACCGCCATGCTGGGAGAAGCCCATGCCGGGTTCTTCTTCCGTCCGCCGGCACATCTACCAAAAGAATTCCCGCAATTTCCTGTGACCACCACCTATTCGGAATTGCAGGAACAGTTCCGTAAAGCGGGAGGGCTGAGAGCCTAGGAACAGGAGCGTGAGAGGAAGGGCGGAAGACCACTACACGAAGGAATTTACCGGCATTCCTCATTCACGATACCAAGCACACGTCGGCCGTATCGCTCCACCTTGATCTCCCCGATTCCGGGAATCTCCAACAGCGCGCTGAGCGTCACCGGTTTATGCCCGGCGATTGTGCGAAGAGTTTTGTCGTGAAAAATCACGAAGGGCGCCACGCCCTCCTCCTCAGCCAACTCTTTACGCAATTGACGCAGCCGTTCGAACAACTGCGGATCAACGGACGACGTGAGTGATGCAGTCGTGGAGTTGTTCCGGCCACTCACCGGTGTCTTTAGGCGCGGCGTGGTCGAAGACTCGCCCCCCTGACTCACGTCCACGGAACTGACGCCCTTCATAACCTCCTGCCCGCGCCGAGTCAGGTCAAGGGTGGGATATTCCAGGCCGTCTACTTGCAGATAGCCGGAGTCGACCAGGGCTTTCACGAGACGAGTCAGCGCCGTCTTCGTCCAGGCTTGATACAGTCCATACCCCGGACAATCTTCAGCACCATAGGCCAGCAAGCCTTTCGAACGACTTCCGCGAAGCATCTCCACAATTCGGGTCACTCCGAATCGCCCCCCGCACCAGGCTACTGCGCTAAGGACGGCCTTTGCGCACCCGGCCTCATCATTCACGAGGTCCGCGGGCGCCTGCAACGGCGCTTGACAACAATCACACAACCCACATGGCCCCAGGGCCCGCTCCACCTCATCGCTAAAATAGTCCAGGATGGCAAGCTGGCGGCAGGTCGTCACCGACACATAGTCCAGCAAATCTTGGAGCAACGTCTTCATGCGTTCCACGCGCGCTGAATTGCCGGATTCTTTGGAAGCCTGTTGAATGAAGTATTCCTGCGTGGCGACATCCCGCTCATGAAACAACAACAGGCACGCGGCCGGCTGCCCGTCACGCCCGGCCCGTCCGACTTCCTGGTAATAGGCCTCCAGGCTTCCGGGAATATCAAAATGAACGACCAGGCGAACATCCGACTTATCGATCCCCATGCCGAACGCATTGGTCGCCGCCAATATCCGGATCGTCCCCACGCGAAACTCCTCATGAACCGATCGCCGCTCTTCATCCGACAGGCCCGCATGGTAATACCCGACAGACGAATTGGAGCGCCCCAGACAGGCCGCCACTTCCTCCACCGCGCGACGCGTGGCGCAATAGATGAGCAGCGCCCCCGTGGGGTAGTCGCGCACCACCCGCTCCAATTGGGCAAGTTTCTCTTGACGCGAACGACACCGGCGAACCGAGAGGGCAAGATTCGGCCGACGAAACCCCGTGACGAGCCGCAACGGATCGTGGAGCGCCAGCCGTTCACAGAGATCCGCTTGCACTCGCGCCGTGGCGGTGGCTGTTAAGGCCAGACAGGGCGGATTTTCGAGCTCCCGGCGCAGGCGACCGATATTCAGGTAGTCAGGCCTGAAATCATGTCCCCACTGCGAAATGCAATGCGCCTCGTCCACAACCAGAAGAGACACCCACAATGATCGCAAGAGGCGAAGAAAGCGCTCGTGCTGCATCCGTTCAGGGGCGAGATAGAGTAGCTGGAGCCGTCTCAACTTGAGGTGCAGCACGATTTTATCCCGCTCCTGTTCAGAAAGACCGGAGTGGAACGCCGCGGCGGCAATGTGGCGGGCATTCAGACTATTCACCTGATCCTGCATCAAGGCGATCAACGGAGAAATGACCAGCGTCAGGCCGGGCAGAATGGTGGCCGGCAACTGATAGCAAAGGGATTTCCCCTGGCCGGTGGGCATCACGGCCATGGCATCGCGACGGGACAACACGGCATCGATCACCTCCCGTTGGCCGGGGCGGAATGACGAAAATCCGAATTGTTGGCTCAGCTGTTTACTCAGATCATCCACGGGGAGAACTCAGGAACAGACCCACGATGCACATGGCGAACGAGCCGAGTATAAGACGCCCGGCGAACCACGGGCAAGCCGTCAGGGTCGAGAGCATGACAGGCATCTGCAACAAACCTCAGCGGCTGCTCGATTCGTCCCACTCCCCTCCAAAAAAGAAGCCCCGCCGGGGATCACCCGGCGGGGCTTCAGGCGTCGAGACAGACAGGGGATCTCCCCTCATACCTCGAAGATCGCCAAACGTCTGGCTACGGCGCGGTGTAGCTGCCGAACTTCGGCACCGTATCGCAACCTGGGCCCTGATCCTGATTCGCCACGCACAGATAGCGCAATGCCCCCTGTGCGGACAAACGAGCTTCCTTGTGCAAGCGAGCCTTGCCGTAATCCACCGCCATCTTCAATTGACGCATGGCATCGGCGCCGACTCCGCCGGACTGAGCCTTGCTGAGCCCATCCTGGAGTTTTGCCGTCGCGCTGTCGATGACGGACCGATCAGATCCCCACCGCTTCGTCACATCGACGGTCGTCCGCTTGCCGAGGCCCGGCGCATCGGTCAACTCGACGATGGCATCGTTCACTGCTTGAATCGCATCCGCGACCTGGGCCTGCGCGGTGACCGGCTGACTGCCGATCGCCAACGCCGCGACGCCCAGCGTTACGAACATGAGTTTCTTCATTGCGTGTCTCCTTTGGTGAAAGCCATCAGCGATCAGCAAGGACGCTGTCAGCTGAAAGCTGTAACCTGATCGCTTCTTCCTAGAAGTTCATCCACAACGACATATAGGCCCAGTGCTGATTCTGCGTCTGGTTCAAGGTGCTGGTCAAATAGCCGCCAGCGAAAATGGTGCCATACGCAGCCTGCAGGGCGACTTTGCCGTCGGCGAACATCCGGGTGTAAGCCACGTCGATTTCATCGCCGATGTGGGTCTTCGTGTTCGTGTTGTTGGAGAAGACATAGCACCCCTGAGATCCGCGATACCAACAGTCCTTGGAATTGGCCAGATTCAGGTTCGTATACCACAATTCGATATGGTCACGCGCCGAAGGGCGGGCCTGCAAGTTGACGGACGGTGCGAGCATGTTCTTCCACGCTTGCACGTCCATGTAGCCCATGTGGATGTGGTTCGTCGGGAAGAAGTTTTCAAACGTATTGGCTGTCTTACAACCCATATTTCCACCACCGCCCGTGGCACAATTGTTCCGGCTGTCACCGGACGCGTAATCGAGGTTGAAGGCCAGGCGGGTCTTCCAGGCCGTGTCGTAGAACGTGTAGCCAATCCAGTTTCTAGTGGCCCAAGCATTGATATGAATACACTTTTGCTCACCAGTACATGCGCCAGTTTGCCCCATTTGGCCAAATTGGTATGCGATTTCGTTCGAGAAATCGAACCCGCCCTTGCGCACTTCAACCCGGTTTCCGATCATGTGACGGGTCTGGTTGGAGTGCTTGGCCGTACCAAGGCCTGACGCAGCGGTACCGTTATCAGCAGTACCGTACCGATTCTGGTACAACACATAGAACGGCTCGATGACCATGCCGGGGACCATCTTGATCTGGTTGTAGAAAATGAACATGTCGGCATCACGGTTCGCGTCCTGTCCACCCGAGCCAGCGATGTTAGGAGCGCCGCTGCCGACCGGGGCGGCCTGACCAAGATCGCTTTCCGAATTCCGGAACCAGCCGAAGTAGCTGTCCCAATTCTTGGTCTGATACGCGAACATCACACCGTCATGCGAATAACCGGTGTTGGCCCAGTCGAAGTGACCGAACAGAGAGTGATTGCCGAAGACCACGTATTGACGGCCGACCTTCACGCTCAAGCCCTGCACATCGGCCAGGTTTCTGATCAACATGTAGGCCGCGCGGACACCTAAGCGGCCTCCATTTCCCGAGCCACCCGCAGCACCACCATTATGGTTCAGGGGGTCGCCGCCGTTGCCGGCATTCACGGCGCTGCCGTTGCCGCCCCAGGTCGCGCTATCGATAATTTCCACATAGAAGTTCACGTCGGGCGACAAATCATACCCGATGCCCAATCGCATCCATTGCTGTACGAACATGTCGTTACCCTTGTTACCACCACTGGGAGCAGTCCCTCTGGTTCCGAACGAGTTACATGTTCCCCCGACCCCCTGCGCACCGCCGAAGCAGGCGTTGTTCCGCATTTCCGGACGCACACGCAGGTCGGCGCGCATCCAGAGGTTCTTGATGTCGAAATTCCGGCCGATGACCGGATCGTACAGTTCGTACGCTTCTTTCTGCGGCATGTTACGAGGGATAGCTGGGAGATTGGTGATACGTTCGCCCGGGGGAAGTTCGAATCCGGCGAAGGCCGGGAGCGTCAGACACTGCAGAGCTGAGATTGCCGCAGCGCCGAAGATGGCGGCCAACCGGCCCCACCTGGTCCGTCCATGGATGCGTTTCATAGCGTTCCTCCTGTGAATTGGATGGCAACCCTTTGTGTACCCATTCACTCCGGGTGCCGCCTAAAATCCAACCGCTATTGCACTACAAAGCCAACTTATGTGTGCGGGTCTAGGTCTGCCGAACCAGAATGGTGCCCACCATCCGATCATGACCCTGCTTCGATCTCGAAGCGAGCCCGTCACACCGTTAGTCTTGTATTGTTGCTGTGGTCACCTCCCTTCACAGCCGTAGAGCGAGTATAAAATGG
This sequence comes from Nitrospira sp. CR1.1, assembly GCA_014055465.1. Taxonomy (NCBI): domain Bacteria; kingdom Pseudomonadati; phylum Nitrospirota; class Nitrospiria; order Nitrospirales; family Nitrospiraceae; genus Nitrospira; species Nitrospira sp. CR1.1. The sequence continues at coordinate 412,704 of WIAF01000001.1, forward strand.
TATTAGGCCTGCTTGGGCAAACCCGATTCCTCTGCCCCGTGCTCTACGCCCGATGTTGCGTGGTTAATCTGCTCTTCCGCTTCTTTCATCGACGACTCGAAATCCTGTTCGACCATCTTCATTTCCTGCTGGATCATGTTGAGTTCGGGTTCTACCGTCTTCTTCAGATCGTCCGCCGTCTCCTTGAATCCCTTGACGGCCTTGCCCACCTGACGCCCGATTTCGGGCAATTGCTTGGGCCCGAACAACAGGAACGCGATGACCAGGATGATGAGAATTTCTCCAGCGCCAAGACCGAACATGGTGTTCCCACTGAGGTGATTGTGTAAAAGACCCGGTGCTGCGACCTCGAGATGAAATGGCCGTCACCCGGTCTGCATCCTCAGTCTCGCAAGTTACCCCTGCGTCGTCCGTGGCGGTGGAGCCGCACCGGCCTGCTGCGCAGGCGGCGGTGTGGCCGACTGTCCGGTTTGCTGGATTTGTGCCTCCGGCTGAGCCGCGGCAGGTTCCGTTTCGTTTGCCGTCACGTCAATGGCATCCGCTTCGTGAACCGATTTCTTGAACCCTTTGATTGCTTTACCTAATCCCTCACCGAGCTGGGGAATTTTCCCCGCCCCGAAGATGATCAGCACGATGATGAGAATCAGCAGCAGCTCCATCCAGCCGAACGAACCAAACATGGTACTGTATGCTCCTTGTTACAGCTGTGCGATTATTCGCACGACAGACATCCACGAACCGGCGACTCGACTGCCTCTCGTGAAGTAGGTCGTCTGAGATGATCTTGCCTGCGAGCCCCAACCCCTTCTGAATTTTCGCCACGCACGGAGAAGGACGGGTCTTCTATCGGAAATCGCGGGAAAGGCTATAGAAATGACTGGAATTAGTCAAGCTCTTTCTCCTACAAACGCCTCCTTGCGTCCCCGTCCTCCAATGGCGAAATCAACCCCTACGGCCGAAACCCGAAATGATAGTATTCGACGGGACTCGGAGGTGCGCCAAGGGCCATCAACCAGGACTCTCGCTCGTACCCGAGCGATTCCAACTCGCCCTGCGCCTGACTCAACTCTTCTTCCGTGACATAGGCGATGGTATCGGGAATTCCATTGGGTTTCATGGAAAGGAGCGTCCCCTGCGCGGCCTCCCGTTCTTCCGCGGGCATTTCATTGCGCAGGGGGAACTCGATCTTCCGTTGATACGGGCTCTCGTAGATGTCATTCAGCGTGCGAATGGTTTTCAACGTCAGCCGATCCAACTCCCATGGTTGAACCTTAGAACCCACCGTCGGATGACAGGCCAGCAGATCCATCAGCGTCATCACATTCGTCCCGAGTCGGCTGCCCACGAACTCCCGTTGGGTTTCAATGGTCGTGGTCGTGATCCCCAGGTGCTTGGCCACGGCTTGAATGAGCGCCAGGTTCACCATGAAACTGTATTGGCCGCCGAATAGGCCATAACAAGGCTTCTCGGGATCGTTGAGCACCTGCATGTCCGCCGTTCCTGCATCGAAACTGCTGAATCCCACGGCATCGGGCGCCAGCACCCGCTTCGCTTCCTTGATCGACGCGCAGGCGCCGAGATTCACCGGCACTAACACCTCATCGTCGATCGCCTTCATAAATTCGGTCAGGGTCTTCCGATAGGGAACGTCTTTCCAATCCACTTTGTGATATTCACGCTCCCAGATCAGATCGTCCAGAAAAGGCGGGAACTGTTTCAACTTCTCGATGTCCTTCGCGTCAAACGCGCGGACAAAGCCGGACCAATCGGCAATCGCCGCCGCCTTGCGCTCATTGAGGTTCGGGCGGAGATGCTCTTCCTCATACTCGCCGCCCTTCTTCGCAATGAGCTTGGTGGCCAATTCGTTCCACAGCTCATTACAGAGAATCCGATCAACCGTGCCGTCGGCGATTGTCGCCAGATGTTCGACATCGGCGCAGAGGGACTCGACCTTGGACACATGCGGGACCAGATCAGGATGTGCGCGCGCCCGCTCCAGCGCAGGGGCGTGGGAATCGACCAACAGATAGCGTACTCGGGGATAGACCTGACCCGCCTTGTCGAGACGCTGCAAATGGCTGAGGAAGCAGGCCGCCAGGTTGCCGTTGCCGGGCCCCCACTCCATCACGATCAAGGATGACCGGGTAGCGGAATCACCCGACGCAGAAGGCTTCGCAGCGGCCTTCTTGTCACGCTTGACCACCTGTTCGAAATAATCGGCCGCCAAGGCATGGGCCAACCGATAGTCGGCCGAGGCGAAGGTCTGATAGAAACTGCGTTGCTGATCACCCCGCAGTTGATAGAACAGAGTGTTGATATGGGCCTGCCAGTAATCGACCGGCTTATATTCTCCGATCGGTTGCGGTAGCGCATCGGGATCCTCGACTGGTGTCATGAGGTGCTGTTCCATGCTGTCCCCCCGTAAAAAGAGGGAAAGTCTAACAGGAAGCAAATTTCAGCCGCAACCTCTTCTGGAGGAATCCAACATCCCATCATCCGCACTGTTTCTCCGTCAAAGACACGCCGGCCGAGGCTCCGGCGGCTGACGCATTCTTGACAGGCCCGCCGGGCAGAGTGTACCAAGACAGGATGAGATCGGTGTGCGCGCTTGCCTGTCCCATCGTTCTTCTCTCCGGCTCCCTCCTCTTGGCCGAGGAGCTCCCCCTGACGCGCAACGTCCCGATTCCGGATTTTCAGAACCGTATCGAGAGCGCCAAACCGTACAATTTCGATGCGCCGCCTGAAGGCATGTTTCGCCACATTGTGCTTGCCGAAGGGTTCGACGAAGAATTGGGGTTCCAGCGGACCCATGAAATTGTTCCCGTCAAACCAACCGAGCGCTTCCTCGCCGGTACCAAACCCATCTTCATCGTGTTTGAATTGCACCAGCACTACCAATCGTTTCAGGTCTTCGGGCGCTGCTATCCCGAGGACGTGGCTGGAGCGGACACAAGCCTCGTGATCGCTGAAGATGCGATGTACATCGCCCTGGAAGATCAAACCGGCTATCTGAAGTTATTTCCTGCGGACAGCGGCTGGAAACCGGGACGCTATCGGGTGGAAATCCACGCCGGCGAGCAAATCAACGACATGAGCCTGATGGGCACCATGCGCTTCACCATCACCGCCGCAGCGGAATCGGATGGCCCTGCCAAAATCCGGTAACCGGACAGGCCTGCCCCAGACCGATTGACGGCCGCGCCAGGATCGGGCTATGCCGGGTTGCCGCATTTCTCTTTCTGTCCGGCACGGCCTTGATCGTCAGATCCCTCTTCCTCCGCTAACCGGATGCGCAAACAATTCGTCCAGCAAGGCTGCAGCGTGCGAAACCAGTACGGCTCGCGAACATCAGCCCCAATGAACGTCGCACGGTGTTGACGAAAGACGGGGCCTCAGTCTAGACTTTGCCCCGCCGTACGCATCCCTCCGGTGATGGAGTTCACCGAGAACCGCCGATTGCGAACCTCGCACGGCTGATAACTCCTACCAGCGCCCACGCGGTAGGAGTTTCTTGTGAACCAGTCCCCCGCAACGACACCGGCCTATCCCCAATATCAACTGACGACAGTCCTCCGCGACATTTTCGCTCACCTGGGCATACTGCTGAAACTGGAGCGATCGATCCTGGGCATCATTGCCTCCTATGCAGTGGCCATTGGATTTTTCCTCCTCTGTGTCCCCATTGCCGTCCAGGAGCTCGTCAGCACGTTCTCCTTTGCAATGGAACCCCGCATGATTTTCACGCTGGCGCTGTTCGTCGCCAGTTCCTTGACCGGCGTCGCGGCCTTTCGTGTGCTACAGGCGCGCGCGGTGGAGACCTTGCAACAGCGGATCTACACGCGCGTCGCCATCGCGTTCACCCGCCTGCTGCCCCGCCTTCGCGACAATACGTGTGCCATGCCGCAAGCCTACCGGTTCATGGAGGCCGACTTGCTGACCCGCGCCCTGGTGGCCATGGTGGCAGATCTCTTTAACGTCGCCGTGGTCGGCGCCATCGGGATGACCCTGCTGATCCTGTTTCATCCCTACTTCGTGCTCTACATTCTGGTGTTGATTCTCGGGTTTGTGGGCTTGCTCACCCTGTTTGGGCGAGGAGGATTCTTTATCACCCTAGAAATGTCCCGTTTGCACTATGAGATATTCGGCTGGATTCAGAATATCGCGCACAATCTTCCCCACCTCCGGGCAGCAGGAGACAGCCCGTATCTGCTGGAGCGAACCGATACCCTGACCCGCATCTATGCCCGAATTCGGCAGCGACGTTCCGATACGCTTACCGGACGGCAGTATAAAGCCGCGGCCTTGTGGCAAGTCGTCGGCCATAGTGGGCTCCTCATCACAGCGGGACTCCTGGTGGTTGATGGACAATTGACGGTCGGGCAATTCGCCGCCGCCGAAGTGCTGGTCGGCAACCTGCTGCTCAACATGGACACGTTGGCTCGGCGTATGGTCGCGATGTTTTTTACGTTCGTGTCCTGCCGCGAAATGGCCGCCGTGTTCTCCCTGCCCACAGAAGAGGACGGCGCGAAGCAAACACTGCCGGCGACGCAGTTCGTGGACTCCGGCATTCGCCTGACGTGTCGGAACCTTTCGTACACTGCTCAGGACGGGGTGCCGATTTTTCAGAACGTGGCTCTGGAGGTAGCCCCGGGAGAAACCGTGAGCGTCTTGTGCGGCACCAACAGGGCCAAGACCGCCCTTGCCAAAGTCCTGGCCGGTCTTCACCCACCCTCGACCGGATTCGTTCGGTACAACGCCATGAATCTGGCCGAAGTGAGGCGCGACTCGATCAGCCGTGTGCGCGGACTCATCCTGGACTCCCATCCCACGTTGCTCGACGGGACGCTGGAAGACAACATCACGCTGGGCAGACCTACGATCGAATACCAAGATCTTCAATGGGCGTTGCGTTTTGTGGAGTTGGACAACGACATCGATTTAATGCCCCAAGGCCTGAATACCCCCGTCTCCGGTGGGGAGACGCATCTCTCAGTCAGTCAGATTCTCCGCCTTCTCGTGGCCCGCGCGATTGTCACCCGTCCGCAAATTCTCATTTTCGACGGAACCCTCCACAATCTGCTTCCCGCCACAAGGGAACTGCTGCTTCGCCGACTCTGCGCGAAAGACGAGCGCTGGTCGGTGATCTTCGTCTCGAACGATCCGACCTTTTCAACACATGTCGACCGGCAGGTGTCCATCGATTAGCACGTCCTGATCCGCATGAATCAACAACACCGTTGAGCGGGAGACAGAATCGTTTGACCACCCCTCCGTGCGTTTTGTAGAATATGCCCCGTGCATACTGATCAACGGCTGCGCAAAGGAACTGATCCCGCTCCATGACTGTGGCTACCCGCCCATGGGCTTCCGTGGTCATCCCGATCAAGGATGAACGCGACAATCTGGTCCCCCTGACAGAGCAATTGGTGAAGGTCCTGGATGGCCGGGAAGAGTCGCGATCGGCCCCGTTCGAGTTGATCTTTATCGACGACGGCAGTTCGGACGGCAGTTCAGACGTACTGGATGGCCTGGCCGCGCAATACCGCACGGTCAAGGTCTTTCACTTCGATCGCAACTACGGGCAATCGGCGGCCTTCGACGCGGGGTTTAAGCAGTCGACAGGAGAACTGGTGATGACCATCGACGGCGACCTGCAAAACGACCCGGCTGATATCGCGACGCTGCTTCCGCACATCCAGACCTTCGATCTCGTCTGTGGCTGGCGAAAAGACCGCCACGATAACCTGACACGGAAGATTTCGTCCCGGATTGCCAACAAGGTCCGCAGCGCCGTCACAGGCGACCGTGTCCACGACACCGGCTGCTCGCTCAAACTCTTTCGCCGGGCAGTGGTGGAAAAACTGCAGCTCTTTGAGGGCATGCACCGGTTTTTCCCCGCCCTGGCCCTGATGCACGGGTTCACCGTCACCGAGGTGCCGGTGCGCCATTATCCGCGCACGCGCGGAACCTCGAAATACGGCGTTGGCAACCGTCTGTTCAAAGGCCTGTACGATCTGGTGGCCGTACGATGGATGCAGCACCGCTGCCTGCGGTATCACTACCGCATCGCCGCCACCTCCGCTTCCCGTTCGACCTCGGCCTCCGTACAGCTATGACACTCGATACCATTTGGCTGATTATCGGATTCCTGGGACAGGGGATCTTCTTTATGCGCTGGGTGGTCCAGTGGATCGCTTCTGAGCGCCATGCCGAGAGCCGCGTGCCGACGGCGTTCTGGTATATGAGCATGATCGGCGGGTTGATCACGCTCGCGTACGCCATCTATCGGCAGGACCCGGTCTTCATTGCCGGACAGAGCATCGGCAGTATCGTCTATCTCCGCAACCTCATGCTCATTCACCGCCCGAACTCTGCCGACTCCGGCACAGCATCCCCGGCGATCAAATCGTAATGGAACCTCATATGAACGGAGAAGTCCCGTCTTTGCAGACGCCTGCGCCAATTGACCGATCGATTCAACCAGTGACGCTCCTCGTCTTGTTGGCCTTGGCTGCCGTGCTGTTCTTTGTCGGGCTCGGGTCCCTCGGCCTGACCGATCGGGATGAAGGGCGAAACGCGGAAGCCGGCCGGGAAATGTACGAAACGGGCAATTACATCAGCCCCACGTTCAACTATGAGCCGCGCTTCGCCAAGCCGGTCTTCGTCTATTGGCTGATGACGGCCTCATACCATCTGTTCGGTGTCAACGAATTCGCGGCGCGATTTCCGTCCGCCCTGTTCGGTCTAGGCTTGATCCTCCTTCAGTATGTGTTTTTGACACGGTGTCGAGGACCGGTGACCGGCCTGTTCGGCGCGGCCATGCTGTTGTTGAATCTGGAGATCATCGGGCTGAGTCGCATGGCGCTCACCGACAGTGTGTTGATCTTCTTTACCACGCTGTCTCTCTATGGGTTCTGGCTGGGCCTCCATGGAGAGGGACGTGAACGCCACTTCATATGGTTCTTTTACATCGGCATGGCGCTCGGGACGCTGACGAAGGGACCGATCGGCTTTCTGATTCCTCTGCTGGCGGTGGGGCCGTATCTCTGGCTCACGCGCTCCTGGCCGCTCTTCCGTCGGCAGGGACAGCTCTTTCCTGGCCTTCTCCTTTTTCTCGCCCTGGCCCTCCCCTGGTATCTCATGATGTTGAACCTTCATGGACAACGGTATACGGCCTCCGCGCAGGGCGATACGATCGGCCGTTTCTTTGGAACCATGGAAGGACACGGCGGCACCCTGTTGTTCTACCTGCCCGTGTTCCTTCTCGGGTTCTTCCCTTGGAGCGGACTCCTGCCCTTTGCCTGGTACCAGGCCTATCGCAGCTGGCGGGAGGCACGACAGGCCGGAGCACTCGCGCCGGCTCAGGACCAGGACTCAACCCGGTCCTCACCGGCGCTCGAGTGGTTTGCCGCTGTCTGGGTGTTGGGGGGGCTCGTGTTTTTCAGTCTCTCTTCCACGCGTCTGCCGCATTATATCGGGCCACTGTTTCCCGCTGCGGCGATCTTGACGGCGTCCTTCTGGAATCGCTGTGTGACCGACCATGCTGCGCCAAACCTACGCGCCGCCATCCACACCATTACCGCCGTGGGCTGTATCCTGGCACTGGCTTTTGCTTTATTACCACCCCTCTACCCCACATGGTTAGCCCCAAAACTGATCAATGAATTTCCCCTGGCGAGACAGGTGGGGCTCGGACCGGGCCCCTATACCATCGCCTCGATTTTCCTGGTGGGCATGGGCCTCGTCGCCTACTTTGGATTCAGCGAAACAAGAAGACCCGCTGCATTCTGGGCGGCCGGAGGCTCGCTGGCTCTTGTGGTGCTGGCGACCACACAACTCATCTTTCCATTGGTGCATCTCGTGGTCATCGATCCACCGCAACGGCTGGCAGAGATTGCCGGAATGAATCTCGGCCCGAACGATCGGTTGATCATTTATGGTCAGCCTCGACCTTCATTAGTGTTCTATGCACAACGGAAAGCCATCATGGTTCCCAAGAATGAGGAGGCAAACATCAAGCCTTACCTGACTCAGCCAAACCGCACGATGATCCTCCTGCCGACGGAACTCAGAAATAGATTGCCGGTGGAAACCATAGACTATCCAGTCTTGCTTGAACAATTTGGCTATACGCTGCTGGCGAACCAATCGCTGATTCACGTCCCGGAGGATGCAGAGAAACCAGCGGTCCGGATTCCCGGGCACTGATCGTTCATCACTGCAGCGGCACAAGGCCTTTGAGGAACTGGGCGGCGATGACCCCCGCAAGACTTCCCGCCGCGCAAAGTCCGGCCTTGCGCCAGGATGGCGGAGCAAATAAACCGGAGTCCTTTGTGGCAGCATTCCATCGCGCCACACACAGGAGACCGGTGAGTCCGATCACGAGCGGAGCTCCGGTCGCAACCGCTACCCCTGCCAGCAACAAGCTTTTCGAGGTTACGACCGCCTTCACCCCGCGGCCGGTCACCGATCTCCGTTGCGGCATCACCTGCAGCACCCAACCTGCAACCACCAGCAGCACCCCGGACGCAACCAGCATGTGATCCATCGCCGGATCGACAATGCGATGGGTGAGCACCCAGAACATACCTGTCAGCAACAAGACGACAGGCGCGATGCGGACAATCGCCTGGGCGGAAGATCTGCCCCACCAATGCAGCGGCCCGTTGAAGACCGATCCGACCATAAAGCCCAACACCATCCCGCCGACCACGTCGCCGGGGAAATGCGATCCTCTCCAAATCCGGCTGGCCCCGACCCATCCGGCCAGGACAAACGGGAGCCATGAACACCTGGGCAACGCGCGCGCCAAGACGGTCGCCACGGCAACCGTCGCCGAGGTATGGCCTGAGGGAAACGAGTCTAACCCCGACTGTAACGAGGGCCACCAGTGCCATCCGTCAGAATGGGTCAAGCGCGGCCTCGGACGGCCAATGATATGTTTAAGGCTGTTCACCAGCAATGCCACTGCCCCATGGGCAAGCAGACTATCCACCGCCGTACGAATCCAAGTTTGTCGCTTGAATAGATATCCGGTTCCCAGGAGAAGCACGCTGATGGTAATCAACGTCCCCCCGTTCCCCAGTTTTTCGCCAAGATCGCCCAAGGATTGAAGCGCCGACAGATTATGCGAGCGGAGGAACCGCAGGATGGGAATATCGATGTAAAAGAGCGCGACGAATGACCCGAGCACCACAAGCGCGGAGAGGATCACCGCCGGGACCGGCGGGCAATCCGGTGGTGGCCCAGGCTGCGCCGATGCCGGCGCAGCCTGCCCGTCACCTGATTCGGTCATGGAACCCAGTCGGCAAGAAACACGTTGAATTCTCCCGGCTCTTTCGCGTTCCGGTCTGACACCCACACGAGGTGCTTTCCGTCCGGAGAGAACATGGGAAAGCTGTTGAACTTTCCGGCCACCGTCAATCGCTCCAGGCCTGAGCCGTCCTCATTGGTGAGATACAAATGAAACTCAGGCCGCCCTCCTTCATTGCGCGTTTCCACATTGGACGAGAAGATGACGCGATGCCCATCCGGATGGAAATAGGGCGAGAAGTTCGACGCGCCGTTACTCGTGACCTGCTGCTTGTTCGACCCGTCGGCGTTCATGATAAAGATGTCCAGGCGGCCCGGCTCCACGAGATTTTGAGCCAGCAGCGATTTGTACTGATCCAGTTCGTCCTGATTGCTCGGATGCTGCGCGCGATAGACGATCCGCTTACTGTCCGGCGAGAAGAACGCCCCGCCGTCGTACCCGATTTCCTGGGTCAGCCTCCGGGGATGCGTTCCGTCCAGATCCATGGTGTAAATATCCAAATCCCCGTCGCGCATGGAGGTCCAGACAATCGTCTTCCCGTTGGGGGACACCGTGGCCTCGGCGTCATATCCGGGGGTATTGGTCAATCGCTGCGGGTCCAGCCCGTCAATCCGGACGGAGAACAAATCATAGTCATCCAACGCCCACCGGTAGGCACCGCCATCCCGCTTCGGTTTGGGGGGACAATTGGGGCCTCGCAGATGAGTGGACGAGTACAACACGCGCCGGTCACCGGGGAAGAAATAGCCGCAGGTCGTGGTGCCAGAACCGGTGCTGACCATCCGGATCTTTTCGCTCACGAGATCCATCACGTACATTTGATAACAGCCGAGAGGGATATCGGCCGGATGCATCGCCGCAGCAAACGTATCTTTCATCCAATTGTTCGTGGACTGGAAAATCAGTTTGTCGCCGCTAAACGAAAAATACGCTTCGGCATTTTGCCGTCCGAATGTGAGTTGCTTGATATTGGTGAGGTGCCGCTCGGAGGAGGCCGCTGGCGTCACTGCGGTTTCTGACGGCTTGGATGCCGCACCCCCCGAACTCGTCGCAGCGAGGGAGAGCACGAGCCCCAGCATTCCTACCATGAAGTGTTTAACGTGTTTCAATTCGCACCTCTGCAGTCATCTTATCCTCCCAATCTCCCCGTGCAACCACGGCCCCTTCGTGAAACACCACATAACTCTGCCATCCGTAAAAAAACAAGAGCCGGGCCACGCGGCCAAGCGCCTGCGGCGTCACCCCGTGGAGAAGAGTCACCACGCTGCCCGGCTGATCGTCGCGCCGGCAGGATACCAGCAGCGCCATCGTAGGGCCTTCGTACGCCTTCCCGTCCACCGCAAATCCCTTCTCGCCGAAACGAACATGGTCGCCGCAGTCGCGTAGCATGTCTGCCGCCGCGGGATTCTCCCCGGGCCCGCCCAGCACCAGCAACGATCCCGGCGGCACATCCGTCGTATGGTTTCCCGGCTCTCTCACGGTCGTGCGCGATCTCCCTGGCTTCGACGCCTCCTGTGCGACAATTCGTTGAACAATGTCGGTGAAGGGACTCGGTGGCTCTGATGACACCCGGGGCAACAGAACCGTCCGTTGGGCATCCGTCACGTACAGATTCAACATAGGCGCTAACGCATTCCGTGCCACACGGCGAAACACCTGCAGCCCCGGGTCCAGTCGAACCGCCAGCGGACGTTCCGTTAGAGGCACGACCACATCTTGCTGGGCCTCCGTCAGATGGATACGCGCTCGGTGGGCACGTCCGCCGTCCAGCACAAATTCCAGATCGACCGCGATTCGATAGGGGACGCCATGCTGGGCGATGTGCACCATCGCCTCCACCGTATTCGTCTCCCCGGAAGTTCCGGTTGACGGCTGCACCCACACACGAGTCAGCTCAATTTCAGGCGCGCCGGCCCGCTCGACCCACTGAGCAAAAAACCATCGAAGGTCTCGCCCTGCTACGTCCTGAAAGATGCGCTCCAGATCACGCCACTCAGCCGCCCTTCCAAGATACTGTTCCGGTATCTGTTTCAGCGCCTTCCAAAACGCAGCTTCGCCGATTTCCTGTCTGAGCGCATGGAACACCATGGCGGATTGTTGATAACCGATGGCGTTGTCCTTTTCATCGTGCTTCTGGGCGAACCGTATGACGGGATACTCCTCGCCGGGTCGCACGTAGACGGCATATCCCATGAGCATCAATCGTCGCTGCTCGCGGGCTTGCGCCTCATCGCCCATGAGCTCATGGTAGTAGTAATTGGAGAGATAGGTCGTCAGCCCCTCCACCCAGTTGCCGCGATCGATCCGGTTGAACACGCCGTTTCCGATCCACGAATGCACGATCTCATGGCCGAGCGCATAGGGCTGCGTATAGTGCCGCTTGATCACGGCGCTTCCCAGCAGGGTAAAAGAAGGCATGCCCAGTCCGCTGGAGAAGAAATTCTCGACGACGGCAAATTGCGAAAATGGATAGGGCCCGAGCAGGGGAATGTAGGCATCAAGGTATCGCGCCGAGGCGTCCAGATATTCATCCGCTAACGAGGCTTCGTCGGGAAAGAGATAGGTAGCGAGCCGGATGGACTGCCCCGACTGCGCTGTCCAAGTGCGAGCCTTCACAATGAACCGGTTGGCGACGACCGTCAGCGCCTCGCTCTTACTCGAGACCACCCAACGCGCCGGGTCAGACTGCGGGGCTCCCTGCGTCACAGCGGTCCACCCATCAGGCAAGGTCACGGTGACGTCGTAGGTGGCAAGCGAACCATTCAGGTCGGGATACCATTGGCTTTCACTGCTGAGATACACGCCTTCAGGGCCAATGTGCCCGGAGGTCTCGCTCGGCGTGACAAACCGAAGGTGCCGCGGGTCCCGCGGCGGATCGTCGATCACCCCGCGATAGGAGAACTTCAATTCTACCGTGCCGTCTCCCCGACCTGTGGCCGGCTGCTTCAGGATCACGCGCTGCGGCTCCGACCGGCCTGATGCCTCTTCCCTCTCGAAGGCCACCTCCGGAGCCGTTTCACAGGGGGCGTGACAATGCGTGACATCCTGGATGTGCTCGACGTGAAGCGTGGGAGCGAGAGAAAACGCCCACACCTGACCGGGAGATCCTCCCGCGAGGGTCAGGCGATCCGTCGCGATGAGCTGATGGGAATCCGGCAGCAGCTCGAGCGTCAGCTGGTGATGTTCAATGGTCGGTGAAGCGGAGCCAGACTCAGCGACTGCAAGCGCAGGAACGAGGCAAACGGCAAGCAGACTGAAGCGGATGAGGCGATGCAAACAATTCACTCTTCACCGGCACCCCAAGGTGGACGATGAAGATTAACACTCCCGGCACACCATCACAAGCTGGATAGCCATCAAGGCTCGCTCCAAATCAAGCGGTTTATCCAGCACTTCTTGCGGCCCCAACGCCCAGGCGTCCGTCAGCAACGGATCATTCTGATGTCCACTCAAAATGATCGTCCGTCCGGCATAGTCGCGCCCGGCCAGGACTTTCAATAACTCTACGCCGTTCATCTCCGGCATGACGAGATCGAGGATTAACAAATCCGGCGCCGACTCCTCGATCATTCGCAGGGCTTCACGGCCATCCTTGGCGCCTCGGACACGGTATCCGCGCAGACTGAGAAAACGCATCAGGAGATCGCGCGCCATCACATCGTCATCAACGACGAGAACCTGTTCCCCGGGAGGCTGATCGGCATCATTGCTCGCCAGAGACTGGGCGCGTGATGCCTCACGCCTTGCTTGTTGGGCAATCCGATGCACCGCGCCAACCAGCACATCCAACGACAAGCCCTTCCGAAAAAAATCCGTGACGTGTAATTTTCGGGCGAGATTCTCTAATTCCTCGGTGGCCCCACCCCCCAGAATAATCACTCCGGCGCGGGGGTCGTACGTCCGAATCTCTTTGAGCACCGCTAACCCGTCCATTTCCGGCATTCGCAGATCAAGCAACGTCACGACGGGGCGAAGTTGCCGGAACAGGGATACTCCCTCCCGCCCGCTGGTCGCCGTACTGACGCGATACCCGTGGCGAGACAATGCCACCTGCAAAAGATCGCAGTGCAATCGGTCGTCGTCGATTACCAATAACGTCGTCATCGTTCTTTCTCGCCCATGTGCAACGGTTGCTGCGCTCAGGCACACCCTCAGGGTCGGCTCTCAAGAAACAGCCTAGCATGAGGTTCGCGGGATGAGAAGAAATTGAGCGAAAACGCAGGAAAGACGGTAGAGGGTCCGGTCCGGCCGGACAGGTCAGAACAATGCGTCAACAAAGGCTTTGGCGTTGAAGTCCTGGAGATCCTCAACAGATTCCCCGACTCCGATCAACCGGACCGGGATTTTCAGCGTATCAGCAATCGCCACCACAATGCCGCCGCGGGCCGTTCCATCCAGCTTGGTCAGCGCAATGCCGGTCACGCCGACCGCCTCATGAAATTGTCTGGCTTGCGCAATCGCATTCTGACCGACGGTCGCATCCAAGACCAACAGCACCTCATGGGGCGCCCCCGGACACTCTTGCGCCACAATCCGTTTGATTTTCCGCAACTCGTCCATCAAATTTGTTTTGGTGTGCAGCCGCCCGGCGGTATCGATGAGCACCACGTCCGTCGCGCGCGCCTTCGCAGCCGTGATCCCGTCGTAGGCCACGGCCGCGGGATCAGCGCCGGGCCGATGCCGGATGATGTCAACCTGTGTGCGGTCCGCCCATACCTGCAGTTGATCGATCGCCGCCGCCCGGAAGGTGTCGCCGGCGACAAGCAACGCGCTGTTCCCTTGTTGGCGAAACCGTTGGGTCAATTTTGCCACCGTGGTGGTCTTCCCAACACCGTTGACCCCCACGGCAAGAATCACAAACGGACGCGGCCCTTGCGCGATGAGTTGGTCGATTGACGCCGCTTGTGCGGGAAGCAGAATGTCCAAGACCGATTGCCGCAGCAGATCCCGCACCTTCTCGGCCGCCGAAAAATTTCCCCCGCGCATCTGTCCGCGCAAGTTCTCCATGACGCGTTCGACAACCGGCACGCCCAGATCCGCGCTGATTAAGGCAACCTCCAACTCATCTAAAAGAGCCGGGTCAGCCGCGCGCCCGAGCAGCCGATCCAGTTGTCCGGTGACCGCATCGCGTGTTTTTGAGAGCCCCTCGCTCAGTTTCTGAAACCAGCCCACCGCTCACCTCATCCTCTTCTGCCTTCACGTTCCCGATCATGCACCCCGGTCACGCATCATACTGGATCTGAATCGCCGGATACCAATAGCCTCGGTATCGGACCGATGCCACGCAGAACGGCCCGCTCGCGTCGGGTCATTCGTCTGGCCTCGGGTTCACTTCGCTCATGGTCATATCCGCACAAATGCAGAATGCCGTGAATGAGGAGTACGGCCAGTTCATGATCGACACCCCGTTGATGACGGCGCGCCTGACGAATGGCTTGTGGCAGGGAAATGACGACATCCCCCAGCAGGGCCGATGGCGGGCCGGGCCCTTCCCTGGTCGCAAAGGCCAGCACATCCGTGGTGTTATCACGATGACGAAAGCTTCGATTCAGGCGGCGCATCCGGTCGTCGCCTACGATTTCGAGGCTGAGCAACGCCTCGCGTTCACCGATGGACTGGAGGATACGATTGGCGAGGCTCCTGAGAGGCGCGAGGCGCAGCGTCCACCTCGTAAGCCGCATGCCGACCACGACCGGCATTAATGCGATTGGCCCCAGGAACCTGTGGGAGAAGATGAGGAACGGGAAACCTTGGGATCAGGACGCTGCCCTTTCACGAGATTCCCGCCTTTTCTCGATGTTCCGGGATTCGCCGGCGCGACCGAATGCCGGTCATACGCTTTGATAATTTCTTGAACGAGGCGATGCCGCACGACATCCCGTTCATCGAAATACACAAACTCAATACCGGCGATGTCCCGGAGAATGTCCCGCACTTCAATCAGGCCGGAGACGCGGTCGGATGGTAAGTCGATCTGCGTGATATCTCCCGTCACGACGGCTTTGGAATGAAAACCTAACCGGGTCAGGAACATTTTCATTTGCTCAGCGGTGGCATTCTGCGCTTCGTCCAGAATCACAAAGGAGTCGTTAAGGGTCCGGCCACGCATAAACGCCAGAGGAGCGATTTCAATATCTCCCCGATCGATGAGACGATTGGCTCGTTCCATTTCCATCATGTCGAACAGCGCATCATAGAGCGGACGAAGGTACGGATTGACCTTGGCATACATGTCACCGGGCAGATAGCCGAGCTTTTCTCCAGCCTCGACCGCCGGTCGGGCGAGGATGATACGGCTGACATCCTTTTTCATCAGCGCGCTCACCGCCATGGCCATGGCCAGGTACGTCTTGCCTGTTCCGGCAGGACCAATACCGATGACGATGTCATGCTTTTCGATCGCGTCGAGGTAGTATTTCTGCGTCGGGGTCTTGGGGACAATGAAGCGCTTTCGAGTTACGATGGGGGACGCGCTGAAGAGCAAGTCTTTAAGCGAGGCGTCTTGATTATGGCGGAGGGCGGTCAGCGCGTGCGTGACGTCATCTGATCTGAGATCGTATCCTTCGTTGGTCAGCGATGCGAGTTCATTGAGTATCCGTTCCGCCTGCTTCACAGCTTCGGGCGTACCCTCTACCGTGACTTCTTCGCCCCGTGCGGAACACCGCACCCCGAACTCTTCCTCAATCAACTTGAGGTGGCGATCGTGGTGCCCAAACAGAACCGCGGTGTTCGTGCCTTCACGTAGTTTGATCTTGCGCACGCCTGTGTCGAAAACTCCTTTCGCCGAACGTATGTCTAGATTCTAGCAAACAGCGAAAGGGGGGAACAAGGCCGGAACGGAGTGTGAGGGGAAAATTCGGCGATCAGACGTCTTGAAAAGCAGGCTACCCTTGCGGCGGCAAAGACGCCTGCGATTGGGCCGTGGAGGGAATCGAGAGTTCAAACTCCTGCCAGGCGATCCCTCCCTGCCCGTCTTCCGCCATGATCTTCACCCGATGAGTCCCCGCCACGCCCGGAATGACCTTCCAGTTCACCTGCCCCGTTGCCTTGTCGATGGTCATCCCTGGAGGTCCTGTCTCCAGACCATAGGTGACCGTATCGCCATCGACGTCCTTAGCCTGGACCATATACTCGTACTGCTCCCGATTCGTCAACGCCGCCGGACTGGAAACAATCAACGGTGGGGAATTGCCCAACGCGCTCGGGGCGGACCGGACCGGCGCAGCGGCCATATCGTGATCCCGCGCAGTCACTTCGACCACCACCACATCTTTTCGCCCAAATCCCGTGGTGTCGAGGACGTTGTCCTCACCTTCCTGTACTAGCTTGTCGTTTCTCCACCAACGATAGCTGTAGTGAATCTCATCCCGGTCAGGATCGACCGCATCGACCTTGGCAAGAACCCGACCACCCTTTTCAGAGGCATCTCCCTCGACCGTGACACGGGACACGAGCGGGGGGGTGTTCACCACAGGAAGCGGATCCGTGCGATAGGGAGCACTCTCCAACTCCCCGTCCGCGGCCACCACTTCGAGCGCGACCTGGTCACCCCGCTTCACATGGACCGGGTCTAGTTCAGCACCGGTTGCACCCAGCACAGGAGTGCCATTGATGATCCACTGAAATCGCTTCGTGGGTTCGGTCCCGTCAGGATCATCTGCCACCACATGTGCCGTGATGGGACCCGCCAGTACGAGAGGATTGGGCACAATCGTCACGAGACGAACCGCGGGAGGATGGTTATTCTTTGGCGCACCACTGGCAACCGATCCGTCTTGAGGCGAGGAGGAACAACCCCAGCACGCCGCCATGACGACACCGATCACCCCTAAACGAGACATGTGAGGAAGGCCGGGAGAGCGTAATTCACCCACTCTCCCCTCCACGACCCGACCAATTCCTTGTGTCACTGGTTTGTCCATGAGAAAAAATGACTTCGTGGATCGATGGCGACGGGAACATTGATGCCCGAACTCGGCGCACCTCCAGGTCCTCCGCATGTTGAACAATCACCGAAGTTTCCCTGACTCATGTTGATAAGGAGGCCGAAGGGACTGCCGCCGTCCCGGCCTGAGCCCATATGGACCACGATCCCGAACGCCAAGCCCTCACCGAGGGAACCGAATTTATTCACTGTCTGATTGGCGCCCGATGCAGTGGTACCGATAATCGGTTCTTGATAGGCGCTCCCCGTCTTGTAAAACAGCGCCCAGAGCCGGCTTGTTCCGGACGACACGCAAATATCATTGGTAGGAATAAAGGTGGGAAAGAACACCACCCCTCCGAAAACCGTCGGACTACTGACTGTCCGCTCTCCGATGCCATACGGAACCGGCTTCGTGGGCGGGTTGGCCGGCTCGACCAATTTCGTCACCCACCCATCTTTGCTCTGCACAAGGCTAATCAGCCCCGTAAATGTGGTCGCACCGGTCACACCGGTCACCTGATTGGTGCCACTGGCCAGTCCACAGTCGCCGACGCCTACCACGCAGACGGTTGCAGCAGTGACATCTACAAGGTCGTTGTCCATGCAGCTGGACACCCCGGATGATTGATTACACCCGGCATTGAGCACGGAATCTTTCATCCCTACAAAATACTGGGTCGAGATGTCCGTCTTATCCGACTTGCTGTAATAGCGTCCGCTACCCACAAACACCCAGACATTGGCCGCATCATCCAGCGTCACCGATGGCGCGGTGGCAACCGGTCCCATTTCCGCTCCGGAGGTAAAGGTATCCAGCATTTCCGTCGGGACGCGATTGCTGCCGGAAGCGATACCCCATTGCGCAGGATTCGTCACCGTGCCGAATTTCGACGTCGCCCCGCCAGCGCCCATTGTCAACCGGTAGATCTTTCCTCTCCACGGGAGCGCCCCATCGTTAATGACTCGACCGAAGTAGACGACGTCATGACGATAATCGAGGTCCCTGTCGAACGCCGTTATATCTCCGATATACGAATCCCAAGACCCTACGGAATACGATGTCACGAGACTATTGCTGCTTCCCGGTCCTGTGGCCAGATCGACCACAAAGACTTTGGCACTCTGCGCCACGCTCGCGTCATATCCGGTCGGGCCGGATCCCACGACCATGTGCCACCTCGCGTTCGTATTACTCGCCTTGGCATCCCCGCCCGGGTTCACCCGGACCACCGCCGGCACACTGGTCGTCAAACCCAAATCCGAGCTATTGAATGACCAGAGCAGTTTGGGATTGTCGGGATTGGTGACGTCCATGACGAAATAGGAGCTATAAAAATTATAGTTTGTGCCGCTGATCGTGACCGTCATCGGTGGCGCACCGGTTCCGGCCGTACAGGCGCCGCAACTCCCACCCATTCTGAATCCGCCGATCAAAATCGTGCCCCATCCATTGGGATGATCGGTGTCGTTGGTAAAAATTCGCACATCGGCCACCTTGAGCGGCAAATCGACGTAGTAGGCATGCTGGTAATCCGCTCGACTCAAAAACTCCAGCTGCGGCAGGAGTTCATAGGGCACAAATCCCCACAATTCATCACCCAATGGAGCCCCGGATGAATTGTCTGCCGGAGCCGTCGTAAACCAGCCATGCTCGGTGGTATTTGCGGGAGCAGAGGCGCTCGTATCGTCGCCGGGGTGGTAGTACCCGGCATTGAAGGCGTGCAGCATGCCGTCGTTTCCGCCGACGTAGGCCACCTGCCTGCGGTTGTACCACTTCTGCAGGAACGCCGAATAACTCTGATCTCCATAGATCGCATCGTGCCGGTCCCTGGGCCCCGCTACTACTGTCGGCGTCGAATGAATCACATCTCCCAACTTCCACACTTTCAGCGTGCCACTTCCGGCCGGGACCTGGAGACGGCGATCTCTGGTCGTCGCCTGTTCTGTGCATGTGGTGGCATCACATCCGCGCACAAAGTTGATGATCTTGGTTCCTTCCGCACTCGACGTGGCACGCAGGTAGGGACGAAGTGTCGGCTCGTTCGCCGTCGAAAACGCGAGCTGCTCACCGGAATCGACCACTCCGTCATGGTCGGAGTCGACCCAGGTGAGAATGGTACGAGTCGATGAATCTTTCAGCGCCAGCTGCTTGCCGGCCTCCCAAATCGGAAGGATATCACTCAGCAATTTTCCGCAGGGATTACAATCGGCCAATGTCACTTGACCGTCGCTATTCTGATCGTTCGGCAGTCCGTCACCGTCCGTATCGACGTACTTATCGACCTTCACCGAGTTGGAGACAGAATCAAAACGAGTCTTGATGATCTTGTCGACTTTGTAGTCGAGACGGCCATCCTGGTTCGTGTCCTCGCGGGTATTGCCGAAGGTGTCGATAAAAAGCGCTTGCGTGTAACCTGTCCATTTAACGTCACTCAGTGTGGACGGTTCGATAGTGCTGGGATAGAAGTAGGACTGATACAGGGCGCCTTCTCCCGTCGAGGCCGTAGCCAACACGGACACGGAGGACCCTGAGGCACTGCGCCGAAGAATGCTCGCGATGGTGGCCAGCAATTTGTCCTGGAGGTCATCGACATTGGAAGATTCGAAATAGGCGTCCGGAATGCCGTCAGGAGTGGAGGCCCCGGTCAAATTATTCTCTTTGTCCCATTCAGAGGTCTGCGGGATGCCATCGCCATTGGAATCCTCGAAGCCTCCCAAACGGGCCGTTTGCGCAAGAATTCCTCGACCATTGATATTGCCAAACGCAAAAAATGAATACACAGTCAGATTCTGAGTACCGGGCATGCAATGGCCGGTGACGGATAACCCGGCAATTGTCCCGTCATTTGTTCCACTGCAGGGCCTCAGATCGCTCGTATGAGCCCAGTAAGCTACATCGTCCAGATAGTGACTGCCGCTATCATTGTAGTCAGTTTTGTGTTCGGCCAACAAATCACTGAATGGCGTCGCCGCATTGGTATTACAGGTGCCGTTGATGGGGCGAGGCGGAACACCGTTGTCACTGCCATTGCAATGCTGCCCATGATGGGCATGGGCATAGTCCTGAATCGCCGACGGCACATTCACATCCTGCGTCGGCTCGCCATCGGTAAAAATGATGACAAACGTCCTGCAACAATTCACGACCTGAGAGGTCGACGCCCAGGGCGGGGTATGGTTCTGACCAAAGAAATACGGATCGCGGCCGCAGGCGCTCGTGATGTATCCGGCAGGGCAGGTTTCCGTACCGACTAACGCCGTGATTTCGTCCGTCCCAATGGAACCGGCGCCGCTCGTGGCAAAATTGACGCCGTTGGAGATTCCACCGGAAAAGGCAATCGGATAGACATAGCCGGTTGTAAATGTCGATTGAATCTGTGCGACATACCGCGCCGTCTCATAGAGCGATTCGCTCAGTGGTGTCCAGGTCGAGGGGTAAGACTCCTGCACCGCGTCCACCATCGCTGCCATGTTCGTATTGAACGTCTCTACGCCCGTACCGTTCCAGTCGATGGACTGACGGGAACCCGCCCCCACCAACATGCGCGCGCCTTCGCTGCTGGACTTAAATTCCACGAGGCCAAAGCGTGCTTTGCTCCCGATCTGCTGAATGACTCCCGTTGGTTCAGATGAGTACCCAACCTTCAATTCATACTTGCGAACACTGAATGAGTCGCCACAATTGCTATTGAAGCTCGTATCATCTTCAACGCAGAAATACGGCACCCCAGATGCCGCCGAGACATGAATTGAGATAGTTGCTGGATTGCTGCCACGGTCGGTCGACGGGATGCGATCCACATACGTATTGAGACCCGTTCCGCCACTATAAGTGACGTCAGCCCGTTCATTATTCACCCCGCTCCCTTGTGCGCGGACAGTTTTCAAGGCAGGGGTTCCACTGGTCGGACAGGTGCCATCCGTCGCTCGGGCTATGGCACAGTCGCCTCCGGACATCGCCCGTTTCACCGCATCGAACCGGCGCAGTGTTGCCCAATTCAGAAAATTCCCATCCCACTCCGTCGTCGAGCAAGCCGTCGACACTGCTGCCTTTGCAGTGCCGCTTTCAAATCTCTTGTCGGTCGTGTTGTAGGTATAGCAGCGGAGAGCATCAAAGTAGCCAGAATAGCGCGTGGTATTGGTCCATGTCGTGGTGGTCGAGGTACTTCCGTCCGCTAACGTCCCGCACGAGGTCGACTCGCAAGCCCGATTGCTCATACTGCCGGAATTATCCATCAGGATGATGATATTCGGCGTCGTTGCACCTGAGACGAAGGGCGGTGACGCCGTGTAATCCGCGTTGGAGACGACGGCTGCCGCATCGCTGGAGCCAAACAGACCGACACTGACACTACCGACAAGAACCATCAGCGAGGCAAAAGTTCTGCGATTCATGCGTGCTTCCTCCTCATCTCAAGCAAGACAACAGCGCCACAGTGTGGCTACGAGTTGAGACAAGACCTTTCATGCGCTATTGAGGCAAGGTGACCATCATCTTGTCGATGTGGCCTTCTTTCAGATGGAATTTGACGAGCGAGGTCGGCACAATGCGCTCCAACTCCAAGGGTCGACTTCTGTGGTCGACCACCAAAACGTTCGCTTTCAACACATAGGTCCGCCCGTCAATGCGAATCGTCGATCCCTGCACTTCATCAATCACACCGGACTGAAACCCGACCGTCGAAAAGAGCGTCAACTCCTGGTTCTGCTCGGTCTCCGCCTGCACCGAATATGACCCAACCAGCACGAGTGCCAGGAGGCCAAGCACCACAAGGAGCATCCTGTTGTTCATCACGCTCTCTCCTCTCAGTTGACCTTTTTCACACATGTATCGCCGTCCAAACAGCCATAGACCGAGGTCACCGTACTGCTTGATCCGGTCGCGGCATTCGTCGCCGTACAAGTGATTCTGTACACGAATTCCGTAGAGGTCACCCCGGTGCCCTGCCCGGACTTCGGATGTGCGTAGAGACGGTCGATGTCGCCATTGACGATAAAGCCGGGCAGATTCGTCATCACAAAATTGGGGTCCGTCGCCGCAGAGTCGGCATAGTTCTCAGCCAGCGTGCCGGTAGGGGCAGGGGAGGGAAGAGGAGAGGAGCCGTAGATCTCCTGCCAAAGAATCGCTGAGTTGGCTGCGGGAACCGGACCCGCCGGGGCAATAAATGAAGGGGGCAAGACGCCCGGTGGAGATAACGTTTGCTGGATGATGTTGGCCGCAAGGCCTTCACATGAATCCGCAGCCGCGACCACGGCTTCGGTTGTACGAAAAAATCCAGCCATACGGTTTTCCATGCTCGTCACGGTAATAGAGGCAATGCCAAGAATGGAAAGAATCAACAACATCAGCATCACGGTCAGCAAGGCAATGCCCCGCTGATTTCGTCGCCCGCATTCCCCGTTCGCTGTTGTCGCAGCAGATCCTGCCTGTCGTGGGTTCATTGCGGCGTCTCTCGCTACAGATTTCTCGGTTGGATGGTGCGGACCAGCACCCGTCTTCGTTGCTGTTGGTAGGTCTGGGCGTCATAGCCCGTGTCGGCCGACGGATTATGATCGCCGACAATCACAGGCCCCGTCGTGTTGACGGCTTTGGTGCCCTTCTCATCCAAGCCGTCGTCCGCCTTCGTCGGCTTGACGACGAGACTCACCTGCGCCATTCTGATTTTGTCAGGCGTCCTCGGCGTGATCGCCCAGGAGCCGTCGGAGACAAAATCGCCCTGAGAAAAGGTCGGAAATCCACCGGACGACGTCCCGTCTTGATCATCGATGATCCCGTCAGCATAGAGCGGATTTGGCGCCGCCTGGTTGCATCCGTCACAGGCATACGTGATTTGGAGATCTTCGACGCCATCGACGAGCGGCACGTTGTCTCTGACGAGGCATGGCGCATTACTTCCGCAGGTGGCCGGCGTATTCACGACGATTTGGTATCGCACGCACTGCATGAGATACACAGGCGTACCGATGGGAAATTGCCCGCTCACATAGTTTCCGGCCCCGAATCCGATGGACGTCGCACCGATAGTTTTGACGGTTTTTGAGACCGCCCCTCCGATTGAAATCGTGGAATCGACGGCAAGGCCCTGAGCAAGCATTTCTGTAATGGCGGTGCCTGAGAGGCTGATCGAATTGTCAAATGTCGCCGCATTGGCGGTTCCGCCCGCAGCCGCCGTCAGTGTCCATCCCGTCGTGTTCATGATCGGCAACACCATCGACACACCATCCGCGCCGGTATCAGCTCCATTCGGCGATTGATCCTGCGGAAGCAATCCGACCGGTTTTGTCACAGCGCCGATCGTGGCCTTGCAGCTACCCACCGCGGCCGTCGCCGGATCAGTCGCGTTGTAATTGAAGCCGGCAAGCTTGATGTCCCGGCTGAGGAGATCGGTCGCCAGCCGGACATTCTGCTGGGTATCCGCCACCTGCGTGTTCACGACATTGGCACGATTCGAGGTGACAACCATGGTCATGGTAGCCGCCACAATCACGACCGTGATCAACACGGCGGCCATCAATTCCACCAGCGTAAAGCCCTGTTGGTTCCGTTCACATCGACGCATCGGCATGCTCCACATCATGTCTATTCAGGCGCGACGACCGTCGTAAACACGGCGGTCTTATTCCGAGCGGTGCTCACATCTGTCTTTCTGGTTTGCCAATTCACTGTGATGGTCACCAAAAAGCGATTCATCGTCACCGGATTCGCAGTGGGATCCGGATCGAGGCGGGTTGACGTCACAACTCCTCCGGCATTGGGGAGACCGGAATTGGCCACCAGGGTTTGCCACTGCGCACAATCGCCCCAGGCCATGCGTTGCGTGCTGACGCTTTGCGGACATGCTGCGGCCGTTGTGGTGTTGTGGTAATCCAACACACGTTGCCGATTATTTTGAATGCGCTCAGCCATATCGGCGGCGATATTGGTGACGCGCGCCATATCGTTGGCATCAACATTTTTTCCCAGCGACATCCCGGACAATCCCGCGAGACCCAAGAGCCCGACTGAAAGCACTCCTGCTGCAACCATTGCCTCTAACAGGGTAAAACCCTGCTGCATGGTCGACATCAGGCCGGACGCTTCTTTTTGCTGTCTCGTGTGTTTCATTCAGCCTCTATGGACAAGTGGCCTGAGCGCACCAGTTCACCTTGCCGGAGGGAGTGACGACCAAGGAATAGACCGTCCCTTGTTGAGAGACCAGGGTCAGCGGCACGTTCGCCGTCGCCCCACTCAATCCCTGCCGAGTGAATTGCACCGTCGGACCACCGGTAAATCCGACGATCGCCTGAGGCAGCAGGATGGGGGCCAGCGCACCGCCAAAATCCACATTTACCCTGCCGGACACCAGCGCCAACGTCACGGTGACGGCGAGATTGCGATTCATCGCAGCCATCCGGGCCAGGTTCAGGCTGCCGGCCAATTCGGTCGTGCCTTGTTTCAGCTGATACCGAGCATTCCATTGCAGATAATTCGGAACGGCTACCATTGCTAGAATGCCGACAATCGCAACGGCGATCATCACTTCAATGAGGGTAAAACCCCTCTGGCAACGGGCAACGGAGGACCGGTGGTGGAAAGAAGAGACACCCATAGCGACAGGCAGATGAGCAAGTGCCATGCCGATGAATTCTCAGAAAAATACTTGTCTAAGCAATTGATATCTCAGCCGCATTCATATCCGCTGCCGCACAATTCCGAGCGTTTGCTGATCACGGAGATGACAATTTTCGTCTGATGTAGGGCGATCTTTGCCCACACGTGGCAGGTCAACACCATGGGCTAAGAGAAGGGAGAGGCTGTCGTGAGCCCGAGGCAGGGTTCGCAAGATTAGAAAAATGGAAGGATACCAGCACAGGCATCTTTTTCTACGAATCGACCCGCGCTGGAAGCGATTCGTGCCTGGAACCGGCTGACCTTCGCTGAAGGGTGGAAAGGGGCGACAGGCAATGGGCACAACCGAAGGGAAGGCCGCTATTTCATAGCCACTGCGCGCACTTGCTTGTATGTAGTGAGCCCTTGGAGGACCTTTTCAATGCCATCCTGCAGCAAGGTGTGCATGCCCTCACTTTTGGCAAGCGCCAGCAATTCCCCGGTGCGGGTTCTCCCTTGAATGAGCGCTTTCATCCGCTCTGAGACGACCATCAACTCATGGATTGGAACCCGCCCACGGTACCCGGTGTGATTGCACACCTCACATCCTCGGCCGCGAAACAATCTGCACGCCCCATCATACGTCGGTCGCCGAGTTGCCCATTCTTCCTCTCCGAAAGCCTGCGCCAATTCATCGTATTCGCCGCGAGTCGGATGGTAGGACTCCCGGCAGTGCGAACAAATACGTTTACACAGCCGCAAAGCCAGCACACCCAGCATGGCATCAGAAAAATTGAACGGATCACAACCCATATCAAGCAGCCGCACGACCGTTTCCACGGCACTATTCGTATGGATGGTGCTGAACACCAGGTGGCCTGTCAACGAGGCTTCAATGGCAATATCCGCCGTTTCCTTGTCGCGCATTTCGCCGATCATGATCACATCAGGGTCGGCCCGCAGAAAGGCTCTCATCGTGGCGGCAAACGTCAGTCCGATCTTCGGGTGGACTTGCACCTGCCGTAGGCCATCCTGCGTGATCTCTATCGGATCTTCCGCCGTCCAGATCTTTCGTTCGTCCGTATTGATAGAAGCCAGAATGGCGTGCAACGTCGTCGTCTTGCCTGACCCTGTCGGACCGGCGCACAGGACAATACCATGCGGTTTATGGGCGAGATGTTCAACCAGACGGCGAGTCTCGGCACTGAATTCGAACTCTTCGAGTCGCCTGGGACCGTTGGCGCTCAGCAAGCGGAGAACCACGTCTTCGTTAAACCCGGCGGTGGGAAGCGTTGCGACACGCAATTCAATCTCCTGCCCCGTAGTCAATTTGAAGCGGATTTTTCCATCCTGGGGCTTACGCCGTTCGGCGATATCCAGGCTGGCCATGATCTTCACGCGCGAGACAATCGCCCGACGATAGGCGGCGGGAATCCTCATGTAGGTGAAACACGTCCCATCCACTCGAAAACGCACAGCCGTTTCTTTACGGTCGGCATAAGGCTCGATATGAATATCCGACGCGCCACGCCGATAGGCCTCCGCAATAATCTGATTGGCGAGACGGACGATCGCCGAATCGTTTTCGGTGATTGCGGCAATGGTCGCATTCTGCTGTTCTTCCAACTGTGCTTCACTGACCAGCTCGCCGAGAATGTCCGTGATCGGATCGCCGACCTCACGCCCACACATGTCACTCAACACGCGCTCGATATCCGCCCGCAAACCTACGCGATACAAGACCGCCTGACCTGGAAATGCACGCCGCACATCGAGCAACTTGTCAGGGTTTTGAGGATCGTCGATCAGAACCTCTACCCCCAGGTCCTGCCGCCGGAGAGGAACCCAATGATTCAT
Organism: Nitrospira sp. CR1.1; assembly: GCA_014055465.1. Taxonomy (NCBI): domain Bacteria; kingdom Pseudomonadati; phylum Nitrospirota; class Nitrospiria; order Nitrospirales; family Nitrospiraceae; genus Nitrospira; species Nitrospira sp. CR1.1. The sequence goes on from WIAF01000001.1 coordinate 439,389, forward strand.
TCTCAGATAGTCGAGGCTGAGGTTCTTCAGCAACTCAGGCTCCACGACCGTCTGCTCATCATAGGCGAGAAACGGACAGCCGTAGAATTCTGCCAAAACTGCGCCGATTACCGGTTTGGGAATTCGATAGCGATCCATGAGAAGCGTGGCCACATCCATCCGCTTTCGCCACGCTTCTGAAAGGGCAAGCGTCAGCTCCTCCTGCCGGATAAACCCCTGACGAACGAGTGGCTCATAGAGGCCCGAGGGACGTATCCGGGGCGAGCATGGTTTCCCTGATGTCGGTCCGCTTGACAATACCCCTGTCGAAGTTGCGCGAATCATAGCGCTGATCCCTTTCCACCTACGTTGACGATGAGCCGATTGCCCGATGTCGAGAGAACACCTGTCGCCTCAAACTTTGGTCTGCCAACTGCCCGGAGCGACAAACACCACCGGCAATCCCTGCACAAGCCCTTCGCGAAGATCGTGGTTGTACCACACCTCCAACATTCCCGAACCATTGGCGCCTTCCACAATCGCCCCCTGTGCCGCCACCCCGCCGTAGATTTTCAGATGGCCTGTAAATCGCACATCACCTGCGGCATACAAGACGCCTTGAAGGTGAATGCCGGACAGCTGCACCGGTATCCGCGTCCCGAGCGACTGCTGCCCCTCAGGCGGCGGGCTCAACGCCGGTACGGCTCTTCCGGAACTTCCTGCCTTCCACAGAACATGCGCGTTCACAATAAAGATGCCTTCGGCATAGTCCTGATCGAGCACAATGGAACCCAAGTTGTCGAGGCGGGGCGGCATCCCATCCAGCGTGTCCACAAACACGAGCCCCCGATGATCTCCCGGCCCCTTTGAGGCAAACACCTCGGATGCTGGACGCCCCAAACCGGGCTGAATCACACCCCCCTCATATAACAGCCCGTCCCGATCGATCCCGTATAATCGGCCAAACTGCATGGCCATCCGCTTCAAGGTCGCGTAGTCCCACTGATCCGCCTTGATGCCGGGGACCGGCTCCTGGTGAGCATGAACATTCAATGGCACCGCTGACCAGGCCTCGATCGGAAGCTGGGCGAAAAACGCATCGCCCCCGAGCCGGATCGTCAGCCACCGATCCTCGCGGTGACCCATTTCGTCATACGCCTGTCCGCTCACCGGAGCCACTCCGCTCTTGATCGGCACATCTTCCGGCCGGGGGAAATAGGCTCGACCACGAATCACCATTTCACCCCAATGCGCGAACACGGATCCGGATCGGGACTGCACCGACTCACTTCCAAGAGCGCCGCTCTGCAACGGCGCATGTAGCGCGGGAACGGCATAGGCGCCGAATTCCATACTCAACGTCTTTGTGACACGCGAGGCAGGGCCAGCCCCCGCCGTCACTTCTACCGTGCAGAGCAAACCCGGCCGCGTTGCCCCGTATACTCGCAACTTGAGAATTTTCGCGAGGCCCTTCATCGATTTGAACCAGCCTGTCTGAGGATCGTTCAATAATCGGTCGTGTTGGAGATTCGCTGCATCGAACACCATATCAGGGTTGGCGCTCGTCCCGACGAATTGCGCATGACCCTGCGCGTCAACATAAGAAGGATCCCCCTGGGCATTGATCAGTCGTTTGGCAAACCAGGTCGTGGCGACTTCCTGCGGTTGCAGTGCCGGATCGTGAAACCACCCCATCACCACATCTACGGCCGCCTCCGCAGCGTGATGCGCCACCCGCTCTTCCTGTAACGCACTGGCGCCCACGACTTCCTGCCCCGCCAGCTGCATGGAGGTCATTCCCAACAACGTGAGGAGAAATACCACCATCAGCACCGCCAACAACGCCATTCCCCGTTCATCCCCCTGCTTTGCCCTCGATGACCGCTCCCCGCTCCTATTCATGTCTCTTGTCCTCTCTGCTGATTACATCCGGATCGCAATATCTCGCGAGAGCATCGATCCTTGTTGTCCAACCTGTATCGTCGCACGAACCCGCACGACATCACGCGCATCCGTCGCTATGCCTCCGCTGCTGGTGAAATACTGCAGCTGCACTCCGCTCACATCGCTCAACACTGTGCTCGCTATGCCGTCCACTTCTCGCATCAATCGCCCTGTCTTCTCATCAAGGCGCTTCACGTAATAGCGAACCCTATTCAGCAGAAAGACGGCGCTTTTCGCCTGATACTGCTCGGAAGTCGGCGCCATGAGCATCAATGTTTGCTTCCGGCCGTCAGTAGCCAAACGATTCCAGGCACAACGCGCGGCAGTACAGAGCAGCACTTGCTTGCCCCTTGGCCAATCGGCGCCATCTTCGACCGGCAAGTCCTGCCGACCAGCTTCCGCAACTTGGGTCAGGACGGTTGACGACCCGCTCAAGTTGGCAAAAAATTCGACTTCGTCCACCGCCATCTTCCTAAAAGCCGTCTCTCCACCCAATAACCCGCCTCCCGCCAACCGCAGTTCGCTACACAGCACATCCAGCCCTAGCCGCAGTTCTTGATTGGCCGTCATGCTGGCGTGCTGGGCGCTCAACCGAAGACCGTAGGCGGCAAAGGCTTGAATCGCTCCCGATATCGCCACGCTGCTGATGGCCATGGCGATGAGGAGTTCGATCAGACTTACGCCCCTGGTGTTGAGACACCATCCTGTGCGCATCGGCACTACCTGTTGTGAGCGAAGAAGGCTTGCATGTGTCATGACAACGTCACCGAGCCGACAACGCGTGGATTTGCCCGGATCGTACGCACACGCACTTCGCGTTCCTGCCCGCCGAGCGTGGTGAACGTCGCCCGCGCCTCGATCGTCGCCAGGCTCGAAGACCCTGGCTGACCTGCGCGATTCAGTTCCACCGTCCAGACCAGTCTGATATTGGAGCGCGTCTGACTGCCGGTGAAGATGCCGTCGCCATTTATTTCATCGTCCACTAGACCGTCGTCGCGCATGATGGACTCCAGAGTCCCGTTCTGATCGAGATCATCCGCCAACAACTGATCCCACGGCAGGCTTCGTTTCGCCTCCAGGCACGATTCCGCCAAAGCCAGAGCCGTTGTCGTCATCGCACCGCGCTGAAGGCCACGCTGAGCCCACTCGCACATTCCAATCGTCCCGATGATTCCAATCGACAGCACCACCAAGGCCACCATGCTTTCCACCAGCGTAAACCCCGACGCACTCGTCATCGAACCGTGTTGTTTCATATACCTCACCTCAGGTCGTGTCATGACATCGACACCCGTCCCGTGATGCTTACCGTCACCTGATGTGTCACCCGCCTGGAATCGATCAGCACCATGGTCGTTGCCGTAGCGGAACGGCCGCTGGCCTGGAAAAGAATTTCAGGCCTGGTGCTCATCGAATCGACAACGGTGCCTGTGTGCGCGAACTCATAACGACGCAGCACCTTCGGGTCACAGTCCACACATTCAGTGCGCAATTCAGATTGTTCCCTGTTCAGAACGACTCGAATACGTTCGTGCCGCGCCATCGCTAACTGCCGGGCCATGCGTAATTCCGAGGCAATCTCTGTCACAACCGCCCGTTGACGCTGTTTCGCGACGAGAGCCGACCATCCGGGCGCGCTGACCCCCATCACAATCGCCACGATGGCGAGCACCGTACACAGTTCCACTACACTGACTCCCCGTTCGTTCATGTCCGCTCCTTTCGTCGAGCGCGTAGAGCATTTCCAAGTTCCGTGCCGTTGCCTCGCTCGGCAGCGTGCCAGGAAGTCCATCGATAGGCTTCTTCGAAACCCGGGAAAAGATGTCGAGATTGCGAGGTTGTGCGCGAGCGAAGACGCTCGCACACCATCGTATGACGAGTGTCAACGGGCATGGACAATTGTGAACTGTTCCAAATCAGATACAGTGCCCCATCCATTCGGATACAGATCGCAGGAGCATGACTGTCTGTAAAGCGGCTATGGAAGCCGTTTTGCAGACAGTCACTGTGGCAGATTGATGAGAGACCAATACCAGTTGAGGAGAGGCTGGTGAAACAGGAGCGCGAGAAGCGATCCCACCGCGAGGAACGGTCCGAAGGGAATATATTGATCGCGCCGGGTGATTCCGGCAGCAATGAGGCCGACACCGACCACGGAGCCCAAAAACGATCCGATCATAATGGCCAACAACACCGGCTGCCACCCGATGAAGGCGCCGACCATGGCCATGAGTTTAATATCCCCGCCGCCCATTCCCTCTTTTCCGAAGACATAGGGGCTAACCCAGGCCAAGAACCATAGAATTCCTCCGCCCACAAGGACGCCGAGAAGCGAGTCCATCAGGCTGATCGGCAGAATGACGGCGGCGCACGCCAGACCAACGACAATCCCCGGCAGAGTCACCGCATCAGGGATCATCGTATGGGAAAGATCGGTCCCCGTAATGACAATCAGCGCCGAGAGTACGGCCGCATAGGCCCAGGCTTCGGCGGAAAAATCGAACATCCAAAAAATCAGCACATATCCGATCGCGTTAGCCGCTTCGACCACTGGATATTGAATAGAAATCGGCGCATGGCAGGAACGACACCGACCCTGCAGGATCAGATAACTCAGAATGGGGATGTTGTCGTACACCGCGACAGGCCGGCCACAGGCGGGACAACGGGAGGCGGGCCATGCCACAGATTCCTCGCGCGGCAATCGGTAGATACAGACATTGAGAAAGCTGCCGATGACCGCACCGAACAGCAGCACTATCACATAGGGGATCATCAAGCCTCCCGCCACGGCTCGCTCGTCTCATGCCCGCACGCGTGGATTTAATTATACGTATACAGCCCTAGGACAATAAGAGCATGCATTCGCCCCTCCGCACCCGCCTCTTTTCATTTACAAACGCCAGAAGCGCTGCGTATAATCCGACAACGTTTGGGCCTGAGAAGTCGAACGACTCAATCTGAGAATTGTCCTTATCCCAAGTGGAGCGAGACGTACATGCCGACAGCTGCCAGGACTACCAAAGGTCGAACCAGACCCCTCTTACCCGAGCCGATTCTTCCGGTTCGCAAACGTCGTCCGGAAGCACTGACCACCCGCGAACAGGAAATCCTTGAACTGATCTGGACTGGCTTCAAGAATAAGGAAATCGCCCAACGGCTCAAGATCAGCGTGAAGACCGTCGAAGCGCACCGGGCCAACATGATGAAAAAGATTCGGGTCTCTAACACCGCGCAGCTGCTCAAGGCCGCCATTCAAGGAAAAATGCTCAAGCTCCGGTAATCCGCCATCTTCACTTTCAGGCCTTCCCTTCCCCTCGTTCCCGGCGCTGACGCACAGCCTCATACAGGACGATGGCCGCCGACGCAGAGACATTGAGCGAACCAACCTTCCCCGACATGGGAATGTGCGCCGCATCATCGCAGGCACCGCGAACTCCTGGCCGCACGCCCTTCCCTTCTCCGCCAAACACCAGGGCGACGGGCCCGCGGAAGTCCAGCTGCGTGTAGACCTTCGGCGCTTCGGCATCCAACGCATATACCCAGACGCCGGCCTGTTGCAGACGCTCGATCCATCGCGACAGGTTGGACACTCTGCCGACCGGCATATAATCCATGGCTCCGGCTGACGCCTTGGCCACCACACTCGTCAATCCCACCGCCCGGCGTTCGGGAATGAATACCCCCTGCACCCCTGACGCTTCAGCCGTCCGAAGAATCGCCCCGAGGTTGTGCGGATCCTCGACACCGTCGAGCAGCACCAACAGAGGAGTCTGATCAGGGGTCTGCGCCGAAGCGAGAATCATATCCGGGTCGGCATAAGACTTGGCGGCGACCAGGCCGATCACGCCCTGGTGGTGGCCGGCGGGAACAAGCCGATCAAAGGCCGCGCGTGGCTCGACATACACCGGCACGCGTCGCTCTCTGGCGAGCCGCACGACTTCCCCGAACTGCCGATCTGTTCCCAACACGAGCAGCCGCTGAAGAGGACGGACCCCGGCACGAAGCGCCTCGCGCACCGCATGCAGGCCGTAAATCACTTCCGACGAATTATCTTTTCCATCGACTGGTGCCATCCGGCCGGTCCTCGATCACAATGCCCTGAGACGCCAGCTCGGCTCGGAGCCGGTCCGCCAGCTTATAGTCCTTGGATTGTTTTGCGGCCAGTCGGGCAGCAATTTTGTCAGCGATGTCTTCGTCGGACAAAACCTTCGTTGGGACACCCGGAGCGCCATGAGTTTTATCCCGCACCTGACTGTTGAACTGCCACCGGTCAGGCTGTAACAGCCCCAGCACCGCCCCCAACGAACGAAACTCGCTCCGCACGGCGTGCCGCATCTCAGCGGACAGTCCAGCCTCAAGCGCCTTGTTCGTTTCTCCGCGCAACTTCTGCAGCGCGGCCACAGCATTGGGCGTATTGACGTCATCGTCCATGGCGTCAACAAACGCCTGCCGCGTTCGGGTATTCGCCTCGCGGATCTGCTGATCGGCCGCGCCATGGGCAGGAGCCGACTCCTTCAGTCGTTCAAAGAGATCATACAATCCGTTGAGGGCGTTTTTGGCTTCCGCCAGGCTTTGATCGGAAAAGTCCAACGGGCTGCGATAGTGCGTGGACAGCAAAAAGTATCGCAACATCTCGCCCGTCACCGCATCAGGCCATTCAGACTTGTCGAAAATTTCTCGAATGGTAAAGAAATTCCCCAAGGACTTGGACATCTTCTCTTGATTGATCTGCACAAAACCGTTATGCACCCAATAGCGCGCGAATTCCTTGCCGGTTGCTCCACACGATTGCGCGATCTCGTTCTCGTGGTGCGGGAAGATGAGATCCATCCCGCCGCCGTGAATGTCGAAGGTTTCACCAAGATGCCGCATCGCCATCGCCGAGCATTCGATATGCCAACCCGGACGACCCGGGCCCCACGGGCTGTCCCATGACGGTTCACCGGGCTTGCTCCCTTTCCACAGGGCAAAATCCATAGGGTGGCGTTTGCGCTCGTCCACATCCACGCGCGCGCCGGCCTGCAACTCATCAATCTTTCGTTTGGAGAGGCGGCCATACACCGGATACCGGTCAACTTGGAAATAGACATCCCCGTCGACGCGATAGGCCAGCCCCTTGGCCACCAAAGTATCGACCAGCGCGACAATGTCGGCGATGTGTTCCGTCGCCCTCGGCTCAAGGGTAGCCCGCCGAACCCCGAGCCTATCCATATCGTCGTAATACGCCTGAATGTATGTCGTCGTGATGTGCTCGCAACTGACCCCTTGTTCGTGAGCGCGCTTGATAATCTTGTCATCGACATCGGTGAAGTTCTTGGCAAACTCCACGCCAAAGCCGGAGTATTCCAGATAGCGCCGCAACACATCAAAGACTAACGCGCTGCGAGCATGTCCGATATGACAATAGTCATACACCGTCACTCCGCACACGTACATGCGGACCTTGCCAGGCACCATGGGCTCAAACGGTTCCTTGTTTCCGGTCAATGTATTATAGAGGCGCAACATGATGCGTCATTACTCCATGGAGTGGCGGCGCCTGGGCCAATGCGACCAAACGAAATAGCCGAGGCCCACAGCGAGACACACACCGATCACCAGATCGGCGTGATGGAAATACTGGTGTAATTCATTCCAGTGCTCCCCCATCTTTAATCCCACATATGCGAGCGCATAACAGAACGGAACCGCCCCGACAAACGAATACAGCACGAACTTTTTAATGTCCATGCGCGCAATTCCCGCCGGGAGAGAGATGAACGTTCGAACCACGGGCAGCAGTCGGCCGATCAACACCGCCGCCTCTCCATGTTTCGCAAACCATCGGTCGGCCACTTCCATGTCATGCTGCGACACAAGCACATATCGGCCGTATCGCTCGACAAACGGCCGCCCACCCCACACACCAACATAATAGGCCACTAAGGACCCCAGCACGTTCCCGATCGCACCGGCCAGAGTGACGCCCAGCAGAGTAAATTGGCCGGTGGAGACCAGATAGCCGGAAAACGGCATGATGATTTCACTCGGCAGGGGAATGCAGGCGCTTTCGATCGCCATCGTCACCACGATGCCGGTGTAGCCAAGGGTCGAGATGGTCGCAATGACAAATCTGCCGAGGACTTCGATCAACCACTCGATCAGTGCGGTCACGCGTGAGACCTCCTATGCGCACGCCGGCTCGCCGCGGTCCCGGTCGTGGACCGTTTGGAGAGCGGCTGCTCCCAGGCTTTAAAGTGTTCCAGCATCGCGTGGTGGGTCGTATCGAGATGGATCGGCGTCACGGACACCATCCGGCGCTCCAAGGCTTCATGGTCTGCATCCTGCTTACGGCTCCACGATTGGCGGGTCCCCGCAATCCAGTAATATTTGCGCCCTCTGGGATCCACTTTCTCGACAATGGGATTATTGAAGCGGCGCCGGCTCAAACACGTGACCTTGACCCCCTTGATGGAACGTAACGGAAGATCGGGAATATTCACGTTCAAAATGGTCTCCGCCGGCAATCCGTGCCGCAGCACTTCAGCAGCCACTCGAGCCGCATACCTCGCCCCGACCTCAAACCGGAATGTCTCCCCGCCTTCCTGCGATACAGCTACCGATGGAATGCCGAGAATCGTTCCCTCCAAGGCGCCTGACACGGTACCGGAATACATCACATCATCGCCGAGATTTACGCCGCGATTGATCCCCGATACGATCAGCGCCGGAGATCCCGGCAAGATTTTCACCAACGCGAGATTGACACAATCCACGGGTGTCCCGTTCACCATGAACACGCGGGGCGCCATTTTGGTGATGCGCAGCGGTTTGTGCAGGGTGACCGCATGTCCCACCGCGGTTCGTTCGCGGTCGGGTGCGACAATCCACACTTCCCCCAGCGCGTCGAGCGCAGCTGCGACGGCATGAATTCCGGGGGACGCAATCCCATCATCGTTGGTTACCAGAATTCGTACGCGCGCCACAGAGACTCCTTCTGCATGGAAACCACCGTGAACGGGAGTACCGGAACCGTCGGCTTGAGGGTGGTGGTGAGAAAAACGAGAAGAATCACCGGTAGGCGAAGATGGTCGGTCTCAATGACCAACGTTTTTTAGGATTCGTGCGTGAGGGACTCCATCGTGCCGATGGTCGGGGCGGCGGGATTTGAACCCACGACCCCTCGCACCCCAAGCGAGTGCGCTACCGGGCTGCGCTACGCCCCGACACGGCCGACATCGATGTTACCCACACGGTTGGACGCAGCCGCCCGCATCACCGGAACAGTTCACACTGAATGTGAATCGATCATGCGGATGATCGCCTGGAGATCGCCCCTGACACGTTGTGCCAGTTCTTTCCGCGACCCGCTTTTCTTGACGGTTGCCCGTCCCCGGCGAGCCCAGTACCGCTTCACTCCGGCCAGCGTGTGCCCTTCATCATAGAGCATGCGCTTAATCTCCAACACCGTATCCACATCACGTTGCACATACAGACGCTGATTGCCACGGCTTTTCTTGGGCCTCAGGAAGCTAAACTCCGACTCCCAGAACCGCAAGACATAAGCCGGCAATTTAGAAATCTTGCTGACTTCGCCGATTTTATAAAAAACCTTACTTCCCAGTCTGGGATCATTCCCCATGACCGGTCCTCATGCTGCGTGTGCTCGTGGCAAGGTAGCGACTAGGAATTCACGTACTTTTTAAAGACCTGACTGGGCCGAAACGTCACCACGCGACGGGGGGTAATGCCGATTTCTTCACCGGTTCGCGGATTACGCCCTTTGCGGGCCCCTTTGCTTCGAACGACAAAATTTCCAAATCCTGCGATTTTGACTGCATCACCCTTTTGCAGCACTCCCTTCAGCAGATTGAGCACGAGTTCGACGATATCAGCTGCATCGTTTTTAGACACTCCAACCTGCTTGAAGATTTCGTTCGCGATATCCGCCTTTCTCATGCCTTTCCCCCCGCCATCCACTAGAGTCGTTCCTTAGGAAGTGCTTCTTGGTGTCGAGCGTCCAAGACAAAGAATTTCCCCATAAGTTACGTGAGGTTACCTGGCCTGTCAAGGATTATATGCGCCGAATGGAGGGAAAACCGCGTCAGCGACCGGCAAGGAGCAATTTGTACTCGATGCTGTCGGCCAGCGCCTGCCAACTGGCTTCCATAATATTTTCTGAGACCCCGACCGTCCCCCACTTGTCTTTATGATCCCCTGATTCAATCAACACGCGCACCTTCGATTCCGTGCCCTTGTCCGCAGACAACACGCGCACCTTGTAGTCGAGCAGTTTCACTTCACGAAGCTGCGGATAAAATTTCTCCAACGCTTTGCGCAGCGCATGGTCCAACGCATTCACAGGTCCGGCTCCGACCGCCGCCGTATGTTCGACCACGTCCCCGACCTTCACCATGACCGTCGCTTCCGACAGCAGAAGCCCATGTTCCTGCTTCTTTTCGACGATCACCCGGAAGCCCAGCAACTGAAAGGACGGACGATGGCTCCCCATCGCTTTGCGCATCAACAATTCAAAGGACCCTTCGGCGCCTTCGAATTGATACCCCTGGCTTTCACGCTCCTTGAGCGTCTCGACAAGCTCCTGGAGCTTCGCATGATTCTTCGTCAACGAAATGCCGTAGGCCTCGACCTTTTCCATTAATCCGCTGCGTCCCGCATAATCGGAGACCAGAATCCGGCGACGATTCCCCACAACGGCAGGATCAATGTGCTCGTAGGTGGCCGCATTTTTGAGGACCGCATGAATATGCACGCCTCCCTTGTGCGCAAATGCCGCATCCCCGACATAGGGTTGCCGCTTATTGGGCATCAGATTGGCGATCTCCGTCACAAATCCTGAGACATCTTTCAGACGTGTCAGTTTGCTGCCGAGTGCCGGGCGCTGCATTTTCAACTGTAGATTTGGGATGATGGAACAGAGATTGGCATTGCCGCACCGCTCGCCGATTCCGTTGATCGTGCCCTGCACCTGCAAAATTCCCGACTCCACGGCGACCAGTGAATTGGCCACGGCCATTTCGCTGTCATTGTGCGCGTGGATGCCCAAGGGTACCGGGCACTCCTGCTTCACGACCCGGCAAATTTCCCGAATCTCCCAGGGCATCGTGCCGCCGTTCGTGTCGCACAGAATGACCCGCTCGGCGCCGCCGGCGATGGCACGACGGATGGTCTGCAGCGCATACTCGGGATTGGCCTTATACCCGTCAAAAAAATGTTCCGCGTCATAGAATACGCGCCGATCTTTGGAACGCAGGTAGTGGATGGAATCCTCGATGAGTTCCAAATTCTTGGCAAGCGCAATGCCCAGGGCATCCGTGACCTGAAAGGACCAACTCTTTCCGAAGAGCGTGATGGTCGGCGTACCCGAATCCAGCAGTGCCTGAAGATTTTTGTCTTTCCGGACCGGATTGCTGGCCTTTCGCGTCGAGCCGAACGCCACGATAGTCGCATTCCGAAGCGGCAGGGTTTTGATTTGTCGAAAGAACTCAATGTCTTTGGGATTCGCCCCAGGCCATCCGCCCTCGATGAAGTGCACACCGAGTTCATCGAGCTGTTGCGCGACGCGAAGCTTATCCTCAACCGAGAAACTGACGTCCTCCGCCTGAGCCCCATCGCGCAAGGTCGTATCGTAGATCTCGAGTGCGGAAGCCTGCGCGGCGGTGAGCGTCAGCACGCGGGGTGATTCTGGAGCAGAAGACCGGCGTGAGGCTGTTGTTCGACGTTTCATAAATATGAGCGCTGCTCGGCCTGTCTTGAAGAGTCGCGGGGCCCGCCTCTTCAGCGGACGGTTCCGTTCATAGCAATCAGCTCAACGCCGGCGCTGATACGCGATCCAGGCCGAACGCAGTGTGGAGCGTGCGCATGGCCAATTCCAGATACTTCTCCTCGATGACACAGGAAATTTTGATTTCCGATGTGCTGATCATCATGATATTGACGCCTTCGCGTGACAGCACCTCGAACATTTTCGCCGCCACTCCGGAATGGGATCGCATGCCGACGCCGATAAGAGACACCTTGGCGATGGATTCGGTCACAGCGACCGATCGAGCCCCGATTTCCTGCGACAAACGCTGAACGAGATCAACGGCATTGCGCAGGTCTGGCTTTGGCACGGTGAAGGAGATATCGGTCATGGAGGCCTGGCTGACGTTTTGGATGATCATATCCACAACGATATTGGCATTCGCCACAGCACCAAAAACACGCGCGGCGATACCGGGACGGTCCGGCACCCCGACAATCGTAATCTTGGCCTGATTGCGGTCTCCCGTCACACCCGACACCATGACCCCTTCCATATCGGCATCTTCACGTGTCACGAGGGTTCCCTTTCCTTCCTTGAAGCTTGAATTGACCTCCACCGGAACGGAATATTTCGCCGCAAATTCGACCGAGCGACTCTGCAACACCTTGGCGCCCAGGCTCGCCATTTCCAGCATCTCTTCGTAAGAAATCTTGTCGAGACGACGCGCGGATGGCACGATGTTGGGATCGGCGGTATACACCCCGTCAACGTCCGTATAAATGATGCAGCGATCCGCTTTGAGTGCCGCAGCCAACGCCACCGCGGTCAAATCAGATCCGCCTCGTCCCAAAGTCGTGACATCCGAGCTGGCGTTAATCCCCTGAAACCCGGCGACAACCGGGATAACCCCGCCGGCGAGGGCTTCTTTGATACGGTCAGCCGTGACACGGGAAATTCTCGCCTTGGTATGCGCACTGTCCGTATGAATGCCCACCTGCCGGCCCGTGAAGGAACGGGCATTCACTCCTCTCCCTCGAAGCTCCATGGCCAACAAGGCGATGGTGACCCGCTCGCCCGTTGAAAGCAGCATGTCTAGTTCACGCTCATCCGGTGAGTTCGCCGCCTCATGCGCTAGCTTGAGCAGTCGATCCGTTTCGCCGCTCATAGCCGAGAGCACCACGACCACCTGATGCCCGTCTTTCTGCGCGCGCTCGACTCGTTCGGCGACGCGATGAATCCGCTCAATGTTCCCGACCGAAGTCCCGCCGTATTTCTGAACGATCAGTGCCACAACCCTTACGCTCCACGATGGAATAGCCGCAGCATGAGTTTGGTGGCATCGCGAGGCGCGGATCCGGCGATGGCCTTATCCTGTTCATGAAAGCGGGTTGCCGAGCCGACCGATGGCTGGGCGGCACCGTCGCATAGGGCATACAAGATCGGCGGAGCCTCTGAACCGTGCCCCTTCGCCAGACCTGGATCACACACGACGAGCAGCCGGTGAGCCGGATACTTTGCCAGGGCCGCAAGAATCGGCCCGACCACCTGAGCATCGAAACGCTCAATGGCCTGCACCTTGTCCTGAACATTGGCCGCATGGAGCACGTCATCCGATAGACCGGCATGGAGATAAACAAGGTCTTTCTTGGCCAACTCTTGAACGACCGCGTTCACACAGCCGGCGAAGGTTTCTGATTCATCGCCACTATCGGCCGGCAAGTCGGCCGCGTCCAAGCCGGCGCAGAGACCAAGTCCGCGATGCACATCACTGGCTGAGACCACGACACCGGCGATCTGATAGCGCTCAGGTACAGGCGGCCACAACGGAGCGCGCCCCTGCCCCCACAACCACAGACAATTGGCCGGCTTGAGCCCTTCTTGCTCGCGCTCCTCATTGACCGGATGATCGCGTAGAATAAAAAAGGAGGCGTCCATGATTTTTCGGAGCACATCGGCGCCATCGCCCGCTGGCAAGGCCTCAGCGATGGATTGTCCAACGAGCTGCTGAGGGTCTACGCAGGTCGCGCGCGATTTCCCTCCAACCCACACCATCAAATGCCGATGCCCGGACCCCGGGTAAAATTGAATGCTCTCCGATCCCAACTGTTCGTTGACGGCTTCGACCAACTCACGGGCCTGCTCCGTCTCGATCAGCCCGGCGGTCGCATCTTCCATGACCACATGCGGTCCCAGCTTCTTGATGTCGGCCGCGCGGTCTTTCCCGCCGGAGGCAGACTCGCTTCGCACCGTGACCATGGTGCAACGGAACACGACGTCCTGCTCACCCACCGTCACACCGAGACCTGCGGCCTCCAGCGGACCGGGGCCTGGATAATACTTCTTGGGGTCATAGCCCAGGACAGCAACCGCGGTGACATCACTGCCGGTCGTGCCTGCGTCGGAAGGGAGACTCAAGAGTCCCACTTCTCCGCGTTGGGCGACTTGGTCAAGAAAGGGAGTCTTGGCGGCCTGGAGAGGCGTACTCCCACCGAGTTCCGCACAGGCGAGGTCTGCCATCCCGTCGGCATGCAGGATCAAATATTTCATGCAATGTTCCTGAGGTAATCAGACATGAAGGAGGCGGGCCACATCATCGCGGGTGGCTTTCACCGTTTGAGGCTGACGTGAAATGCCGATCGCCGTATCGGCATCCTTCAAACCGTGCCCGGTCAATGTACACACGACCGTGGCACCTTCCTTTAATTGCCCGGCTTGGCTCAACTTAATCACACCGGCCACCGAAGTAGCAGATGCTGGTTCGCAAAAGACCCCTTCTTCCCTCGCGACCAAGGCGTAGGCATGAAGAATTTCTTCATCCGTCACCATATCGATTGCGCCAGACGATTCTCCGACCGCCGTGAGGGCCGACTGCCAGCTGGCCGGATTGCCGATCCGTATCGCCGTCGCCACGGTCTGCGGCTCTTCCACGACATGCCCTAAGACAATCGGCGCGGCCCCGGCGGCTTGAAAACCCATCATCCGAGGCAAGCGCGTCGTTTGATTGGCCGCACGATACTCGCGATACCCATTCCAATAGGCGGTGATATTACCCGCATTCCCCACAGGAAGTACATGGACGGTCGGCGCATCACCCAGATCGTCGCAAATCTCCATCGCGGCCGTTTTTTGACCTTCAATGCGGAACGGGTTGAGCGAGTTCACGAGCTCCACCGGATAGATCGCCGACAACTCCTTGACGATGGTCAAGGCCTGATCAAAATTTCCTTCCACCTGAATGACCGTGGCTTGATGCATCATGGCCTGCGATAACTTGCCGAGAGCGATTTTTCCAGCCGGAATCAGCACATACACGGCAATGCCAGCCCGGGCTCCGTAGGCCGCTGCCGAGGCGGACGTATTGCCGGTGGAGGCGCACATGACCGCTCGCGCGCCTTTTTCGACAGCCTTGGAAATGGCCATCGTCATGCCGCGATCTTTGAACGATCCCGTCGGATTCATCCCCTCATACTTGAGGTAGAGATCCACCCCGGGGGCGATTTTTTTTGCCAGCCGTGTCGCACGAATGAGGGGCGTATTACCCTCCCCCAGCGTGATGACCGGCGTCTGAGCCGTCACCGGCAGAAACTTCCGGTATTCTTCGATAATGCCGCGCCAGCGAGTCATAACAACCTACTTAACTACCTTCGCAACAAGAGCGGAGACTGCTCCCTCATTCGTCCTGCCCCTCAACCCTGATCAGGGTTGTCGGCTTGGAGATGTAGGGCATCGGATTGATTTCACGGAGCGCGTTCTGAACATCTCGCTCCTTAGCCATGTGCGTCATGATGACCACCGGCACAGTCTGCCCTTCCTTGCGTCCCTGCTGCAAGACGGAAGAAATGCTGATGCCGTAACGCCCCAACACCCCAGCAATCTGGGATAACACGCCAGGCCGGTCCAGGACCATAAAACGGATGTAATACAGGGAGGTGATTTCCTCCATCGGCCGCATCCGTAATGGCCGGCGTTGATCCGGCTGATAAGACGCCGGCGGCACACGTCCGGTCGCATGCTTGAGCATGTCGCGTGCAATGGACATCACATCGCTCACGACCGCGCTGCCCGTCGGCATGGACCCGGCGCCGCGGCCATACAGCACCACGTCCTCTACGGCATCACCGACCAACTGAATGGCATTGTAGACACCATCCACTTTCGCGATTTGCGAGGCAGACGGCACCATGGTGGGATGCACGCGTGCTTCAATTTCTCCGTCGGAATATTTCGCAATTGCCAGCAGCTTGATGGTAAACCCGAACTCCTTGGCGTAGGCAATATCCAGCGGTGTAAGCCCGGTGATGCCTTCGGTATAAATTTCCTTGAAGTTGACCGGCGTGCCGTAGGCCAGACTGACCATGATGGTGAGCTTATGGGCCGAATCAATACCCGCCACATCGAATGTGGGGTCAGCCTCGGCATAGCCGGCTCGCTTAGCTTCCTCCAACACGACCTCGAACCGCTGCCCTTCGCTGGTCATCCGGCTCAGAATATAATTCGAGGTACCGTTGATAATGCCGTAGATCGATTGGATATTGTTCGCCGCCAAACCTTCGGTCAATGCGCGGATCACCGGGATGCCGCCCCCCACACTCGCTTCGAATCCCAGGTCGATCCCTTGACGGGAAGCCGCGGCGAAAATCTCCTCACCATGCACAGCCAGGAGAGCCTTATTGGCCGTCACGACGTGTTTGCCTCGTTGCACCGCATCCAGAATGACTCGTTTCGCAAGGTCGTACCCGCCCATCAGTTCGATGACGATATCCACGCGCGGGTCCGTTAACACCTGCTGAATGTCCGTCGTCAACAGGCCTGGCGGAATCGCGATGCCCCGATCACGCGTGATATCCAAGTCCGCAATGCGCACCAGCTTGATCGGCACACCCACCCGGCGACGAATCAGGTCGGCATTCTCTATCAGCACCCGTGCCACCCCAGTGCCGACCGTTCCGAATCCGATTAACCCGACCCCGATTTCAGTGTTCATGGTTCCTGATCATCCAGATTCAAGACTTTCCGGATCCCGCGTAGAGCCTGCCGCGTACGGTGCTCATTTTCCACCAACGCAAACCGCACGAATTCATCGCCGCCTTCTCCGAATCCAAGGCCGGGCGATACCGCAACCTTCGCTTCACGGAGCAGCAACTTCGAAAACTCCAGCGACCCCATGTGCCGGAACGGATCCGGAATACGGGCCCACACGAACATCGTCGCCCGGGGCAATGCCACGGACCAACCGATACGATTCAGACCATTCACCAGGACGTTCCGGCGGTTTTGATACCGCTGCACAACCTCTTTCACGCAATCCTGCGGGCCATTCAACGCGACGGTGCTAGCGATTTGAATCGGCTGAAAAATGCCATAGTCGAGATAACTTTTGAGCTTGGCAAGCGCCCCAACCACTTCACGGTTCCCGACACAAAATCCGACTCGCCAGCCGGGCATATTATAGGCCTTGGACAGCGTGTAAAACTCGACGCCCACATCCTTCGCCTCCGGCACCTGCAGAAAACTCGGCGCCTTATAGCCGTCGAATGCGATATCGGCGTAGGCCAGATCGTGAATCACAATCACATCGTGCTCTTTGGCAAATGCGACAATTTTCTTAAAGAACTCGAGATCGACCACGGCGGTCGTGGGGTTGTGCGGGAAATTGATGACCAGAATACGGGGACGCGGCAAGGTCTGACGATAGACCCGCAGCAGATCGTCGAAGAAATCGCTGTCCTGACGCAGCTCAATCCCGCGCACCTCACCGCCCGCAATAATGAAACTGTACATGTGGATGGGATAAGTCGGAGTCGGCGTGAGCACGACATCACCAGGCCCGATCGTGGCCAATGCCAGGTGTGCGAGACCTTCCTTCGAACCGATCGTGACGATCGCTTCGGTCTCGGGATCCAAGTCCACGTCATAGTTGCGCTTGTACCAACCGGTAATCGCGTGGCGCAGTTTGGTGATGCCGCGCGAGGCTGAATAGCGGTGATTCTTGGCTTTCCTGGATGCCTCGATTAGTTTGTCGACGATATGGGGCGGCGTGGGCTGGTCCGGATTGCCCATCCCGAAGTCGATGATGTCCTCACCCCGTTGACGCGCCTCAAGTTTCAGGGATTGCACCTGGGCAAATACGTATGGAGGAAGTCGTTTGATGCGGTAAAAACCGTCGCTGATCGACATGGATGTGTCAGACTCCTACTGGCGGGTCCTCTGCTGAACGGGTTGAGTCGTCACGCCTCTGAAAGGGGCGTATTTTAATAGAGCCCTCAAAATGAGTCAATTTCACTATATTTCTATGGAGTTGCAGCTTGCCGCTCTGCCGTGAACGCGGAAAAAATGTGACGGCGCCTTGACAGAAGCCTTCTTGCCCCGCCCCACCTTCTTCTGTTAATAATGCCTCAGGAACAACAGAATTGTCTATGAATTTCGACCAGTTCCGGAATCTTTCTCCAGCATCATCCATGGGAATGGCGGAGGTGTCATGGCTCGACTAGGCGTCAATATCGATCATGTGGCAACACTCCGGCAGGCGCGCGGAGGAACCGACCCCGATCCTCTGACCGCCGCAATCCTGGTCGAGCTGGCCGGCGCAGACGGCTTAGTGGTGCATCTGCGAGAGGATCGCCGTCATATTCAAGACCGCGACCTCACGATGCTGCGGGAAATCGTTCGAACCAAGTTAGATTTAGAAATGGCTGCTGACGACGCCATGGCCAAAATCGCCCTCAGCGTGAAACCCGACCTGGTCACGTTGGTTCCCGAACGTCGTCAAGAGTTGACCACGGAAGGCGGATTGGATGTTGCCAACCACCGCGAGCGAATCCAAAAGATCGTCGAGTTGCTGAGGGATGGCGGAATTCCGACAAGTCTGTTCATTGAACCCAGCTTAGAACACGTCAAGGCCGCGCATAAAATCGGCGCGGCCTATGTCGAGTTGCACACCGGCCGATACGCCAACGCCACACGTTCCAAGGAAGAGGATGAAGAGTTTGAAGCGATTACCCAGGCGGCAAAACTGGCGTACAAACTCGGCCTCGGAGTGAACGCCGGTCATGGCCTGACCTATAAAAACGTCAAACGATTGGCCAAACTGCCGGAGATCGTCGAGTTCAACATCGGCCACAGCATTATCGCCCGATCCGTCATGGTCGGGCTCGTTCAAGCTGTTCGCGAAATGAAGGAATTGGTGGCCTAGCCTGGCTCCGCTGCGGGGAACGGCCATGCGTCACCCCACCGAACACCGGCCGGAGACCCGATTGACATCATGATACCGATCGTGACCGCCGAGCACATGCGCGCGCTTGACCACCGAACGATCACAGAAGCTCAGGTGCCCTCCCTGGTACTGATGGAGCGAGCTGGAACAGGCGTCGTGCTTCACCTGGAAACGCGGTACGGACCGGTTGCGGGAAAAAGAATCGTCATCCTCTGCGGCAAGGGCAACAACGGCGGAGACGGCTTTGTCATTGCTCGATTGCTCCGGCGAAAAAAAGCCCAGGTCCACGTTTTGTTATTGGCGCCGACCACCGAACTCAGTCGCGACGCAAAGGCGATGTATCAGCGCTTTCAACGAACCGCAGGTCCATCATCCACCACTCGTCCTACTGATGCGAATGCGCTTCGACAACGGCTGGCGGCAAGCGACATCGTCATCGACGCCATTCTAGGCACCGGACTTTCCGCGCCCGTGACCGGCTTGCACCGCGAGGCGATAGACGCCATCAATGCGGCCGGACGCCTCACCGTCGCCGTAGATCTTCCATCTGGCCTTCATGCCGATACCGGGGCCATCCTGGGCGCCGCGGTGCGCGCGAACCTCACCGTCACCTTTGGCTTGCCGAAAGCAGGACTGTATTGCGGAGCCGGCATCGATTGCGCGGGTGTGGTTCATCTCGTCGATATTGGAATTCCGGCTTCGTTTGTCGAGGCCATCGGCAGCCGGCTGCTGCTCCTGACCGACGCCTCGGCGCACGCAGTGCTTCCTTCGCGGCGGCCGTCCTCGCACAAGGGAACCTATGGGCATCTCGGCATCATCGCCGGATCGGTCGGCAAGACCGGGGCGGCGGCGATGGCGGCGATGGCGGCCCTTCGAATCGGAACCGGTCTCGTGACGGCCGCCGTTCCTTCAAGCGTGAACGACATCCTGGAGGCCAAACTCCTCGAAGCCATGACTCTGCCGATGCCGGAAACCAAGGCACGTACGTTTGCCCGTTCTGGCCTGGATCGGCTGCTCGCATTCGGAGGATCCCGGGATGCCGTTGCGATCGGTCCTGGCCTGACAACGCATCCGGAGACCGTCGATTTGGTGCAAGAATTCGTGAAGCGCATCGACAAGCCGTGCGTACTCGATGCCGATGCACTCAATGCGTTGGCGGGAAAAGCCTCCTTGCTGACGGAATGCCATCATCCGCCGATTATCACACCTCATCCCGGAGAAATGGCCAGGCTCGAGGCAGAAGCCACCACTCTGTCCGTGAATGAAGATCGCCTCGGCACAGCAACGCGTTTCGCACGTGAACGCGGCGTGTTCGTCATTCTCAAAGGCGCCCGGACAGTCATCGCCAGACCGGACGGAGTCGCCGCGATCTGTCCGACCGGCAATCCTGGAATGGCCACCGCCGGGACCGGAGATGTCTTGACCGGTATGGTCGGCGGGTTGCTTGCCCAAGGCGTGAGCCCATGGGACGCCGCCTGTGCAGCCACGTACTTTCATGGCCTCGCCGGAGATCTCGCCGCGCAGCAACTCGGCCAGGCCGGCATGATTGCCCGCGATCTGATTCGCCATATCCCCCATGCCATCGCGCCAACCACCCACCTCTAAGCCGTCAACCGCCTCCTCTTCCCGGCAGAAGCGCGCACAGTCTCCCGCTGTCACTAAACCCTGGAAAACACTCCTTCGCTCCCGGCAGCAAACTCATCGGCTAGGCCGATGTCTGGGCCTCCTCCTCGAGGGAGGCGAAGTTCTGGCCCTGTTCGGAGAAATGGGTACTGGAAAAACGTCACTGGTTCGAGGAATCGCCGATGGACTCGGCGCCGAACCCATGGCTGTGAGTAGTCCGACCTTTACCTTAATCCACGAATACCGTGGCCGCCTTCCTCTGATCCATACTGATTTATACCGCCTCACTGCCGCCCAACTCGAGAATACGGGCCTGGGTGACTACGTAGACGGCCGCGCTGTCCTCGCTATTGAATGGGCCGAACGCTGGGGCGCAGGGCTTCCGAATGATCGGCTCGAGATTCATCTTACCCATCACCCCCCGTCCGCGCGACAGGCGGTGCTCACAGCCAGAGGCCCATCTGCGTTACGCCTGCTCCTCGCCCTTCGCTCTCGCATGTCCGTGCGTCGTCCCACTAGAGTGGTTTCGCAAACCCGTGTACAATGACCCTCGGCCAGGGAGGGCCTCGCATTGATCCGCTTGATATTGGTAGGGACGGTACTGCTGCTGGCGCTGTCGTTCTTTCTTCAGAATCAAGAACAGGAGGTCACTCTCCGGTATTTCTTCGGCCTTCGATCGGCTTCGATTCTGATCTATAAGCCGATCCTGGCCGCCTTCGGCGTCGGCCTGCTGGTGTCCGGTATTCTGCTCTTTCCGGCCTGGGTCCGCGGACGGATCGAACTTCGTCGCAAAACCAAGGCTCTGCAGGAAGCCGAAGTCGATTTGGAACGGCTGCGCCAGGCGCTCGACAAAGCCGCCCGCCGCGTAGGCACCTCTTCTGACATCCCCTCTGAGGGAGAACCCGTCGATGGGTGACGCTGACGGCACGCCGTTGATGCGGCAGTACCGCGAGATCAAGCAGGCCTACCGTGATGCCATCCTGTTTTTCCGGGTCGGCGATTTCTATGAAATGTTTCAGGAAGACGCGATCGAAGCCTCCAAGCTTCTCTCGATTGCGCTGACGTCCCGGGATAAATCCAGCGACACGCCCATTCCACTGTGTGGCGTTCCCTATCATGCCGCGACAAATTATATCGCCAAGCTGCTTCGCGCGGGCCGAACGGTCGCCCTGTGTGAGCAAGTCGAAGACCCGAAACTAGCCAAGGGCCTGGTCCGACGGGAAGTCGTCCGGCTCTACACCCCCGGCACACTCATTGATAGCGAATTCCTGCCCTCCTCGGAATCCAACGTCCTGGCAGCCGTGGCGTCCCGTCTTCGCCCTGTGGGGCACGACTTGACACAGTGCTCCTTCGGGCTCGCGACGCTTGAGGTGTCAACCGGAGAGTACTGGCTCTGTGAATTCCATGGGCCGCAGGCACACATCGCCCTCATGGACGAACTCGCACGCCTTGACCCGAAAGAGCTGCTGTATGCCGAAGGAGTTCCACCGAGAGAATCATCCTGGATGGCTGAATTGACCGGACCTCGCTGCTGCGCGCAACCGGCGAACTGGTTTGAGTTGGACACCGGTCGCGCCATGCTCCAAGAACACTTCCAAGTGCATTCGCTGGACGCCTTCGGGTGCCACCAGCTCACATTGGGCATCCAGGCCGGTGCAGCGGTATTGCGCTATGTCAGGGAGACACAGCCATCGGCCTCGCTCGACCATATTCGACACCTGCGGGTCAGACAGCCTCACGACGCCATGCATCTGGACAGCGTCACCATCCGCAACCTGGAACTCGTCAAGCCTGCGGGAAGATGGGACGAAACATTGAGTAGCCGCTCGCCTCATACGCTACTCGGTGTCCTCGACCGCACCGTCACTGCGATGGGAAGCCGGTTGCTCCGCGAGTGGCTCCTGCGCCCTCTGGTTACTTGCGCTCCGATCGAAGCGCGCCTCACTGCAGTCGATGAACTCAAACAGAGTATTGATCCGCGCGTTCGTCTTCGAACGGCACTACGAACCGTCCAAGACATTTCACGGCTCTGCAGCCGGATGTCTCTCGGAGCGGCCAATCCACGCGATATGTTGGCTCTGAAACTCTCATTATCCTCCCTGCCTGCGATTCAGGCTGACCTTTCCTCGCTGCAAGCCCCGCTCCTCGCCGACCTTGCGGCATCCTGGGACAACGCGCAAGACCTGTATGAGCTGATTGAACGAGCGATTCTGCCCGACGCCCCGATTTCAATTCGCGATGGGGGTATCGTGAAGGACGGGTACCATCCAGAGGTGGACGAACTTCGTAAAGCCAGTCGCGAAGGGAAGGGCTGGATTGCCGGACTTGAGGCCAAGGAACGCGCCCGGACCGGCGCCGAGTCCCTTAAAATTCGGTATAACCAGGTCTTCGGATACTACATCGAACTCACGAAAGCTAATCTTGCCAAAGTTCCGCCTGACTATATTCGAAAGCAGACACTGGTTAATGCCGAGCGATTCATGACGGCCGAGTTAAAGGAATTGGAGGAACGTGTCACCGGGGCCGATGTCAAACTCATGGCGCTTGAGCAATCGCTCTTTGAACAGCTCAGAACAGGCCTCGCCGCCGAAACAGCACGCCTGCAGGACATCAGCCGCAGGCTGGCCGTCTTGGATGTCCTGACCGCCCTCGCGGAAACCGCTGGATTAAACCGGTATGTGCGGCCGACCATCGATACGGGCGACGGCCTCCACATCAAGCAGGGCCGCCACCCTGTGGTCGAACGCCTTGATCTCTCAGGGGGATTTATCCCCAATGACACGCACCTGGATTTGCAGACCAGCCGCCTGCACATTCTGACAGGTCCCAATATGGCGGGAAAAAGCACCTATCTCCGGCAGGTGGCACTCATTGCCTTAATGGCGCAAATGGGAAGCTTCGTACCGGCCGCCGAGGCCAGGATCGGATTGGTTGATCGTATCTTTACGCGGGTCGGGGCATCCGACAATCTCGCCGGCGGCCAAAGCACCTTTATGGTGGAGATGACCGAATCCGCTCATATCCTCAACTGTGCGACAGTGCGCAGCCTCATTCTGCTGGATGAAATCGGTCGTGGAACCAGCACCTACGACGGCTTGAGCATTGCCTGGGCCATTGCAGAATTCATCCAGGACCCTCAGCGGCTCGGAGCACGCACGCTCTTCGCGACCCACTATCATGAAATGACCCAGCTGGAGAGGCTGCGAACCGGGATTACCAATTATTCCGTGGCGGTCAAGGAGCGTGCGGGAAAAGTTCTATTTTTACGCAAGATCGTCCAGGGAGGAGCTGATCGAAGTTATGGAATTCATGTCGCACAACTAGCGGGGCTGCCGGAAACGGTCATACAGCGAGCCAGGGCTGTCCTTGCCCAGCTGGAATCGACGACGTCCCCGCACCCCATTCATGAAACTCAGCAAGCCCTTCAGTTTGATTCCACGCTGCCGGCACCCCATCCCATGCTGGAGGAAGTCCGACAAATGGACCTCTTCTCCATGACACCCCTTGATGCGCTCAATCGGCTGGCCGCCTGGCAACAACGGCTCCTGAGCGAGTAACGATTCTCCATCGACGCCCTCAAATTTGGCTCTATGCCGAATAAACAAAAAGGCGGCACCCTTGTGGAGTGCCGCCTTCTTTCATGAGCGAATTAACGAGCTAGAACTTAGTGCTTGCTACCCTGATTGTACTTGGCAGTCCAAGGGATCAGATTGGCAATCGGCTTGCCATCGGGCAACAACACATCATACTGCAGGGGCAAATTGGCTCCATCCGGAGTCTTCGGCGATGTGTTCAACAACGTCTTCGCAGCGTGGCAAGGAGCATCCACTTCCGTCTTGCCTTCACATTCCTTGAGACGAAGGGACGAGATGCTCTTCGGCTTGCCCATTTCCCCGGCATTGTCATTGAGTTTCTTCACGGAGGTGATCACCCGATGATTCTGCTCGGTTTCCTGGGCCACAAACTCAACCAACGTAGTTGGAGATCCAGGGGGAACTTCCTTCGCCGCCGCCGGTCCGGAATGCGGACGGGCCATGGACTTCAGTTGCTCCCATACATTCTTATCCGCCGGATAAAACTTGAGGTTCTTTCCAGGATGAACTCTCTGCCACCATAATCCGCTCTCGGCGTTCCCGCCGAACACCGCGATGTTGAGCCACACTGCCTCATCGTACGGATCCAAAATAATCACCCGGCCCTGCAGCGTCGTGGGCTTGCTCAGATCTCCCCACTCAAAACGCTCCTGGAACGCCTCGATGGCTAGCGCAGTGGAGGAAAAACTTACCACCAAAGCTGCGGCAGCCATAAAGGTCCACCCTTGCTTTTGAAGCTTCATAATCACATCCTCCTTAAAGAAGACAAAAGAGTCTAAAGAATGTCGCCTCGCGTATAAATTCTATTTCAGAACCTTGAATCCGGTAATGGTACGACCATCAAGCGTCACTTCCATCGCGACGAGCTCCTGCGATGCCTTGATGATTTGATCCATCAAACCCTTATCCTTGACGGCCAACCGGACCGTGGTCTGAGCATGATGCCAACCGGCATAGGGATTATTCCTGTCCGTACCGCCAGTGTAGCCCCACGCGCAGCAGGTAAACAAAGGATCTGGCGGCTTAACATCCATCTGAGTTGAAGAACGGCCGCCACCTTCACCTGAGGCCGGATCACCGGTATTCCAGTACTGGATACCGAAGAGAAGTTCGTTATCAGGATTGTCGGCCCACTGCGACCACACACGACCTTTTAAGGTGTTGGTCGGCTCACCTTTGAAAAACTTACCACTGCCCGTCGTGACTTCGCTGGGTCCGCCCCCGGCTGGAGCATCGGCCGCCATCGAAACACCGGCGGTCAACAAGCCGACAACGGAGGAGACTGCAAGTGCGGCTAGAATTCCGACCCTATTCATAACCCTACCCTCCTTGGAAAAATGATGACCAGAGAACCGTTGAATCACAGTATCCCAAAAAAAGAGTTCAAGAAAACAAAAAATCCAGAGAACGCGCTAGCAGGAGGAAGTGCGACACACACCCCCTTTCTCTCTGCTTACCTTCCCCTGTAATGCAGTCGAAATAAATTCGAACGTATAGGATGAAAACGGGGCCATGGTACTTAAATCCACCAAACGTGTCAAGGAAATGTTTTCTGAAAATCCTGCTGCCATCGCCAATAACAAAGTTCTATCTGATCAATCAGTTAGCCTGACAGGACCGCTTAAAAAAATCTCTTCTTCCTCTCGTTCCATTGCGCCGCCGACGGAAGATTTGGCGGACGGGTGATCCATTATGACGCAAACGACTGAAGACTCCTGGCCGGAATCGGTCCGAGCGCCGTGATAGCAAGACAGCGCTGATCCAACAGTGTTTGCGCCACACGATAGACCTGATCCGTGGTCACCCGATCAATCTCCCCGATCATCTGTTCGAGTGAGACATGACTGCCTTGCGTCAACTCATCCTTTGCTAATTTACTCATGCGGCTGTGCGAGCTTTCGAGGCTGAGCATGAGACTGCCCTTCATTTGATTCTTCACGCGCGCCAGATCTTTCGCATCAATTCCCTTGCTTCGGAGCTTCTTCAGCTCACGACAGACCACCTCTACGACACGCTCCACCTCCTTAGGGCGCGTGCCTGCATAGACCGTCGTCATCCCGCCATCCGAGTATGTGGACAAAAACGAATAAATCGAATACACGAGACCACGCTTCTCCCTCACCTCCTGAAACAGGCGCGAACTCACGCTTCCGCCTAGTACCCCATTCAGCGCATGAGCCGCATACCGGTCCTTATGCCCGGCACCCAATCCTTGCAAACCCAAACAGAGATGGACCTGTTCAAGCGCTTTGCGCCGAACCAGTACTCCGCCGCGGACCTCAGGAGGCCGTCGACTCTGCTTGACGGCGACGCCCTTGTGAGGGGCGGAGAAGTAACGTGCCAGGAGTTTCTCAAGGCGCTTCCAGGTGAAATTCCCCGCGACGGCGACAACTGTGCGCTCAGGATCGTAGTGAGAACCGACATAGGAAACGAGGTCGTGACGACCCAACGCCTGGATTCTCGGAGCTTGCCCTAGAATGGGCCGGCCCAACGGGTGGCTCCCGAGCGTATGCTTCATATGGAGTTCCTGCACGAGATCCTCGGGATCATCCTGAACCATCCGGATCTCTTCCAGCACCACCTGCTTTTCCTTCTCGACTTCCTTGGGCTCGAATCGGGAACGGTAGAACAGGTCAGACAGGAGCTCCAGCGCGGCCTCCAATTGCTGATCGAGCACTTTCACATAAAACGTGGTCGTCTCGCGGGTCGTAAAGGCGTTCATCTCTCCGCCCAGCGCATCGATTTCACGGGAAATCTGCGTGGCCGACCGGCTTCGCGTTCCCTTGAAAAACATATGCTCCAGGAAGTGAGAGAGCCCCTCCTCTCCCGGCTGCTCATCGCGAGACCCGACATTGACCCAAATCCCGATCGTGACAGACTTCAACGTCGGGAGTAATTCGGCCACGACCCGCAACTTGTTGTCGAGAACGATCTTGCGATACACGGTCGATTATCCTGCGGGCGTCGGTTCGGTGGAGGGAGCCCCCGCAGGTGCCGGCATCGCTTCTTTCCGGCTCAAACGAATTTTCCCCTGCTTATCGATTTCCAGCACTTTCACCTGGATTTGGTCCCCCTCGGACACCTCGTCGGTGACGGCCTTCACGCGATGATGGGCGAGCTGAGAAATGTGGACCAGGCCGTCCGTACCCGGAAGGACCTCGACGAAGGCGCCGAAATCCATGATCTTTCGAACCGTCCCCAGATAAATCTTGCCGACTTCGACTTCTTCCGTCAGGCGCTTGATCATATCGATGGCCTTCTGCGCCGATGCTTCGTCCGAAGACGCGATCGTCACATCGCCCGTGTCTTCCACGTTGATCTTCACACCCGTCTCCGCGATGATGCTGCGGATCATTTTTCCGCCTGGTCCGATGACGTCCCGGATCTTGTCCTGCTTAATCTTCATCGGGAATATGCGCGGAGCGAATGCGGACAATTTGGTCCTCGGAGCCGTCAACGCCTGCGCCATGCATCCGAGAATGTGCAGCCTGCCAGCCTTGGCTTGCGCCAGGGCTTCACGCATCAATGCGGAATCGATGCCCCCGATCTTGATGTCCATCTGAAGCGCGGTGACTCCGTTCTTCGTCCCCGTGACCTTGAAGTCCATATCGCCCAGATGATCCTCCAACCCAAGAATATCTGATAGGACCAATACCTGATTACCTTCCTTGATCAGTCCCATCGCAATACCGGCCACCGGTTCCTTGATCGGCACACCCGCGTCCAACAATGCCAGAGTTCCACCGCAGACCGTGGCCATGGAGGAGGAGCCGTTTGACTCAAGAATTTCCGACACAATCCGGACCGTGTAGGGAAACTTATCTTTACCGGGAATGATCGACTTCAATGCGCGCTCCGCCAGAGCCCCGTGCCCGACTTCGCGGCGCCCCGGAGACCGCAACGGCCGCGCCTCGCCGACACTGAACGGCGGGAAATTGTAGTGCAACATGAAGGTGCGCATATATTCGCCTTCCAGGGCGTCGATGCGCTGTTCATCGTCGGTCGTTCCCAATGTCACGACCGCCAAACTTTGCGTTTCTCCCCGGGTAAAAACCGCAGACCCGTGCGCGCGGGGCAAC
This sequence comes from Nitrospira sp. CR1.1, assembly GCA_014055465.1. Lineage (NCBI taxonomy): Bacteria > Pseudomonadati > Nitrospirota > Nitrospiria > Nitrospirales > Nitrospiraceae > Nitrospira > Nitrospira sp. CR1.1. Next base: position 467,571 of record WIAF01000001.1, read on the forward strand.
ACCCCCACTTCGCAGGTGATCGGGCGAATGTCCGACGGACCGCGCCCATCGGCGCGCACCCGCTTTTCGAGAATCATGTTGCGAACTTCGGTGTACTCCAACCCGTGAAAAATAATCTTGACGTGCCGATCACGATTCGGCTCGTCCGATTTGAGCGCGGCAAGCGTTTCCGCCAACACCTGGTCCAATCGCTCTTGCCGTGCGCTCTTATTGGGAATCAGAATGGCTTCACGGATCGGCCCGGCCACCAGCCTCCGCACCTGTTCGGCCAAACCGGCATCGATCGGTTCTTGCTTCACCTCCCGTTTTGGCTTACCGGCCAGAGTGCGGAGCTCTTCGATCTTCGCCACGATTTTCTTGATCTCGCTATGCGCCAACTCAATCGCCTCAAGCATAGTCGCTTCAGGCAATTCATTGGCCCCCGCTTCGACCATCATGACGGCATCAGCCGTTCCCGCCACCACGAGATGCAGATCGCTGGTTTCCAGCGATTCCAGATCAGGATTGACGACAAACTGGCCGTTGACGCGGCCAATCTTGACACCCGCAATCGGGCCATTAAACGGAATCGACGAGATCGCCAGCGCGGCGGATGCGGCGGTGATGGCAATCACATCAGATACGCCGGTCTTATCTGCCGACAGAACGGAGGTGATGACCTGGGTTTCAAAATAGTAGCCCTCGGGAAAGAGCGGGCGAAGTGGACGATCGATCAACCGGCTGGTGAGCACTTCACGCTCGGAGGGTCGTCCCTCCCGCTTGAAATACCCGCCGGGAATCTTGCCCGCCGCGTAGGTTTTTTCCTGGTAATCCACGGTCAGCGGAAGGAAATCCACTCCGGGTTTTGCGGTTTGTGAGGCCACGGCCGTCGCCAGGACCACGGTGTCGCCATACGTGGCCCAAATTGCGCCGTCTGCCTGCTTGGCAATACGGCCGGTTTCCAGCGTCAAGCGGCGACCCGCCAACTCGATGTCTATGACATGTTTCATCTATGGTCTCCTCCGGTTAAATCCCACAGATGCCCACAGAGATAAGCTCAATTCGCAAACGGAACCTTCACAGGCCTCTGCGCTCGCCGCGCGTAGACCCGTGCGTTTGAACTTGTTTCAGTGTTCACCTGCGGGGACAATAGTTCGACCGCCACGCAGAATGGTGGCGGCCGATTCGATCATCCGACTACTTACGAATACCCAGACGTTCGATCACGGCGCGATACCGGCCCTCTTCAATGTGTCGGAGATAATCCAGCAAACGGCGACGTCGGCCGACCAACGTCAACAATCCACGCCGGGAATGGTGGTCCTTCTTGTGCATTTTAAAATGTTCCGTCAAATACGTGATCCGGTTTGTCAGAATGGCGATTTGCACTTCCGGAGAGCCGGTGTCCTTGTCATGCTGCTGAAAGCTCTTCATCAACTCCGTTTTCACTTCTTTTACCAGTGCCATACGTCTCTACTCCTCTATTGAGTTCGCGATACTACCACCCTGTGATTCGTCCGTGACGAATACCTTTGACACAGCAATCGACAGCTCACTCGCACTCCGCGCCTGAACATCCAGCCCGGTGGGCATGGTGCCGATCGCGACTAATTGCCCGACACTGTCCTTGATGCGGATAGCCCGACCCGATGCTTCCGAAAAAACCGTCGGCAGACCCTGCCAACTCAGCACATCTGCGGCCGGCACCGGCATCCCGTGTAAGACCTTCCGCGCCGTCTCTGCGCCAACGATGCAGACGGGAAGTTCTACGAGCGCCTCGTCCAGTGTGAGCATCGATCCCGCCAGCGTCCCCTGAGCCAGGCGTGCCTCGACTTCCTCGACGGTCAATGCCTGCTCCACCACCAGCGGGCCGACGCGCTCGCGAATCAACGTCGCCATATGACCGCCGACCCCTAGCTGTTCTCCAATGTCCGCACAGAGGGTCCTGATATAGGTGCCCTTGGAGCAGACCACCCGGAGCATCACATTCGGAAGCTGAATGTTCACAATTTCCAAACGAAAGACGGTGACTTCACGAGCCTGACGCGCCACATCCTTGCCAGCTCTCGCGGCCTTATACAGGGGAACCCCTCCCACCTTCACGGCCGAGTACATGGGAGGAACCTGCTGTATACGACCCTCAAACCCGGCGACAATCTCCCGGATACGACTTTCAGTCAAGGCCGTAATAGGCGACCGCCGGAGCACCGTCCCTGTCGCATCTTGCGTATCGGTCGTTTCACCCAACTTCAGGCCGACCAGATACGTCTTATCCCACTCAAGCAGATATTCAGCGATGCGCGTGCCCCGGCCGACGAGCAACGGCAACACCCCTGTTGCCGCAGGATCCAGCGTGCCCGCATGGCCCAGCTTTATCCCGCGCAATTTCCCCCGAATCCGGGCAACCACATCGTGCGAGGTCCATCCGGCCTCTTTGCGGACATTGAGCACCCCATCCTGAACCATCGCAGCCGTATGGAATTCCGTCGATGCAATCATAGTCATGGGTTACACATCGGGGCGAGAGGATTCCGGGAGCATACCTTCCCTGGTCTCATCCTGATGCAACCCGTCCAACAGGGCCAGAACCCGGTCAGCCCGCGGGCCGCTGACATCTTTCATAAAGATCAATTCCGGCAGGTAGCGTAGCGCCAGGCGCCGCCCGAGCTCCGCCCGGACGAAACCACTCGCCTTCGCCAGTCCATCGAATACCAGCCGCTCGTCCTTGTTCTGCTCCATGGTCGTGACAAAGACGCGCGCAATGCGCAAATCTTTAGTCAACTCCACATCGGTCACCGTCACGGAACGCACGCGCGGATCTTTGATCTTCCGCATCAAAATGTCAGCCACTTCCATGCGGATCTGATCTGCCACCCGATCGGCCCGGCTATACGTCGATTTCGTCATGGCGCGGCCTTACAGCAACTCGATCCGAGAGCGGAGTAACTGAATCGTGGGCACCCCCTGAATCAGATTCACGGCTTGGTCCAACACCTGATTGACGTGGGCGGATTCATTCGCCACGCAGGCCAAGCCTAAAATTGCCTTCTGCCACAACTCTTGATCCCCCACTTCAGCGACGGACACGTTGAACTTCTCCCGCAAACGACTTTTCACACTTTGCAAGACCCGGCGTTTGTCTTTCAATGAATGTCCATCGGGGATGAACAACTCGACCGTACAAAGTCCGACGATCATGCCCGATGAGTTTGCGGAGAAGTGCCGCGGTGTGCCGATTCGAGCTTTGCCGCAACCTTGTCGATGGCAAACGCCTCGATGATGTCTCCTGATTTGAGGTCGTTGAAGTTTTCAACCGTGATGCCGCATTCATATCCCTGCTGGACTTCCCGCACATCATCCTTGAAACGCCTGAGCGAACCCAACTTGCCTTCATAGACCACCACACTATCCCGAATCACACGCACCCCGGCGCTGGCCCGGGAAATGACGCCGTCCACCACGTAGCAACCGGCCACCAGGCCGGCCTTGGGGATCGTGAACATCTGCCGCACCTCAGCGCGTCCGAGGATGCGTTCCTTGAGCGTGGGTTCGAGCAAGCCTTCCATGGCCGCCCGGATATCGTTCAGCGCATCATAAATGATGCTGTAGAGACGGACGTCCACACCTTCTCGTTCCGCCAACGCCGCCGCTTTCGGTTCAGGACGGATATTGAACCCAATGACAATTGCCTTCGATGCGGCCGCCAGCAGAATATCGGTTTCGGTAATCCCTCCGACCCCGGTGTGCATGACTCGCAACTTGACCGCCCCGGCCGGCATCTTTTCAACGGCGGCTGCCAAGGCCTCTGATGAGCCCTGCACGTCAGCCTTGATCACGATCGGCAATTCTTTGACATTGCCCTCTTGGATCTTGGCAAACAAATCATCCAGGCTGACCTTCGCCGGACCGGCCAAATCGGCTGCCCGCTGCTTCATCGCCCTTTCCTGCGCGATCTCGCGAGCGACCCGCTCATCCTTCACAATGGTGAACGCATCACCGGCAGACGGCACTCCCGGCAATCCGATGACTTCAACGGGCACCGAGGGCCCTGCTTCCGTGGTTTTCTTTCCCGTATCCGTGATCAGCGCACGAACGCGACCGCTGAAATTGCCGACCACAAACGCGTCCCCCACATGCAAGGTTCCGCTTTGCACCAGAACCGTCGCGATGGGTCCCCGTCCACGGTCCAGCTTGGCTTCGATCACCAAGCCCTTCGCCATGCGGGTGGGGTCCGCTTTCAGTTCCAGAACTTCCGCCTGCAGGAGAATCATTTCCAAGAGCTGATCCAGACCGGTCCGTTGCTTCGCGGAGACTTCGACCATGATCGTGTCACCGCCCCACGACTCGGCTACCAATCCATGCTCGGTCAGGGCATTTTTTACGCGGTCGACATTGGCGCCTGGTTTGTCCACTTTGTTGATGGCCACGATCAGCGGAACTCCGGCGGCCTTGGCATGATGAATCGCCTCAACCGTCTGAGGCATGACACCATCGTCTGCCGCGACGACCAAAATGACGATATCCGTCGCTTTCGCTCCCCGTGCCCGCATCGCCGTAAACGCTTCGTGGCCCGGGGTATCGAGGAACGTCACTTGCTTGCCGTGAACACCGACGATATAGGCGCCGATATGTTGCGTAATGCCTCCGGCTTCGCCTTCCGCCACCTTCGTTTCACGAATGGCATCCAACAAGGACGTTTTTCCATGATCGACATGGCCCATGATCGTGACGACCGGGGGCCGCGACACGGCATGTTCTTCCCCGGAGGATTGCGCCGCCTCTTCCAGCAACGCTTCGCCCACCTTCTCCGTCGACACTTCCACCCTGGCGCCATATTCTTCGGCAATCAACGACGCCGCTTCGAGATTAATCGACTGGTTGAAGGTCACCATCTGCCCCATATCCATCAGCTTCCGGACCACGTCCGCCGGCCGCTGACCGATGAGTTCCGCAAACTCTTTGACGCTGACTCCTGCGGTCAATTTCACGCTTTTCTTTCTCGGCTTGGTGATTTCCGTTGGCGAGGCATGGTGAATATGTTTGGACCGGTCTTCGCGCCGCTGCACCGGGATCGCCCGCAGATCTCCCCACCGGGTGGCGTCGTTCTTAAACTTGGCTTCGTCTTCTTCCCGGGTCCGTGGCGCCTTCTTGGCTTTTTTTAATTTCTCGCGGGCGGCGGCTTCACTTTCCAACACGTCCGGAACCAGGCTTTTCTTTTTCGCTGCCGCAAGGGGATCGACAGGAGGGGCCGTCATCACTGGAGCCTGGGATGGCTTGACCGTCACATCCTCGGCAGTCGCAACAACAGGCGGCTGGGGCTCGGCTTCTTCAGCCGGTACAGACGCAATTGGACCAGCTTCGCCTACCTCAGAACCGGGCAGGGGGGCCGGAGTCACAACACCGGCGTCCGGTACTGCGGGAGCGGCCGGCGCAAACACGGCTTCCGCTGCGGCGAGCGACGCAGCAACCTCCTCTGCACCCTCTTCGCGTTTCTTCTTGATGAGAATGCGTTTTTTATCGGGCTTCGGCGGCTCTTCATGCGCGACCGCGTGCGAGCCACTAGGCTCTTTCGGCAAACGAACCATTTTTTTAGCCTCATGCCCGGAAGAAGGCGCCTCACCGGCGCGCGCCTTCGAGCCAAGCTTTTCGAGCGCGATGCGGACCGAATCGTCATCCAAGGCGCTGCTGTGGGACGCCACCGGAATCCCGAGCCGCTTCAATTCAGGAATCAGCTCCCGATTTTCCATCCCCAGCTGCTTTGCTAATTCGTACACGCGCATACAGTACCGCTCAGCTCCACCCGCTTAGATAATTGCCATTCAGCTCGTGAGTTCCGAGCTGCGTCAGTCTGCCAGCTGCGCCGCAGGCGGCGGAGGATCGTCTGTATCCCGCCGATTTCGTGCCTCATCCTGCTGGCGCTGGGCCTCGGTCTCTTCCGCCAAGGCCGCTTTGATGTCTCGATCGCGCTCCGCCTTTTCCTTTTCATATTCCGTCGCGCTGATGATATCGATCTTCCAGCCGGTCAGGCGAGCGGCCAGTCGGACATTTTGCCCGTTCTTCCCAATCGCCAGCGAGAGCTGCGAATCCGCCACGACCACCAATGCCGACTTCTTCTCTTCGTCGATACCGACTTTCTCGATGGTCGCGGGATTCAATGCCTCCGCGATGAACACGCGAGGATCCTGCGTCCAGGTGATAATGTCGATCTTTTCTCCGCGCAACTCTCGCACCACCGCCTGTACGCGCGACCCCTTAATTCCGACGCAGGCCCCCACCGGATCCACGGCTTTATCACGCGAAGACACCGCGATCTTGGTGCGATCGCCCGGTTCGCGCACGATCGACTTGATCTCAACGATTTTCTCCCCGACCTCCGGGACTTCCAGCTCGAACATCTTGGCCACAAACTGCGGATGGCTACGGGACAGGATGACCTGCACGTCCTTCGGTGTGCGACGCACCTCCAGCAGCAACGCCTTCACGCGATCTCCACGCCGGTACGTTTCACGCGGGATCTGTTCCTGAATAGGAAGAATTGCCTCGGTCTTGCCGAGATCGACCAGGAAATTTCTCCGCTCCATACCGAGGATGATGCCGTTCACCAGGTCTCCCTGGCGCGTCGAATATTCCTTTTGAACGGCTTCCCATTCAGCTTCCCGGACCTTCTGAAAAATCACCTGCTTGGCAGTTTGAGCGGCGATGCGCCCTAACTCGTCCATCTCGATGAGGGAGCCGATTTCGTCACCGACCTCCGCGCCTTCATCGTATTCGCGCGCCTCCTTCAGGGAAATCTCAGCCTTCGGATTGGCCACCGTATCAACGATGATTTTCTTGGACACCACCGAAATTTCGCCGGTCTTGCTGTCAATTTCGACCTGGATATTCTCGGCCTGGCCGAATCGTTTTTTCGCAGCCGTTTGCAGCGCCGACTCGATCGCGCCAATGACCCTGGCCTTATCGATGCCCTTTTGACGGCCGATTTCATCGATGACGGCGATCAACTCTCGGTTCATAGCTCACACCTCATGGTTAACACACCACCGGGCACCGTCTACTACTTGGAAAACTCAACCTTTCGACGCGCCAGCGCAATATGATCAAACTCCACCCGAATCGTATCCATAATTTTCTTCTGCTGGACAGCCAATGTCACCGCGCAATCCTCCACCGCCACCACAGTCCCCTCCACCCGCCATTGCGACTGAAGCGGTTCGCGCAATTTGAGCGTCACCGGCTGTCCGATCACACGCCGATAATCTTGCACGGTCCGCAGGGGCCGATCTAGGCCGGGCGACGATATTTCCAGCGTATAGGCATGCGGAAACGGATCAATGACGTCCAGCGCCGGGCTCAGAGAACGATGCGCCTGCTCACAGTCTGTCAGCGAAATTCCGCCAGGCTTGTCGATGAAGACCCGGATCACGGTCCGGGGACCTTGGCCAACACACACCGTCTCGACCAACTCAAGGCCGTGGGATTGCAGAATGGGAGCCGCAACTTCTTGCACGCGGAGGTTGAGCACCTCAGCGCGTTTCACCGAAGGCTTCCCTGCCGACACCGCTCCCGCATCACTCATAGGCAAAAGTTGCTCAAACAAAAAAGTGGGCCCAGGCCCACTTACAGCGCGTGAACCTTACCATGCCATAGGAGTGAAAGCAAGGGACGCTAGCTGATCAGAGCTTCCCAACGACGAGACAAACGCTGTGACAGAGGGCCTGGCACTCCCGCGCCGATCTCATGCCCATCAATGCGTACGACCGGTAATACTTCCACTGTCGTTCCCGTCAAAAAGACTTCGGACGCCGTCAGGAGATCGTCCCGGCCGACGAAAGATTCCACAACCGGCAGCCCTTCCTTCCTGGCCAGATCCAGAACAATCGCCCGCGTGACCCCGGAAAGGATGCGGTGTCCTTCAGGTGCGGTCTCAATAACACCGTTTCGCACGATCATGACATTACTGACAGACCCCTCGGTGACTAATCCATCTCGAACCAAAATGGCCTCGAATACATCGGCTTCCTTTGCCCGCTGGCGTGCCAGAACATTCGCCAAAAGATTGACGCTTTTAATATCGCAGCGTCCCCAGCGAATGTCGTCTACCGTGATGGCCCGAACCCCGGCCTTGCGAATCGAGGAGTCGAGAGAATGAAGCTCGCGAAAGGTCAGCACCGTCGTCGGCACAGGCGAGGCAGGAAAAGGATGATCCCGCGGAGCCTGCCCGCGCGTCACCTGCAGATAAATTTTGGTCTCAGGAAACCGGCTCAGCCGGAGGCCTTCCTGAATCAACGCCATCCACTGGTCCTTGGTGCGCCCCAGCGAGAGGTCCAATGCCTGCGCACTCCGCTCAAACCGGGCAAAATGCTCGTCTAGGGCAAATGGTTTCCCCCGATAGGTGCGGATAACCTCATACACGCCGTCCCCGAACTGAAACCCACGGTCCTCGATACTGACCACGGCTTCCGCCACAGGACCGAAGTGACCATTCACACACGCAATGTCAGGCATGGCCGTTTTCTCGCCGCCTCCTTGCCTCAAGACGCGGTGACGTAAAATATCTGCCGGTCTTCGGCCGTGAATTTCCACCCCAATCGCTTTTCAAAGACCAGCCGATGAGTTCCGGGGGTCGAGGGCTTAAACTCGAACGTGCGCTGTCCTTGATCGACCGCATTGTTGCTGGCCGTGCGAAGAAAATCGTCCTCCACCAGGGGCATGACAGCGGCATCATACATTGGGACCCATAATTCGCCCCTCGTGCGATCCTCCCAGAGCCGGATGTGAACCGGCATTCCAACTCGCGCCTTGATGACTTTGGCACCCGGTTCCTGCTCGGTACCCGTGGGAACGGTTTTGCTTAATGGGCTCATCTTCCTGAGAACTCCGACATCATCACTCCGCGCGGCTACACCTTGCGCCGCCCTCCGACAAATATCTGTCCGCCTTCCACCCGCACATCATAGCTTCCGACGCAGTACCCTCCGCCGTCCGTCCCTTGCCCATTTCGAACATCAAAGGCCAAGTCGTGCCAGGGACAGGAGACGACATGCCCTTTCACGCGGCCCTTATTGAGCGGGCCACCTTCATGAGGGCACGAATTATAGATGGCATGAAAATGCCCCTCGATATTGAACACCGCAATGGCACGCTCATTCACCTTGACGACTTTGACCTGGCCAGGAGGAATGTCCTCAACCTTGGCCACACACTGAAACCCTTCCATAAGCGATTCCAACTCCCCTTCTTCCTCTTACATCCGAAGCGTAAACTTCAGTTCCATCCCGGTCGTAATCCCCGCGCGTTTCGCGTACCCCGCCTCCGCCTCGATCAAATACCGAATCGGCTCAGGCGGAGGACCGTAGAATGGACAAGGATCCTGGGCGCAAGGCTGCACCTGCTCTAGAATCTGCACCACATGATGACTCTCATCTACCCAGAACATATCTACAGGAAAGCGGAACTGACGAGTCGCCACACGATGCGCTCCCGTCGCCTCAAAGATATAAAGCATCCCCGTATCGGCTGGCAATCCTTCCCGAAAGGCGAGACCGAACAGCAGCTTTTCCGGCGTGCTGGCCACTTCCGTTTCCATCGTCTTCCCGTTCGGGAACTCCACGATGATGACCTCGGATTCCTTCGGCCCACCGAGAAACAGGCTCACACTGATCAGCAGGATCACTAAGAGCACAAACGTGACAATTTTTTTGCGACGCTGTTCCGATTCAGAGCCGCTCGCGCGCGTCACCATAACCAAATGCAGTCGGACATGGATGCATCCTTATGTAGTCGTACCTGCGCAGAGCCGCATGTACATTGGGCCCAAAGCCCCATGACTTGCCGAGTGCTAGGCCTTCTTCCCAAGGCTCATTCTGTTGACTTGCCGAAGAACGCCGGCATAGAATGCGGACCTGTTTCGCCGCGAACTATGGTCGCGGCGGCACGAAATTGTCAACATCTTATCCGTCATTAAAGGAACTGCGAAGGAGGCATAGGCCATGGCGCTTCTGATCACCGATGAGTGTATTTCCTGCGGGGCATGCCTGCCAGAATGTCCCAATGAAGCCATTTTCGAAACGCGAAGCGATGCTGAAGGCAAGGGCAACCACGTCGGAGACGGGCAAGGAGTCGGTGATAATATTTACGTCATCACTCATGATCGTTGCACCGAGTGCGTCGGGCACTTTGACGAGCCGCAATGTGCGGCTGTCTGCCCGGTGGACAACTGTTGCATTGCCGATCCGGCCTATCCGGAGGCGACTGACGTATTGCTGGAGAAAGCCAAATCGTTGAATCCGGACAAAGAAATTGATCCGGCCAAAGTTTGGAGCGGCGTCCGCAACTAATTAGATTTCGGCACATGTGCGCGGCGCCACGAAGGCTCCTCCGGGAGCCTTCGCTGTTTGGGCTACGAAGCAGCGGTGCAACAACGGAGACATCCCTGGCTTTCGGCAGTCGACCGCTGTAGACTTTAAGAGAACTGTCGCCTGCGCAGGCCACCTCGTCCCCTCACGCGGCCCCGCGACATTCATCCATTGGCTACCCTCTCGACGGGAGGTACACATGAAATGCTTCTCTCGCCTCGCGTTCTTAGCCGTCCTCGTCATCGCTCCGCTACCCTCCCAGGCCATGACCGACATGGGCGATATCGGCACCATCATCGAAAGGTTCGTCACAAAACAATTCCCTGATGCAGCCAGTCATTTCTGGGTCGTGAACGACACCCAACAAGACGGCGACGAAATGATCGTGGATATGAATGCTATCGTGACAGACCGACGGCAGACACCGCCGACGGAGAATCGCTTCCTGCTGTTGATCGTGGAAGGGCGACTTCAAGGCATTCAAAACATTCCGCTGGATACTGCGGCAGAATGTCAAAAAGAGCAGGAAGTCTAGGCGAGTCTGTTTCGTACCACCTTCCGCGCCAGATACAACAACGCCCCGTCTGCATCACTGCAAACGGGGCGTTGCAATTCCTACCTTTATGGGGCGGATTACTTGATCATGACAAGCTTGCCACCGACGTGAGCCGGGTGCAAATGGCAGCGATAGGTCAGCGTGTTTCCCTGCGTCGCATTGAACATGTCGCTGGTCGGTACACCGATATACTTGGTTTCGCCCGGCTTCAGCACAACTTCAGCCTTCATCACAAACGGAGAAGCCGCGTTGACCGGATCGGTCATTTGAAATCCATGCTCGCTCGAAGAGTTATTCGTCACCTTCAGCACGACCGGACGTCCCGGGCGAATTTTAAAATCGATCACCGTCACCGGCGGATACCAGGCCTTCAAGCTCCCGATCTCCACAGCGTACAATTCCGCATCCACAATTAATTCTTTAAACGGCTGACCGACCACGGAGCCGGTATCCAAATCGCCGACCTCGACACCGCCAGCTTGCAACGCGTATGCGCCGGATGCCCCAGCCATTAACATGACCAGGCCAAAGAATACTGCTACCATCGTCTTGCCCATGACCTACCTCCTTAAAGAGATTAAGAAGAGATGCGATTAGGTTGGTGAATAATGACCGCCGCGCTCTGAACCTCTGCTAGACACCGCGCCCCGGAGGCTAGCACACACTGCTCGGAAATGTCCTAAATAAAAGGCTGATGAGGGAAACCTTATAGCATAGGGATTAAAAAGGAAGCAAGAAAGTTCTTGGACCGTCAGCGGGCGTCTCCAGGCGGGAAATTTTCTGAGAATCCTGAGCAACAATCCGTCATTCAGCACGGTATTTCAAATGTTTACGGCAACGCGCTGCCCTCCGGTGGCATTTCGACCACATGGGATCCAATCAGTAGATCATATGGCGTGTAGTCATCCGTCAATGTCAGGCCCGGCGACCAGGGAGCAGTACGTCGCGAGGCCAGCAGGGCTATCGCTTCAGGAGGTAATCGCCGAGCCTCGACCTGCATTTGAATACGCTTCACGAATTCGTCATACGACATCATATCGATCGGGCCGCCGCCAAAGAAAATAAGATTCTCCGCCGTCGTCTGATGGGCACGCCACGGCCCCTTCACTCCGAACGATTCAATGGAGGGAAACGAGCTCTTCAACGTCTGCACGACTGCACTCGCACGCTGCAGATCGCCTCCTTCTCCTGAAGAGGCCAGATTGAGAGCCAACACACCGTTGGGATTCAGCTTGCCACGCAACTCTGAAAAGAACTCGACCGTGGTCAAATGGAAGGGAATGAGATGCCGGGCAAACGCGTCGACCCAAATCACGTCATAGGTCGCCTTTGTATCGCGCAGAAACACGCGGGCATCTTTCACGGACACATGGTGATTGGCGGGAGGATGGTATTCGAAATACTGTTCCGCCATTCGCACGACGACGGGATCAAATTCGACGACATCCAATTCCAACTCAGGCCAGACTTGAGCGAGCCACTTCGCCAACGACCCACCGCCGTGTCCCAAAATGAGCCCTCGTTTGGGCTCCGGAGCCAGCGCAACCGCCGCTACCATGAGTTGGCTATAGGGAAGAAACAGGGCCGTGGGATCCGACCGCCACATCACCGCATGCCAGGTACGGTCGAGGACCAGATAGCGAAACAGATCATCGTCGCGCACACGGACTTGCTGATAGGGACTATCCTCCTGATACACCAATCCCGCAACTGGAGGGGCCTGACCGAACAATTGCCATCCCAGCATGAGCGCGCCGGTCATGAACAAACCAGTCAATTTCGTGACCTTCCCGCTGCCTTGTCGCAACCATAGCAACCCCAGCGCCAGTTGAATCATCCCCAGCGTGGCCACAAGGGTCTGCGTTCCCAACCAAGAAAGGAGAAAAAACGCGGTTCCCCAGGTCCCCGCCAAGCTGCCGACGGTGGATAACGCAATCATGCTGCCGGTACGGCGCCCGAGGTATCCCATGTCCACGACGGCCAACCGAAGCAATGCGGGCATCACTCCGCTCAAGCCGAACGCCGGAGGAGCCAGCAACACACATGCCGCGAGGCTTGGGCCCCATCGCGGATCCTCGACCATTTTGGCGACTTTGAAAATGGCGCCCTGCCCCATCCAGGACATCAATAACGTCCAGGCGCCGGATCCAAGGAGAAGCCAAGCCAGGACCGCCGCAACGCGATACCGATCCGAGGCCCAGCCGCCGAAGGCATAGCCCGAACTCATGGCCGCCAGAATGATCCCGATCAATGCCCCCCACACGAAGAGGGAATTTCCGAACACAGGAGCCAGCAAGCGGCTGCCTAAAATTTCAAGCGCCATCACGATAGCGCCGGTCACGAGCGCCGTAATGAGCAAAAAGAGCCGGGAAATGGGAACGGAAGCAGGTCTTTGTGCCATCATCGACAAAAGACCGCGGGACACAGTGAGGAGACGCATCGGCAGCGGGTGTGGGACCACACCATTTTACAAGGTCCCCCAATTTTTGAAATATCGGAGCAGATCGCGCACCGAAATCATTCCGACCACACGCCCTTCTTCGGTAATCACCAGATGCCGAATTCCTCGTTCGGCCATCACATCACTCGCCTCATGCGCGGATTGGGCGATATCGATCGTCATGATCGGGGCGCTCATCACCGAGCGAACCGTCACCTGCTCGGACGCCGCTCCGCTGGCCATGGCTTTGCGGACAAGATCGGCCTCGCTGACAATCCCCACGTAGTCGCCATGATCAGCAACGAGCAGCGCCCCGACCCGGGCATCGCGCAATTGCTGCGCGACAACCAATAACGAATCATCCGGTCGCACCGTCTTCGTGATGGGACGCATCATCATGGCCAACGGTCGTTGGATGGGCCCGCCTGCAACCACCACGCGTCTTCTCCTGCAAAGAGGGCCGAATTCTACTCAAGTACGCCACAATCTGCAATTCATCCCGCGCTGCGTCATTTGGCACGAACCGCAAAAACCTGCGAGAAGATTGCTCGCTTTGGCAGGCGTTGCTATACTACCGACTCTACACGAATTCTCACCCACGGTTCTCGGCTTTTCTTAAAGAGGAGATGCATCCATGCATATCAGCGTGATTGGAACGGGCTATGTCGGCTTGGTCACCGGGGCCTGCTTCGCAGAATTCGGCGTGAACGTCACCTGTATGGACACGGACGCGCGACGGATTGCCAAACTCGAAAAGGGGGAAGTGCCATTTTTTGAGCCCGGCATCACCGAACTCGTTGCCAAAGGCATCAAGGAAGACCGGCTCCATTTCACGACTGATGTCGCCAAGGCCGTCGACAAAGCCCTTGTCATCTTCATCGCCGTCGGAACGCCTCCGAAATCGGACGGGTCAGCCGACTTATCGTACGTGGAAGAGGTGGGACGCGGGATCGCGAAGAATATGACCGGGTACAAGGTCATCGTCACCAAATCGACTGTCCCCGTCGGCACCGGCGAAAAATTGCGCGAAGTGATTAAAGCCAACCAAACCGGCCGATTCCGGTTCGACATCGTGTCCAATCCGGAATTCCTGCGGGAGGGCTCCGCCATTGAAGATTTTATGCGCCCCAACCGCGTGGTCATCGGCGCGGACAGCGAGCAGGCCGTCGCGATCATGAAAGACCTGTATCGCCCCCTCTACTTGCTCGAAACGCCGATCGTGGTCACCGACATTCCAACCGCTGAGATGATCAAATATGCCTCCAACGCATTTCTCGCCGTCAAAATTTCATTTATCAACGAAATTGCAACCGTGTGCGAAAAGGTGGGAGCGGACGTCCAGTTGGTGTCCAAGGGCATGGGGCTCGACAACCGCATCGGCAACAAATTTCTGCATGCCGGACCCGGGTTCGGTGGATCCTGCTTTCCGAAAGACCTCGCGGCCCTGGTCCAGACCGGTGAACGTGTCGGGTATCCGTTTCAGATTGCCGGCGCTGCAGCCAAGGTGAACTACGAACAGCACTTGCGAATGGTCGAGAAGGTCAAGGATGCGTGCGGAGGGGTCAAAGGGAAAACGCTCGGCGTGTTGGGCCTCTCCTTCAAACCCAACACGAACGATATGCGGGAAGCGCCCTCGTTGACGATCTTGAGCGAGTTGATGAAGGAAGGCGCCAAGATCCGCGCGTACGACCCGGCCTCGATGGAAGAATCGGTGAAACTGCTACCAGGGATGGTCCCCTGCCAGGACACGTATGACGTTGCGGAAGGGGCCGACGGCCTCATTGTCATGACTGAATGGAACCAGTTCAGAAATCTCGATTTCGAGCGGCTCAAGAAGGCGATGCGGGAGCCGTTGCTGCTGGACCTTCGCAACACCTACGAGTCGGACCGGGTCGTCCCCTACGGCTTCCGCCACGTCTCAGTCGGTCGTCCCACCAAGAATCCGGCCGCCTAACCGGCGGCCGGGCGGCCACCGCTAGCTGAGCAGTTTTGCCGGTTCTGGCTGTGCCCCTTCTTTTGCCTTCGGCTTGTAACCCATCCGGTCGAGCACCTTCATGATCTTGGTTTTCAAGCGGTCGTCTGCCTCCGCCAGCGCCGTGGCGAGAGGCTCGACCGCCGGCTTGCCGATCTTCCGGATAATTTCTGTCGCCGACTGACGCACATCGTCTTCCTCGGCCACCAGCAGCGGCACGAGCGGGGGAACAGCCGACCCGCCGATCTTAATCAACGAATCATAGGCCCGCTGCCGCACATCGCCCACTTCATCGGTGAGGGCTTCGACCAGAGGCACCACCGCGCGCGGATCCTTCAAGTCGCCCAGGACTTCCGCCGCATATTTACGGTTGAGCCAGTGCGAATCCTTCAAATCGATCAGCATCGCGTCGGCTTTGGCGGCGTTCGGATCTTTCGCGCGAATCCGGAAGCTCTTGGCCACGCGCTTGCCGCCTTCTTCCACCACACGAATCGTGGCCCCGTCGCCCGGCTTGATCTTGAGGAACTCTTCGAGGGCTTCTTCCCCGACATCCAACACAACCGTTTTCCCGTCATAGGCCAACAGTTCGACTTCCAACTGTTTTGCCTCCGGATTGACGGCCACGACCCGCTCCGTCACCAGGTTGAATCCGTCTTTCTTGGGGCCGCCCTTCGGTCCGATTTGAATCAGTTTTACCGGTGCTTCTTCTGCCATAGTAGAGTTCCTTTATCGGGTTATGACGAGGTCGCCTGTTTCCATCCCAAACTTGCGAGAACACCTTCGACGGTCTCTTGCACCATCGTATTTTCATCTTCCAAAAGAGGGAGCAGCGGCTCGATGGCCTGCTTGGCCCCGAGTCGCGCCAACGATTCAGCGGCATTCCGGCGGACAAGCCAGTCCTCATCCTGCAGGGACTGGATCAAGGCCTCGGCGCTGCGCGGGTCGCCGATCTTTCCGAGCGCCTCTGCCGCATGACGCCGAACCATCCAATTAGGTCCCAAGAGACCGCCGATCAATGCATCGACCGCCCTGGTGTCGCCGATTTTCTTCAACACCCGCGCGACATCTTCACGCACCGTGCCGTCACCCAGCGCGTCAATCAATCCAGGCGTCGCCCGGGAGTCGCCGATACGCTCCAGTGCCCACACCGCCGCGGTCCTGACGGCTCCATCCTTATCCTTGAGCGCCGCCATCAGGGGATCGACGGCGCGGGGATCGCGGAACCGTCCGAGCGCGTTCGCGGCCTGTTCGCGGATCGCCCATTCATCGTCTCGCAAGGCCTCCAACAGCTGATCGAACGCAACGGGGCCGATGCGCACCACCGCCGTCGCGGCCGCTTCACGAATGACCACGTCCTCGTCCGCCATCAGGCCAATCAATTGAGGAACGGCCTCAATCCCCATCTGTCCGAGACTCGCCATCGCATGGTCCCGCAACGCCTCATTGTCGTCGCGCAACGCCGCTATCAATTGTGCAATTCGCTCGGCATCACTCATGATCGTCCGCTTCCTCCTGCCCGACCGGCTGTTCACCCTCGAGTGCCGCAAGTTTGTCCGCAATAAGGCCGGCGCTGTACGACACGATGCCGTCCCGATCGCTTCGCAACCGGTTGAACAGCTCGTTATACGGACGCAAGACCTCGACATCTTTGATTTTCGCCAGCGCCTCGATGGCCATCACTCGCAAGGGCCGGATCGGGATCGCTTCAATATACAATTGTGCCGGACGCGGATCGCCAATCAGCCCTAGCGACTTCACGGCATACTCCTTCACTCCGGTATCCTTATCCTTCTGCAGCCGTTTCATCAACGGTTCCACCGCGCGCACGTCACCGATTTTCCCAAGCAAATCCGCGGCGGCTTCACGGATGAGCCAATCGTCGTCCTCAAGATACTCGATGAGAATCTCAACCGCAGGCCGCCCGATCCCCAGGAGATCCATCACCGTGGCCATGCGGGCTTCCTCGCGTTCGCTCGCGCCCTCCACATCACGCAACGCATTAAACGTCGCATCGATCCGTTCCCGGATGGCGCTCAGCTTCTTCAATGTCCGCACGGCGATTTCGCGGACCGCTGGGGAGGCCATGGCGTCGATCAATCCATCGGCTGAACGCGGGTCGAGCAGATGTTCGAGAATGGTCGCGGCCGTCGTTTGCGCCTCCGCAGCCGGGTGGCTCAACATTTCACACAACGGCGTGATCGCATTGGGAATCACGCCCAAGAGCTGCCGAACGCGATGACGCACATCCTCATCGGGCGACTCGTGAAGATTGCGCACCAACCCCGCCGCAGTGTTGTCGTCCAAATTGCCGGCCATCTGCTCAAGTGCGGCAAACGCGGCCTGCCGCACCGTCTCTTCAGGATCCCGAATCAACGTGACCAACGCAACGCCCGCAGCCGGATCTTTGATGCGCGCCAACATCGCCGCCGCTTCCACACGAAGAGGCACATCGCCTGTCCGCAGCGCCTGCGTCAAGGCGTGGACCGCCCGAGGACCGCCGGCCAGGCAAGCCGCCGTGGCTCGCATCCGCCGCCACTCTTCCTCGTGCGTCAACTCGGAGACTAAGGTGTCGATCGACTCTTTGGACATCGTAAAAGAATTGCGCAGATCGAGATTGTGTTACTTGCCTAGGCTGAAGCGCGTTTCCGAAACCGCGCCCTCGCTCGATCAGCACAGGATCATGTTTAGACTCGCCCGGCGCGCCACCCAACCGCCGTGAGCGTTTCCCGAACGTGATACCGGATATTTTCATCCTGCTCGTTCGCCAGCATGGGCAGGAGAGACGGGATCACCGCCGGTCCGAATTTCGTCAGGGCCGTAGCGGCTTCCGACCGGGTAATGGTATTCCGCAAGGCCACGATGAGCGAAGGAATCGCCACCGCATCGGCGATCATCCCTAATGCACGGGCCGCCATCCCCATCGTGGCCATCTCGTCCGTCCAGCCTTCGGCGCAGGGTGTGGCCGAACTTCTCGGCTCACCCAGCGGTACCCCCTCGACAACCCGCCGCAAAATTGGCACCACCCGGCGGTCGCCGATATGACCGAGGGCTTCGACTGCCAAGAGCCGTAACCCTGGCTCCTTCATCACCGCCACCAGATAATCCACCGCGCGCCCGTCTCGAATCACGCCCAGCGCCCGGACCACATCTTCGCGAATCGCCGAGTCCCGTTCATTGAACAAGGTCCGCAACAAGGGCTCGACGGAGTCCGGCGACTTCAGCTTCCCCAATGCCTCCACCGCATGGAGGCGCACCAGCCAGTCATCATGCTGCAGGGCCTCAATCAACCCTGCCATCGCCGCAACGCCAATGGCGGCCAGCGCACTGGAAGCCTCCTCGCGGACGGCCTTGACCTTGTCTTGCAGCAGCGGCATCAGGGCAGGAACCGCGTCCGGGTCGCCGATCCGTCCCAAGCCCTTTGCCGCGTGCATGCGCACAATCCAATCGCGACTGCCCAGGGCTTTCATGAGCGGCGCCAAGACTCGCGCATCAGCCAGGGAAGCCAGAATGGCCGATGCCGCTTCTTGCACCTGCAAGGCTGGATCGGTCAAACAGCCCGCCAAGGCTGGAACCGAGACGGATCCGAGCGATGAAAGGGCCCCGACTGCAGCTTCGCGGACCGCGCGATCGGTATCGCGCAGCGCGTTCGTCAGCGGCAGTACGGCCCGCGCATCTTTCAGGGCGCCCAGCAGGGTCGCCGCTTCCTCGCGAATGGCCCAATCTTCATCCGACAGGGCTGCGATCTGTTCACTGACAGTGTCGGCCATGGCGCCTCGGCCTCTGGTGAGGCCATCGACCTTAACACAGCATTTTTTGAGGGGTCAACGCGGGTTGGCCCTACGACCTGACATCGCACCATCCCACGCAGCTGGTCGAAACGGAGGAGAAGAGACGCGGGCGCGTCGGAAGCTCTCAACAGGCCAGACCCCCCGTGAGAGAACGCCGAGGATTACCGCACCGATCCTTTCGCGAAATCTCCGCTCGGACCGAAGCGACCGATATCTCCCAGCGGACGATCGACACGAAGATTGTCGGCCTGACTGGAGTCCACCGAGGTCTCCTCATCGGGAGGTGTCCATCCCAGGTGCTCCAGCGTTTCCACGACCAGTAACCGCAGAGAATCCTTCGCAGTCAATCGGACAGACGCGTAGGACAGCACCCGCTCGCCTTCGGCTTCGACCTCCGAGGCCTTCGGATCGTACAGGAAAGAAATCAGCGGCTCGATGGCCGAATCACCGATCAACACCAGCGCTGCGGCAGCCTTCTCGCGCAACACCCCATCCTTCAACAGCATGATGAGATCGGGGATCACACGGGGATCGCGGAAATGTCCGAGTGCGGTCGCGGCCGCTTCTTTGATAAACGCATCTTCGCTGACGATACATCCGGGGGTCGGTGTCCCATCCTGGCGAACACCTTTCCCTTTGAGGGCCGCCAACACGGCAGGGAGGGCGCGCGGGTCACCGATCATTCCGAGCGAGGCAATAGCATGCCGCTTCACAGCGCCGTCTTTCATGGCCTCCAGCAGTCCATCGATGGCCCGGGGATCACCGATCATTCCCAAGGCAATCGTGGCATCTTCGCGCACGGCCCGGTCCGGATCTTTTAAGGCCTCGATCAAGGCATCCACGACGCGCGGCTCCCTCACCCAGCTTTTGCCGATTTGATAGTCCGTCGTCATGCCGCCCAACGCTCGAGCCGCATGGCAGCGCACGACGAAGTCCTTGTCCTTCATCGTTTCAAGGAGTAGATCGACTGATGGCTGTCCAATCGCGACCAGCGCAATGCCGGCGGTCTCACGCACGATCTTCGAGGAATCCCGGAACAGCTTGATCAAGGCAGGAATCGCCTTCGCGTCGCCGATTTTTCCCAAGGCTTCCGCCGCCGCACTCTTGACAGCGCCGTCGCGATCCCGACAGGCAAATATCAATGCGTCGACGGCACGTGAATCGCGAAGATCACCGCAGGCCTTTGCCGAATGTTCCCGGACACGCCACCGCTCGTCCTTCATCGCCGTAAGGAGCCGATCCATCTGACCCGCGCCCAGTGACACCACGGCTGCGACCGCTTCGTTGCGGACTTCCATGATGGGATCATTAAACAACGCGATCAGCGCTTCGATCGCCTTCGGCCCACCGATCTTGGCGACGCCCCAGCCGGCCCGCGTGCGCACGCACCAATATTCGTCGCCGCAAGCGCCAATCAGCGCATCCAGGGTGATCGGGTCCGCCAACTGCGCCAGGGCTTTGACCGCTTCTTCACGGGTTGCATCATCCGGATCTTCAAGGGAATCAAGCAGATCATCGAGCGCCTGTGCCATCACTCACCTCACTATTCCCGTAATAGGCATCACGTTGACCGCCATGAGGATAGGTGCGCTTGCACCGTACCACCAGGGTCTGAGTCCCGCGGCCCGCCACACATTGATCGAGTGACTTGGAGTATTCCAGTTTCCCGTCCAAACTCACCGTGAAGGGGAAGTCGAAGGTAAAACTGATGAACTTATATTGTCCCGGCTTGAGCTGTAACTCACGCGTTTCGGTCGTCCGGTACGCATCAGATGTTTCCGGATCCAATATCCAGAGCGATGGCGTAATGCCCGGCACCTGCCACCACGATTGGGGCACTAAGGGAGTCGGGTCGATCGTGATGGTATGTTCCTTGGTATAGGCGGGCGGCGGACCGGCCGCCAGGAGCCGTTCAGAATTTCCGGCGAGCACGGCGCATGATAATGCGAGGATCCAGGTAAAAGTCTGCCGCCCAATGAAAGATCTTTGCGACAAGATACGCATCGGTCCTCTATTATTGCAGAAGTGGGGTGACAGGAGCAGCCGTGAACGCGGTCTTGAAAATTTCCTCGACCGGATGACTCTCCCATTCGGTATAGGTCGCCAGTCCGAGGGCGCGCATGACGGTTGCGCCCGTATCGATAATTGACACCGGCTGACGAATCGCGTACCCGGCCTTAATGCCGACGCCTGACGCGATCCAAGGCACGACCGGAACGGCATTCGCTTGATCGGCAGACATCTCACCGGAAGAAAACTGCGTTTCCCCGAAGGCGCTGAGCGAGGTGGCAAAGACCGTCGTCCGTTTCATCAGGCCGAGGTCACGATATAGATCGAGCACGGTCCCCATCGCCTTATCCACAGCCTTTAACGCATCTTTATACGCGGCCGACTTCCAGCCTTGCGCCTCCCCAACACGCCCGGGAACAGGCAAATGCACGACCAGAAGATGCGGCAACGAGGGAATGGCGTGACCATGCCCAGATCCGCTCGTAGCTTTCTTGAAATAATCACGCACATAGCCGACCAACCGGTCGGGGTTGCACTCGGCTCTCAGCGGCCCGCACATTTGATAATCCGTATAGGGTTCCGGTTTGGCGAGCTGATACAGAGATTCGTCCATGTAGAAGATGGCGCTGTCCCGGCCGCCGCTCAAATCGAGATAATCAAACACCGTCGGGGCGCGCGGATATCCACGGCTGAATTCAAAAACATTCCAGGTGATGCCATGCTTGGCCACCGGCATCCCCGTCACCAGCGAGGCCATGGTCGGTAACCGTCGCGCAGGCGAAACTGCCGTGGCCGCCCAGGTGACCGCCCCATCTTTCACCAGAGAGGACAGAACCGGCATCACGCCGCTCTTTAACGATTCCTGGCCAAACCCTTCCAAAACAAACAGAATGACATACTCCGTTGGCCCTGCCTGCGCGGAGGACGGAACAGTATCTCCCGCGTCCCGTGCAGCCAACACTACCGAGGGAGAGAACGAGGCCAGGACGGTCAGGCTCAGGACAATGGCCAGGCAACACCCGACCGAGGCGGATGAAATATTGCGGATGAAACTCATGAGATGCCTCACCAGACAATCGATTTATAAAGCGCAGAAAAAATACCTTAGCACGCTGTTTTCCGGGAAGGCAAGGCACGGACCCCAGCCCTCCATAGCGCCTGAGAGGATTCGATGGTATCCTGAGCCAATCGGGATTGGGCATGTGATATCCCGTCTCCCGAACCCCTTCTTGCAGCGGGGCACCGCCATGTCCGACAACCGTCCTTCTAGCGATTCCCGCTCCCCGGCCAGCGAGCTTCCACGGACCCGGGGCTTCGCGCCCCTGCTCGGCCTGGTCACACTGAGCCTCTTGTTCTCCCTGACCTGTCCCACCCCCAGTCACGCCGACATTCGCTTCGTGACGGCAACCGGAGAACATCGGATGACCGACCGGGAAACCAGGATCGACGCGATCCGCCTCGCCACGGAGCAGGCGAAAAAACAGGCATTGGAACAGGTCGCGTCCTATCTTGAGAGTGTCACCGTCGTCCGGGATCTGGACGTCACCCGGGACGAACTTCGCAGCTACACGGCGGGACTGGTGCTGGTGCTCGATCAGCACGTGGACACCCGGCTCGATGGAGATGTCGTGGTGATCCTCGTCACCCTCAACGCGCAGGTGGATAGCGAAGAGGCGGCGCAGGCCATCACCACGCTGAAACAGAATGAGGACGTACGGCAGGAGTTGCTCGCGCTCAAAGAGGATGTCGATCAACTCCACCAGCAACTCGACGGCGCCAATAAGGCGCTCGCCCGCGCGAATTCATCGGAGCAAACCCGAACACTGCACCAGCAACGCGCCGACCTGCTCAATCGAGCCGAAGCGGACGCGATGGTGGCGCAGGCCTGGACAGACTGGGTGTTGATCGCCCCCTTCGCGCAACCGTACCCCTCGGCGGGGATGGCTCACGTCCAAGCCCTGCTTGGCATCGCAGGCCGCTTGAACCCGAATAATCCCCACCTCGCACTCGCTCTTCAGACCGTGGGAGCCACATCACCACCGGCGCCACCCCAACCTCGACAGCCACCCGTGCCGCATACCGTGCCATTTTTGCCGAGATACTCTGTCGTGCCGCAACAACCGGCTCAGCCAGGCACTGCTCCGCCCGCTGATTCCAAGCAGCTCTCAACTGTCTACCAACTCAATCCGTTGCTGCCCAATCCATCAGGACAACCGCCGCAACCCAGCAACAGCACGACTATCATCCAAGTCCATCCCAGACCGGGAACCTCACCGTCCGTCCAGGACCGCAGCATGATGCCGACCTATCGACAGATCCCGGCGCCAAATAGTCCACCACGTCCTCTGACGTTGCACACCTACCGCGCCGGAGGCGGCATCCCATCGCCTCCGGCTCCTATCACACCGGACGCGGCCCCTCGAGGGCGGCGCCCGCCGGTCATTCAGCAGACGCAACCCGTCCCGTCTCCAGACTCCGATCCGCCCAGCAGTTCCACTCACACCAATCACGGGGGAAAATAGCCATGCCGCTGACATCGGGGCACATTCAGATGGCACTAGGCATGGCTTGCACTCTGCTGTTGGCCACATCCGCTACGGCGGCGGAATCCACCACAGAAGACGTTCGCGCCCATGCCGAACAACGTTTCCAACAGCTTCACGCGCCAGAACACAGGGACCGGCCACAGCGCGAGACCTCACCCTCCTACCACGCCGACCAGTTCCTGATTGGACAGGGCCAAGGCGATCTGAGTAAAGGAACGCTCGTCTGTCAGCGAGTGTCCGAGTTGGCCGCCCGGGCTGACATTGCCAAGCAAATCCGGGTCCAGGTGAAGGAACATGCCACCGACCGCCTGCGCGAACGCACCGGTCGCGAAGCGGAACAGGATATCGAAATCGTGCGCGAGGAAATCGTTCAGGAATATTTGCAAGGAGTCACGATCATCGATCGCCGCATCGACAACGAAGCGAAGATCTGCACAGCCGTAGCCGTCATGCCGAAAACCACACTCCACCCGCCGCCCGCCGCCGAATCGGCACCCCGTCATTGAGCGCATCCGGCTTCCGCGCCATTCCCTCCATTGAACTTCGGACTGCGTTTCGGGTAAGACAATCTTCCCATGCCGATTGAAAACAATTTCCAGCATGACGAACTCTCCAGGAAGAATCCGGGCGACCGCCTGACCTATGCGGACTGGACACCGCCGCCTGACGTGGATTCGCCCGCCTGGCAAGCAGCCATGGGCCAGGCCGGACAGAAGTTATCGCAAGCCGGAGTGCGGCTTATCGTCTTCCTGCATGGGGCTATCCCAGGCACCGACGTCTTTGGTTTAGGGCGTCTCGACGAAGTGGGCGGCCTCAAGCGCGGGTATTCGCGCGGCATCTCCGGATTGGATTCACTCCTCTCGTTCATGCGGGAAGGCAGCAACGGCATCACACCGCTTCCTGGCGGAATGAAACCGCCGCTGGCGAATGACGAGGCAACCAAAACGCTGCTCGACAGTCAGATCGGCGACGCAGGCAATTTCACCGCACCGATCGTGGAGCGGTGCCGCAAAGCTCTCAACCAGGACGTTGCCAAACCCATTGCCTGCGTACGCGAACTCTGGTCCAGCGAACACCATCATCTCGGCCGCGCCCTGGCCGCCTGCCGTCTCTTGGACCATCTGCGCGCCTTGGTGAGTGAACAACGGTTGGGCCCCGGGGATCGCATTCTGATTCAAGCCCATGGGCAGTCCGGTCTCGTGCTCGCGCTGGCCACTAATCTTCTCTGTCCCTCACCGATCACCGGACGGAAAGCATTGTTCGATTTGCTCCTCGCTGCGAACCCGCAGGGACCGGATGCGCAGGCCATTCAGCGCCTCGACCCGTTATTGACCAATGGCACCTTGCTCAATGGCGCAGTCCTCGATATCGTCACCTTTGGCACGCCGGTAAGGTACGGATGGGACCCCTCCGGCATCGGCAAGCTGCTCCACATCGTGAACCATCGCAATTTGCGCACCGACGGGAAAACCTGGCTCTCCAAAATGGACCTGCCGCAGATCACCGTCGAGATGCCGATCGCTTGGGGCGGCGACTACGTGCAGGAACTGGCCGTGGCCGGAAGCGATGCCCTGCCAGCCGAGAGCGCCAAAGCCGCCAATAAAGCGGTGTGGGAATTGCTAGAACCTTACGACGGCTTCGAACGCTGGGTGGAATGCGCCCGCCGCGCCACCCGCTTTCCAAGCGAGGGACAGTGTCTGCTCGTCGATTACAAAGACTGCACGAGCTCAACCAACGTCCGCGACCATTACTACGGCCACGCCGCCTACACGCGCGCAAACGCGATGCTCTTCAACTTTACTCAGATCGTCGGTCGGCTGTATTCATAAGCCTGACCGCTGACCCCATCCGGGCTTGTTGATCTCCCATCATTGTCCCCTACACTCCCTCTTCGAGAGAGAACACGGGCAGAGCGCGCCTTCCTGCTTGCTCCCCAGCAAGTCGTCAAGTAGACTCTCTTTCAGAGTCCGTTTTTGCTCGGAGCCCCGTCTATGCCACCATCACCCCCATCCCCAGACAACATACGGATTGCCGACAATTTGCGCCGCACGATCGAACTGACGGAGTTGGGGCTGGCCTTGCGTCAAGCCGTGATCGAGCAACGGGACGTACCGGGCGCGGGCGAGGGAATCACGCAGGTCATGCACGAAATTCGACTGGCCAAAGAGCAGGCATGGCGGCAGAGCCAATCCTAGTCCAAGCGTTCTCCGACCTCATCACCGACTTCAACCGACGCGAGGTGGCCTATGCGCTGGCCGGGGGCTGGGCCTACAGCGCCTTGGTTGAGCCTCGAGCCACGACCGATATCGACCTCCTTATTCTGCTGGATCCGCCTTCACGCGAACAGATACAGGCGCTCGTCTCATCCCTCTTCGACTCCACCATCATCCATCCGAGCCCTATGGTCTTTCAGGGGATCTCGATTTGGCGAATTGTGGGAATCCGCTCCGAGCAGGAAGTCGTGATCGATTTCCTCCTGGCAGACTCGGCCTATCTTCGAACCGCACTGGAGCGCAGACACACGGTCCCCTTCGGCGCGCTCCAAGTCCCGATGCTGGCGATCGAGGATCTCGTCATCCTCAAGATGGTGGCGGGACGACTCCAGGATCGTGCCGATTTGGAGAAAATCCGCGCACGCCAGGCGGACTTACGCATCGATTGGACGTACGTTGACCGCTGGAAAACGATGCTCGGACTTGCTGATCGTTAGGTCAGGCAAGATTTTTAAGAAGCATGATGGTGGAACTATTCGATCCCGGACGGTTCCCGAGCGAAGGCCAGTGCTTGCTGGTGGATTACAAAGAAGAACTGCCGGAGACGGAGTAACGGCGATTGCTTATCACTTGGGATTTTCGAACTCATCAAACTCAATAACCCGCTCAAACTTGCCGTCGCCATCTTCATCGATCTCCTCACGCACTTTAGCATCTAACTTATAATACATGCGCTTTTTGACTCTGCCTGTGGTTCGGTCAATAAATTCAACCGAGTCAAGTCTTCCCAGTGCATTGTATTCAATCAGATCCGGCCGTCCGGCCCGACCGCGATCGATTTCCGTACGAATGACCTCACCAGCTTGGTTGTAGAAAAGCGCCGTCTCGAAATACCCATCAAAATCATTATCCAAGTTGGCAGCCCATGGGAATTGCCCCTTATACTCATAGACAACATCGTCCTTGCCGTCCGCGTTCCGATCATAGGCTGTACTGGTCATTGAAGAATATGTCCACAGCCAATACATGCACAGTGTGGCGGCAACTCCGATACAGCCCCCGAGCAAAACACCAAATCCGAACGAGGCCCCTGAAGACGACACCTCTGACTGAATCGCAACCTTCTGAGATCCTTCCACCCCCTTCTCCACACCACACTTCCAGCAAGTGACAAACTCCGTCGTATGACACTCGCCGCATGCTGCACATGTCCAATCAGACCCTGGTGTGGCCGTTGAAGCCTGACCGGCAAGCAACTCTTTTCCGATGTCATAGTCCTGATCGTTGAGCACCCAGAGTTCTGGGAACACTTCCACAAACGGAACCGATCCGGCCAGTGAGGAACTCTGTTGATTCCTCACCACACAAGCAATGCCCGCACCTTCAAGCAAATCTTTCAGTGATTCGATCTCGACCAGCGATTGGGAGACATGGAGTTTCTTCATCAGTCACCCACGAATGAGAGGAACAATCGCACGACGGCTCTGCGCCATGACATTTTTGGCATAGAGCCAGGAGAGATATGGTTCTCTAGGAAAACGTAACCGATCGCCCTCATCTCAGTACGGCATCTCGTCGTCATCAAACCCGAAATGGTGCCCGATTTCGTGCACGACCGTATCGCGCACCTCCTGCACCACTTCTTGTTTGGTTCGGCAAAGTCTGAGGATCGGCCCGCGGTAGATGGAGATTTTGGCCGGCAGTTGCCCGCCCGCTTGGAAAAATGATTCTTTGTCGAGGGAGAGACCTTGATAGAGGCCGAGCAAATCCTCGTCTTCCTCCATCTCCAGGTCGGCAAGCACTTCTGGAGAGGGCTCCTCTTCCACCACCACAGCGACGTTGGTGATGCGTTTAGCATATTCGTCTGGAAGCCCGTCGAGCGCCTCCCGCACTAAGGCCTGGAACTCAGGCTCGGTGACCGACAGCGATGCGCGTCTCCGTCCCATAATGATGAGCCCTGGCACTCCCCGGTCGGTTCCCTCTTTACGGGTGAGCCGATCGCCAGTTCAACCCCACTCCGAGATCCACCTTGAGCGGCACCGATAACCCCAACGTCTGACCGGTTCCTTCCATTTCGGCTTTCACGAGTTGTTTCGCCTGCTCCAATTCCTGTACCTGCACTTCGAAAATCAACTCGTCATGGACTTGGAGGATCATCTTGCAGCGAGGCAGTTCGTTCTGGAGGCGTTGATGAACCTTGATCATGGCCACTTTGATCAGATCGGCGGCCGAGCCTTGAATCGGACTATTCACCGCCATGCGCTCACCGACGCCGCGCTGCGACGGATCGCCGCTTTGCAATTCCGGGATGGGGCGGCGGCGGCCGAGGATGGTCGTCGTATAGCCTTTGGTTTTGCCGTCGTTGATGTTCCGGTCCATCAGAGCCCGCACCGCCGCAAATTTCTCGAAGAAGGTCTCGATGTATTGTTTGGCATCGGCTTGCGACACACCGATGTTCGACGCGAGACCGAACGGGCTGATGCCATACACAATGCCGAACACCACGCTCTTCGCCGCGCGCCGCATTTCACGCGTGACCTCTCCGGCAGGCAGGTTGAATATCTCCATGGCCGTGGCCATGTGAATGTCCTCGCCTTTCTCGAAGACCTGCAGCAGGCGAGGGTCTTGCGAGAGGTGCGCTAAAATCCGCGGCTCGACCTGACTGTAATCCGCGCAGAGCAGTTGATGGCCCGGCGGGGCGATAAAGGCTTCGCGGATACGCAAGCCGTAGTCACCCTTCACCGGAATGTTCTGCAGATTCGGGTCCGTGGAAGACAGTCGTCCCGTCGCCGCCACCGTCTGATTCAGGGAGGTATGGAGTCGTTTAGTTTCGGGGTTCACCAACTGCGGCAGGGCATCGACATAGGTCGATTTGAGCTTCGTCAACGTCCGGTAGTTGAGGATCTGCGCCGGGAGGTCATGCTGCGATGCGAGTTGCGTGAGGGTGTCTTCATCCGTGGAGTAGCCGGTCTTCGTTTTGCGCAGCGGCTTCAGGCCGAGGGTTTCGAAGAGCACGGTCGCCAATTGCTTGGGCGAGCCGATATTGAATTCACCGCCGGCCAGACCGTAAATGCTGCCCACCATCTGCTCCAGCTCACGCTCTAACTCCTTGCTCAGAGCCTGGAGGCCCTCGACATCGAGCAGAAAGCCATTCCGTTCGATCTCGGCTAAAACCGGCACCAGCGGCATCTCCACATCGTGAAAGAGCGTCAGGCTCCCTTGCTCCTTCAGGCGCTCACGTAGCATCGGCGCTACCTTCGCCGTGACCGCCGCCGCCTCGCCGCTTCGACGGACCAGGCCTTCATCGACATCAAACAGGGTCTGCGGACCCTTGGCTGATTCCTCGCTTGAGCCGGCGCCGAGTTGATAACTCAGGAGATCCATGGCGATGGCTTCCAAGGTATGGGCGCGACGATTCGGGTTCAACAGATAGTCCGCCACCATCGTATCGAAATAGGGCCCCGGCATCTCGACACCCTGACGGTGGAGCGCCAGCAACAGCGGCTTGAGATCCTGAACCGCTTTCAGCTTACTCCCATCATGCAGGCATTCAATGAGGGGGCGTGGCCAGCCGCGCGCCTCGCCCTGAACGAAGGCCGCGTTCCCATCGGACCGACCCAACGCGCAGCCTCGAATATCTGCGCGCACCCCCGGCTCACCGATCAAAACGCAGGCCAAGCCCAACATCGCAGCTGCCGGTTGCTTCTTCAGAAACGCGTCTGCCGCTGCAGCATCGTGAATCTGTTCGACATCAACTCCCAATCGATTTTGCTCACGCGTCTCTCCCTGAAAAGCCTTCGCCAGCGTCATGAACTCCAGTTCACGTAGCAGACTCACCAGAGTCTCCGTCTGCGGCGCCTTCGCCTGAAAGTGGGCCGGCACAAATTCAAGCGGGCAGTCCAACTGAATCGTCGCCAGTTGCTTGCTCATCCGGGCCTGCTCGCCCTGCTCCAACAACAAATTCTTGGTTTTCGACGGCGTAACTTCTTCGATTCGATTCAGCAGCTCTTCGATGGTGCCGAACTGCGTAATCAATTTCACCGCGGTCTTTTCGCCGATGCCTTTGACGCCGGGAATGTTGTCGCTGGTATCACCCATCAGGCCCATAATTTCGACCACACGCGCCGGCTCCACGCCAAAGCGCACCTGCGAATCCGCTTCACCGAACCATTTATCTTTCACCGGATCGTAAATACGCGTCTTGGGGGTGAGCAGTTGAAACATGTCCTTGTCGCTGGTGACGATCACCACGTCGAGGCCTTCGACTTCGCCTTTTCTCGCCAGGGTGCCGATCAGATCGTCGGCCTCGTACCCGGCCTGCCTGATGACCGGCAGAGACAGCGCTTCCACCACGCGATGGATATACGGAATCTGCGCGCTCATGCCTTGCGGCATGGGAGGCCGTTGCGCCTTGTATTCCTTAAAGGCTTCATGCCGGTGAGTCGGACCTTTTTCATCAAACACGACGGCAACATAGTCCGGGCGATGGTCCCGCAGCACCTTCAGCAACATGGTGGTGAAACCGTAGACCGCATTGGTCTGCAGGCCCTTGGAATTGCTCAAGGGCGGCAGAGCAAAAAACGCCCGATAGATGTAGGCGCTCCCGTCAATCAGGTAGAGAGTCGGCATGATGGAGGAATAGGCGCATAGATCATGAATAACCGGCGTGACCGATGTCTACGCCGACGGCATCAGTCGGGAGCAATGATCAGCGGCGGTTTGCCAAACTTGGCTCGCATCGCGTTGATCGTGCTCAGGACGGTAGACTGTCCGACGATTTTGGCTTCCACGCGCCGTTTGCCGGGAAACTCGATCAACGACAGGCCGATCAACATCGTCAGCACACCCTGCCCCGGCAAGAAGAGCATGAGAAATCCCGCGAAGAGAAAAATCGCCCCGACGACATTCTTCACGATATGCCCAAGCAGCCGGAGCACCGGGTGGTGGTTTTCCATCCAGGGGCGAGGGATGCGGGTATCGAAATAGTCCGCCGGCAACCGCGTCAAGATGATGGGAATCGCGATCAGGGTGCCCACAAACATGAAGACCGACGAGACGGCGAACCAAATCAGCACGCTCGCAGGCACGTAGGATTCGATCTGCGCCAACATGTCGGATATCACCGGCGCATCCTAGCATGGGGCTTTGCGCGGCGGAAAGGGTCCGAAGCCAAGCGGGTTTACGTTCCATGCGCTGCCAGCTATAATTCTTCCCCATGCTGCCGAAGTCATCCAGCAACGTCACGCTGACGACACTCCCTTCCCTGGCCTGCCGCCTGGCCGTCCTTGGCATGGTCCTATTACTCAACACCGTTGTTGTGTTTGACCAATGGGCACAGGCTGCCGACGCCACCGCAGACGCTGAACTGCAGATCGACATCACCAAAATCGGGCTTGGTAAAGAAGTGGTCATTACACAAGGTAAGAAGGAATGGTTCATGCGGGTGGAGGTCACGCCGGAAAATTCCGTGATCGTGCGGCAGGAGAAAGAAGGGGCTCGCTATCTCCTCGATGAGAGCGAAACGCACGATCGCGCCATGACCCCCGCCGAAGTGGATGCGGCCATCGCCGACTTTGTGAATAGCGTCAAAACCAGACAGAAGGTCAAGTAGCCGCCATGACGGGTAAACCCAAATTCGTCATCTTTGCCCACAACGCCACCTACGACAAACTGCACCAGGTCGCGACCCTCGGCCTCACCGCCGCCGCCATGGGTAAGGACGTCATTGTGGTGTTGCTGTTCTGGACGATTAAGAAACTCGCAGAAGGAAAGATCGACGAGATCGACTTTCCGCCCGAATATGCGGCCTCGGCAGAACAGGTCGCCCGGCTTCTGAAGGAGAAGAAGGTCCCGAAGATCTCGGAGATGTTCCAGGAAGCACGTCTGGTCGGGCACTTCCGCCTCATTGCCTGCAGCGCGGGCCTGGAATATATGGGGGTGGCAGCGGGCGCAGTGGAACGCAACGTGGACGAAGTGCTCGGTCTCCCCTCCATCCTCTCGCTCACCGCGCAAGCGGAAACCAAACTGTTCATTTGACCATGTCCTTCGTATTCCGTTGTTCGTATCTCGCTGAAGGATTGGTGACTTGGGGCGTATCGGCTCTCCACGCTTAACGGCTTTTCGTCACGCCGACACGATCGCAATACGCCGCAATCTTGCACTGGCTACACAACGGCGAGACCGGCTGACAGAGGTGCTGTCCGTAAGGCACGAGCAGATCGTTGAATGTGATCCAATACTTGCGCGGAAGTTTCTCGCGGAGGGCCGTTTCCGTTTCATCGGGACTCTTGGTCTTAACGTACCCCCATCGATTGCTGATCCGGTGGACGTGAATATCGACGCAAATCCCAGGCTTTTCATACCCGACCGTCACCACAAGATTGGCCGTCTTCCTCCCGACTCCCGGCAACGTCAGCAATTCATCGATCTTGTCCGGCACCAGACCATGGTACCGCTCACGGAGTTGGGCGCAGATCTGCTGAATCTGTTTGGCCTTGGTCCGATAGAATCCGACTGGATAGATGGCTGATTCGACAGTCGATTGGGACAAGTGCTGCATGGTAGCGGGCGTCGAGGCGAGGGCAAAGAGCCGCGCGCTGGCCTCCGCGGTTGTCTTGTCTTTGGTTCGTAGACTGAGAAGGCAGGAGATCAGCACCAGGAAGGGATCACGACCGGATTGTCTGGCGACAACGCCGACAACCGGATCAGGCCAGCGGGCAATCTCCCGTTTGACC
The DNA here is from genome assembly GCA_014055465.1 of Nitrospira sp. CR1.1. Lineage (NCBI taxonomy): Bacteria > Pseudomonadati > Nitrospirota > Nitrospiria > Nitrospirales > Nitrospiraceae > Nitrospira > Nitrospira sp. CR1.1. Next base: position 500,164 of record WIAF01000001.1, read on the forward strand.
GTTCGGATGACGGCATGGATCTCTTGCGCCTGCATGGAGCTGCCGGAAAGAGGACTTGAATTGGAATGGTCTAGATGGTCGGCGAAGGGAAAAACGCCTGACGTCTATTCGGGGCGTCTCTTTGCGAGCCACTTCTGGCGACGACGTTGAGCCTCTCGCTCTTTCGCCTTCTTGCGGACACTCGGCTTCTCATAGTACCGGCGGCGCTTCAGTTCGCGGAACAATCCTTCGCCCGCCAATTTCTTCTTGGCGACCTTCAGGGCTTTTTCAACGTTGTTATTGAAGACCTTAATTTCCATCGTCAGCTACCTTCGACTCTCTTTCAGCGAAGTTTCAGGATATTCAACATGTTTTGGGGCCACGAATCGAAGGGCGGAGTGTAGCATAGCGATTTCGCATCCACAAGCATTTGTTCCGCAACGGCGAAACGCTCCCGAATAGCTACAATAAGCTGCTGATTTGGTTGACCTTTCATGTTCTCTTCGACCATGGCCACACAACCATCGATAACCGCGTCGGCAAGCTGAATGCCCATCTTCAGATCAGGCTGAAGCTCCGGCTTCGCATGCGCCAAGAGACCCCGGAGAAGCGGGATCACCTCGCAACACAGTTTCACGATTTCCATCGGCGTCTCGATCGCACCCAATACACCGGATGATAGTTGCACAGCGCGATCAGGATGGTTGGATGGAAGCTTTCTCGCCTGGAGCACCCGAGCATAGGCATCCCGGTCAGCCTGCATCAACTCGCGGAGGCGCGTACCAATCTCGGACAGGCGTGTTTCAACCGCGCGTGCGCGGTTCAGTTTGGCCACCATGGTGCCTAACGTTGCCGCGAACGACGCAGCAAGGGCGCCCACGCTTCCCCCCGTCAGCCCCTGCTGAGCGAGCACCGTTTCAGCACGTGCGTCGGCTTTCGCCGGCAGCGCCGGCGACTCCCTGCCCGGCTGCGACCCGGCCAACCGGCCGATCGCCACGCGCGATTCGACACTGTCCAAGCGCATTTCGAGCACTTGCCTTCCTTCAAATCGATCGAGACGCAGCGCCTGCTGCGCCGTATCGATGAGGCACTGTTCGGGCACCAGTCCGATAATTTCTGTCCCCGCCACTTCTACGCCACGGGCTGCCGCTTCCCGCTCGACAGCGGCGAACACCACGTGAATCGACGTTTCTTCATAGTTCGTCAGATTCATCGAGACCTGTACGAGCCCCTGGCTTCTTAATTCAATACCGATCGCTTTCACACACGGGAGGCCTCCGCTCGACTGCCGAACGGCCTTCGCAATCGCCCTGGCAACTGATAAATCCGGGCTCTTCAGATTTACGTTAAAGGCAATGAGCGGCCACCGCGCGCCGACCACCGTGGCCCCGGCGGTGTGATGCAGCTGCTTCGGGCCGAAATCCGGCGCCCAGGCCGCGTCGGCGGCCATCCGGTCCGCCAGTCCCTTCAAGCCGCCTTTTCGAATCAATTCCAGCTGGATGCGCTCAGGCCTCGCCGCCGCCTGTTCGTAGAGAAACACGGGGATCTTCAATTCATTGCCGATACGCTGGCCGACCATGCGAGCCAATTGCACGCAGTCCTGCATGCTGACGTCTCGAATGGGGACGAACGGCATCACATCCGTCGCGCCGACGCGCGGATGTTCCCCTTGATGGCTTCGCAGGTCGATCAACTGAGACGCCAGCCGTGCCATTTGAAAGGCCACCTCGGCGACGGCATACGGCCGTCCGACGAAGGTGACGACCGAGCGGTGATGGTCCGCATCATGTGATTCATCCAGGAAGGCGACGCCGGGCACCGATCGAACCAGGCCGACTAACGCCTGGATAACTTCGGGATTCCGGCCCTCACTGAAATTCGGCACACATTCGACAATCTGACTCACGGCGCTCCTTCCTCCGTCCGTTTAGGCCTGCTGCTTCCCGGGGAAGTGTGAGACAAGAAAAAAGCCGGAGGTAGGCGACCGTACCCTCCGGCTTGGCAGAAACATGACGGCCTCGCACCCGCGCGCCTGTCGCTGAGTACTACTTGGCTTTTTTGACGAAGGCCTTGTAAATCCGTTTCGAAGAACTGTGTTCCTCTTCCAGCCCCACCATTTCATGACCGGTCGTCTCACACCAGGCCGGCATATCTTTCTTGATGCCCTCGTCGTCCGAGACGACCTCCAGCACCTGACCCATGGTGAGTTCTTTGATTTTCTTCGAGGTCAAAATAATCGGCATCGGGCAAAAATACCCCAATGTATCGAGCTTCACATCAGCCTGTATCATGCCCTCTCCTCAGCCCTGCTTAGATGAATAGATTAACACTGCCTTGCTTGGCTTCCGCCAGGTAGGTCGTCACACCGGCAAATTGATCGATTCCGTCGATCAACGTGTCTTTCGTAATTCCCATCAAGCCCATCGTGGTGGTGCAGGCAATAAAGCGAACGTCGAGATCCAGCGCCATCTGCATCAATTCCGGCACGCCGGGCATACGATTCTGCTTCATCACCACTTGCATCATCTTCGTGCCCAGCCCCCAAAAATGGAAGCGGGACAAGGGCAACGTGTCGGCTCCGCCTTTGTTGAGGAAGCCGAACATTCGACGCAGCCAATCCGACGCGGAACTGCTCGCCCCTTTTTTGCGGATCGTGTTCAGCCCCCAGAAGGTAAAAAACACCGTCACCCGCATCCCCATCGCGGCGGCACCGGTCGCGATGATAAAGGCGGCCATCGCTTTGTCAAGGTCTCCACTGAGGAGCACGATCGTGACGCGGTCGGCCTTCGAGTCGCGGAGTTCCGCCAGGGCGGCTGTGGGCTCGATTTGTGCGGTCGTCATCGCTTACCTCGCATGTGGGAGCACAACCGGCAGAATTCACTACCAAAAATGACTATAGTCTCCGCTTCTTTTTCTTGTCAAGAAATGCGGGGTCGTTCCGGGCGCTCGCCCACGCTCAGGGTTCAATACCGCGGCCAGTGCTCACCATAGCCGTTGCTTGACCTGTTGCAGACCCACCGTTATAGTCCACTCGTCCATTGCGATCCTTGTTTGCCTGGCTATCCATGAGCACAGACCTCATCACCGAACTCAAACCGACGAAAAGCGCCCCGCTGTTCGGCTTCTGGTATCCGGCGGCCACCAGCAGCTCTTTGGCGGTCGGCCAGATGCACACGCAGGTGATGTTGGGGCTTCCCATTCTCATCTGCCGCGACCGCCAGGGGCAGGTCGCGGCCATGCGCGATATCTGCCCGCATCGGGGAATGCCGTTGTCATTCGGCCATTTTGATGGTGAACGCGTCAAATGTGCCTACCATGGCTGGCAATTCGATACGGGCGGCCGCTGCCGCCATATCCCCGCTCTGGTCGAGGGATCGGCGCTTCAACCCGAGAAGATCGGCATTACGTCCTACCCCTGTCAGGATCAGGACGGCTACGTGTGGGTCTTCCTTCCGGATCCGCAACAGCCCAATCAAACGGTACCGGATCTCCCGCGCCTGCCATTGCCCTCTTCGCCATATCGCATGGTTCAGATCTCTACCATCCTTGATTGCACCATCGACGACGGCATCGTCGGCCTCATGGATCCGGCCCACGGGCCCTTCGTCCACCAAAGCTCCTGGTGGCGGACGCAGGCCAGCATGCATGACAAAGCCAAAACCTTCGAGCCCCTTCCCAACGGATTTCGCATGGTGCCCCACGCCCCCTCTAAAAACAGCGGCCCCTACAAGTTGCTGAACAAACTCTATGGCGGCCCGCTGACCACGACCATCGATTTCGTGCTCCCCAACCAGCGGTTCGAGTTCGTGCAATGCGGGTCGATGTTTGTCTCCTCGCGCGCCACCGTGACCCCGGTCGGCGAGCAGCAATGCCGGATCGATTTTTCCGCCGCCTGGAACATTCTTCCCTGGCTGCCCTTCGCCAAACCCCTGTTCCGGTATTTTGCGAACATCTTCATGAAGCAAGACAAACAGGCTATGGAGCGGCAGGCGGTCGGACTGAAGTACAAACCGGCCTTGATGCTGATCGATGACGCCGACACTCCAGCCAAGTGGTACTACAAGCTGAAGGCCGCGCACATCGCATCCGTGCAAACCGGACGTCCGTTGGACCATCCGCTCAAAGGCCCGGTCACGCTGCGATGGAGAAGTTAGCAGGACGTCGTGAACGGCCGGCGGCGAGTTCTCGCAGCGAGGATCGGCGCCGCGAACCGCATGAGTTCATGTCCCCTCGAAGCCGCGGAGTCACTGAAGTGCTCGCCGCGTGCCATTCCCCCGCTGACCACACTATGTAAGCTGGTGGCTCGTGCCATGGTTGGGCTCGTTCAACAGCGCCATGGCTCGCCGAATCTGCTCGCGGGATCCGAGCAACGTCACGACGTCGCCGGCTTGCAGCCGGACGGTTTCGGACGGGTTGGACTGAGTGACCTGACTGCGGGTCCAGGCAATCACCGATGCGCCAGTGCGCGGACGAATCGATAATTCCGTTAACGATTTACCCACGGCGGGCGCCTCTTCATCAACCCGGCAGGTTTCCACCTCAACATCGGTCAACGTTCCCCCGCGCAGGTGATGCGCCAACTCCGGCATGTCGCTGCGACGCAACAGCGCGTAGCCCTCCCGCCTGATTTGTTCGGCTTTGCGCGCCACGAATTCCTGCGGCAGACAGTAGGTGCGCAGCACCAGGGCAAAAATTTCAATCGACGTCTCGAACTCCTCGGGCACCACATCATCCGCCCCCAGCTGATGGAGTTCTTCCAACTCCCGCAGGTATCGCGTCCGCACCACGATGTGCAGCTTCGAGTTGAGCCCCTTCGCGACCTTCACTGTTCTGCGGGCCGTGAACGGATCGGACAAGGCCACCACGAGCACCTTCGCGTCTTCGATTTTCATATGCCGGAGGACATTCGCGTTTGAGCCGTCGCCGTAATAGATCGGCACGCCATGGCGCGACTCGCGGCGCACCGTTTCACCGTCCAGATCGAGCGCCACGTGAGGAATTTCGGTTTCGCTTAACACGCGGGCAAGATTCCGGCCATTGAGCCCGTAACCCACGATGATCACATGATCTTTAATTCGGACTTGCCCCCCCTCCAACTGCTCCACATGCGCCACCGTGCGGGTGGGCATCCAACCACGGACCCGTTGCAGCGCTTCGATCCGCCGGCCCAGATGAGGAGACCATTGCATCACAAACGGGGTCACCACCATCGTCAACACCGACACCGCAAGAAATAACTGATACTGCTCCCCGGTGAAGAGGTCGGCATCCTGCCCCTGCTGCGCGAGAATAAAACTGAATTCGCCGACCTGCGCGAGCGCAACCCCGACCAACACCGACGATCTGGGCGGAGCCCCAGCCGCCACCATCGCTCCGGCGCCGGTCAGCAATTTCCCGACAATGACCGCCACCAGCAGCCCCAACACGATGAACGGATGGTCCAACACCACCCGTAGATCCATCAGGACCCCGATCGACACGAAAAACAAACTATTGAAACTGTCCCGAAACGGCAGTACCTCAGCCAACGCCTGATGGCTGTACTCCGATTCGGACATCACCAACCCCGCGATAAATGCGCCGAGGGCGAGCGACAGTCCGCCGAGCGACGTCAACCAAGCAATGCCGAGGCACAGCACGATGATCGACAGCAGAAACAGCTCCCGGCTTCGGCTCCGTACGATATGACGCAGCAATCGCGGCACGAGATACCAGGCCGCCGCAACGATCAACCCGACAACAACCGCCGCCTTGAGCAGAGTGAGCACCACCATTCCCATCGCGCTCCCGCTGGGAATGGCCAGGATCGGAGTGATGAGCATCATCGGCACAACAGCAAGGTCCTGAAAAATCAGAATCGCCACGGTGGCGCGACCGTGAAACGAATCACTCTCGCCCTGCTCGGACAGGGCCTTCAGCACAATGGCCGTGCTACTGAGCGACAGGAGGAAGCCCCAGAAAATTCCCTGCTGATACGAGAGTCCTACGGCCAGAGCCCCGAGCAAGGCCAGGATGAGCACACCACCGGTTTGAACCGGCGCGGCCACCGTGAGGATGCGGCGGGCTGAGGCAAAGTGCGCGGACGAAAACTCCATGCCGATGGTGAAGAGCAGCAGGACGATGCCGATTTCAGCCAGCACCTGCACTTGAGACACATCGGGAATAAGATGTAAGCCATGCGGACCGATCAGGGCGCCAGCCACCAGAAACCCGGCGATCGAAGGCAACCGGAACTGGTGAAATACGAAGACCACCGCGGTGGACACCGCATAGATCACCAACAAATCGCCGAGAACTGCGTAATCACTCATAGGGCAACAAGATTTGGAATGTCAGTTCACACCGTGGCTGGACGCGCGTTCGTGACGCAGCATACCGTAGGGATCTCAAGGGAACAAGGAGTTCCGCTTGTCCCGCACCAGGAAACCCGGCTACAGGTAGCATGGCCGCCAAACGGGTGGACAAGAGAGCAGTTGTTGCGCGCGATCATGTTCAACTTCAATGGCGTCTTCGCCAGCGTGAATGTCTCACCTGGAATGTTTTCAGCAGGCACGGCGTGAGGACGGATTCGCCATCAGAAAGGAGGAGTACGCCGGAACGTACCTCGGCATGGATGAACGGAGCTGGGCCGCCACTCTGCTCACGAGGCGGGACGGAACTTGCGGCCAGGCCTCCCATGCCCGGATCATCGAACGAAAAGCCGCACTCTTTCGAAACCACACCGGGACACGCACGGCAGCATTGTTTCCCTGGGTGACCGGCTTCGTCGAGCGGGCGGCTGAACAGTACTGGCTGGCCATCGCCGCAGGCGGCAGGAGGGGACAGATCCGGTCGGCTCTCGCAGGTCATCCCATCGAGCCTGCGTTTGACTTGATCGCCTCCGCCGATGAATGCGCAGTCGGTAGGCCTGACCCCGCGATTTACGAATCTGCTCTCCGGCAACTCAATGCGAACCGGGCCAAGCCGGCCCTCCTACGGGGCGCCGAATGCCTGGCGATCGAGGATTCCTCGAGCCAGGATTTCAGTCGGCTCTTTTAGCCAGACGATAGAGAAGGCCTCACTCGACAGGGAAGCAGAATCGGCAGGATTAGAAGGGAATGCGAATCCCCATCTGAAACTCGTTCGGCATCATGGTTTTCCCCATGGAGTCGCCGAAGAGATTTTGTTGCGAGAGGGTCGGTTGCGGGCTCAAGGCCCGATCACGCTCGGTGACAAAACCCCCGCCAAATCCGGCGCCGATGTAGGGAATCACCGTCTGCTCGCTGACACGCAACCGGCCGCTCAGCACGGGCGACTGACGGAACAGCTCCGCGCGCCGTTCATTGGTAGCGGGAACATACACGACTTCTCCCTGCGTGTGACTTCGCAACTCAGCCAGAGCAGGCACATGATCGGATGGCGAATCAGCTAGGGCCTGGCCCACACCCGCACTCACCACCCATCCGGCGGCAAGACACACATACGCGATCTGCACTGGCTTGGAGAATAGGGAGATCATACTTCATACCTTACTCCACACGCGAGGCCACAACAAGTGGCCGTCCGACTGACCAAGTAAAACGACGCGCGGGCATTTCACGAATGCGGTCTAGTGTGGTGTCGTGATGAGCGAGGGAACTGAAGGCCGATCGGGAGACCAACTAGCTGGCGTCACGAGAGAGACTGAAGTTCTTGATGTTTGCCCGGGCTCGAATCAGATCTTGTAATACTCCCGGTACCACTCGACAAACCGCGCGATGCCGGTTTCGATCGGGGTGGCTGGCTTGAAGCCTGTGTCCCGCATGAGATCTGCCACATCGGCATAGGTGGCCGGTACGTCGCCGGCCTGGAGGGGCAGGAGGTTTTTTTCGGCCTTCTTGCCGAGCGTCTGTTCAAGCACCTCGATGAATCGCAGCAGTTCGACCGGCTGGTGGTTGCCGATATTGTAGAGTCGATAGGGCGCCGAGCTGCTGCCTGGATCTGGCTGATCACTCGACCACTGCGGATCAGCCTGCGCGGGACGGTCGAGCGTGCGCAACACACCCTCGGCAATATCATCGACATAGGTAAAATCGCGTTGCATCTTGCCGTAATTGAAGACGTCGATCGGTCTGCCCTCAAGAATCGCCTTGGTGAACAGAAAGAGCGCCATGTCCGGACGACCCCAAGGCCCGTAGACCGTGAAAAACCGTAATCCGGTGATCGGGAATCGATACAGATGCGCATAACAATGCGCCATCAACTCATTGGCCTTTTTCGTGGCGGCATAGAGTGACACCGGGTGATCGACATTGTCATGCACCGAAAACGGCATCTTCGTATGGCCGCCGTACACCGAACTCGTGGAGGCATACACCAGGTGCTCGACCTTGTGATGCCGGCAGCCTTCCAGAATATTCAGAAATCCCTCGATATTGCTGGCGGTATAGGCATGAGGATTCACGAGCGAATATCGGACGCCGGCCTGCGCCGCCAGATGCACCACGCGTCGAATAGCGTGTTGTTCAAAGAGTGCAGCCATGCCGGTCCGGTCTGACACGTCCAGCTTCACGAATTGAAACTGTGGGTGCGGCTGCAGCCTCGCCAGGCGGGCTTCCTTCAAGCGGACGTCGTAGTAATCGTTCAGGTTGTCCAGCCCCAGCACGGCATCCCCGCGATCCAGTAATCGCCTGGCCACATGAGAGCCGATGAATCCCGCAGCTCCGGTGACGAGCACTAATCCCTTCACAGCTCCCATAACCACGCTCCCCTTCTGGACCAACTATCTTCCTCGCTTCATAAATGCCGGTTCGCCGTGATCGAGCCGATAGAGCGGCATGGGCGACAGGGCCTCGACCGCGGACGAGACCTGGACCGGCCCGTGGCCGGCAGCGCGAAATACATCCAGTGCACGAGCGCGATGATACCCGCAATCATGCGGAGACAGAAGATCTTTCAGTTTTTCCGGCGGCTCCCAATTGGCGGTGAGCAGCGCGGTGCGCGCGGGATTGCGCTGACTGAACATAAACGACAGATGATCCGGATACCAATCGGCCCCGCCAGTGGCATAGGAGACAAACAGCCGTGCTTGCGCCGTGGCGCATAACTCACTCAGGTAACTGTTGGTGAGATATCCGTTCTCGCCCACGTCGAGCCAGAGACCGGGATGAGACAGCGGCGCATGGGCGGCATAACTGCGAATTTCTTGCAGCTGCTGTTGAGAGGCCAGCACCAGGGACATGGGGCCATATTTCTGAACCAGTTGCTGAATGATGCCTTCTTTGATCGCCGACCGCCCGCTGTTGGTCGGACCACTATCGGCATGGACCAGCACATTCTGCCCCCGATCGGTCACGAGATAGCAATTTCTCGGCATCTCCAGGTCGCAGGGATCTTCTCCGTAAAACGGAACCGAGACCACAGCGCCGCCCTCGAAGTTCCAGGTTTCCCCATGCGCCAATTCGATGATATGGGTGAAGCCTAACTCCCGCAGCAGCGGCACGTAGTCGTAGAAAAATTTCTTGCGATTCCGCCGGCTGGGAATGACGATCGGCACATCCTTCGGTACATGCAGCAGCGTCCTGGGATCGACATGGTCATCATGATCATGCGTCAAAAAAATCGCCGCCGGCTTCGGCAGCAAAGACACCCAGAGGCTCGGCACATTTGATTCCGCAAACCACGGGAGCAGCCAGGGATCGAACAGCAGGAACTGATCGCGTTGACGGTACATGAGCGCGGCGTGACCGAGATGAATCGTGTCCCGATCGGCCGTATTCTGCAACCAGTGATTGCGAATCGAGGTGTGCGGCGCAGTCGACAGGCATTCATATTGAGAGAACATCTCCATGACTTGAGTCAGGAGCCGCTCGCCATCCCGTCCGGCCGTGGCGACGATGGTCTGAATCGCGCCGACCTGCTGTGTCCCATCCAGCATTCCCAGCAATTTTCCGACCAACGGCCCCATCGGGCGTTCAAAGGGAACAGGGATGGCCTGGCGTTTCACCGCATTGAAGATGCGGAGACCGGTATTGACCACCGTGGCGGATTTCGTCGCGTCGAACGGATGCGACCAGTGGAACTGCCCGTCGGGCTGGCGCCTCGCCGTAATGTGCTGGCTGAGCTGGTGGCGGGAATTCACCAGTTCGGCATAGGCATCCTCAAGCCGCACTCTGGTCTGGGGATCGCCGAGGTCCGCGCGCCGGGAAAACACATCGCTGATCGCGGTTTCCACACAGGCAAGAAAGAGGCTGTGCGCCTCGTGCAAGCTGGCCACCACTTCCGGAGCAACACCCCCGATAAACGGGAACGGTCCGGGCGGCTGATTGCTTTCAAGCTGCACCCAGACCCAGGGGGCCAGGCCCACATATTGATCGCGCGGCAATGTATTCCACATACCCATGTTCGTCAGGCCGGAGGCCGGAACTCCATGCGGCTGATGGTCGGTTCGTACAACGCTTGAATCACGTTGCCGTCGGGGTCCGTAAAATAGAAGGAGTAGCTGCCGTCACGGTGTTGTTTGGGCGGCTTGGCGATCGCGGCGCCGTACTGGGCCGCGTCCTGCTGCACGTGGCGAAACATGTCGTCCACCTGGGCGGGACTCTCAAGAATCACGCCGAAGTGATCGAGCAACTGGCCTCCCAGGGGCTGGTAATGAGCCAACTCCGCGACACCGATCTGGTGCAAGGCCAGATTGTCGGAGCCCGAACTCAAGTACACATTGTCCGGGTCCGGCTCCCAGACCACCTGCATCGCCAAAAAATGTTCGTAGAAGGCGCGTGACCGGGCCAGATTCGTCACGCGTAGCGCCAGATGTCGCAAGCCTCGATGGGTCGTCACGCCGCTGTCTCCTCGGCCGTATAGTAGGTGGGGGCCTGTCACCCCGTCAATCCTCATTCTTCCGCATCCGCCCTCCCACCACCGGCGTCTTTCCTCCATCAGCCGTGTTTGAAAACTCCCCGGCTGTGGTACCATCGGCCATCGACTCTCTCGAACCAAAGGAGCTTGGAGCTATGTTGGCACGATCCGTCCTGGCATTCGTGATAGCGCTTATCGGGCTGAACGGCACGGGGTCTCACGCACTCGCAGCGGAACAAACAGCCCACCCGAAAGAAATCACCGGAAAAGACGGGGCACCGTTGGTGTTGATCCCGGCAGGGTCCTACCCTATGGGAGTGCCGGCCGGCGATCGTGACGGCGGACGCGATGAATACCCTCGCCACGTCATCGACATCGATCCTTTTTATATCGACAAGTATGAGGTCACAAACGCGCGGTACCTGGAATTCGTCAAGGCCACGAATCATCGCGTGCCGCAGAATCCCAAGAATCCCACCCGGAATCTCTGGGAAGGCGTCGGGATTCCTGCATCGCTGGCCGATCGTCCGGTGATCAATGTCGACTGGTCCGATGCCGAGGCCTACTGCACGTGGGCAGGCCGGCGGCTTCCGCGCGAAGCCGAATGGGAGAAGGCCGCCAAAGGCAACAATGATTGGCGCTTTCCATGGGGCAACGTAGAACCGACTGACGGACATCTCAATTTCAACCAGAAGTGGGTCGGTGAAAAGACGTTGATGCCGGTGGGCAGTTATGAAAAGGGCAAGAGTCCCTATGGCGTGTACGACATGGCGGGGAACGTCTGGGAATGGGTCAACGACTGGTACGATGCAAGGTACTATGAAAAGAGTCCCGCCAAGAATCCCCCTGGGCCGGAGAGCGGCACGAAAAAAGTGATTCGAGGCGCCGGATGGCAGAACGAAACTCCGACCGTTCGTATCTTCACCCGGGTCGATAGCGACCCGACGATCCGAAACGAATCAACCGGCTTTCGCTGCGCCGCAAACGCCCAGTAGGAGAGTCGGCGGAAGCCGGTGGGCGAGGCATGGAGGGTTATGGCCACGGCCGGGTTTAGCGGGTTGACGGTCGCCGCATTTGAGTCGCGTATGGCGGCCGAGATGACCCGCCTCATTGAGCGACATGGCGGCAACCCGCTCGTGGCGCCGGCGTTGCGCGAAATCCCCCTTGAAGACAATACCGCGGCGTTACAATTCGGCGAACAGCTACTGAGGGACGGGCTCGACGTGCTGGTGCTGATGACCGGCGCCGGCACGACTGCTCTATTTGAGGTTCTCGCGAGTCGCCACGCCAAAAGCGATTTGGCCGCAGCGTTGAAATCCACCGTTCTGATTGCACGTGGACCCAAACCGGTCGCCGCGCTCAAGGCGCTGGGGTTCCAACCAACCTTCACGGTCCCTGAGCCCAATACCTGGGTCGATGTGGTCTCCACATTGGACGCCCATCGACCGGTGAACGGATTACGCGTGGCGGTGCAGGAATACGGGGTATCGAACCATGATCTCTTGGAAGCCTTGAGGCACCGTGGCGCTCAGGTCACGCCTGTTCCTGTCTACCGCTGGGCACTGCCGGTGGACACGACTCCGTTGAAACAGGTCATCGGTCAGATTCTGGCGGGACAGGTGCAGGTGATGCTGATCACGAATGCCGCCCAGATCGATCACGTGATGCAGCTGGCAGAACAGGAGGGACATACAGCGGCGTTCAAACAGGCCTGCAAAAAGCTGATCGTCTCCTCCATCGGTCCCACCGCCAGCGAACGCATCCGCAGCCACGGCTTGCCGGTGGATTTCGAACCCTCGCATGGGAAGATGGGCATTCTCGTGAAAGAAACGAGCGAGCAGGCCCGCATTATCTTATCGAAAGATCGATCTGGGCGGGAACACTGGGGCAATATTTAGAGCAGCTTGAGTTGCCATTACCGTTCAATTACACGAAGCAGACACATTTCGAGCCTATCCTACTTAGATTCAAACAACCACAGCGGAGCGATCATGGTCAAGCACATCGCCTTTACCCTCTATCCAGTTACGAATATGGCAAGGGCGCGTCGGTTTTATGAGGAAACGTTGGGTCTCCGTTTGACCCGCCGCGAGGCGCGCGAGGTCGAGTGGGTGGAATACGATCTCAACGGTGGGACGTTCGCCCTCACTACCTTGACGGAAGTAGGCACGCCCAGCGCCGATGCAGGCGGTAGCATCGCCTTCGAAGTAGAGAATGTCGACGAGATGGTCGAGCAATTGCGCGCGAAGGGAGTGCGTGTGAAACTCGAACCGCAGTCCACACCCGTCTGTCGCCTCGCTGTAATCCTGGACTCCGAAGGCAGCGCCCTCACTCTGCATCAGGTGACGCAACCCTGGTAGGAGTGACTTGAACAAGAGTAAAACGCAGCCCTATCGCACCCCACCACCAGCAAGCCAAGAGTTGAAGCTAAAATTATTATTACGAATTGTTGCCGATTAGACCGGGGCAAGGAACGAACCATCCCGAACAACGTCGACATATTATTCCCCGCTTTTCAGTGCTCACAAAGCGGCGAAACAACTCCTTTGCTCAGCAACCGGTCAGGAAGCGGTCTGGTAAATGGCGGGACGGTAGCGGGGCTTGGGAATCGGTTTGCGCTCGCTCTTAGCCGCTTGTAACCAGAGGCGCTTGGCAAGCTGGACTTGTTTCAACGCTGCCGCTGGGGTTTTTCCATAGGCTGAACAAGCTTCGAGATCAGGGATGTCCGCAATGTACCCACCGTCGGCTTCGCTGTAGAAAATATTGATATGGTAATCCTTCTTCATGGTTCTTTATCTTCTTTCAGCTCAAGGTTATACCTCTCTACAAGCTCCATCAACTGCTTCACCTGATACGGCTTTACCTTGCCCCCAACCTCTTGCAAATTCACGAGTTCCCGCACATGCGGATGGACAAAAATATGGTGACTTCCTTTGACTCTCGATGCACGGAACCCGAACGCTGCCGCAAGCGAGACGACTTCGCTGAATCGCAGATTCTTTGAGCCACTCAGGGCCTTAGCAAGTAGCTTCCGTTTATTCACTGATTCTGGTCAACGCTGCACTGGATTCACTCTTGCTGCCAACCGCTATTTGGATTCAGCCTAGGACCCGCCGGCCGCTTCGTTCACATCCCGCGCGCAACGGAAGCCCATCCAGTTCATTTTCGTATTGGGGTCCGTCCCATTACGCTGCGCGACGCGCACGCTGGGCGTGCTGTCGATCCACCCGCCGCCGCGAAAGCTTCGCTGACTGCCGGTTTGAGGCCCTTTGGGATTTTTATCTGGCGCGCCGGCATAGTATTTCGGATCGTACCAATCATTGACCCACTCGGCCACGTTGCCGGCCATCTGAAACACGCCGTAGGGGCTGGTGGCGTTGTCATACTTATCTACTGAGATAATCGGCGGATAGAGCAAGAGCCGCTCCGGACGATCCCGCACCGGCCCGGAGAGTCCGGTCCGGCCGAAGTTCGCCCGCGAAAGCCCCGCCATTTGATTGCCCCAGGGATAGATGCGGCCATCCTCACCGCGGGCGGCCTTTTCCCATTCCGCTTCAGTGGGCAATCGTTTCCCAACCCACTTGCAATAGGCCTCGGCGTCGAACCAGGAGACGTGCATCACCGGATGGCTGACCATGGTCTCCTGGAAATTTCCGCCGTCATACTGCCAATCGATCAACGGGCCGAGATTATGGGCCAGCACATATTTGAGAAACTGCACGGTTGTCACTTCATATTTATCGATGTCGTAGGCATCCAGATAGACTTTGCGTTGCGGGAACTCGGCCAGGTAGGAATTTTTGTCGACCTTCCGGTCGCTTCCCATGAGAAATTCGCCGGCGGGAATGCGGATCACCTCATCGTGCGCCGGCAATTTCACCCGTTCGGCTGCCAGTTTTTTCCCGTCCGGCGTCCATTCCCTGACGACATCGGCGACATCAAGCGCATAGAGAGTCCCGCTCATGGCCAACACGGCCGCACACAGAGCCCAACTGGCTAGTTCTCGCTTCCGCACGATCGTTCTCCTTTATCGTCTGATCATCGGTTACATCGGCTGGTGATTCGGCTCCGCAGCAGCCGGCTGGTGATCAAATTCTTCCAATGGCTCGAAATTGAGCGGTAACTGAAACAGATAATCGATGAGCGGGCGGAATTTGACATGCTGATACTCGACGATCCAGCTCCCGTCTTTTTTGGCAAGTTTCATCGGGAAACGGATATCGGTGGCGAGCCACTGATAGTACACCTCCGTTCGCTCGCCTTCCTTGACCGTCACTTCATACAGCGTCGTCGGGTGTCCCTCGCGCGTTTCCGTGCCGATTTCTTCACGCGCAATCTCGCCCTCCAGGTGCTCGGATACTTTGAGATCCTGATCGGCCTTGTAGGGCACCGTCTTAAAGTGCTTCATGCGCGACAGCAACAGCCAGACGACCTGCTTATCTTTGCGCACGATGCTGATGTTGACGGGCCCCATCGTGTGGTGCTCAATCCGCCACATATTGTCGCGATAGAAGATGTTGGCTTTCTGCGTCCGGCCGTTGATCTTCGTCACCTGATCAGCCGTAAATTCCAACGCCCCGGCATCCATGATGCCGACCGTCCAGGTCAACGCCAGCGCCGCCCCTGCCAGTTTCCACGACCACATGCGGCGTATCCTACCCATGACCTGCCTGAATTTTCCAGCCCGCTCGATGCCCGTCGCCATGTTCTCTGAAATCCCCCGTTCAATCACCCGTTCTTCCATCACGCCCGCCCACGGCCTCCATCCGCGATGAAACCGGCGCACCGCGATCGGACAGCGAACAAGATGTCCGGGACATCCTCGCGACACTTCGACCAGCGGCTGTGTCTGCGAAAACCGGCGTCAAGAGATGGGGACGGGGTGTTTCTGGCCGTGAGAACCATCCCGCCACAAACGCCGTTGCTGGCTCAGCCTGCCCGGCATGGAACCGGACAGGCGCGTGGCCTCTGAGAGAGGGTGTTCGACCTACGATTTCGCCTTAATACATTCGATATCCAGTCTGATAAATACCTCGTCTCCGACGACCAGGCCGCCGCTATCGAGGGCCTTGTTCCACACCATGCCGAAATCTTTTCTATTCAGTTTACCTTCCGCCGTAAACCCCGCGCGCGTGTTCCCCCAAGGGTCCTTCGCCACGCCGTTGAAATTGCCCGTGAGCGTGATCTCTTTGGTGACGCCATGCAGGGTGATATCCCCTACCGCCACATAGCCGTCGCCGGCCTTCTTGTAACTTTTCATGGTGTACGTGATGGTCGGATACTTCTCGGCATCGAAAAAGTCGGGATTCCGCAAATGCGCGTCGCGCTTTTCGTGGTTGGTCGTCACCGACGCGGTCTTGATCGTCGCCTCAAGCGTCTTGACCGTCCCGGCATCGGGATCCATTTCGATGAATCCGGTGTAGTCCTTAAAATGACCGGTTGTCTTCGACACCACCATGTGGGCAACCTTGAACTCCACGATTGAGTGGTCGAGATCCACGTCATACCGCGCTGTTTCTGCCTGCGCGAAGGTGGCGCTCAGCGCCATCCCCGCCCCGAGACACCACATGGCTACCGCACGACCGGTCCGCTTCGTCATAATTACTCCTTTGTTGAACCGCCTGCCGCGGCTCCTTCTTTGGGTGTTGGGGCCTCGGGCGGAGCAGATTTCGACGGCTTTTTCTCAACCGTCATCTCGACATCGCGCGTGGCGACTTTCGCCCCCGTTCGCATACGCACATGCACATCAACGACATCGTTGCCGATATCGGGCGGAATTGGTGGAAACGGCTGGGCATGGATGATCGTTTGAAGCCCGGCATCGTTCACATCCCGTGCACCCGAACTCTTCTCCAATTGAATGACCTGGGCAATGCCGCTCGCATACATCTTGAACTGCACACGAACCGTTTCGCTGCTCGGGGCGCGACGGATGGAGCGGATTTGCCGACTCCAATTCCGGCTGATCAAGTCACTGACTTGTTTCCAATAGGCTTTGGATTCTCCGGGCGGAGGAAGGGGCAGAAGATCCTCCTCGGCGATCGTCGCATTCACGGCCATCACTTGCTCCGTCACCTTTTGCACGGCTGCCGCATCAGCCTCCGGACTTTCGGCCACTGGACCAGGCGGGACTTCGGTTTCGGTGTTGCCGGGGGGCGGTTCACCAAACGTGACGTAGACATCACGTCTCAAAAATTCTTCCAGCCCGGTGGTCTTCGCGCGCGCGAACGTCACTCGAACCCGCATCGCCTTCGGATGCACCGTGGTACGGCTCTTCAACGTGGAATTTGGCTCGAGAATGACCGTGCCCTGGTACACCGAGGCCGTCGGTTCTTCACTCAAGGACACCGTCTGACTTTGAAAACCGTTGGACTCGATTATGGCCATGACGGATTCCGTTCCGGCCGGCACGCCGCCCAACGTGATGCTCAGCACCACATCCTTGCCTACCTGCACCGAACCGTCCGGCTCGGTACTGACCAGGTCAAATTGAGCCCAACGCTTCGGCGCGGCCGGGGCCTGATTGGTGGTCGGACCGGCCAGGGCCGGGAAGGGCGCGTTCACGCAAAGCATCACTCCCAGTCCAAGCATGAGACCTGCGCACGTAGAGTGTAACTGGTGCTGCATGCTCGCATCCTACCCACGCGCCTTACCCAGTTCAACCCGTTTTTTGGGCGCCATCGGAGAGGAGCTGATCCGGGGCGGCACATCCGGGCAAGTTTCTGCTTCGGCTGGGCATTTCTGACGGTCTTGTTATAATGAGCCCATGCGTGCGCTTGTAAAAACTGCCGCCCAGCCCGGTCTGACCTATACTGAACGTCCCGATCCCACCCCTGGCCCCAACGACGCCGTCATCCGCGTCAAAGCGACGTCGCTCTGCGGGACTGATGCTCATATCTACAATTGGGACGCCTGGGCCCACAGTCGTATCCATCCCCCGCGAATCATCGGTCATGAAATGTGCGGCGAGGTAGTGGCAGTCGGAGCAGACGTCAGCCTGGTGAAGGCAGGAGACTACGTCGCAGCCGAATCACACCTGACCTGCGGCGCCTGCTTTCAATGCCGTACCGGCCAAGCCCACGTGTGTAAAAACTATCGTATCCTCGGCGTTGATCTGGACGGATCCTTTGCCGACTACATTGTGCTGCCGGAGACGGTGCTCTGGAAAACATCGCCCGATATTCCCCCGGAGCTGGCCTCCCTGCAGGAACCTCTGGGCAATGCCGTCGATGCGGCACTGGTCGAGGATCTCACCGGACACACCGTCTTAATTACCGGGTGCGGCCCGACCGGCCTCTTTGCCGCCGCCGTCGCTCGCACGGCTGGCGCCGCCACCATCATCGCCACGGATGTGAGTGACTACCGTCTGGGATTGGCCAAACTGGTTGGAGTCGACCACGTGCTGAATGCAAAAACCGACGGACCGGACGCCATTGCCGCGGGCATTCTGGAGATCACCCGCGGTGAAGGCGTCGATGCCTCGCTGGAGATGTCCGGACACCCCGCCGCGTTGCATCATGCCTTTCGTTCCGTAAAAAACGGCGGCCGCGTTACGCTCTTCGGCATTCCCACCGGTCCCGTCACCTGCGACCTCGCCAATGAGGTCATTTTCAAAGGCATTCGTGTCCACGGCATCACCGGCCGTCGCCTGTTCAGCACCTGGTATCGCCTGGCCGGTCTCTTTAAAGCCGGCCTCAATATCCGCCCGGTCCTGACCCACACGTTCCCGCTCAAGGACTTTGCCCAAGGATTTGAATTGATCAAGTCCGGCCAATGCGGCAAAGTAGTCCTGTTTCCGTAACGGGTAGTGACTTCCTGCAGAAGGCGATCTCGGCTTCACATTTGACGTCGAACGTGTCACCTTTCGCATCACACGCATCATGGCGTACAGATCCCTCAAGCAAGCCGCCGAACAACAGTTGGCAGAGATCCGCGCCGCCGGCCTCTACAAACACGAGCGCCACATTCTGAGTCCACAGAGTAGCGAGATTCGTGTCGCACAGGGTGAGGTCATCAATCTCTGCGCGAACAACTATCTCGGGTTGGCGAATCATCCAGATGTGCGCCAGGCGGCGGAGGAGGGGCTCAAAGAATATGGATACGGCATGGCCTCGGTGCGATTTATTTGCGGCACGCAAGACCTGCACAAGCGGCTCGAGCAGGCCCTCAGCGCCTTTTTCGGCGCCGCGGACACGATTCTCTACAGCTCCTGCTTCGATGCCAACGGCGGTTTGTTTGAGACGTTGCTCGATGAACGGGATACCATCATCAGCGACGCACTGAACCATGCCAGCCTGATCGACGGCATTCGGCTGTGCAAGGCCGCCCGTCTGCGGTATGCCCATGCCGACATGACGGAACTCGAAGCGCGATTGACTGAATCAGCGGCAAGCCGCGTCCGGATGATCGTCACGGACGGAGTGTTTTCGATGGACGGCGATCTGGCGAAACTGGATCGCATCGCGGATCTGGCCGACCGCTACGGCGCCGCAGTGGTCGTGGACGATAGCCATGCTACCGGGGTCTTGGGAAAAGGCGGGCGCGGCACTCCCGATCATTTCGGCGTGGCGGAGCGGATCGACCTCGTCACCAGCACCCTGGGCAAGGCGCTGGGCGGCGCAACCGGGGGATTTACCACCGGCCGACAAGAACTCATCGAGCTGCTACGGCAACGTTCGCGACCCTACCTGTTTTCCAATAGCCTGCCCCCGGTCATCGCCGCCGCCGCGCTGAAAGCCCTTGCCTTGGTCGAGCAAGGCGACCATTTACGCGCGGGCCTGATGGAACAGGCGGCGTGGCTTCGGGGTCAGCTCACCGCCCTCGGCTTTACCCTCGTGCCTGGTCAGCATCCCATTATTCCAGTCATGCTGGGCGAGGCGACGATCGCCACGCGCATGGCCGACCGCCTGCTGCAGGAAGGGATCTATGTGGTGGGGTTCAGTTATCCGGTCGTGCCGAAAGGACAGGCGCGTATTCGCCTGCAACTGTCTGCCGCTCACACCCGCGCGCAACTCAAACGGGCCGTGGCTGCCTTCGCCACGGTGGGGCACGAACTCAACGTCATCACGTAATCACTATTCCCTGATGGCGTTCCGCCGTTTCTGGATGTAGGCGTTTTTCACAGCTGTGTACAAATCCAGCGTCGCTTCCTCCACCCCTTGAAACGTTTCCAGGTTCAATGCGCGGTCATTCAGGATTTCTTCGACCCGGCCACCGATCTGGGCAATCGACGAGGTCGTCCGATTGTGATGCGCGACCAGCGAAGGCACCCCGTTGATTTCGATAATGGGGAAGACAAACCAATTGATCGGGTTCATGGCGATGTCCCCGACATACCCAACGAGATCACGCAATGTGAACGGGGGTAAGAACGGCAACACCACGTACGGTCCCGGCTTCACGCCGTAGAAACCCAACGTCTGCCCGGTATCCTCTTCGGGCGTCGTGATATCCATATATTTCGCCACATCGACCAGTCCCCCGATTCCGAAGGTACTGTTCAGCAGAAATCGGCCGACCTCGGTGCCGGCACCGGACAATTTCCCTTGGGCAAGATTGTTGATCAGTCGGGAAGGAAAACGGATATTGTAGAACAGGTTGCTGATACCGATCTGTACCGGGTTCGGTACCACCGCATTGTATCCCCGCGCAGCCGGCTTGAGTACCCACCGGTCGACTTGCCGGTTAAATTCAAAGATCTGGGTATTCACCGGTTCCCAAGGGTCATACTCTTCCCCCCCGGCAGGCTCGTCGCTCTTGGCAAAGGGGTCGTAAAACGGATCCTCTTCAAGTTGGTCGGCCGATTCCTGCTCAGCCGCGGGCAGAGCGGTCTTGTTAGCCGTCAGGACGACCATGTTGGACGAGACCGCTGGAGCGGCGGCGGCTTGAATCGGTTTCACTCCGTCGGCTCGCGACTCCCCTCGTGGAACGGATTCCACTTCACCACCGGTTTGGAGCGTGGTGTGAGAGGGACCACCGGCACATCCCACCACGAATAGGAACGAGACTGCAGACACCAGTTCCACGAACCGTTTCGCGCGCACTCCTGTCCGATGCACCATGCCTCCTCGCCGAGGGCCCATCATTTTCGATTCGACTCTGTCACCGCGCGTGTTCAGGGAGACAAACGGTCGCACTCTAGCAGAATATATAGACAGCTGCCAGATGAGGACACCCTCTGATGCGATCTCCCGGGCTTCAACGCGATTGCCCACTCGCATCTTACCAAGAGAGCCGAATCTGCCGAGAAAAAAAACAGAACGTGCGGAGCTGTCCTCCACAGGTCAGCGACCGGTCGCAGCGGCAATGAAGGTGGACAGCTTGGCCCAATAGGCCCGCCCCCCGACCGACGGCACATCGTTGTGATCGGCCCCGCGCACGAGATAAAAATCCTTGGGAGCTTTCGCGGCGGCAAACGCCTGTTGACCCAGTTCGAGCGGGATGATGTCGTCGCGGTCGCCATGCACAAACAACTTCGGCAAGGCGAGATGCGGCAGCCGGTCTTCCAACCGGAATGCGGCGCCCAGCAACCAATGCATCGGCAATCCCCTGTAGTGATGGCGGGCGACCGCTTCGATCGAAGGAAAGCAGGATTCCAGCACAAGTCCCATGGCCAAGCGTTGTGTTGCCAGCTCTCCGGCTACGGCGCTGCCCAAGGACCGGCCGAAGATCACCAGTCGCTCCGATCCGATGCGACGCACTTTTGTGAGGTAGTCATAGGCCCCGAGTGCATCACGATAGAGGCCGTCTTCCGACGGGCGCCCCTGGCTTTTTCCATATCCTCGATAGTCGAACAGGAACACCGACAATCCCAGGCGATACAGGGCACGAAGATTCTCCAGCCGATGAGTCATATTGCCGGCATTGCCGTGACACCAGAGCAACACGGCGGGCGTGGCTGAGTTCTCCACGTACCAGCCGAACAGTGTGGTGCCATCGACAGCCTGAAACCAGACATCCTCCAACGGCACCCCTCCTGTGGCAGCCCAGTCACGCTCTTCCCACGGATGCGGATGATAGACAAAAAATTGATCGAGCAGGCTCATGGCAGTTTAGAACCGCAATCCGACTCCGACGAGCCCGTAATGGGCGCGAAAATCCACGGCCAGGCCGTCCCAATGATAATTGGCGGAAAAATACCGATACTCACCGAAGACAAAGACTTTCTGGCTCACCAGGACCTGCGCTCCGGCCAGATATTGGTATCCCAATGCGCGCGCCGAATCAAAATCCTTATCGGCCCGCCCCGTGATATTGGGATTGAGCAGGGTGCCGTGGGACCAGCCGCCGCCGATACCGATATAGGGAGTGAGGCTCTCCCCAGGATAGCGAAGGATGAGGTTCAGCATCGTATTCAGCACCAGGAGATTGGAGCGCCCGGTGCCGTTGTTTTGCCCATTCACCGTGTTGGGGAACGAGAGCGCGCCGCCGTGGCCGTAGGAGTCGATCTCGATGCCGAGCATCCGGCGGGTCGCGTGAGGAAACAGGCCGATTTTCACGCCCGCGCCGATCCCCGGTTGAATGGACGCAGGCGCCGTGCCGCCCTGATTGAACACATGCTGGTCGCGAGGCCAGCCCCCCAACAGATACCCGGCCAGATCTATTTCACCAAATTCGGCGCTACCTGCCGACAGGGGGAACCAGAACGCACCGCAGAGAATCATGAAGAAGAGGGGAACCCGCATACGCGTAGTAGCGTACCATGGCGGAGAAGAAGAAAGAAAAAGGGTCTTCGGGATACTCTCCCGAAGACCCTTTCCTCAGAGGGACAACAAACGTGATCAGCTGCCCTTAACGATCGTGCACCATTCGCCAAGGATGCCGAGGATGTTCTTCGCCGAGTGATCCACCGACGCCACCGTGGTGATTCCGCCGGCCGCTTTCGCCGCCGAGACGCTGGCATCACCGGTCGCCACCCAACCGAGGATGGACGTACCGCAGGCCTTGCCTTCCTTCGTCGCACTGTTGTGGGTCGTGGCCACATCGCCGTATTTCGTTTCGTTGTAGATTCCACCCGCCATCGGAGACGCCACAATCTGACAACCGGTAAGGCTGAGATACGCTGCGCTGATCAGGCTCAAAGAAAACAAGACGGTCACCTTCTTCATAAGTCCTCCCTCTCGAGGTTAAGTGATGGCGCCCACCAAGTTGGGGCTCTACGTGGCGGGAGTATAGGTAACCTGTCCAGGCTTGTCAATCGCAAAGCCTGGCGCACACGTACCACTACGCCAGACCGTACAAACCCTAGGGCCATATGACTCCATTGAGAAACGGCTGTCCCGATTCGCCTCAAAATGGAGTCACGAAACCAGGCACAACGGTGCGCGTCTGAACAATCAGTGGGTTGTGGGGCGGATCCCCCGGAAGATTTTTCGCTCCTCAAATCTTATGCTACTCCAATATATTGTTATTCACTGAACAGGTAGAGCTGTTTATTCAGGGGCGCGCAGCCTTGTAGGCATTCTTGTAGATGTGATGAGCGGCGGCGGGTACACGATCGATCCTGACAAAATCGCTGTAACGCTGAAGCCGGTTGAGTGGGGCAGTAGCTCCCCCTCTCCGGCACTCACCAATCTGACACAATCTCCTCCCGTTCCGTGAGTACACGCAACCGTACAAGCGTCCTAGAAAAACGCCTGTACGGTGAACAGGACATCATTGTCGTGATCACGGTGGTGATAGTCCAGGCGGAGCGCCCAATTCTGCGCGAGCGCGTATCGTTGCCCCACCGACCAGCGCACGTCGTCGGACTGTTCGCCCAACGCATACCGAAGATAGGTGGCTGAGGCCAACAGCCGCCAGCGGTCGGCGAGGTCGGCATAAAAACCCGCCGAGGCACCACCGCCCACACGGTGCCGTTCCTCATAAGCCCGGCTGTAATTCCCCTCAACTTCCGCAAACGCAAAAAACACTTCACGGCGCAGCAGATGCGTTTCGGCCGACGCCCCGATCCCCCCATTCAGGCCCCAATTGCTGCACAGCTGGCACTCGCCATGCCTGATGGTCTGCATGCCGACATTCAATTTCCAGGACGGCGCACGAAACAAACTATCGATAGGGGACAGAGACACCACGTTCAGCAGGGTCGCCCGCTCGATCCGGGTCTGATCAGCCCGGTTGTAGTGGCGTATGCTCATCGCGCCGATCTCGATCTGAGCATCGGGCGTGTAGCCGGGCTCGGGATCGAGCAAGTCGTGGTACGCAGTCCGCACGCTGAATTCTTCAAAGGAATCGTTATTGCGCCAGCCTCCCCCAAGACTCGCGCGGGAAGTCTTGTGCCCCGATTCTGGTTGTGTCGCAAACGGCAGAATCGAGAGATCTTCGGAGGGAATCCGTAAGAGGCTGCGCGCAGTCAGGAGTTGCCGATTATGATCGCGGGCCGCTGTCGCCTGCGCCTCATCGCGCTCACCTATGTACCGTACGTAATCCGACGCCACATCCAGGACAAATGCCTGTCGCGGCAAGGGTAAGCTCTGCACGTCATGAGACTGCGCGACCGCCGCATCGCGCACTAACCGCTTGACCAGCCCGTGTTCAGAGGCGGTGAGATGTTCCCGTTTCCGGCGGATGAGGGTCACACGTGAGGGGCGAAAGGCGGTGTCCGTCACCAGCCCCGGTTGATCCGCGAGCAGGCGAACCGTGTCGGCAGGAATGGTCCAAAAGCGAAAGTGGTCGGTCAGATGGAGCGAAGGGTCCGCATACTCCAACAGCGACAACAGGTGATAGGAACAATTTTCTTTGAAGAAGAAATAGTCAAACGACGCATTCCCGAGTTCCCAGGCATGCATGAGCAATCGCCGGATCTGCGGCTCGCCGAAGTTGAGCCGGTACTCCCAGATATCGCGATTTTCGATATCTCGATACTCCTGCACTTTGAGGTAGTAGGGGATCGTGGAAAAATACCCGCGGTATCCCCCGAAAATGCCGCGCACCGGATAAGCCAATCCTTCGTCCTTGGGAACATCCGCCGCGAAATTAATGGTATACGCCAAGATGCGAGTGTGCGGCGTCTGCCCTTCCTGATCGATCCGCAATAACGTATGGCCGAACATGGATGCCGGGTTATTCATGAAGGCCGAGGGAAACACGAGCGTGATGGATCGAGCGTGAAACTCTTCGATCCATCGTTCGAACCGTTCGCAGCGCTGGGCCTGGAGTTGGCCCGGATCAAAACCGAGACGCTCACGGAGCCATGCATACCGCGCCACAAAGGCGCATTGAGCCGGCTGCTTGGAGCGACCCACCAGATCGGGCGAGAAAAATTGAGCCAGGGTGGCATCGAGTTCAGCCTGAGGATCGGTCTTGCCGTCAGGAGACAGAAAGAAACCAGGCTCGTCCTGCTCACTCGTAAACCCGCCGAATACATTCGCTCGATAGTGAAGGAGGAGATGCCATTCGCGCTCGTTTGCCAGCTGAGCCTGATGAGCCCGTTGACGAAGTTGGGACAGGTACGGCGCGGGCGCCTCCTGCGCCTGAAGAGAGGTCGCCAGGAAAAGACCGGCCAGGAGAATCAACAGACTCTGCACGATTGGAGATAGAAGGCATCGCAGGGCCTCGGCCAATGACCGAAGCCCTGCGATGAATCGATCAGCGGCTGACGGCTTGGGCGAGAACCGGACTCTTGGAGACCGCATCATTCAGCGTCTTCACCAAGGCCACGGACGAGGTTTCCCCATCCTGCACCAGTGCCGTGTAGCGCTCCTGGGTTAAGGCGAAGAAGGCCTGATGCTGCTCGCTGGGCACGCCCATCAGCGTCGCGAGGGACGCCAAGTGCTCGCCTTTTCCTTGCGCCATTTCCTGCGTCAGGTTTTCGAAGTTCAACAAGGCAAACATCGTGGTCTTCTGATCCGCCATGACCTGACCATCATTCGTACAGCCGGACGTTCCGGAACTGATCCCGAATGTCCCGCTGCCAAACGTGCCGTTCGTCGTGGCCATCATCACCTGCGGGGCGATGTTCTTCTGGTTCTTATAGTCCGCCCAGGCCAATTTCCCCAGACCACAACCGGGTCCTGTATCAGGATTGGCTGCCATCGCCAGCCCGGCTTGTGATGCAACCGCCGCCACACCCAACGCAACGATGAATTGTCTCAGCATAAGTCCTCCTCTCAACAAGTGAATGACCCCGCCCGATCGACTCTCCATAAATCGTCGCTCATTATAGCCAACCTCCGGCAGCATGTAGAGCAAAAAATCCGCGCATCGTCAGCTCTTGTCACTCCGCTCGATCGGCCAACATGATGTGCCGCGCTTCAATTGATCCATTTTGAAACAGCAACATTCCCACCGCGCGCGGGAGGCGAAAGCGTTTCGGTCCTGCCGATCCCGGATTGAACAACAGAACTCCGTCTCGCCATTCGGCCTTCGGCTGGTGGGTATGCCCATACACACACAGCGCTGGACGGATGCGTGCCAGTAGGTCCATCCCCTCTCGCGTCGGCCGGCCACCCTCGTAGAGACGATGATAGATCGCGATCCGATACCCTGCCAGTTCGACAAGCTGCTCAATCGGAATACCGCTCGCCTCGAATCCGTCCACATTGCCGGACACGGCGGTCACCGGCGCGATCCGCGCAAGTTGAGCGAGGACATCGCCCGGGCCGATATCCCCGGCGTGCAGAATATGCTCGACACCCGCAAAGTGGCGAGTGATCGAGCGATCGAACAGCCCGTGGGTATCCGAGATGACCCCGATGCGCATTCCATGCCTCGCGTTACTTCCTCGCCTCCGACATTCCCAGTGACTCTTGAACGGTCTTCCATTGGAAGGTGAACGGTTCAGGGGTTCGCTTGGGCAATGCCGCCAGCTCCGCCTTCAATCGTTCTGCACGGCCCGCACTCATGGGATGGGTAGAAAACACTTCGACGCGGGCCTTGTCTTTATCCGACAGCCGTTCAAAAAACCGGATCATACCATCCGGCGCAATTCGGGCGTCAGATAAGAGTCGAATGCCGGTGACGTCGGCCTCGGTCTCCTGCGCGCGCCCGAACTTCAACGTCACGAGCTCCATCCCCACCTGCTTGGCCAAACCGAGCACCCCCTGTTGATCCCCCAACACAATGCCGACCACAGCCGCCAGCCCCAGCATTTTGACCATGCGCTCCAGGCCGTGCCGCTGCAACACATGGTTCAATTCATGGCTCAACACTCCAGCCACTTCTTCGCCGCTTTCCGCCTTGGTCAACAAACCGGTGAAGACCACCACATATCCTCCCGGCAACGCGAAGGCATTCACCACGGGACTCTGCACCACGGAGATCTGAAACTTGTACGGGTTATCGGGAATGTTGTCCGTCAACCGCTGCGTCATTTCCTGCACCGCGCTGACCGCCGGACCGTCCTTTAGCACCGTCTCCTTGGACAGGAAGTCCTGGTAGACCGTTTCGCCGAGCTGCCGCTCCCATTCGACGGGGATTCTGGCGACCGCCCATTCCACAATGAGATCAGACCCGAACCACAACAACAGGCCCACCCCAACCAGCGCCCCCAACACTGTGCCCCACAGCAAACGATGGCTGTGTCGCGCGCGACGAACCTGCTGGGCAGCCCGCTCAAGATGCGCCGTCAGCTGATGCGGAGCCGCGCGGCGGAACGCGACGATCACAGACGGATCTTTCAGGTAAACGGTCCTGCGGGACGAGCCACTGCCCCACGACACCACCAGCTGATCGTGGTCCAATCCACCGGCCTCGACCATCATCTCCGCAAACGAGACAACTTGCTCGACGAGCGCAGACTCGCCCGTTGAGCTGATGTGCAGGCCATCCGCCGACACCGCCACCACACAAGGCGCGCCCGCCGACGGCAAACCATCACCGAAACAGAGTGCGTTGGGAGTCGCGTTCATCGGACTCGATCTTGCGGCTGATCAAAAGGATTGTGAACGAGGCCGCAGGCGAACGCAAACCGGAGGCGTACCCTCAGCGGTACGTTGAGGATTTGTCGTGAGCCGAGAACGAAGTGCACGAGCATTTTGGACAGCTGTTACTCGGAAACTGGAATGAACTGTCGTATCCAACTTCCAAAACTGCCGGGATTCCGGCTTTGGATGTAGACGATGCCGGGACCACGGAAGCGGCACACCAAGCCCTCGCCCGACGTCAGGCTGGCAATCCAGCCGGAGGAGGCCTTTTCGATGTTGTAGGTCGTGGTGGACGTCCAGGCCACCAGGTGGCTGTTGTCCACAATGTATTCTTCGTTCGGTTTCAACTCGATCTTATGGATGGCGCCGAAACTATTGAGGACCAACTGTCCAGTGCCGCCGATCTTCAGGATAAAAAACCCTTCGCCACCTAACAGCCCACGTGTCAGGCTTTGCATCTTGCTCTCAATCTTGACGCCTTCCGCGCCGGCTAGAAACCCGTCTTTCTGCACCATGTACTCATTCACGCCGTCCAACTCGAGCAGAACGATTTCGCCGGGCACCGTCGGCGCCAGCAAGACTTCCCCTGCTCCCCGGCTGGCCCGCAGCGTCTGGAAGAAAAACTTCTCGCCGCTCAGCATCTTCCGCGAAAGCGCCCCCAGAAACCCGCCTTCCATCTTGCTCTCGATATCGATGGTCGGCGAGGCAGCCACCATAGCGCCCGATTCGGCCTTCACCGTCTCACTTGCATCCAGATACACGCGCACCATGGGAAAGGCTCCCGGATACAGAATTTCACACTTCATCCATCGCTCCCTTCATGAACGCTCAATCTATTGCTGTGGGGGATTCTGTGGAATGTCCAGGGTCCTGTCAAGCCAACGGCTCAAAGTCGCCGAACACATCTCGACTCGCTCAACTCTCAAAGGTTTTCGCCCCTTTAGAGTTTACTGGAATCGACCGATAAGAACCTACCGTATTAGGCCCTCGGCACGGTTCGCTCCAGCGGAGGCCCATCGCATGAAACGCGTCGTGATCGAAGAGCTCACACCGGGAATGATCCTCGCCAAGCCCGTCACCAACAGCACGGGCCTCGTGGTGCTTCCTCTCGGCGCGGAATTAGACGAGGCAACCCTCTCCCGACTCCAGCGCCTGGGGCTGACCTCTCTCTATGTTGAGGGCGACGCCGGTGACGCCAGCGGAAAAACCCTCGCCGAATTGGAGGCCGAACTGGAACACCGCTTCCGGCGGGTGATCGACGATCCACTCCAATACCAACTTCGTGAAGCCATTCGCCTTCAACTTCGGACGACGCACGGAGTTGCCCATCCTCCGGAGGCATCGCCGGCCACATGAGCCCTTCAGCCAAACCAGATCTTCAGCGGCGAATCGAACAGGTCGGTGAGCTGCCGACCCTGCCCCACGTCGTCCAGAAACTGGCGTCGATGATCGGCCGCCCCAATGTCTCGGCGGAGGAAATCGGCTCCCTGATCGAGAAAGACCAAGTGCTGTCCGCCAAAGTATTGCGCTTGGCCAATTCGCCGTTCTACGGGTTTCCTTCGCGTATTGCCTCAGTGGCCCATGCAGTCGTGGTGCTTGGGCTGAGCGTCGTCAAAGGCCTCACGCTTTGCGCCACCGCGTTCGATATGATGAAAAACGCCGGCATGAACGACCTCTGGCGCCACTCGCTGGGGGTGGCCATCACGGCGCATATTCTTGGCGCCAAAGCCGGAATAAAGAATCCCGAAGAGGTGTTTGTCGGCGGACTGCTCCACGATATTGGCAAAGTGGTGCTCTACGTGAAATGGCCGGATATCGGCGGGCAGATCACAGCCGCGACGACAGGCACCTCCCAATCTCTCATGGAGACGGAACAGAACTTATTCAATGTCACCCATGCCGACGTCGGCGGATGGTTGGCCACGGCCTGGCATCTTCCTACGAGTCTGCGCGAGCCGATTCTCCATCATCACGCTCCATCGGCCGCCCACGATGCACAGATCCAAACCGCCATCGTGCATGTGGCCGATGTATTGGTGAAGGGCCTCGCCTGCGGCAATCCCGGCGACGTCTTGGTTCCGCCACTCTCCCGTCAGGCCTGGGATCTCGTGGGCCTCGACGCCCAAAGCCTTGCGCAATGCCTGGCCCAAGCCACGGAAGAATTTCAAACCATCGACGACTATCTATGAGCTGGTCCTCTTCCAACCGGCGTATCCTCCTGCTACACCATGACCCTGTCGAAATCGAGCGGCTCACGGCGGGACTCAACCGTTCGGGATTCAGTGTGGTCGCAGGGGATACCGGACGACTGGCACTACATGAATTGGTGCATGATCCCCCTTGCTTGGTCCTGGCGGCAGAAGGCACGAACGGTCGGT
This sequence comes from Nitrospira sp. CR1.1, assembly GCA_014055465.1. NCBI lineage: Bacteria > Pseudomonadati > Nitrospirota > Nitrospiria > Nitrospirales > Nitrospiraceae > Nitrospira > Nitrospira sp. CR1.1. The sequence continues at coordinate 530,198 of WIAF01000001.1, forward strand.
CGGCGGAGACCCTGGCGCGGGAGTTGCGCGCGGATCCCTTCCTCGGTCGACTGCCGCTGATCATCCTGATTCGGGATAGCCGGGTCAACGATGTGGATTGGGCGGCGCTCGGTGTTGACGACTATATTGCCGTGCCCTATCGACCCGAGGAAGTGCCACAACGGGTGCGCCTGTGCCTGAGTCGTCTTGAACGGTCGCTGGATGCCAATCCCCTCACACGATTGCCGGGCAACAGCACGATTCTCCACGAAACCACGGCGCGTATTGAAAGCGGCGCCCCCTTCGCCCTTGCCTATCTGGATCTCGACAACTTCAAATCGTTCAACGACCGTTATGGATATGCGCGCGGCGACGAAGTCCTCGTGGTGACCTGCCGGATTCTCACCACCGTCGTCAGTGAACTGGCCGGCGCCGACGGCTTCGTCGGTCATGTGGGCGGAGACGATTTTGTGTTTATGAGCGCGCCGGCCACCATCGAAGCCATTTGTCAGACATTGATCAAACGGTTTGACCTGGTGATCCCGGATTTCTACGATCCCGACGATCGAGGCAAGGGGTGTATCGACTCCATCGACCGGCGCGGCAACCACGAACGGTTTCCTCTCATGAGCCTTTCCATCGCCGTCGTCACCAACGAAGGGCGCACGATCTCTCACCCCGGCGATGTCAGCAAGATCGCCTCGGAGCTGAAGAAGATCGCCAAGGGCCTGCAGGGCAGCGTCTTCGTGAAGGATCAACGCCGGACGGACGGGACCGGTCCGACCACCCGCACCGACCTGGCGGCAGGGGAGTCCCTTGCCCCTCGCTGAAGCATGACGGTCCACCTGAAACTCGCTCATTGGTGAAGCTTCCTCCGCACCGGCATACCGAACCTCGGGCCTGTTCCCTCCCGAAGGCATCGGGCACCTCAACACCAGTTCCGCACCCATCGAGATTCCGCTGAAAGGTCCTCACGGGCGGATCAAGACCCACGGGTGATACATGCCCCATCGGCTTCGAGTGCGTTCTCGTCCCAGGTAGGAGCTGCAGTTCGGCAGGGATCACCGCCGACCTGCACAGAGGACCGGGGGAACCGTGCACCTGTCGCCGATCGACTGTTCGGCTGGCATAGGCGTAGGTTTGTGTGGAAACCCCTATGGCAGAAATGGTACGTTCCCGTCGTCGATGGGGCGCCTGATCGACTACCGACACTTGAACTGGCTGTTGCTTGTCGTCGCGCTCTGTTTCCCTGCCTGCACGACGTTCGATGTGAACACCGACCATGATCCCACCGCGGATTTCGACAGATTCAAGACCTTCGCCTTCGCCGGACTGGTTGCAGCCGAGAAGGCGGGCTCTACGACACTTCGTTGATGCACAAACGGGTGGAGGCAGCCGTGGTGCGTGAACTCACGAGCAAGGGGCTGCAGCAAGTCGAGGCACATCAGCACCCGGACCAGTCGGTCTACTATTGGGTTAGCGTGAAGGAAGCGCAGCGCATCAAGGGCGGCGGAACGGCCGTCGGCGCCCATGTTTGGCGAGACGGATATGGGCGGGGGGCGGGATACGGGCGCGGGGTCACGACGAATATCGGAACGGCGCCTTGATTCTGGATTTGGTGGAACCGGCCAAGCAAGAGCTGATGTGGCGCGCGACGACCGGCGGTGCGCCGGAAGATACGGTCGGTAACAATATCGAGATCGGGAACAACGCGATCACGAAGACATTCCAAGACTCTCCGCCCAAGAAACAGGAGCGGTGAAGTTCGAACAGGGCCGGCCCCGCGTCCGGAAGCTGTTCCGAAGGCTTCGAGCACACCTTTGACCAAGGAGATGCTCGATAAGGGTATTGATGACTTTAATGATCGGACTGGTTCTAATGGCCGCCCCTGCCATAACGCAAGGCACAGACCCTGGCACCGCTCTCGGAGCGGCGGACGAAGGCGGCACCGACGCGAACAGAGAAATTCTTCTTCAGAAGGTGAAGGCCGACAAGAAACTGCTGGTCGCAACCAGCATAGACTTGAGCAATGCGGAAGCCAAGAAATTCTGGCCGCTCTACAAAGACTATCAAGAAGACTGCCAAAAGGAGTTGGAGCAGCTCAATCAAGGGCTCGATAGGACGATCAAGGACTACGCCGATGAGTTCAATGCGGGCAAGGGCACGATTTCCAACGACAAGGCCAAGACATTGTTGAACGAGGCGTTATCGCTCGAAGAGGCGGAGTTGAAGCTCAAACGGACCTATGCGGGCAAGATCGGGAAGGTGCTGCCAGCGACCGAGACCGCCCGCTACATCCGGATCGAGAATAACCTTCGGGCCGTCCTCAAAGCGGAATTTGCTCAGCAGAGTCCCTTGGTCTACTGAGCCGGATGGCGCGTCGGTAGGTTGCGGCGGGGAGCAGGATCATATGGTTACCCTTCCGGTCATCGCCTGTCACGAATGCGATTTACTGCAACGAAAAATCGTCCTGCCACCACGGGGACGCGCCCGCTGCCGGCGCTGCCGTGCGATCCTTTACAGAGACTATCCCCCCGGTCCGGATCGGGCACTGGCCTGTGCCATTGCGGCATTGGTGCTGTTCCTGATCGCGAATGCCTACCCGATCGTCGGGCTGGAGGTACAAGGAAACCGGCAGACCGCCAGTCTCTACGATGCCGTCCATACGTTATGGGTCGAGGGGCGGGAGGATGTGGCGCTCCTCGTCGGCTTCACGGCGATGTTCACTCCGGCTGTTGAGATTTCCCTGCTCATCTCTCTCCTGCTCCCCTTGAAATTCAATCGCGCGACGGAAGGCACCGTTCCCATTCTCCGTTTCTTGCAGATCGTCCGGCCCTGGAGCATGACGGAGGTGTTCTTACTCGGAATCCTCGTGGCCCTGGCCAAGCTCGAGCACCTCGCCCGCGTGGAGGCGGGAATCGCGCTTTGGGCGTTCGGGAGCCTGATCCCTTTATTGATCGTCGCATCCATGTCATTCGATCCGGAGGATCTATGGCTGAACGTGAGCGGTTGACCAGGATGGCATTCACGAGGACGGCGGGCCGGCTCGGACTCCTCTCCTGCCATTTATGCAACTCGCTGACCAAGTCGGCGCCGGGGGCCCACGAAGGCCGATGTTCCCGCTGCGGCTCGCATCTCCGCTTTCGGAAACCGGACAGCATCACGCGAACCTGGGCGTTGCTGATCGCCAGCTACATTCTGTTCATCCCGGCGAACCTGCTGCCGATCATGCATACCAATTCCCTGTTCGGCGCACAGTCGGACACGATCTTGAGCGGAGTCGTCTACCTCTGGGCCTCCGGATCTTGGCACCTGGCCGTCATCGTCTTTATCGCCAGCATCCTGGTTCCCAGCGCCAAGCTCGTGACGTTGACCTTTCTAGTGGTGTCCGTGCAACGCCGCTCAACGTGGGATCCGCTGCAACGAATGAACATGTACCGGATCCTGGAATCGGTCGGCCGGTGGTCCATGCTGGACATCTTCGTCGTGGCGATGTTGGTCGCGCTGGTTCATCTTCAAACGTTGGCCACCATCCGCGCCGGCGCCGGCGCCGTGGCCTTTGGGGCCCTCGTGGTCGTGACCATGTTGGCAGCCATGGCATTTGATCCCCGCTTGATCTGGGATCCGCAATGGACGCGCCATGAATAGGCCCATCGACGAACTGAACCTTGCGGATCTCCCCTCTGCCGTCGCCGAAGGCCGGCGCGGCTGGTCCTTCCAATTCATCTGGGTGGTTCCGATCGTAGCCGCGCTGATCGGCGGGTGGCTCGTCGTCAAGGGGATTCTGGAGCACGGCCCCACGATCACGATCACCTTCAAGACGGCGGAAGGCCTTGAGGCCGGCAAAACGAAAATCAAATACAAGAACGTCGATGTCGGCGAAGTGAAGCAGGTCACACTCAGCGACGATCACCAACGCGTCGTGGCGACCGCAGAGATCGTCAAGGAGGCAGGACCCTATCTGGTCGAAGACAGCCGCTTTTGGATCGTTCGCCCACGGGTGTCCGGCGGCCATGTTTCTGGACTCGGGACGTTGTTCTCCGGCTCCTTCATCGGGCTGGATATCGGCAAATCCGACAACCGGCGGCGCCAATTCACCGGCCTCGATACGCCGCCGGTGTTCACTACGGATGTCCCTGGCCGCCAGTTCGTCCTGGTGAGCGACGACCTGGGATCACTGGGGATCGGCTCTCCGGTGTATTACCGCCAGGTCGAGGTCGGCAGTGTGGTGGCGCATGAACTCAATCAGGACGGAAAAGCCGTCATGCTGAAGATCTTCATCAATGCCCCCTATGATCAATTTGTGACGGCCAGCACGCGGTTTTGGAATTCGAGCGGCATCGATGTCGCCCTGGATGCGACGGGACTCAAAGTGGACACGCAGTCGCTCGCCTCCATTCTCATCGGCGGGATTACCTTCGAGGCCCCTCCTGGTTCCTCGCCGGTACCGCCGGTCGAGGAGAACCACACATTCGCCTTGGCCACCAGTCGCTCCCAGGCGATGAAACTTCCGGACGCACTGGCTATTCCCGCCGTCATGTATTTCAAAGATTCGCTCCGCGGCCTGTCGATCGGCGCGCCGGTCGAATTCCGCGGAATCGTCGTCGGTGAAGTCCAATCCATGCACGTGGAATTCGAGGAGAGGCAGAGCGAATATCGCTTTCCGGTCGGGCTGACGATTTATCCCGAACGTCTGGCGGCAATGGCCGCCGACGGTTCGCCCGTCGTCGCAGACCCGGCCACCCACCGCACGCGGTGGAATAGGCTGACCGAACATGGATTACGCGGTCAACTCCGAATCGGCAACCTCCTGACAGGGCAACTTTATGTGGCCGTGGATTTTTTCCCCGATGCGCCGAAGCAACAGATCGATTGGACGAGAACGCCTCCCGTCCTGCCGACCGTCGTAGGTTCGATGACGGAAGTCCAGGACACACTCTCGCGATTGGCCAGAAGACTTGAAAAGGTGCCGTTGGACCAAATCGGCAACGACATCCGACAGAGCCTGCAGGCCCTGAACCGCACCCTGGACAGCGCGAACCAACTCGTCAAGCGGCTCGATATGGATATCGTGCCTACGGCGAGAACGACCATGGAGGACGTGCGTAAGACCCTCAAGGCGGCCGAGCGCAGCATCGGATCCGATGCGCCGATCCAGCAGGATCTGCGTGAGACGCTCCGGGAGCTGAACCGGACCGCGCAGTCGCTCCGGACGTTGACGGATTATCTGGAACGGCATCCGGAGTCGCTGCTTCGCGGAAGGAAAGGGAACGAAAAGTGACCGGTCACCTCAGCCGAATCTCGTTTCTCGCAGCGGTCATTTGGCTTGCCGGATGCGGCAGTTCGCCGCCGATCCATTTCTACACGTTGAGCGCGGAAGCCTCACCCAATCCCCTCGCCCCCGTCAAGAACGACCGACCCATTTCGGTCGGGCCCGTTACCTTGCCCGAAGTCATCGAACGTCCGCAACTCGTGTTACGGACCAGCCCCAATCGGGTGACGTTGGTGGAGGAGCACCAGTGGGCGGAGCCGTTGCAGAGCGACATCCCGAGGGTCCTTGCCGAGAATCTGTCCCGGCTGTTGGGAACGAAGCAGGTCGCCGTCCATCCGCAGAGCGCCGGCGACCACGCGGAGTATCGCGTGGCGGTGGATGTTCAGCGATTCGAATCCACGCTCGGCAGCAGGGCCTCGATCGACGTCCTCTGGACCATTCGTCAGAGCTCCAGAAGCGAGGCTACATTCAAGACCGGACGATCGAGCGTGGAGGAACCGGTCGCCGATCCGAGTTATGAGGCGCTTGCCGCGGCCCATAGCCGAGGCCTGGTCCGGGTCAGTCGCGATATCGCGGATGCGATCCGGTCGTGGCGCCAATGACGATCCGATCGGGCTCCGTCGATTCCCTTGCCGGGGGATGTGGGTCAATCGGGTCGTGGCTGGCCTGATGGATCGCCCGGTGTCGCAGTCACGCTGTCGTTTCCGCCATGTCGGCGGCGAAGCTCCTTCTTGTACGCGCGACGTTCTTCGGGCGACATGCTCTGAAATTTTTCCCGCAACTCCTTCCGCTGCCCGGGCGGGAGTGACTTGAACCATCGCCGGGCATTGCGTACCGATTCGCGCTGCTCAGGCGGTAATTGGCGGAACTGTTGATACCGCTCGCGTAATTGCTGTCGTTGCTCCGGTGGAAGCGACCGCCATTGCTTGAACCGCTGCTTCGCCTCCTGACGCTCTTCGGGCGTCATGGTGCCCCACTGCTGCGCCCCATTCCGCAATCGTTGCTGTTTGCGCGGCGGCAACTGATCCCAGTTGTCGCTGAACCGTTGCAACAGTTGCTGTTCGCCCGGGCTGAGTTGGCTCCATGGCACCCCTGCCTGGTCGCCTTGCGCCCACGCGGGCATCACCCCGATGACCAACACCAGTATTCCTATCAACGGCAGGTTCATGGGCCGGTTGGCATCCTCAGTGAGTCGCGCGGGTGGTCTTTGGCAGACGTTGACGGGGTCTCCTTCGCAGGCTTACGAGCCTCTGCGGGCATTCCGTTGCGATCAGGCTTTGGTTTCGCCGGAGGCGGCGCAACAGGATTGTCTGTTATGGTAAACGGATCGATCCACCGGCCCTCCTCGGCCTGCCAACTCCCCAGGAAATCGAGCAATTCGGCATCCGGTTCTTCTGTCGGTGCCGGCGCCGCTTCCGCAATCCCGACGGCCAGGCAGAACAGGAGCATCAGTCCCGGTCTACCCGGTGGTGGCGGTACCATCGGCCAGCCAATCGTAAAATTCGAGGTCTTCGGACAATTCGAAATTTTCCGGCGATTGCATCAGTTCAAGATCTTCCAACAGCAGAGGCGAATGGTTGGCGCCATTCGCCTGCCACAGCCACATCGTCACCGCCAGAACGGCCATTGAAGCCAGGGCCACACCGCCGACCCATTGAAACCAGGGCCGCCGCGCAGAGGACCGGCTTACGGCATGCACCCGCGCGCGTTGCACGGCCAGCACGGTCTTTCGATCGAGCGCCTGCACACTCTGATCGAGAAGACGCTTCGCCGACGAGGCCAGCGGATCTGGCTGTTCGTCCGATCGTTCGTTCATGGCCAATGTGCTCCCAATCGCTGGCGCAACACCTGCAGAGCCCGGAACAAGTGGGTTTTCACGCTGCCCTCGGAACACCCCATGGCTTGGGCCGTTTGCGCCACATCCAACTCTTCCCAAATACGCAGGAGAAAGGCCTGCTGCTGCCGAAGCGGCAACGCGCGCAGGGCCACTTCCAGTTCTGCACAGGCCCGCTTGCGCTGCACCTCGCCATCCGGCGCCGGGGCGGTTGAATCGGGAATCTGCTCCAGCGGATCTTCCGCCTCTTCGTCATCCTGCGCACCATGGAAAAATTCCCGCAGACGGTTCCGCACCCGCTCCCGCCGGTACCAATCACGAATGCGGCTCTGGAGAATGCAATGAAACAGCGCGCCCCATTCCTCCTCGGGCCGCTGGGCATACTTCTGTGCCAGTTTCAGCATGGCATCCTGGACAAGATCAAGCGCCTCATCCTCATTCCCCGTGGCAATGTGCGCCATGCGGAATGCGCGTCGCTCAATCCCCGCCAGAAACCGGTCCAATGCCTGGGTTCGATCCAGTGATCCCACCCTCTCACCCAGGCAGATGCCTGGCTGCTCATGAACGGCGATAGGGGAATGGCAGCCGCTCATCCCCGTGTTCATCCTCTATGCGTCCCGTGACCGACCATTGAAGACCTATGCGCGGCAGCGGCATGGGCCTGATTTTGGCTGAGGTCGGCCCGATTCTCGACCCCAATTCCCGTGAAATCAAGACAGGTCAAGAGAAAATCTCCGGTCGCGACGCGCATGCGCGTGGTCCCTAGGCAAAAGAATCGCTGGTCGTCCCCGCCCGCCGTTTTTCAGAGCGAGCTTCTCTTCGGTCACAACGCAGGAGGAGACTCCCGGTTGACAGCATGCCTTCATAGGAACCGGAACGTTATGGAAGAAACCGCTGGTGGTATTGGAGAGAAGGCGCGGAAAGGACTGTGCGGAGGAACCTACTTGGCTTTTCCCCCATCGGCCGGCTTCTTGCCGCCCACCCAGGAAACGGATGGGATCCGGGCGACGAGATCCAGGCGCTCGTGCGCGTCATCGTCCTTCAGGTCCGGTCCGACACTATAGAGGACGCCCTTTTTCATATTGACCAGCATGGGCAGGCCGCTAAAGGGATCGTAGAGCCCTTGGCCGGCCTTGGCTAACCTGGTCAGCAGGTCCTGCTCCGGCGGAGTACGGCGTAACCAGGCCTGCAGCGAGACCAGCCGCAAGCGGGCATCGGTCTCCAGGACTCGACCACCGTACGTTTCCCATGCGGGTAGCGGATCCACCCCGACGAGACTCTCTATGGGATTCACCACCATATCGCTGATGCTATACGGAGCGATTCGCACAAATTGTGATTGCTTCGGCAGGTCGGCATACCGTCCGTCCGCTGCTGCTTTTCCCGCAGCGTCATAATATTCTGCGTAGGCATTAAACCGGCGCTGTTTCGGCAATGGCAACGCGGCGGCAATGGCGCCATAGATCGGACGCGTGTCGGCCCGATCCTGACTGACCGCTTCATCCACCATTTTGGTGGCCAGCACAAACTGGCTCTGCATCGGCCAGCGGAGAGACTGTTCGGGCTGTTCCAACGGCCGCGCCAATTTGGCGATCCGGCTGATATATCGCTCATCGAGGTCCGGCCGCTGCAGGAGCCCGCTCATGAGGACCACGTCGTCATTCATCGCGGCACTGGCCAGCATCTTCACGGGCAACGACTTCGCCTGTCCCAATACCGTCCGCCAGGCCGTCAGATCGGTTTCCAGCCGGCCGACCCCCGTCTCAACATCCTGCGCAAATCCGTCTGCCAGATACAGCCGATGGGTCTCCAGTATCAGCCCGCAATTCGGGCTGATCGGTTGCCCATACCCGACATCTTCGAACGGCTTATTCAGCCATTGCCGGTAGCGACCCAGGCTGACCTCCGCTTGGGACACCCATTTCTTGACGCCGTTTGCATCCAGCTGCATCTGCATAGCCGGATCAGCCGTCTTCATCCACTGACCCGTCGCTTCCGCCGATGCACTGTGATTCCCCTCCGGCAAATAGCCTTCTCCGGTCAGGCAGGTATGCGTGAACGCCCGGTCGGCGCCCTCCACTCGTCGATCCATTCCCGCCTGCATGGGATCCTGGCTCTCGGCGGCACCGAGACCGAGCAGGAGGAGATATCCGTTTCTGCTGGAGTCTTGCAGCGTCTGTTGAGGCACCGACGTCATATTGCGATAGGCGGCGCTGGGTTGCTCCTCCAGCACCAGCCACGTCAGGGTCACTGCAGCCACAGTGCCTCCGACCAGAAGCAGGACGAGGCCGACCACTGCCAGAACCAGGACAACGAGTGAGCGCGTCGTCGACACTCCCGCGCCGACCAGAGAAGCTGCCGCCTCACCGACCCGGCTCCATACCCCTCGGGCGGCAGGCTGGATCGGTTTGGGACGCTGGGGCGGCTCATCTGCAAGCGCCGCGGGAGGCTGCTCGATCGGTTCAGACGTCTGCTCCGCCACCACTGCGGCAGGAACTGTTTCCTCAACCGGCTGTGGGGCGACAGAAGCCAGCGGCTCCACAGGAGCGGGAGTCTCTGGTGGAGCGGCACTGACTTCAGGGGTCACGGGCTCTGCAGATTTTTTGAGCCAGCGCGTCAGCATGTTTCCGGTGGAAGGTTTCGGAGTCGGTGCCGACGACGCATTGTCCCAGAGAATATGCAACCCGTCACTCGGAGTGGTGTCAGATGGAGCGGGAAGAGCCGGTGCAACTACCTCTGTATCGACAACAACGGCCGGCTCGGCAGCTATTGCTATGGGCTGTTCAGGCTCCTCTGGCTGTACAGACTCAAGGGCATGGGGTGACTCGACGACCTGCGGCGAATCATCCGCCGGAACATCAATCGATGTCTCAGCCGCTGTTACAGGCGGGAGTTCTTGAACTGACTCTGTCTGAACATCCATGACCTCCACAGATGGAACTTCGGCGGCATGCGCCCGAGAATCGACAACCTCATGCTCTTCCAGATTCGCGATCGGCTCCAGCGACGCAACCGGCGGGCTCTCTATTGCCGGAAGATCCGCCGGCGGTTCGGCTTGTGGCTCCGGGACAATCGGTTCGGCCAGTGCTCCCGTGTGATCCTCAACGGGAGACATTGAGGTCGGAACGGCGACCGTCTCCTCCACCGGTTCAAAGTCCGCAGGGGCAGTCAGCTCTTGCGCACGCATCAGCGGAAGCGATTCCTCCACCTGAAGCAACGGCTCCGTGGGCTCTGCCGCGACCGATTCGTCGCGCGTGACGTCGATGGTGAATTCCGTGACAGGGTCCGCCTGGACGCGAGCTGGCTCACCTGCGGCTGTCGGGGAGATCGTTTCATTTTCCAGCAGACGCAAGGGAACTGCTGTGGATTCCTCCTTCACACGCCCCGCGGATGGCTCAAGTTCGGGCAAGGTGGTTGGACTCTCGGCAAGAGTCGCCTCACGCGCCTCGGTAGCAACAGGGAGGGGATTATTGTGCGGCTGGTTCTGCGAGTCCGGTGAGAGAAGCCGGAACCCGCGCGCCGATTCATCGGCAACCTCCGGCACTGGTTCGCCGCCGACCGTCAGTGACTCCGCCTGTGCTGCAGGCTCAGACGTCTCCGGCACCGCGGGTACCATGAGCGTCGAATCCTGTGGCACTCCGCCGGATTCTCCGGCTTCTCCAACCGCTAACGAGACTGAACCGAATTCCGGTTCCGGCTCTTGACTGGGAATGGTGACGTTTTCCACCTCGATCTGTTCCCAGGGCATGGGTCCGGACAACGTCGGTGAAGCGCTGCCCGAATCGAGGGAGGATTCCTGCGCCGGCGCTTCGTAGAACGTCGCTGTCATCTCGACAGAATCCGCGGCGGCGGAGGTTGCCGGAGCCGGGTCCGGCTCCGCACTTGGAAGTGTCTGCGCGGGCGAGGACTGCATGGCTGCAACCGCGGCGAGAATTTCTTCCCAGGAGAGCCCGGACGAGGTGATTTCTGAGGAGCTCGAAGCGGAAGGTGGTGCTGGTGGCGCCTCTGCATGGCGCATGACATCCTCTATGACGGGAGCCACCGCCTCAATCGTTGGTGACGACTCCTCCTCCTTCTCGGATGATTCCGGAACAAGCTCCACCACGCTCGATGTCGACGGCTCGATCGGCGGAGGAATAGGAATGGGATTCTCTTCGACCTGATCCCAGGGCATGGAGGCCGGAGTCACCGGTGCTTCGACGATCGGGTGACTGCCGGTTTGCGACAGCACTTCGATGGTCTGAGGCGCGGATGCACTGGCAGGAGCCTGCGGCAAACCGGTCTCAGGAGACGGCGCCGCTGTGGACTCCTGCACCATCGACACCTGACTCTCAGGAGGCGAAGGTATCGCCATGGCCTCCTCTGCAACCTGATCCCAGGGCATAGGGGCAGGACTTGCAGGCGCGTGAGCAATCGGATGACTGCCGGTCTCTGCCAGCACTTCAATGGCAGGAGGCACAGCTTCAACGTCGGGAATTGATACCGATTCCGGCTCAGGAACGGCTTGGGGCACATCGTGGGGTACCGGGGATTCCTGGCTCACCGTTGCGGGAGGAATCACGACGGCCACGTCTTCAACCTGGTCCCACGGCATCGGCGCCGGGGTCGAAGGTGCTTGGGCAATCGGACCAGCGCCGGCCTCGACCAGGGACACAGTTTCGGGCGAGGACTCCGGAGAGGCCGTGGGCGTGAGCACTTCGGTCTCGCCCGTCACCGCCGGCAGCAGATCAATGCCGGGCGGTTCGCTTTCAGCCGCAGGCTGACTCGTCTCTTCCGTGGAGTCCACCATGGACAAGGAAGGCTCAACAGGAGCCGGCGGTTCCAAACTCCTATGCGAGTCAGGTGTGTCGGAGGCAGAATTGTGATCGAGCACAGACTTCTCTGGCTCAATCACTCCCAGCGCCTCGATCGGCGAGGCAGGGGGAACGACCGACTCCATGCCGTCCGTCGGTGACTCTTCCGGCGACACAGGCGAGTCTTGTGCGCCAGGCACGTCGCAAGGAGACGCCTCCACGTGCTCCCAAGGCGGAGCCGCCGCCTCTGCAGCCTGGGCAGATTCGCTCTCGGCAGCGGGAACTGCAGGCTGCGGTGTCGTCTGCAGGACTTGCCCGGTGACCGTATCAAACATGGCGGCAAGACGGAACGAGACCGGGCTCCCGGGAGCAATCGAACGAATCCGTGCGAAGAGGTCGCTAGGATGGTTGGGTTTGTCCGTGTCTGGATCTTCCAGCAGGACTTCAACCGCCTTGCCGTACTCCGCCACCGCCGCCATGACGTCGCCTTTTTCCTCGTAGACGCGTCCCAGCATTTCCAGGAAAGGGACATATCGTGGCCCTGCCGTCAGATATTCCCGTAACAGCGACTCCGCCAACCAATAGTCCTGCCGCTCCATGGCTTCCCGGGCCAGCGATTCGAAGGCCGTCCTGGCGCTCATGAGGCTTCCAAGGCGCAGATGCAGGGTGGCGAATAGACGCCTGGCTTCTGCATTGAGCGGATCCAGCGCGAGCAGGTCTTTGAGGGCGGAGGACGCGCGGACATACTTGCCGGCGTTCATTTGTGTGATCGCGTCCTCGAGAAGGGCCGACTTCTTGTTGTAGCCGAGGCTGCCCTTTTTCTGGACCTTCGGAGGAACTTTTTTATCGGACTTCAGGGGAGGTTTTTTGTCGGATCGCACGGTGTAACCCTATAACTTTACAAGCATCCCTGAGCTTTGTTGGTCGTCCTGCAGCTGACGGTCTGTTCGGAGGCTGACATGGCCATGTGTCTTTCCTTTTCGGCATTCTTCAGCGCGATCTTGATTGGAGAATTCCCTGTGCCGGTTTTGACACAGACGCGGGGTCATTTGACCCCAGGAACCCTATTTCACCCACCCGGGGGAGTTCCGTATACTGCAGCAGGGAGACCCTGACCGACATGCGACGCATCCTCATTTTTTCTGATCTTGACGGCAGTCTGCTGGACGCCACCACCTACTCGCACAAGGATGCCACCGAGGCCCTGGCCGCCATACAGCAACGCGGCGCAACGCTTATCCTCGTCTCCAGCAAGACCCGTGCGGAAATGGAACCACTTCGCCGCAGTCTGGGCAATCACCACTCATTTATTGTCGAAAATGGCGGGGCCGTCTATATCCCCAACGGCACATTTCCCTTTCCGCTTGAGCAAGCAATACCCCGCGGCGACTATCAGGTCGTCCAGCTTGGAACTCCCTATGCTCAACTTCGAACGGCGCTGAAGGACATCCGCCAAGAACTTGGTTCTGGATTGCGGGGATTTGGAGATCTACCTCTTGAAGAGGTGATTCAGCTCACGAGACTGTCAGTTGCGGATACCCGGTTGGCCATGCAACGGGAGTACGATGAGCCGTTCGTGATTGATGGAGAGGGCATCGTGTGGCAGGACCTGCTCGCAGCGGTAACCATGCGCGGCCTGCGCTGTACGCGCGGGGGCCGGTTCTACCATTTGATGGGAGCGAATGATAAGGGGATCGCGAGCCGGCGACTGATCGAATGGTATGAACGGTTGGCACAAACCGAGGGACAAACCCTCGTGACAGTCGGCCTTGGAGACAGCCTAAACGATCTTCCCATGCTGGACGTCGTGGACTATCCCATCCTTGTCCGAAAACCGAACGGTTCCTATGACCCGGAGGTGCAGCTTCCCCATCTGATCCGTGCCGATGGAGTGGGACCGGTCGGATGGAACCGGAGCCTCATTGATCTCCTGCCGACCCTGTGACGATCGCACGGAATATACTTCCACTGCTGGTGAGTGAACATTGAGACGAGGGGATCAGCGCCCGTCCGGAGGCCTCGTGCTTCGGCAGCTTAACAGGCCTATCGCAAGTCCTCCGGCAAATCCCGCGCCGATGGCACAGGCCACGAGCCCAAGCAGTGAACGATTGAACACGAACCGGCTCGGGCGGCGGTATGGATACCGCGGCACAGCCGCTTCCCCGCCCAGCCAGCGGCGCGCCTTGGCTTCGCCGTCGATATCCGAAATCTTATTCGTCATACCCCATCCCTTGTCAGTGGCCAGCGAAGACTTGCTCCGCGGTTAGAGATGCCGCAGATCATCAGGTGCGCCCTCTCGTGTCCGGACCGACAACCCGCGCTCAAGATAGTCTTTGGCCAAATCTTTCGCGCCCAACCCGAATGCGATCGCCCCGGCCATGACGATCCCTCCCAGTGTAATCCCGAAACCAACGACCACGATGTTTTGTGCAATACCGAGCTGCTCCAGCGCCATAGCCACCGCCAACAATTGAATCCCCCATCGCGAGCAGGTCGCCACCAATCGTGCGGGAGGTAATCCCGCATTGACCGCAGCAATCAGCACGGCCTGGGAGACAAAGTTGGAGAGCAACCAACCGGCAACCAAAATCAGGCCTGCCGTGACCAGGTGAGGAACATAGGCTAAGAACGACTTGGCGAAATCGTTGATCGGTTGAAGATTCAGCGCGCCCAATGCGGCGACGGTCGCAAAAATCATCACCAACCAATAGGCCGCTTGCCCCACCAATCGAGACGGATCGGTTTTCACCCCGCCGCGCAACAAGGCGCCGGTGACGCCCAGTCGATCAAACAGTCGGTCCAGTCCAACAACTCGTAAAAGCCGCTCCAGCGCCTGACTCGCCGTCCAGGCCACCACCAGGCCCGCAAAGAAAATGATGGACATGGCGAGGAGGCTCGGCAAAACCGCGAGCACCTGCCGCGCCATCAGCTCCAGTGGATCGAGGAGCCCCTTCTCAAAAAATTCCTTCATGTTTCCCTCCTCCGGCCTCGACTGCAGCCTGCCATCAGATGGATCGAATCATGACTATCAGCTGGCATGAGACTCGTTCCAGCGCGCCACCAAATAGGATTTATCTTTTTCAAACGCCTGGCAGAGCGCTTCAATGCGGCCCTCAGCCTCGCTCGATGTGAGCCCTTGCGTATCCAGCACGAAGGAGGCGGTGCGTCCGAGATATAAGGGTGTGAACGCTTTCAATACGTGATCGAGCGGCAAGACACGGTTCCGATAGGCGACAGCCGCGTCGTACACGACCCGTGCCCACAGACTGTCGGCAATCCGAAAATCCTGCAATGAACAGGTTCCCAGCGGCCGCAGACTCTGCCTGGTCCCCGGAGCGAGGATCTGATCCCAGATCGTGCCTAGATCGCTCAGTCCTTGCCGAAAGGTGTTGATCATACGATCGACATTCACGTTGACCGGCTCCACACCGACTTCGTACTGGAACCCGAACAACGGGACGGCGTTCGATCCGTCCGTTTTACCCCATACCGCATAATGATCTTCCATGAGCGCGAAGACCGCGCCGAGCACCTGCACCAGCATAGCCGAGAGATCTGCCGCCGGGTCTTTGGGGTTGTGGATTTTGGCCCCCAGGAAACTCTGACAGACGCGCGCCCCGCTGGCGATCGCTTCCGTCGTCATCCAGATGTCGATTCCGAATTTTGCGACTTCCGATTCCCACACGTGCTTGTCTAGATAGTGCTGCGCCAATTGGCCGGAAAATCCGAAATCCCCGCCGATCGGTTGCCTGATTCGATGACCGTAGAGGGTGCGCGTCAGCGGATACACGATGCTGTTCGTGATGGTCCCGTCATACTTGTGGCGTAGATAGTAGGGCGCGACGTAGTCATATCCCTGTTCCAATACCGGACTCACCAGAAGCTCAATCCATTCCGGAGTGATGCTCCGCAAATCCGAATCCACGACGGCGCAGGCTTTGGCTTTCAAACGACGCGCAATCTCGAAAATCGTGCGAAATGCGCTGCCTTTTCCGGGGATCCCGTGATAGGGCGTAATGATCTTATGGAGCGAGCTCTGCTGGTCGCCGATAAAGAGTGTTTTGAGATCGACGACCGTTTGTGACACCACCTGCTGCGTGCCGTCCGTCGAGCCGCCATCCGAATTCACGAGGACGGCGCGGGCGTCCGGGAAATACTTGGCCAATCCGGCGCTCACCGCCTTGACGACGTGGCCGATCGTTCCCACATTGTTAAAGCTGGGGATGCCGACCAAAATATCCGTATGGGCGAATTGATCAACCTGCGCCTCGGTGTCGGATGTCAGCGGGGTGGTATGGGTCGTATCAGGAAGTTGAGGGCCAGGGGTCATACGTCAATCTCGAACGCCTCCGCCCTAGCAGCGCTGTGATGACATGAGCGAGGTGAACTGGCGAAAGGCCGGTCTGTGTGACAAGGTGTCTATGCTAAGAGACACCATTTTACATAAGGATGTCAAGCAATTCGGCTTCGACACCATGGCGCCCGGTCATCTCTCTCCGGTGTGATCGACGGAGAAGCATCCTGCCGGATGTGATCGGGACCACTCAACTTCAGCGGAGTTTCTACTGAACAGGAACGCGGGGGGAATGTCGTTCGGCAAGGATCGCGGAATGCTTACCCGGCATCAGAAATGACGATCTGTTCCTTCCGATCCGTACTGAATGATGGCGGCGGCACATGAGCACTGACGAAATCGCTCAATCGCAGCTGATCGTCGGCATCCATGAGTATGGGATCCACTCCCAGCCGCGACTCACTCGCCCAGCGTATCGTCGCCAATCTCACCGACAGAGGTTTGGGCTCGCCCGGAATATGCAGATGCAATTGAAGCAGATCCCCGGCTTGCAGCCCTTTCAGTCCGGTCCGTGACCATCCTGGAATCGAGAGATCGAGCATTCGGCCGTTCCAGACCAGCAACCCGTTCTCGGAACGTGATCCGGTACATTCGACGATAAAACGCGGACGGTTCTGTTGTTCCATCATTCCTCCAAGCAAACGCCCCGGCAGAATATGAAAAACAACAGATTACGGGATAGTCCCCGAAAGCGGGGGATTCGCGGAACACTCCAGGCGCAGTGGAAATCGACGATGGGAATTTCGGTGAAGGATTTGCGAGATCTGAAGCCCAGGCTCGACAGCCAGACCAGACAACAGGGAAACAACTGATTGATTATGCAACGCGCGAGGAATCTGCTGATTTCAGGACGCTTTGAACAAATTTGTGAATGCGAGCTTCAGCGGCGGCACTCAGCTTGACGGTTTCTAACCCGAATAGGCGACCCTTCACCCACTTCACAGTCACATCTTCCACGTCGATCGCCTTAGGCTGATCGGGCAAAAACACGCGCAACGTCAGTTTCATGCCGACCGTGACGGGCTTATCGCCATCGATCCGCCAACCCTTGACGGAGAGGTCGCATACTTTGCCGGTACCGACCAGTCCCTCCCCCAGATAATAGAGGAAGCAACTGACAGGCACGCGAGAATGTGAACGGGACGTGTGTGACTTGGCCATGGGTTAGAGCGAGGGGATGGGCACCACGCGGCATCAGCCTCGACCAGGGATCAGTCTACTGAACTCGACGCAAATGACCAAGCAGATTTTCATTCCCGACAGGGCGAACAGATCCATTGCCACACACTGACTGAAACTATGAACCGGAGATAGGATTAAACCAGCGCCGTCACGAACTGTTCGAGGCGGGCCTGTTCATCGGCTTTGATTGTATTCACTTCAATGCCGAATTCCTGGCCCCGTGACCAGCGAACAATCGCGCGGTCGACAAATACGGTCGGATGCTGACCGGGAAGAAAGATACACAGTGTGACAATCATTCCGAGGTCAACAGGATGCGTCCCATCGACACGCCAACCGTTGAGAGAGAGATTCCAGGCGACACCGCTCCCCTGGAAGGCATCGCAGGAATAATAGACCGAACATTGGACGGGAAAACGACGAAAGGACCGCACGTGAAATCGGACAGGGGCAGCAGCAGGAGGACGATGCGGAAGGGACGGTACGAGCTGTTTATTGCCAGCAGACATGGCACCCCCGACCGGAATCCTGCACGTTGTCGCAGGTTGGGGTGAGTGACGGGTTTCGAAATACGCCGAACACCCAGCCCAATCAATCAAATCAACAACTTACATCTGCAAATTGCGGCAAAACTGAGCAAATTGTACGCAAATCCGCAACCAGACGCAACCAGGCATCGGAGGGGAATGAAGATGGTTCCGATAAGGAGGAGGCAACGTCATGACCTACCTGCTCCAGAGGGGCATACCCTCATGTGCACACAGCGCTTTTGAGTGCTCGATTCACAACAAATGGAAGGAGTGTAGCTCATGGCGAACGGATTAATCTCGGCGGCAATGGCATCAGGACTCGGAAAAGGGTTGGGGGACGCTGCCCAGAATGGTATGCAACTCGTTGGCTACTCCCTGCTACAGCGAGAGCGGCAGGCCATGGAAGAGCGCAGACAGATGCTCATGGAACAAGCGGCCGCCGCGAGAGAGCAGCGAGGATATGCGCACGCCGAGAAAATGCAAGCGTCGAATCAAGATTTTCAGCGCGGACTGATCCAAGAGCAACGTGGATCGGACATCCTGAAAACCGATCTGGAGCATCGGTATCAATCTGGGGAGAAAGCCGCGGAACGCGATTTCACCAGTACGGAGAACGCACGCAATCGGGAGTCGAACGCGCAGATCCACGACCAGGCGAACGAAACGACCCAGCGAGGCCAGGACATTACCGCCGAGCATGGGAAGGCCACGATCGAGACCACCAAGCGAGGACAGGATCTCACGGCGGAACATGGCAAAGAATCGTTGGAAGTACAGAGACGGGGGCAAAACATTACCGAGCAGCATGGCAAGGATGTCGTAGCTTCCCAGAACAAGTATTACGAGGCGCTCATAGCCCATCATCGGGCCATCGAGGCCAATGCCACGGCCCAAACGGACATACAACGAGCGAAAGCTAAGAACGACTTGTCCGAGACGGCCAGGGAACTGGCGCTTCTCGAGAAGGCGCAAGGCCAAGAATATTTGAAGATGGCCAATGATCCTACGCTCGATGATAAGAACCGATCTTCCCTGCTCAAACTTGCCCAATTGCACTTCGATCGAGCGGCGATGCACCTGGGATATACGGCCAGAGATGCCGGATCTGGCGTGCAGATCAAGGATCCCTTTGAAGAATTTCTCCCAAAATCTTGGCGCACTCCTCAACCTCCTCCACCGGCGATCAATCGGGGCGAGGAAACTCTCTCCAGGGCAAAATCCGAAGCGGAGCAGCGCAGGGAAGCCACTCGCCGAGATGCGATGGAAGCGATGAGAGAACATCCAGATCCCGCTACTCCGCCGCCTCCGATGACTCCGCCATCGCCTATGATGGCGCCCATGGAACGACAGCGGCCGACAGGGATGCAGCAGCCAGGGGAATCCGTGCCGACACCCCCGAAGCCAGCACCGGCACCGGCTCCCGTGATCGCCAACGTGCCGCGAGAATTGCCGCGGGCACTGTCCAGGGATACCGACCAGTCAGCCATGGAGAGGCCGAACGTCATTGAACGTCCCAAAGCAGTGGAACGTCCCGTTCCTCAGTCACGCGCGCAAGCGTCGATGTTTCCGCAACAGCAAAGGACGGAATCGGCAAGGGGTCAAGGTGGGACAGACCTCTACGCCGGCTTAGTCGATAAAGAAATTGATCCCACCACGGAACCCGACGACTTAATGGCCTCTGATGAAGTCGCGACCCTGACGGCAAGAAAACAATACGATCTGCGAGATGTGTATGAAAATTATGCCGAAGGGAAAATTAGCGGCGAGACGTTACGCTCCTCAGTCCACGCGATTTTAGATGATGCCTTCGGAGCAATCCGAGCTGAGGCTTTCGCGAGAGTCTTTCTGGGAAACTCAAAACCAGTCAAAAAGGTTAGCGATAGCCGGTCATCGGGCTTGATAGGAGGAGCAATGCTCGCGTAGCTGAGATCTGATCGTGAAGCAACGGTACCTCTGTCACGCTCTTGACGTTTCGTGGCAGGCAAATTTCGACCCAGAGAGGAGCTGATGAGCGACGTAGCACAAGCACGACGACGGTTCAATCTCCAGTACCTCAGGGAGCGCCTCGAAGTGTGGGATTCTTGGAAACAGCCACCAACCTTCCCGGGCGTACCGAATGGGGACGAGTTAGCTAAAGAATATGTGGCACTCGTCAGAAAGATCGTTGCCGAGGAGAAGTAATGGCCACGCGAATACACAAGGTGAAGAACGACGAACACGTTGAGCCCCGGCTCCAAGCAGCCCGTCTTCTGGAGCGATTACAGGCCCACAAAGAAGGCCGGCTCAAGATGACGCCGGCTCAGATCATGGCAGCCAAAATTGTGATCGCGAAGTGTATCCCCACGCCAGAGAGGAGAACGCGCCGGTGAAGTCCAGGCAAGGCGGGCGGCGCCCCGGAGCCGGTCGCAAGAAAGGCGTTCCTAATAAGATCACGGCGGAGGTTCGACGGAGAATCCTGGAAAGCGGCAAATCCCCACTCGAAGTGGTGCGTTGGATCGCTGGGGAGTTCATGGCAGCGGCCAATAAGGAAAAGGACACCGAAAGGCGCTTGTCTCTCTTGGAACGCGCTGCAGCCATCGAAAAGGACGCACTCCCCTACTTGCATTCGAGGCTGCAGAGCATCGAACTGACGGGGAAGGATGCCGGGCCGATCAAAAGCGAGACGACCTTGACCGTTGAGGAAGCCTATTTGCGCATGGTGCGGGGGCAATAGCCCTGCATGGTTTCCGACTGATGTATCTCAATCTACACTCATGAAAAGGGGGTCTTATGGGAATTGGGCATGTTGAAAAACAATCAGCATCTATCAAGCAACATGGAGGGAGGCGGTCGAGAGCAGGAAGAAAGAAAGGTATACCCAATAAGGTAACGGCCGAGGTTCGGCAAAGGGTCCTCGCCTCAGGCAAGACCCCTCTGGAAGTGCTGCAATATGCCTACGAGGAACTCTTTGCAATGGCGCAACAGATGAAGCCAAAGGATTTCGTGGTGGTAGATTCTCAGATCGTCGATCAACTGTCGCTACTCGAGCGGGCGGCAGAAATCGCCGCGAAAGCCGCGCCGTACATGCATGCTCGGTTGCAGGCGATCGAGCACAAAGGCGAAGATGGAGGCCCCATTCAGCAGCGGATTCTCGTGGAGTTTGTTTGAGCAAGGCATTGTATCCATGCCTCGATAATGGCGGACGTATCCATTTCGCAAAACCAGGAGAGATGCAAAAGGTGCCCTCCTGCTCTGCTTCTCACGACTGTCAAATTGGTGAAATCAGGCGATAGCTGAGTCAATGAGTGGCACCCTCGTGAGGACACTATGTCTCGCTTCTCCCATTTTGGAGATCGATGGGAAAGTTTGCGATTATTCCAGCCGTGGTACCTTGGCCCAATGGTTCCTGGTCGAATGTCAATTCTTCAGGAACTAGTGAGGAGTGGCCCTTGTGGTACATGTCAAAATAAAGCATCACTTTTGCTTCCCCGCCGAAGCATAACAAGGACATTCGATCAGTGATGTGCCCATCCGGACTTGAGCCTGAGGACCCCAATCGGTGGTACCAGAATGGATGCCCACGCGAGCAACGCAGTCGGCGGCAGTACCAATTCCCATCGGCTGGAATCGGATTGGTTTCCTCATAGCCAAATTGCCCGGTGGCCCTTTCCACCTGATCACACTGTTTCGAGGTGTCTGCACCCCATTGTTGGATTTGTTCGCCAGTAGGGTAACTGCCTTGCCAAAGCAGCACCCCATTCTTCACGATAGCCGGACACGCAGAAAACTTAAACCGCTCCATATTCTCCGTGGTGGCTGGCCTAGGAGTTACGAATGCGGAGATCGTTCTGAGGCCTGCCTGCAACTGAACAGCAACTTCCTCTGCTTGTGCTTGCGTACTACCATAGACAGCGAACACGATCATGCCATATCCCTCCAGCGCCATGACTCGGCTAGAATGTCAGCTATGCCTGAATCTTTCATCACCCCTCGCAATACATCAAACAACTCGTCTCAGAGAACGGTCCGAGAATCGCAGCGCGACTGCCTCCCTGGACGGACGTGCAGCCGACCGCACAATAATCCGGGGCGAACATTCGCCGACACAAGAGCAGTGCCATTCCGGCCGCGAAAATCCACAGCTCATACAGCTGCCGAACGGCGCCGGATAGCTCATGCGCATCCAATCTAGCGGGCATGTCAGATGAACGTTGATAAAGCGAAAAAACCGCAATAAGATTCGGTCAGAGGTTGCCCATGATGGTCAACCTACCCAACAAGGATAACCTCCGCTGAAGCCATGCCCGAGCCTAACCAGTGTGACAATCGCGGTCCGATTGAACGCGACGTGCAGGACTACTTAGCGAACAATCTATCTTTCGCCCTCGAAGAGGAGCTGACACTTATAGGCACCGAATACCCGGTGCCGTTCGGAAGGATTGATATCCTCGCAAAGGATAGCCGGGGAAGCCTGGTCGCTATCGAACTGAAACTGGGCACCGCCACTCGTGATGCCATCGGCCAACTACAAAGCTATATGGGTGCCCTTCGAGGCGAGCATCCGGAGACGTTCATCCGCGGTATCCTGATCGCAGCGTCTATTGATCCGGCAGCCGAGGCCGCTCTTATCGTGTCCCGTGACATTCAGTTTATTTCGTATGCAATTACCTTCGAGTTCACTCCCCGGTTGAAGACTGCTAGTACCTATGCCGAATGGGAAGCCCGAACGAAAACTCCGACTGAATCACCCATTCCAAGAAGCAAAATTTGGCTTCCCCCATCATTCCAAGGCTAGAAGCCAATCCTCCACTCCTATTTGGGTAATATTCCATTCCGCATCAGCAATCGAAACCGCGATCGCTGAACCAGCCAGCTATGCCCATTCCTTACGTTGTGACTTCTTTACCCTGCAGAACTGATCATCATCTGAGCAAATGAAGGAGCCGGCTCCCACTGCGGAGGCCTGGCGTTCACGGCGGCCTCGTAGATACGTCGGGCGTCCAGTCCGTCCGCTTGCGCCTTCTCCAACCACATTCTGACGGTCGAAGCCTGGACGGGATTCTGCATCGCAGCCTCGATCCTCGTCAGATAATCCAGTTCGCGGGCATCAAAAGGCTTCTTGTTCTCTGAGGTCTTGGGAGAGGCGTTCCGATTCTTGGCGATCGCTTCGAGATCGTCGAGACCCACCCACACTTCCTCGGTTATCTTGTACGGACGCTGCTCCGTCGAGGGCAGCAAGGGCTTCCCGAGCAAGCGTTCGATTGGATGCTTTTGGTTCGTTTGGTCATCACTCATAGTCTGCTTGAAACCTCGTCCTAAGAAGACTTAACACCGGCGATTATTTTCCTTTCGGCAACAACCCCTTCCTCTCTAATTCTTCCAGGTGTTTCTCGAAGAGATCCATCACGTACTGACCTAAACTCTGCTGATTCAGCGCGGCCATTGCTTTCATTTTTGCCTGCAACGTACGCGGAACGCCTCGAATAAACAGGACGGAGGTGTCGTCGCTCTCATCACCGGATCGTGTGGTTTTGGCCATAGCGGGGGCTAGCATACGCAAGCACCTTTGTCCGGTCAATCCAGCTTGACAATACTGCTGTCTCTTGCTAGCATGCTATCATTCACTATCACAGCATGGAGGTACTTATGCAGATGGAGCGCATCATGGTTCAAATTCCAAGACCGCTGAAAGCCAAACTCGACGCATTGCGCCGCGATGGCACCACCGCCAGTGGTTTGATTCGGCACCTTCTCAATCAACACTTCCAGGTCACGTCCACGCCACGTCCCCAAAACAGAAAGGAGGTTAGTTAAGAGTCGCTCTCTCGATGAGTTCGATCAAACACTCGAACAGAATCACATGAATAAGGAGTTACACCATGGGAACACGGGGAGCGTTGCAGAACATTCGCGGCGCAGTGGAGGGGCCCTCTCTCACCGGTCTGAAATCAGCGCAAGAAGTTGCGGCACAAGTGCGCATATCGGCCGGCAGACTAAACGAACTGGCCGATGCGATGATTGTCCCTCATATCCGGATTGATGGCGGGGAGCCTTTGTTCATGCTCGCCACCCTCAAGAAATATATCTCTCGCCACATGGCCTCGGTGTGCGAAGGGGCACCCCTCCCCCTCTATCTCCGCCCCATTGTCCTGACACCTGTCAGAAAAGAAGTCCCCCTGTCATTGGCCGCCATTCACGAACGACTTTGCGAATGTCCCGCTGTTGAGGTTCCTCCATGCATATATTTTCTGATCGCCAATGAAGCGGTGGCCTATGTCGGCCAAACGCGCACCTTGGCTGCGCGGCTCCTACAACACAGCCGCGATGGGAAATGTTGGGAACGAGTGTTGTTCATGCCAATTCCTGAAGCCGAACTGCTGCGGGTCGAAGCACATTGGATTGCGGCACTGCAGCCCCCACTTAATCGAAACCGGCAGGATCGTGCCGAACTGGAAAACGTGTCGGGCAATAATCCCATTCAATCACCACCCTTCTAAAGGCAAAAGGAGAGGGAGCGATATGAAGACTGAGAAGAACAAAAAGAAAATGACGGCTGTGCAACTCCAAGATGTGTCGGCGTCGAATGAGATCGTTGGAACGTGTGAGAGCTATCTCTTTGATCTCTCCATCGATCTTGAGGAGATCACTGGGACCGTATCCGTCATGTCTCAACTTGGGGAGATGAGGAGGCATGACGCGATGACCGGAGTGGTGGACATTGACGATCTCTGCGCATGCCTACGCTTGTTGGAGAAACAACTCAAAGCGGTAAGAGAGAGCGTGCTGTCTGCCTTGGATGGCGCCGATCATGAACATGACCGGGCTCCTCAGAGCCATGGAAAGAAAGGAGCCTGACGCATGAATCAACCTGATAGCATCGGACAGACGAAAACCTATTGGATCGTCTGCGAGGCCACGCCGGACTATCGGAGCGGCGACCCGACCAAAGAGAAGTGGTTCGAGCGCAGCGGTCTAACGTGCACCTGCGAAAAGGATGGACAAAGGAAGCTTCGCTGGCTTCGGCAATGGCATCCGAATGCGTTCTTAGCGAAGGCGACGATAACACCGGTGCCAGATAAATTTAAGAGCCCCCTTCCGTTTCGTGGGCGTACAGACAGGGCGATATCGGAACCCCAGTTACCACCGGCAGGAAAACCGCGACTGTGCTTGGTATGAAAGGCAAGGCGAAGGATCGATCGGCCAACGAGCACCCACACACACAAGGAGGAAGCACCATGTCACACAAAGTAGGCAATCGTCGAACGAAACGAGCTCAGTCAGTTCTGACCGAAGACGATCGGCGAATTGTCATGCTCGAAGAACACCCTCGACCGGAGTGGTTTGTGAAAGTGAAGACACCCGCCGGAGAAACCCAATGGTTTACACGGATTTCAGTTACCGGCCTATGCGTCCGGAGATACGGTCCATTCCCGAGCAAACGTGCATGCCTCTTGTTCCTGGATGCAGCTGTCAATGCGTTGATCGACGGGTTTATGGAAGTGGCAGAAGTTCAGAATAAATTTGCGATACCGAATCGCCCGTTCCAAAACCGTGGTGGGCAGTACCCGATTGTCGAGAGAGAGATCGTGCTACACGCGAAGGCGCTAGGGACTACGGGTAGCACACCCGCGAGAAAGCGCAGCCGCGGGGCCAACACTATGCAAGCAGCATAAATCATCCGGTGTGCAATGACTGAGCGGTCATTGCACGCGTCAGAGTCCTAGGAGGGAGGACGATGATGAAGGCTATCGGTTACTGCCGCGTTTCCACAGAAGGGCAAGCACGAGACGGTGTCAGCCTTGAAGCTCAACAAGCGAAAATCAAGGCCTGGTGTCAGGCGAATGGGTGTGAGTTGATGGGCCTATTTGTCGACGCCGGCCTATCCGGCAGTCGTTCTGACAATCGGCCGGGCCTTCAGCAAGGCCTGACACAGGCTTGCAAGCACAAGGCCGCCTTCGTCGTGTACAGTCTCAGCCGGCTCGCTCGATCGACCAAGGATGCCCTGGTCATCAGTGAACGGCTTGATAAGAGCGGCGCCGACTTGGTCAGTCTCAGCGAACGCATCGACACGACGACGGCAGCCGGAAAAATGGTGTTTCGCATGCTCAGCGTGTTGAGTGAATTTGAGGCGGACCTGGTGGCCGAGCGGACGAAGAGTGCCCTTGGCCATCTCCGCAATCAGGGGAAACGAATCAGTGGTCGCATCCCTTATGGATATGACTTGGCACCGGATGGAGAAAGTCTCATCCCAAATTCGTCAGAACAAGAAGGCATTCGGTTCATGCTAGCTCAACGAGCTGCGGGAAATGGGCGACGAAAAATTGCCTCCGCCATGACCGCACATGGATTCCTGACGAAAACAGGGGTATCGTGGTCGCCGCAGGCGGTTGGAAATATCCTGCGTCGAGAGAAGCTCATGCAATCGAGTGTCACACATGTAGCGGCATGACTTGATTTGCCTAAAACGGAGGCTAACGATCGGCCTCATGAACCGATCGGCCAGCGTTCCTGGCGCTGGTGCCTCCACCGTTTCATTCAGGACCTCACCTAGGAAGAGGATATGTCTCACCATCGTTCTCGCTCATCGCAAGCTCCCACAGCTGATAAAAACTCCCCATCTCGTCCGGGCTTGATCGAAACGTATACAAGAAGAGTCGCGCTTTTAGACTTGGTAGGCAAAATCGGAGTGGGGCCCCCTGAAGAGTTCCCCATGAAACCTTCTACAGGACGTGCTCTCTTCAACTTGGCGATCGACAAACTCGCCGTACATGATAAGACCACGGCAGAGGCATTGCGCCGGTTTGCATCAGTGCATGGACGTTTGGATATTCTGGAATATAGGTGTGCCATCGATGACCGGCCACCTCTCGAACAGGCCGTGATCTCAATTAATTGGCTCTGGGACCCGGCACCATTCTCAGCTGACGAGCTGCAGGATGATTTTGAAACTTTCCGCCAATTTACTGGCAAGAAAAATTGCCACCCTAGGACTCTTCGTCGACAACATGAACTACTGCGTGCTTTTCAACATACCCACCGCTACCCGACAGGAGGTTACATCCGGCGATCCCAGCGACAGGCGTGGTGCAAGGAGCATTTGCCGGCGATGATCTCTGAGGCTCAGGGTATGCCCTGCTGGCATCACCAGCCTGCCCCAACAGCTCAAGATTTGAACGAGATTCTAGAAAAGGTCGGTGAAGAGACATCCAGTACCAAGCTGAGTGCCCTGATAATGGAATATCTGCATCCGACCACCAGCGAATCCCTCCTTAAGCGACTCCTTCGCCGCCGAGGCAATCCTAAATAGGTCTTATTTCCTCCCAGCAAATCCATGACCACACTTCGAGGCTCGAAGTGTGGTCGCGACTTTTGTCGGTTATCGGCTACGTTACCCATGTTCACGATCCGTGAACATGGATTCACGAGGGAGGAGAGTCAATGGACGACGAACGGCTTCTGGCTACTTTCGACGCAGCAAAGATTCTCAATTGCACACCAGACAACGTTC
This sequence comes from Nitrospira sp. CR1.1, assembly GCA_014055465.1. Taxonomy (NCBI): domain Bacteria; kingdom Pseudomonadati; phylum Nitrospirota; class Nitrospiria; order Nitrospirales; family Nitrospiraceae; genus Nitrospira; species Nitrospira sp. CR1.1. Next base: position 557,629 of record WIAF01000001.1, read on the forward strand.
GATCGTTAGAGCGTAGAGGCCACCTATTCGCCATACGGACACCGGGTGGTCGTCGAATCTTCCGAGCAGTCGAAGTCGAGAGGTTGGCAATGGAACGACAAACCCGTCTACGGGGGGAAGGAACGGACAAGTAAAACAACTAATACACGCCGCGCCCGAGTGCGACCTCGAAGCGCGGCCTAACTGAGGAGAGGATGACTCACCTTTGAAAGTAAATACCACCCCCAACCCAAAAACTCAATCGCATCCTGATCTGATTGACTTTCCTGTTAGTGATTCATTTCGCAATCATTATGCTGCCCAGGGGCTGACGTATCCCGTCATCAACCTATCGCAGCCCTACCGACGAGTTCGCCACACGGTGACCTATGATCATCAACTGCTAGATTCTGCTCGGCAAGAACTTCTTGGGTGGAAATCCAAAGCCGCCTTGCTTGAATCCCGCTGCGCACGCCTTGAGACAGAAGTGAACCGCCTTCAAGATCTGTTAACGGAATGCCGCAAGGCATCCACACAATATACGACGACAAATTTGAGCGGCTGCGCCTAGTACGCTTCCGAGGAAATCATGGGACGCTATCGAAAGATCGACACAAAAATCTGGAACGACGAGAACTTCCAGGCCTTCACTGACGATGGAAAACTCGCCTTCCTCTTTCTCTTAACTCATCCTCACATGACTGCGGTCGGCGCAATGCGAACGACCTTTCCAGGTCTCGCTGCAGAATTGGGCTGGCCGCTTAAACGGTTTCGTGTCGCGATCCGGCCTGCTTTATCAAAAGAAATGCTTGAGGTGAATGAGCAGGCTTGCTACCTCGCTCTGCCCAAATTCCTTCGCTACAACGAACCCGAAGGGCCCAATTCAGTCACGAAGGCTTGGCCACAGGCGATGAACTTGATTCCGGAATGCCCGGAGAAGGCAATGCTCGTTGCTAGATGCCAAACCTATCTCAATGGTCGGTCGGATGCGTTCAGGCAAGCCATCGGGGATGCCATGGGACATGCCATGTCGGATGGCATCGGACATGCCAAGTCGAAACCATGTCCGATCCAGGAGCAGGAACCGGAACAGGAACAGGAACAGAATAAAGAGACGCCTTCGGCGGTCGATCATGACTTTGAGGAGTTTTGGAAGTCCTACCCATCAAGGAACGGGAAGCGAGTTGGAAAACCAGAAGCCCAGAGGAAGTTCGGATCGCTCAGCCTTCAGGACCGCGAGCTCGTGCTTGTCGCTACCCGCAACTATGCTGCCAGTGAACTGGTCCAGAAGAGCGTCGGAATAAAAGATCCCCACCGCTTCCTGCAGACCGGAAAGAAAGACGAGCCGTGGCGGGATTGGATCACTCCAGAAGAGCCCGCAAGTGAGTCTCTGTCTGCTCTGACCTGCACCAAACGACTTCAGGGGGACCGGTTCTTGCGACCATGCGGCCAGCCGGCTAGTCCACATAGCCGACCATCTGAGCCTCGATGCGAAACGCATCTCTCCCAGGCTCAAAATCTCGGAGTCACAGCATGTTGACCCGTGATCTGCCTCGCGTTCAACCGCACGACCTGGAAGCCGAACAGGCTGTTCTAGGAGCCGTACTACTCAGCCCGTCCACCCTCCCACTAGCTCAAGAGCTCTTAGCCCGTGACGACTTCTACAACGGCCGACATCGGATCATTTTCGACGCTCTTGCAGACCTTGCTGGCCAGAACGAGGGAATCGATTTGGTCACTGTTGGAGACTGGATTGAGTGCAAGCATCAACTGGAGATGATCGGGGGGCGAAGTGCTCTGGCCGAGTTGCTCACAATCGTCGGATCAGCCGCCAATATCGAACACCACGCTCGAATTGTCCGAGACTGTGCGATTCGCCGGCACCTCATCCGATTTGCCGCGGACATCACCCAAGGCGCTTATGATAAAGCTCCGACAATGGATCTGCTCCAGGAGGCCGAACGACAACTGTTTCGCCTCTCATGCGGCCGCGATGAAAACGCTTGGTGCTCGCTCGCCGAAATTTCCCGAGAAGTAACCTCCCATGTTGACCATCTATCAAAGTGTACCAACGAGACAATTGGAATACCGACTGGCTTCTCGTCCCTGGACACGCTCTTCGGAGGATGGCAGCGGTCCGATCTCATCATTCTGGCTGCGAGGCCATCAATGGGAAAGACAAGCCTGGCCCTCGGTTCTGCCCTTGCTGCAGCGAAGGCTGGCTATCGGGTGGGTGTGCTGTCTCTAGAAATGTCCCGACGGCAACTCGGAATCCGATTACATGGAATGGGCGCACCGATTGATGTGCATGCGCTCAGGACGGGGAAGCTAAGCCACCAAGGATGGTGGCATTTTGCAGAAGCGGCTCAGCGTCTCGAAACTCTCCCCTTTTGGATCGACGATTCATCGGTTCTCACCGTCGAGCAGGTTGCAGCGAAGGCCCGCCACTTGAAAGCACGAGAAGGGTTAGATCTATTGATCGTTGACTATATCCAGCTACTTCATATTCCTCGCGCAGACTCACGGCAGCAGGGGATTGCAGATGCCTCTCGCAAACTGAAGTTGCTGGCAAAGGAGCTAGATATTCCCGTGCTCGCGCTGTCCCAACTCTCGCGAGACTGTGAACGGCGCACCGACCCTCGCCCCGTCTTAGCGGACTTGCGTGATTCCGGAGCGATCGAGCAAGACGCCGATGTGGTGCTATTCCTGTATCGGGAAGAAGCCTACAGACCAGAGACAGAGGAAAAGGGGATTGCTGAAATACTGGTTCGCAAACACCGCAATGGCCCGATTGGCGACCGCCGACTGAGATTCGTGGACCGGTTTGCCAAGTTCGAGGATCTGCCGACGGACTGACTGATGAGACAGCATCAAGCGAGTGCCTTACAACCAGGTGTGTCTTTGGGGGACCGAGGATGCTTGGCGCTGGTCACCTCGTCAGCCCTGCACCTTCCTGGATACCTCGACTTGAAAGCCTTGGCCGTTTACAGTTCGTGCTCGGTGCGCTGGTTACGGGACCGCCTGGCTGATCCTCTGGCGCCACTGCCCCATCATCGTATCGGGGGCAAGATTCTCATCCGGCGAGAGGATTTCGATGTCTGGATCAATCAGTTTCGAACCGTCCGACCCTCGACGGAGTTGGGCACACTCGTTGATGATGTCCTGGACGGTTTGTTCAGCAAACAGCCGTCTTGATAGGATGGCGCCGGAGCATGGTCGAATGGAGCTGAGCACTCACGATAGACGGATCCCAGCACAACGGTGCGAGGCCGCACCTTCGCACGAGAGGTCAACCCCATGGGCGTGAAGATTCGGCAATGGAAAGGGGCCTGGTGGATCTTCATCGATCACCAAGGCATGCGGAAGGCCAAGCGGATTGGCGTCGGCGAGCCGGCCAAGAAGGCGGCCAAACAGGCGGCCCAGCAGATCCAGGCACGCCTTGCCCTTGGGCAACCAGCCTTTCAAAGCCAGAAATCCGGCATGACGCTCGAACGCTACGCGGAGATTTTCTTGGAGCGGATTGCGCACACACGGAAACACACGACCTATGACGACTACAAGAAGCTGTTGGATCGAGACATCTTACCGACGTTGAAGCTCCTCGACCTGCAGGACATCTCCCGTGAGAAGGTCAAAGCCATGGCCCTAGCTGGCCTTCAGAAAGGTCAATCTGCGAAAACCATGCAGAACATCGTCCGATGCCTCAGCAGCCTTCTCAGCCATGCTGTGGAAGATGGACATGTGACGGCAAACACGGCACTGAAGCCGGGGAAGTTCCTCCCCAAGATCACCAAGCGTCACAAGATCGCTCCCCTGACGCGTGAGGAAGTAGCCCTGCTGATCGAAACCGCCAAGGCCAAGCTGCCTCGCTACTTCCCGTTGTTTCTCTGCGCCGTCCGGACTGGGCTCCGCATGGGCGAGCTGCTCGCACTCCAATGGGACGACATCGACTGGCACGGCCGGTTCATTGAGGTCCGGCGCAACTACACCCACTTCAAGCTCACTACGCCAAAGAGCGGCGAGAGCCGTCGCGTCGACATGTCCAGGGAGTTGGCCCAGACGCTGCGAGATCTCCTCACAGAGCGCCAAATTGAGGCCGCAGCGAGCCATTGGGCGGAAACCCCGCCCTGGGTCTTCTGCAGTGAGGTCGGCGGGCTCCTGCATCCCCACAACCTGCGCGATCGGGTGTTTTATGGCCTGCTCACGAAGGCGAAGCTCAGGAAGGTGCGATTCCACGATCTCCGGCATACGTTCGCCTCACTCTTGCTGCAGCAAGGCGAAAGCCCGGTGTACGTGAAAGAGCAGATGGGACATTCCTCGATTCAGGTAACGGTGGATCTGTACGGGCACCTGATTCCGGGAGGCAACAAACAAGCGGTGGACCGGCTCGATACTCCGGCCGCGGCATGGTTTGGCGGGGCCCAATCCGCAACCCCGGCGCAACCAGCGCAACCGGGGCCAGTGACTGGGTTCTCAGATTACTCGATGTATCCAGGAGTTACGGAGAGAACTGTTGGGGTGAGTGACGGGTTTCGAACCCGCGACCTCCGGATCCACAATCCGGCGCTCTAACCAACTGAGCTACACCCACCACACACTGTCAGCAGAGAACGCGCATCTTAACAAACCCTGTAGAACAGTCGCAACCGCCCTCCTCATCGACCCGCGCGGACAACACCTTCTTGCGCGCGTATTTTAGCAGGCCACTCCCAACTTTCACGCCCCCCGGCGATCGAACGCCGCTTGCATTTCCTTCAGAATGGCGGCCGCAGCAAGGGGAGGATCCTGCGCGTCACGGATGGGACGGCCTATCACCAGGTAATCTGCCCCGGCGGCAATGGTCTGAGTCGGTGTCGTCACCCGCGCGTGATCATCCGTAGAATTGCCCGACGGCCTGACGCCCGGAGTGACGATGAGCAAATTCGATCCCACCTTTGCACGGATGGCCTCAGGCTCCTCGCCGGACGCGACCACTCCATCGCACCCCGCTTCGGCCGCCAACATCGCCCGGGCGGTGACCAAATCCCGGACAGTCCGTTGAAAACCCATGTCCCGCAAATCTTCCCCATCAAAATTGGTGAGGACCGTCACCGCCAACAACTTGAGGTCGGATTGCCCGCGGCCTTGCACAGCTGCAATTAGGGCCTTTCGGTTCGCATGGATCGTCAAAAACGCCGCACCCATGGCGGCCACCCGAGCCGTAGCGCGCCGAACGGTCTCTTCAATATCGAGGAACTTGAGATCAAGAAACACGCGCTTGCCGCGGGCGACCAGCGTCCGCACGATGTCCGGGCCGGCCACCGTGTACAGTTCCAGGCCCACTTTCACGAATCGCACCTGATCACCCATACAATCAACCAACGCCTCCGCTTCGCCGGCAGAAGGGACATCCAGTGCGACAATCAACCGATCCCGTGCGTCAATTTGCGTCATCATGATTCTGCCTTGCCTCCCAGAGGGTCCGGAAGCGGCTGACTCCTTTCAGCATCCTTGACCTCTCTTCTTCATCTATGCTACAAGCTTAAGCTTTGAACGTAGGAGAATCCGTATGCCTGTTGTCCACAAATCCACGATTCGACGTGCTCGTCAATCCGAGAAGCGCCGCTTGCGCAACCGCGCGACCATCAGCTCGGTTCGCAGCATCCTCCGCAAAGTTCAGGATGCGATCGCGGCGAAGAAGCCAGACGAAGCAAAAGCCACCTTGCGTGCTGCCACTGCAGCCCTGAGCAAAGCAGTCACTAAAGGCGTGTTGAAGCCGAATACGGCCTCGCGCCGAGTGTCCCGGCTCGCTGTGCGGGTAAACGCCATCACCGCTTCCGCATAATCGTTCTGACATTCGACACCGGTCTCGAACCCGACGGGCGCGAGGCCGGTGGTACCCGCTGTACTGATGGCGCTGGTTTCGATGACCTCCCGCAGAGTCGAAACAAGAGATCTTCCATTACACGAACAGGGCTACTTCCGCTCCCGCCCTTGAGCTTGGAGTCCGTCTCCAAGAACCAGTCAAACGCCTGCATCATGTGATCATCAGGGAATTGCGCAAAAAAGCCCCGCACTCGCGAAGGATCCATCCGAAACGTCCTCGCAGCCTCACCTTCTCGCCCGCCGGATTTGAGCAGCTCCGTCATCTTCCACAGACGCCGGTACTGCCAGACCAGCGCGCCGAGAATACGGAGCGGGGCTTCTCCATTCTCGACATTCCTTGCAAGAATCCTGAACGCCTGCCCATGGTCGTGCGCGCCTATGGCGTTCAAGAGATCGAACACCGATGCGCCAGGCTCGGTTCCTCTGAGCGCTTCCACATCCGACGATTGGACGGTCCGGTCTGACGGCACATAGGCGGCAAGCTTCTCCAGCTCTCGCTTCACGGCATAGAGTGATTCACCCCCCACCTCTCTGAGCAGCTGGACCGCCTCTTCGTGCAGGCGCACACCCAGCGTGGCCGCTTCCTGTCGAATCCATGTGGAGAGTTGCGCATCACGCAGCGGAGCGCAATTGACGGTCACCGCCCGTTTCGTTAAGGCCTGCGTCCATTTGAGCCGGCCATCCAGCTTGGCCCCCACCACGATGAGAGTCGTGGTGTCATTCGGCGATGCGAGATAGGAGAGCAGCTTTTCACCTTCGCGAGCCGGCAGCTTCTCCAAGGACTTATAGACCACCACGCGGCGTTCGGCGAATACCGGAATTTCTGCCGCGCACGCTAAGACATCGGCGATCGAAGAATCGTCGCCGTGAAAGATATCGTAATTAAATCCGCTTTCAGATCCCGCGCCTAAGGCGGCGGCGCGAAGCGCGGCGACGGAGTGGTCGCGCAGGTAATCTTCCTCCCCCACCACCGCATACAGCGGCATCACTCCGCTACGCGCGAGCGACTGGGGCAGCTCCATGCTCATGACCGACGTACTCATCCTCAGAAACCTTCCAGGGACATTATCGAGCCGGCTCAGGCGGTGCATTGCCGCCAGGGAGTGCCTCGGCTTTGACGGGACGCTTCAACATCTTGTCCAGTTCACCGGTATCAAGAAACAGCAAGAACCGGGAAGCCAGATCTTCCGCAACGAAACGACCCGCCTGTTCCAATGCTCGATTCTGCAGCACACGGTTGAATTGGAGGTCTTGCGTCAGAAAAAACTCCGAGGTTCCCTTCGCGACCTGAGACCAGACTGGCCGCTTGGTTTTGGCATCCTCGATCCGCACACTCACCAACATCTCGACCCGGCTTTCAAATGTCGTGGTCTGATCGAAACTCAAGGTCGGCAGCGAAATTTGCATGATCTGGCCGGACAGGTACAAGTCTGCCCCGGCAGAGGGACCGACAATTTCCGCGCCCGCACCCGAAGAAAACTCCCGGCGCAAATAATTGGCGAGCTTGATCTCGAAATTCGGCTCGTAGGTGCTGTTGGCGATGGGAAGAATGGCCAGGCGCGGCGCCTGCGATCGCTTCGCCGCCGGCTCCGGCGCACCACCCACCGTGGGGCCGGCGCCCTGCACACGGAACTGATAGCCGCAGGCGGCGCTGTTCATCGCCCACAAGCACAAGACCAGCAGCAAAAGATATCGGCGCACGGCATCACACCACGAAGTTGATCAACTTCTTCTCGACGTAAATGACCTTCTTCGGTTCTTTCCCCTGCAGCCATTCGGCAACTTCTTTTTTTGCGAGCGGCTCTAACTGCTCGCGCGAAGCCCCGGCATCGACCTCCAACTTTCCACGCAGCTTCCCGTTGACTTGAACCGGGATCGTCAATCGATCGCTGACTACCAAGGCCGGATCGAATCGGGGCCAGGATTGTTGGCCGGCACTCGGTCGATGGCCGAGACGTTCCCAAAGTTCTTCGCTGAGATGCGGCGCAAAGGGCAGCAGCAGCAGGACGAACGGTTCCAACAGCCCGCGAGGCCGCTGATCCAGCTTGGTCATGTCGTTCGTAAACACCATCATCTGCGAAATGGCGGTATTGAATCGCAAGGCTTCGATATCCTCGGTGACTTTCTTGATGGTGTAGTGGAGCAATCGCTGCTGCTCAGCCGTCGGTACGGCGTTCGTCACCGCCGCACTCAACGCGCCGTCTTCGCCGATCATCAGCCGCCAGACCCGGTCGAGAAAGCGCGTGATGCCTTCAACCCCGCGCGTGCTCCAGGGCTTCATCGATTCCAGCGGCCCCATAAACATTTCATACAGGCGCACCGCATCGGCCCCGAACTGGTCGATCATCTCGTCCGGATTCACCACGTTGCCGCGCGACTTCGACATCTTCTGATTGTCTTCGCCGAGTACGATGCCCTGATGCACCAATTTTTTGAACGGCTCCGGCGTACTGACCACGCCCGCGTCAAACAAGACCTTATGCCAAAAGCGGCTATAGAGGAGATGGAGCACCGCATGTTCGCTGCCGCCGATGTAGAGGTCCACCGGCATCCAGTAGTGTTCTTTCGCCGGATCAACAAGCTGCCGGGTGTTTTTCGGATCGATGAACCGCAGGTAGTACCAACAGGAGCCGGCCCACTGCGGCATCGTGTTCGTCTCGCGACGCGCCGCTTTGCCGGTCGCGGGATCCGTCGTCGTCAGCCATTCCTCGAGATTCGCCAGCGGGCTTTCTCCGCTACCGGAGGGTTTGAAGTTGCTGGTCTCGGGCAAGGGGAGCGGCAACTGCTCTTCCGGCAAGGGCCGTGGCTCGCCGTCAACCCAGACAATGGGAAACGGTTCTCCCCAATAACGCTGGCGGGCGAAGAGCCAATCCCGAAGTTTGTAATTGATGGTTTTTTTGCCCTTGCCCTTGGCTTCGAGCCAGGCCGTCATTTTAGGAATCGCGTCTACAGGCAACAGCCCATCGATCGAGAACGACCCGTCCGCTGTGGTCGAGTTGACCACGCGACCTCGATCTGTCTCGACGAATGCTGCCTTGTCGATCTGCCCTCCCTGAATCACCTCGCGAATCGGCAGGTGATACTGCGTGGCAAAGGCCCAGTCGCGCTCATCATGAGCCGGCACCGCCATAATCGCACCGGTGCCATAACTCATGAGCACATAGTCGGCAATCCAGATGGGCAAGCGTTCCTGATTGACGGGATTGATGGCGTAGCCGCCTGTAAAGACGCCCGTTTTGACCTTCTCCAATTCCTGGCGTTGCAGATCGCTTTTACGAGCGGCCGCATCGCGATAGTCCGTCACCTGCGCCCGCTGCGACGGAGTCGTCACCACATCGACAAGGGGATGTTCAGGGGCCACGACCATATACGTCGCGCCGAACAGCGTATCAGGCCGGGTCGTGAAGACGCGCAGATTCCCCCTGGTATCGGCCAGCGAAAAATCAACCTCCGCGCCGATCGAGCGGCCGATCCAGTTCTTCTGCATTTCCAGCGTGCTGGTCGGCCATTCGACCAGGGTCAAGTCATCGAGCAGTCGCTCCGCATAGGCGGTGATCTTCAAGACCCATTGCCGCATCGGCTTGCGGATGACGTCAAACCCGCCGACCTCGCTCTTGCCATCGACGATTTCTTCGTTGGCCAACACCGTCGACAACGCCGGACACCAATTGACCGGGACCTCCGCCACATAGGCCAGACCGCGCTCGAATAGCTTCAGAAAGATCCACTGGGTCCAACGATAGTAGTCCTGATCGGTCGTGCTGAGTTCGCGTTCCCAGTCGTAGGACAAGCCGACGCGTTTCATCTGGCGCTTGAAGGTCGCAATATTTTGCGCCGTGGTGATGGCAGGATGGACGCCCGTTTTCACGGCATATTGTTCAGCCGGTAATCCGAAGGCATCCCACCCCATCGGATGCAGCACGTTGAAGCCGCGCATGCGTTTATAGCGGGACACAATGTCGGTCGCGGTATACCCTTCCAAGTGCCCGACATGCAGACCCGACCCAGACGGATAGGGAAACATGTCGAGGCAGTAGAACTTGGGCTTCGAGGAATCATCCGAAGCCCGGAAAGGACGGTGGGCTTCCCAATAGGCCTGCCACTTCGATTCAAGGGCCTGGTGATCGTAGGATTTGCTCATCGTATGGACATCACAGGTGACGCGTTGATTGGCACTCGACTGAAGAACGGGAGACTGTAGCATACGCGGTACGCGGCAACAAGGATGCAGCGGGAGAAAGAGGTCCCGCGTTGACGCGTCCGTTTCGCTTGATCCGGCGAGCGACTCCTGTTCAAATGCCGGACAGGACGACGACGCGAACCGCCGGAACCGCGCCCGTTCACCCGGCAAGGAGTGGGCACTGGGCTATGTACGCCACCTCTATTTTCCCACGGCTCATGGAGTGGGTGCTCCGCGGAGAGCGCTTTCAAACCGAACGCCAACTCCTGCTCGCGCCAGCCCATGGAGTCGTGCTGGAGATCGGTTTTGGCACCGGACTGAATCTGCCACACTACCCTCTGGCCGTCACGGCCCTGCATACCGTGGAGCCCGCGATGCTCTTGCCTGACCGCGTCGCCAGACGAGTGGCGAGCGTCCCCTTTCCTGTCCACCTTCACCGGCTGAGCGCAGAGGGTCTACCCTTTGACGATGGCCTGTTCGATTACGCCGTCAGCACCTTCACCTTGTGTACGATTCCGGATCCGTCTGCGGCCTTGCGTGAAGTCCGGCGGGTCCTGAAGCCGGACGGCCGCCTTCTGTTCCTTGAACACGGCCGCAGTGACGACCCCTCCATTGCCCGCTGGCAGGACCGGCTTAACCCGCTGCAACAGATTGTGGCCTGCGGCTGCAATCTCAACCGGCGCATCGATCAACTCGTGGTGCAAGCAGGGCTTCGACTCGAACAGTTCGATCGTTATACCCTGCCCGGTGTTCCTCGAATCGGTGGAGAGATGTATCGCGGCATGGCCTACCTCAACGGCCACCCGAAAACCATCCATCTGCCATAGGAAAATTGTATCCCTCTTGGTAATTCTGTACACTGCGCCTACCCAAGTGTTTCTTCGCATTTGTCCTTCCAGGCGGAAGTGATCCCCATGGCGTCCTCGCAACTGTTGCCGGGCCCCCACCCTTCTTCGGCCTCCGCTTCCGGACCGATCGATTCAGCCAGAGAGACCAGCCTGGCGTTGCAGCGAGTCGCCCTGCTCTATCAGGCCATGCCCGCGGCGCTCATTGCCGGCCTCGGGTGCGCCGTTGCACTGATCTTCGTCAACTGGAACATACTCCCACACGACCGGCTCCTCGCCTGGCTGGCGTATCATCTGCTGCTGTCGATCGGTCGATATGGGCTGGCGCGATCATTCACCCGCACCTCGCCCACGCAGGCTACGATTCGCTGGTGGGACCGAGCTTTTTTGACGGGAACGTTGCTGGCCGGACTCGGCTGGGGCGCCACAGCCCTCATACTGTTCTCCGAATCGTCACCTTCACAGCAAGTGTTCTTAGCGTTCGTGCTGGCAGGCGTGTGTGCGGGCGCCTCCTCCACGCTGGCGGCGCGATTCGACGCGTTTCTGTCCTTTTCCGTTCCAACCCTCGCGCCGCTGATCCTCCGCTTCTTTTTGCTCAACCATGAGCAAGCCCTGCCTATGGCCATGTGCACGCTGCTGTTTTCCCTCCTTATGGTCTATACGGCATACCGCACGTCCAACAACGTTCTGGAAACCCTCCAACTGAAATATCACAACGCGCAATTGGTGGATCAGCTCTCCTCGCAATTGGAAGAGGGCGAGCAGACAGCGCTGTTGTTGAACGTGCATACCGAGCACTACCGATTCATCATGGAGTATGCGCAGGACATCATTTACCGAACCGACCGGAACGGCCGGTTTACGTTCATCAATCCTGCCGTGGTCCGGCTCCTCGGGTACCATGAGACCGACGTGCTCGGCCATCCCGCGTTGGATTTCGTCCATCCGAATTTCCGCCGCCGCGCGGAGAATTTTTATCTCCGCCAGTTTCTCCGCAAGACTCCCAGCACCTATTATGAATTCCCGCTGGTGACCAGAACGCGCCAGACCCTGTGGGTGGGCCAAAACGTGCAATTGCTGCTCCGCGAGCAGAATGTCATCGGATTCCAAGCCGTGATGCGCGATATCTCGGCCCGAAAGGAAACCGAAGAGGCCTTACGCTTCAGCCAGGATCGATACCGCGCGCTGTTCGAAAGCAGCCCCGAAATGCTCATGACCGTCGATGCAAAAGGAACCTTGCTCACGGTGAATGCCACCGCCGCTGCGGAGTTGGGCTATAGCGCCGAATGGCTGATCGGCCAACCCATCTCATTGCTCGTGCACGTCGACGACCGCGAAGCCGTGCAACAACATTTCGCAGACTGTCTGGAACGACCGGGAGAGGTCCTCCGCGGAGAGTTCCGAACGATCCGCAACGGGGGCAGCCCTCTGTGGGTGCGGGAAGCCTCTAGGGCTGTCCGCAATCCCACCGGGCAGTTCGACATCCTGATCGTGTGCGAGAACGTCACCGAACGGAAAGGCATGGAAGACGCCTTGACCCACACGCGTCAACTCCTGGAGTCCATCGTAGAGCACATTCCCCACATGGTCTTCCTGAAGGATGCCCGCGAGTTGCGCTTCGTGCAGTTCAATCAAGCCGGCGAACAACTCATCGGCTTACCCCGGGAAGCGCTCCTGGGGAAAAATGACTTCGACCTCTTCCCTCGTGAACAGGCGGAATTCTTTACCGCGAGGGATCGGGAGGTGCTGACCGGCGGAGCACTTTTGGACATTCCAGCCGAACCGATTCAGACCAAGGATCGTGGCTTACGGTGGCTTCATACCAGGAAGCTTCCACTCTCTGATCACACTGGTGTGCCCCGGTACCTTCTCGGCATTTCGGAAGACATCACGGATCAGAAGCAGCGACAGGAAATCGAACAACACCGGTTGGGGCAACTGGCGACACAACAGACCGTCCTGCATAAACTGGCAGAAGATCCGGCCATTCACAGCGGACACCCCCACCAGGCGTTTCCGGTGATGACCGAACATGCAGCCGGCGCCTTCGTGGTCGAACGAGCAAGCATATGGCTCTTTGACCAGACCCAATCCTCTCTGATCTTGCAAGACTTGTTCGAAGTTACCCCCAAACGGCATAGCCACGGAACCATACTATCCATCAAAGAATATCGAGCCTACCTCCGCGCCCTCGAAACTGAGCCCTATTCCCTAGCCGCCCATGCCGCCCGGACTGATCCGCGCACCAGCGAACTGACTGCGTCATACCTGGCCCCCCTAGGCATAGAATCCATGCTCGATGCACCGATTCGCCGCCATGGACGCGTCGTGGGAGTCTTGTGCCTCGAGCATGTCGGTCCACCCAAGATGTGGACCAGCGAGGAAAAGGCCTTCGCCGCCTCGCTGGCCGCCATGGCCACCCTGACTCTGGAGGCCGCCGATCGCCGGCAGGCTCAAGAGGCGCTGGAGCAACACGTGCGCGAGCGGACCGGCGAATTGCGGCGTATGACTGCACATCTGCAGACCATTATCGAAGAGTCTCCCTTAGCGATGATCGAATTGGATCACGCGGGCCACGTCACGACCTGGAATGCCGCCGCCGCCTCGCTCTTCGGATGGACCAGAGACGAGGTCCTCGGACAGGAACTCCCGTATGTGCCGCCAGGACAAGAGCGGGAGTCTGATGCATTGTGGGACTCGGTCATGAGCGGGGGCGCGCCACACGGCCTGGAACTGCATAGAAAACGAAAAGACGGCAGCCTCATCGACGTCCACATGTGGGGTACACTGCTACAAGGCGGCGGTCAGACGACCGGGTCCATCGGATTCTTCATCGACGTGACCGAACACAAACAGCTGGAGGAGCAACTCCGGCAAGCACACAAGATGGAAGGGATCGGACGACTGGCCGGCGGCGTGGCCCACGATTTTAACAACCTGCTAACAGTCATTAATGGATGTGCCACGCTCGTTTTGGAACAGGTGCGGGCTGAAGATCCGTTGCGCCGCTTGTTGACTGAGATCCTGACCGCCGGTCAACGGGCGGCGGCACTGACCAAGCAACTCCTCGCCTTCAGTCGTCGGCAGGTCCTGACGTTTCAGGTCTTCGACCTCAATGAAGCACTTTCGTCGATCAGCTCCATGATCGAACGATTGATCGGCGAAGATATCACTCTCGTGAGGAACCTCACCACCCAACCCTGCATCATCCGCGCAGACCGGGGACAGATCGATCAGGTCGTGTTGAATCTGGCGGTGAATGCCAAGGACGCCATGCCCCAAGGAGGTATGTTGACCATGGCGACGCGAACCCTGACCCTTGCGGCAGATACGCCAGTACCCCATCCCTCGATGCTTCCGGGAAGGTATGCACATCTCTCAGTTCACGACTCCGGAGAGGGGATGGATCAGACCACTCTCTCACATATTTTCGAACCCTTCTTCACCACGAAGGAGGAGGGCAGAGGCACCGGCCTAGGGTTGGCCACAGTCTATGGAATCGTCAAACAAAGTCAGGGCTTCATCTTTGCCGACAGCCTCCCCGGCGAAGGCGCCACTTTCGACATATATTTCCCGTTGGCCCAGGCGCCGCCGCTGACTGCCGGACCACCCACTCCTACGCAACCCCACTGTGGTTGCGAAACCATCCTCTTGGTCGAAGATCAACAGGCCGTCCGAATGCTGCTCACGAATGCCCTCTCGGATTACGGCTATACCTTACTTGAAGCCTCTAGCGGGCAAGAGGCGCTCCGACTCGCTGCCGCCGCGAAGACTCCCATTGACATTCTGCTCACCGACGTCGTCATGCCGCAGATGACCGGCCCGACCCTAGCTGAACGCCTGCGCCAGCATTCGCCCCATCTCCGGGTGCTGTTTATGTCGGGCTATGCGGAGGGAAGTGTGCTGCCGACGTTCCTCGCTGAACCGGGCACCGGCTTCATTCAGAAGCCGTTCCTCCCTACGGAGCTCGCGCGGAAACTTCGTGAACTGCTCGATACCCTCACGTAGACACTCGAGGATTCACAGAGAGGGGCGTAGGATGCTCGCGGGTGACTTACCGGGGCAGGATCGACTGGAAGTTTTCGATGGAGTGAAACCTTGCTGAAGGAACCGGCGAGGCTTGAGAGCTCGACTTCGACCGATGAAAGATCCTGCCGATGCCGAATTGCTCAGCCGCCGCGAGACATTGCTCATCGTCGTCGATGTAGAGAGCCCGCGACGGCTCAAATCCAACCAGTTCCCGACAGGTCGGCCAATACTCCGAGCGCATCTTGAGCCATCCCACCTCAAAGGCGTCCACGATCCGATCGACCTGCCGGTGCAGACCGGTCTTCGCGGTTTTCACCTCAACTCCCGCCCGATGCGCATTCGTGAGAATCGTCACGCGCTTTCCCAGCCGCCGCAACGAGAGGAGAAACGCTTCGGCGTCAGGAAGAAACCCGATCATGTGGTCGAGCTCGCGATGCATCGCCACCACATCGATCTGCACCCGCTCCGTCCAATAGTGCAAATCCGTCCAGGCGAGCTCGCCCTCCACGGAGCGATACATGTTCATCAGCCGGTCTTGCGCTTCAGGAAACGTCATCGCATGCTTGACGGCATACCGTCTCGGCAGCTCTTCTTCGAAGAAAAAGTTGTCGAAATGACGGTCCAGCAGCGTGCCGTCCATATCGAGGAGGACATCGTCGATCTTGGTCCAATCGACGGCTGGAGGAGCCTGGCCTGAACGGTGAGGCAGCATCACGGCAGTATAACGGAGACCCGCGGGACAAGACGAGTCATTGTGTTCAACGAAATTTCTATGCTACCGTCGCGAGCTATGTCGCGCACAAAACCTGCTCGTGGTCCCGTAGTCCCGCTCTTCACACTGGAAGGCGGTCGTCTGCCCATTATCGCCCTGGTGGGGCGGCCCAATGTGGGTAAATCGACCCTCTTCAATCGCATTCTCGGCACGCGAGCCGCCATCGTGGACGATGTGCCCGGTGTGACGAGAGATCGCAACTACGCCGATACCAGCTATCGCAACCGCCATTTCCGCCTGGTCGACACCGGCGGACTCGACCCCACGGCCCATGAAGGCATGTTGTCCTTAATCCGGCAACAATCCCAACTTGCAATTGCGGAAGCGGACATCCTGGTCCTGGTCCTCGACGCTCGAGCAGGCCTCACTCCGCCAGATGAAGAAGTGGTGGCGACGTTGCGCGGCTCTGACAAACCGGTATTTTATGTGATCAACAAGGTCGATACGCCGAAGGCCGATCCTCTGGTTGCCGACTTCTATCGCCTAGGGCAGGAGCAGCTGTATCCCCTCTCGGCCGAACATGGCATCGGCGTCGCCGAATTGCTCGACGACCTGTTTCCCCATATGGTCGAGACGCCGGGAGAAGAGACGCTCACGGCAATCCCGCGCATTGCCATCGTTGGGCGCCCAAACGTCGGGAAATCCACCCTGGTGAACTCAGTACTCGGTGAAGCGCGCGTGGTGGTCAGCAACGTGCCTGGAACCACCCGTGATCCGGTGGACTCGATTGCGACCTTCAAGGACCGGCAATATGTCCTGACCGACACGGCCGGCATCCGCCGCCGGGGACGTGTGGAGCGCGGGATCGAGGGCTACAGTGTGGCCCGCTCGCTCCGCGCGATCGGCCGTTCAGATATTGCGGTGCTTCTCCTCGACGCTGAAGAAGGCGTCACGGAACAAGATACCAAGATCGCCGGCCTGGTCCTCAAGCAGGGGCGGGCCTGCATCCTGATTGTGAACAAGTGGGACCTCAAGGCCGACGACGTCGATGCTCGAGAGGCCTACAAACAAGACCTTGAACGCCGCTTTCCTTTCCTCGCCTGGGCGCCGGTTCTCTTTATCTCAGCGCTGGAACAGGATTTCTTGCGCGGCCTGTTCGCCTTGATCGACCAGGTCTACTTTTCGTTTTGCAAACGTGTGCCCACCGGCGCACTGAACCAGTTTTTCCAGGGGCTGCTGGAAAAACATCCATTGCCGGTCAGAAAGGGAAAACCGGCCAAAGCGAGTAAATCGGCCTTTGTGACGCAAGTCGCGACACGCCCTCCGGCCTTTGCGCTATTTGTGGGGCACCCCGACAACATGACCCCGGCCTATCTCCGTTTTCTCGAGAATCAAATCCGGAAAGAATATCATTTTTCCGGCACACCCATTCGTTTGATGACTCGAAAAAAATAATACGCGGAGGGCGGCCACGCGTCTCGGATCACTCGTGCCTCACCCACAACGCTCATCCCGGCTCTTCGATCGTCAACAGACAGACCCCGAAGGCCTTTCAGCTTGACTCATGCCGACCAGCATGTTATTCGCACAGGAGACGTTGTACGCCACGTACGATCCGGCAGGAACCGCTGCTCATCCAAATGGCCGGTTCCTCCCCCGTTCAATCGGCGTGAGACCATTCCAAACCGCATCATTCGATTCAAACGAAGGTACCCCTCGTGAACTCCGACCAACGATTCCGATTTGTTTCACTCTCGTTAAGTGCCGTGCTTTCCCTGAGCTGCCTGCCTGCCGCAAGCTGGGCGGAAACTGCGGCCCCGCTCATCGAACCGCCTCCGCTCGCTGAGCCGGCCGACCCGGTTGTGCCGGAGGCGATTCCGGTTGAACCCGAGCCGACCCGGACCGTCGCCACCGCCCCGGTTTCCCCTTCGGTGCAAGTGTCCGGTTCGATTTGGAGATCGAAACCGGGCATCGTCTTTCTGCAGACGCCGATTGGCCCTCTCTCGCTCAGCTCTAAAACGACGCTGCGCGACGTCAAGAGCTCGCAGAAAATCACGCTCTGGGTCCATGGCACCACCACAGTCATTGATATCCGCGAGAGGGGCGCCGACAAACTGGTGCATCGATATGTGACGGCCATGCCTAACTTCACCTCTCCAGAGAAACACACCCTGGCGCTCTGGACGCCGGACGGGGAACAATCCTTCGCGCTCGGCGGGCTGGCCGCAAAAATTGCCGGACGCTCAGACGAACAACCCTTGACCATCGAAGTCGACGGAGCCGGCACGGTTCGCGGCCTGCATGACGTACAATACGATCTTCAAGTGAATCAGATTCCCCGTACGCCATCATCGGTGCATCTCCTCTTGAACGGCACGGTCTCAAAACTGAAGTCAAACTACGTGTTTCTGAAAACCCCCCTGGGCATCGTCACCGTGAGCGGAAAAACCGGCGTCCGAAACGCCAAGGTCGGACAGGAGATGTCGGTGTGGGTGCAGGATCGGCACGTGGCCATCGACCTGTATCAAGACGATGTGTCCACGCCGTCACGCCGGTTTCTCTCCGGCCCGCTGACCTATGCGCCTGAAGGACAGAGCGCATTGATCATGCAGGGGCCGGAAGGCACACAGTCCATTCCTCTCGCGCAACGGCCGGCGGCCCTCTCGGCAGTGAAAGAAGGCTTGCCGATCACGGTTGAGCTCGGCCGGCAAGGCGAACTCCTCGACGTCCGGCGCGTCAATTAGCCGCTCACCGGCGACACCGTTTGCACCGAGCCGCTCGCTTGACAGGGTCTGAACGCCACCCGTAGACTCGCTGCCGCGTATGGCCTCACGGAAGAAAAGTCCACCGGCGTCTCCTGACGGACACGGCCTGTCTCCCTCCACATCGCCTCCATTCGATCAGCTGTATCGAGACCATGTCGACGTCATGTATCGTTTTGCCTACCGGCTCTGCGGCGAAGCCGAAGCGGCCAAGGACCTGGTGCAGGAAACCTTTCTCAATGCCTATCGCGCCTACGACCGTTTTCGCGGGGATGCGCGGGTGTCGACTTGGCTCTATGCCATCGCCTCCCATGCCTGCCAGCGCATGCGGCGGAAACGCAAAGGCGAGCCGGAGCGCGAGTTGTCTCTCACCGAATTCGTGCCGACGTCGGAAGGCGAGTTTGCGCTGCAGATACCGATGGAGGGGCTGAGTCCGCAGGAAGCCCTCGAAAACAAGGAACTACGGGAGATTCTAGACCGTGCCATCGCCAAATTGCCGCGCAAATACCGTATGGTCCTGGTTCTGCGCGACATGGAAGGCTTGAGCGCCAAAGAAGTGGGAAACATTCTCGGGTTGACCGAGCGCGCAATCAAGTCCAGGCTGCATCGAGCCCGCCTGTTTGTCAGAAAAGAACTGAGCGGAAAAGGGCTCGCGGAAGAATTTCACCACGACGTTGCCACTGTGGACCGATAGTTTGGTATAGTCAAAGAAGAAGCGCTACCATGGCAGACCGCGTACGCACATATCCAGGCACCCGCAAGCCCACCCCGCATCAGCGTCATCGGAAACGGAATTGTGTCAAAGTGCTCCAACAACTCTCGGCCTATCTGGACGATGAGCTGTCCGGCGAGATCTGCCGGGAAATCCGCGCCCACCTCGGCGATTGTCCGAATTGCGAAATTTTCCTCGATTCACTCCGCCAAACGGTTCGGCTCTGCCAGCATCGGCCTTCCCCTTCCCTCTCGGAAAAAGACCGTGCCGCGCTCCGACGCCAGATTTTAAAGGCCGCCGCGACGGCGTAACTGATCGTGATTCGTCCGAAGCCCAGGACGGCTGTGAATGAGCCGTCGGCAGCCGATTTCCTGACGCACCCGGCCCGCAGACAGATCCACTCGTTCCGGCGGTTTCCTCGCGCATTCGCCAACAGTCTCCCGCTCATGTTGTTGCTGGTCAACGGCGTCACCGGCGTCTTGCTCGCCCAGCCCTCTGAAGGACTTCAGCGGGGCCAGATCATTTACCGTGAACATTGCATGGACTGTCATGGCACCACCGGAAAGGGCGATGGCCCCAAGGCCCCGTTTCTGTCGCCGCGCCCGGGGAACCTCATCTCCGCCGCCACCTCCACCAAGACGGACAAGGAGCTGCTCCGTACGATTGCACAAGGCAAGCCCCGCACCGCCATGCCAGGCTGGAAGGATGCGCTACCGGATGAAGACCAGCAAGCCGTGCTCCGATACCTTCGCTCGTTGATTCAATTTTCCGGCTCACCGGCCGTTTCTCCCCCTCCCCCGTAAATTCCTCCTTCCCAAGCCGGACCTCTTTCGTCTGAAAAGAGCCACGTGATAGAGTGACATTCTTTTATCCTCATCGGAGGTCGTTCGCATGATTCGCGGGAACCTGTTCCATCAACGACAGACCATTGCCATCCTCGCCCTGGCGCTCGCCTTCGGTCCCTGGGCTGGAATTGCCGAATCCGCGCCGGCCGCGGGCGGAAAGGGACATGCCAAGACCGGCACCCCCAAAACCACACCGGCTATACAAACCGCCATACGGTATGCTGAAGCACTTTCGCAGGGCGATCGCGTGACCGCCGGGCAATTGGACTTTGCCTGCCAATACCGGCACCTCACCACGTCGCCGGGGAAGGTGAAACACTTCGCGCCAAAGGACGATCCTTCCTACGATGCATGCTGGCAGACCCTGACCGACGCCTATGCGCCGATGCTCACCAGATCGGACATTGCCATGGATGTCATCTGGCCGAGCACCGGTCCGCTGATGTTCTTCGGCGATGACCTTCCAAGAGCGCCTGCCTCGGCCTTCGTGGCGGATGCGGTGGGCATTGCGCCACCGGGTAGCGGGCTTCATGTCACCGCTCTGAACAGCCGCACCATCCCGTCCGGGTCGTTCAAGCTGGCGCGGACAGGCAAAGTTCTGGCCGCTCCGACCACCTTGGTCCAACTTTCTGTGCAATATCAGGATCCACTGACGTCGCCGGTGACCTATGCGGCTGGAAATGTGAAATGGACCAGTACCATCAAGCGTCCGCGGCGAGCCTTGAAATCCGTCACCCTCCAGTGGGTCGTCTTCAGCGGACTGAAGCAACATGGATTTCCGGGAGATACGGCGGTGTTCAATTTGCCGGTACCCTCACAACCGGAAGCGCCCGGCATGATGGCCGATAAAATTCCCTTCACCACCGAAACCAGCCGCGCGTTGCCGAAATCCCTGGCCTGGTGGGGACCGGACGACCAACCGGGCGTCCTGACCGCCGCGGCGGCACGGGCGGCCATCTTTCCAGACTTGCGCGATCGGGTCGCGTTGCTGAACCGCATCTTGATCATCGATCCCAAACAGCCCGACGCCCTGACGGTGTTGACTCGCCATCTCTACAGCGTGCTTCTACGTGAGGCGAGGAACAACCACCAGGTGCCGGTCAAAGACCCGGCGCTCGGCATCGTGCTGGACGAGTTTTATTGGAACATTTATGCGCAAGGGATGCGCCTGGACCTGTCCAACGGCATGGAAATGGGCGGCCTGTCACAACCCGCGCCGGCAGATTTTCTCTATCGCCTCATCCCGGCGCTCCAAACCCTCGCCGAGATCCGGCCGGAACAACTCGACAACCGGTTTCGGCTCGGGATCGCCTATCGCTGGAACAACGATCAGATTCCGATGGTCGAAACCTTCGAAGCCCTGGTCAAGGATATTCCTGAGCATCGGCGAACACCAAAGGCTGAAGCACTGCTGCAACTGGCCTGGTCTCGCATCAACAAGGTATCCTGGAACCGCATTCTGCATGACACGGAAACCCCGCGAGCCTATGCCAATGCCGAAGCGTCGCTGGCCCAGGCCGAGCTCCCCCTGGATAAGTTCCTCGCAGAATATGCCATGGCCTACAGCATGATCTTTCTGCCCAACTATGGGGATAAGGCGAAGATGCTCCATCACCTCACCGAAGCCAAACGCTGGTTCGATGAAGTGCCGGGCAAAACGGATGAGGCGTGGCGCTATTTCCTCCACACGGGCCTGCTGAAAGCGGTGCTGGACGCTGATCCGATATTCGCTCCCATCCTGGCGACGGCTCCCTAGCTGATCGCGAAAACGGCCACCGATCGGGCGGCGAGGGCCCGCCGAGCCCTTCGCCGTCCGCTGGTCGTGCCATCGTCCCGTGGCCGCGCCCATCCTTCCGTGCCTTGTCAACGCGGACAAGCTGTGGTAACGATGACGCCCAGCACTGAGCGGGAGAATCCCATGCCGAACGCAGCACAGCATCGCAGCGCGCAGAGAATGACCGGCATCGCCTTCCTCATGGTCTCCTATCTCAATCTGACCGCCTGTTCCATCTTCGGCGGGAGTTCGCAATCATTGACTGTGAATTCTGATCCGCCGGGAGCCAATGTCTTGATCAACGGCACCCTTGCCGGCACAACGCCGCTTCAACAACAGGTTCCGCGCCGGGGAGATCTCACGGTCGAGGTGCAAAAGGCCGGCTATAAACCCCAGTCACGAATGACCGGCCGGAAACTCAGTAGCGTCGGCATCGTCGATGTCATCGGAGGAGCGTTATTCTTGCTACCGTTGCTGGGTCTTATTGCGCCGGGCGCCTGGGAGCAAGACCCCGGCATGATCGGTATCACGCTCGAACCGGACAACTCTCAACCTGCGCAGGCTCAATAACCTCCGGGCTCGCATGAGCTGCGAGGGGTGCACGTAAGGAACAGGGACTATGATTGACGTCAAAGGTTACGCCGCCCGCACCGCGAAATCCCGACTTGCCCCGTTTACGTTTTCACGAAGAAACGTGGGAAGGCAGGACGTGCTTATCGGCATTCGCTACTGCGGGATTTGTCATTCGGACGTGCACCAGGCTCGGGATGAATGGGGCGGCTCGATCTTCCCCATGGTGCCGGGACATGAGATCGTGGGAGTCGTCGAGCAGGTGGGCGCCGCGGTCACACGGTTCAAGGTCGGACAAATGGTCGGGGTCGGGTGTTTTGTCGATTCCTGCCGGACTTGCCCGCAATGCAAAAAAGGCCAAGAACAGTACTGCGAAGGCCATCTCAGCTTTACCTACAACGGGAAGGAGCGGGACGGCGTCACGACCACCTATGGCGGCTACTCCACCAAGGTGGTCGTGGATCAGCGGTATGTCCTTCGCATCCCCAAGCAATTGCGTCCCGAGGAGGCCGCACCGCTTCTGTGCGCCGGCATTACAACCTACTCCCCCTTACACCACTGGGGAGTGGGCAAGAAACATCGCTTGGCAGTTGTCGGCCTGGGAGGGCTGGGGCACATGGCCGTGAAAATCGGACGAGCCCTGGGCGCGCGCGTGACCGTGCTGAGCCATTCGGACAAAAAACGGCGTGATGCGAAGCGATTGGGCGCCAGTGACTTCTTCAAGACGTCCGACCCCAAGACATTCACCGCCCTGGCTACGCAGTTCGACTTCATTCTGGACACCGTCTCAGCGCCCCATGACCTGGATGCGCAACTGGAATTGCTCAAGACCGACGGCACGATGATTCTCGTCGGCGCGCCGGACAAACCGGCGCAACTGGGAGCCTTTCCGTTGATCCTCAAACGGCGGAGGCTGGTGGGCTCATTGATCGGCGGCATTCAGGAAACGCAGGAGATGTTGGACTTCTGCGCGAAGCACCAATGCGGCGCCGACGTGGAGGTCATCCCGATTCAGAAAGTGAATGAGGCGTACGATCGCGTGGTTCGCGGCGACGTGCGGTACCGCTTCGTCATCGACATGGGCTCGCTCGCCTAACGTTTCTCGCACGGATTCCGCGACTTCTCACACGCATTCAAGCGTGAACATTACGCAGACTGTGAGCCGACTGAGCATCGGGACTGCGGCTCCAGCCAGCGGGATCGGATGATGGGACTCGGAGCAAGGCAGGGCAACCTCAAAGCTGCCCTGCAATCCACATATTGTCAACATGCCATGCCAAGGCGCCGCGCTGCTTCTCCATCGCACCTTGCGCCGGACACTACCGCTTCGCGGCCAGTTCCGAGAAATAATGGGCGAAGGCCTTTATACCGCCGGAGGCCTGCCCCCAATCGAAATATTCGTTCGGCGCATGGTAGCCGTGCTCGGGCAGGCTCAGGCCCATGAAGAGGATCGGAACCTTCCAGGCCTTTTGCATCGTGACCACCGCGCCGATCGAGCCGCCTTCGCGGATAAACGCCGGCTCCTTGCCAAATCCGGCCTTCACGGCGCGTTTCACCGCATCGACGTACGGCCCGTCAAACACGCCTCTGAACGGATGCAACATCCCCTCGCGCTCGACCTTCACTGCCGGATTCAACTTGGCGACATGTTTCCTGAGCAGCGCGAAGGCCTTCTCTGGAGTCTGATTCGGCACAAGTCGCATACTGACCTTCAGTTCCCCATGGCCCGGCACCACCGTCTTCACCCCCGGCCCATGATAGCCGCCGGTGAGTCCATGCACCTCAAACGTCGGCGCGGCCCAGATCCGCCGCATGACCTCGGCCGGATCGTGCGTGCGCAACGTCTTGAACCCGTAAGCCTGCTTGAACTTGCTCACTTGAAATCCAGACTGCAAGAAACTCTTGATCTCTGCCTTGGTCGGCTCGACCACATCGTCATAGAAGCCCGGAATCTTCACCTTACCGGTCTTGGCATCCACACAGGCATGGACGATGTCCATCAACTCGGCCAACGGATTACGCGCCGCGCCGCCCGTCACCCCCGAGTGGGCGTCCTTGGAGCCGGTACGCAGGACGAGCCGCGCGCCGAGCAAACCGCGCAAGCCATAGGGCATCGCCGGCTGGTTCTTGGACAGCCAGATCGTATCCGAAATCACCACCGAGTCCGGACGCGGGATCGCCGCGTGATTCTTGATGGCCGCCGCAAAGCTGGGACTGCCGTTTTCCTCTTCCAGTTCCCACAAGAATCGCACATTGATGGGCACCCCCTGCTCGATCGCATAACGGGCGCCGAACAAGGCCGCCAACGCCGGGCCTTTGTCGTCCGTCGCCCCTCGCCCCCGGTAGATGCCGTTGTCGTTGTGAAATGCAAATGGAGACTGTTTCCATTCAGGTTCCTGCGCCGGCTGGACATCCATGTGATTGTAGACCGTCACAGTGGGGAATTTTTGATCGACCGTCCAGCCGCCTGACACGACCGGATAGCCGGGCGTTTCGACGATGTGGGCTTCCGCTCCGGCCACCCGCAGATATTGCGCTGCCAGTTCGGCCATGCGCCGCACATCCGGCGCATGCCGAGGATCCATACTGATGGACGGAATTTCTACCGCCTGCCCGAGCATATCTTCATACTGGGGGCGAATATCCTTGATGTACGTCCCTATCTGCCGTTGCACGTCGCTCATTGCTGCTCCTTCCCGATCTTCAGTGCGGATTGTCGAATTCCCGCAAACTGTTTTCTCGATCACGACTCACTACGTACGACTCAACCCACGTCTTGGCGATTATATCCACTCGGAACATGAAAGCCTATGTTGACCACGATCGAGGCAAAGCATGTAGAATGACACCGATGAGCCTCACCATATTTCACTATGCACGGCATCTGAGCGCGGGCCTGTGTGCCTGCCTGACGTGGTGTCTTTTTTCCAGCGTCAGCCCGGTTTCGGCACAAGAAGCCGTGGCCGTGCAGGACGTGCTCGCCGATCCCGCGCTGTTTCATCTGCGACAGATCACGCTCAAAGGCACCGTGCGGCAGGTCCAGCCGCTCGATCCCTATGAGATCCCGGCCGGCTCAACCTGTTACGGCGGTTATCTCTTCAACCTGGAAGATGACACGGCGACCCTGTCCATCGCGGTGCCCGGACTGTGCGGCGTGCCGCTGGTGAAGGATCCCGATGTGGAAGACGGCGCACGCGTGGCGGTGGAGGCAACGATCCAGGCTCCCAGCCATGGAGGGTATGCCTTGAGCTTTAAGGGCGCCAAAATCGCGATGGATCAAGAAGGGATTGTGCAGGGGATTGCGAACCGGATCACGCCGTTGGCGGAATAACCGATGACCAATCGTCCACTTGAACAGACTCCCCGCATCGCCGCTCCCGCCCACACACGCGTCGGCTGGATCGGCACCGGCGTGATGGGGGCCTCCATGTGCCGGCACCTCCAGTCAGCCCACTATCGCCTTACGCTGTACACGCGGACACGCAGCAAAGCGTCGGCCATTCTTGCCAAGGGAGCGACCTGGGCCGATTCCCCACAGGCGGTAGCCGAGCAAACCGACATCCTCATCACCATGGTGGGGTTTCCACAGGACGTGCGCGAGGTGTACTTCGGCGACCATGGCGTGCTGACAGGCGCAAGCGCGGGCATGGTGCTGGTCGATATGACCACGACCCAACCATCACTCGCACAGGAGATCGCGGTTGCTGCTCACGCGCACGGAGCCCTGGCGGTCGATGCGCCGGTGTCCGGCGGGGATATCGGCGCGCGCGACGCGACGCTGTCGATCATGATCGGCGGCGCCCCCAGCGCTGTGCAAACGATCATGCCGCTCCTCGAATGTCTGGGCAGGAAGATCGTTCACCAGGGCGGGCCAGGTTCCGGTCAACATACCAAGCTGTGCAATCAAATCGTGATTGCCGGCACGATGATCGGTGTCTGCGAAAGCCTGCTGTACGGGTATCAGGCCGGACTCGAACTGCCGCGCATGCTGGAGTCGATCCGCGGCGGCGCCGCCGCCTGCTGGACGCTGGATCACCTGGCGCCCCGCATCCTGGCTCGGAATTTCGATCCTGGATTTTTCGTCGACCATTTCATCAAAGATATGGGCATTGCACTGGAAGAAGCGCGACGGCGACCGCTGACCCTCCCCGGGCTGACGCTCGCGCATCACCTGTATGAGAAGGTGCAGGCGCTGGGTCACGGCCGATCCGGAACGCACGCGCTGATGCTGGCGCTCGAAGCCTTTTCCAACATCGATCGGACCAAACCCTCGACCTCACTCTAATCACAGGAGCCGCATGAGAACGGGTACGCATCCTCTTGTTCTGGCACTCATCTGTACGATCGCCTGCACCGCCTGCACGGGAGCCCGCGGTCTGAACCGCCACATCCTGCAGGAATCCTTTCATGACCATCCGGAAGTGGCGACTGATCGAGACATCGCTGCCACCATGGCGCTTCGAGCCTCCTTGCCGACGCCTTATCGGCTGGCCATTTATTTCAAACATGAGGACTTTCCCAGCCGGCCGGCCCTGCAACGCGTGGACTGGGTCAGCTCCGACGGCGCCCGCGTGCAACGGGCGCTGGAGCCGGTACAGGAAGAAGGCATTCTTCAACGGACCTTCCTGCTCGCCAATTCAACCGTGCAAGGCAGTACCTTTCGTGACATCCGGCTGGCCGCCGCCCGCTACAATGCCGACGCGATTCTCATCATCGACGGGGCCTCGGCCCTTGAACGATACAACAACGGCCATGCCTGGTGGTATGCCACCGGGATCGGCGCCTACTTTGCCCACGGCACGGAAAGCCACGCGCTGTTCATGATGGAAGGCACATTGTGGGATGTCCGGACGGGCTATCTGTACGGCACTCAAACGGCGGAAGGGGAGACGACCCTTATTGGCCCGGCGCCGTCACTCGACAACAAAGCCGCCATCGCCGAGGCCAAGGATGTGGCGATGGCACGGTTCGGCAGAGAACTCGCCGATATGCTGCGGCTGGTTCGAGAGAAGGCGCGGGCGGAAAAGTAGCCGACGACAGGCGTCACCTGTTGGTCTCACGAAATCCGGATGATCACAGCATCGTCACTTCGCAGGACGCGCAGGGGTTAGAACCGAAAGACCATATCGGCGCCGACCAGATAGAGGTTCTTCTCCGTTCCCAGGTCAAACGCAGGCCTCGTATAGCAGCGGTAGAATCCCACCTCGGGACGTATCATCACGACATCATTGAGCTGATGGGTGAGCCCGATCGCATGGGTCGAATAATGCCCGGCAATCCCCGCACGCATGCCTCGATCATCACGCCACCACTCATTGCGCACCGTGATAAAGTCGCGCTTGGCCACCTGAACCATGGTGTAGTTCAGAATGCCGTACGCTTGGGAAAGCCCAGGGAGCAGCATTCCTTTTCCGCTCCCCCCGAACGATTGAAACGGCCCGATGATCGGAGTCCCGCCAACCACCGCATCCCGTTGCCACATGTAGATGGCGGCAAGCTTCGAATGCACAGCCTGGGTAAACCGGTGTTGCCAGGTCCCCACGACGTAGTTGAAATTGTCGTGGCCGGCCGGCTGTCCGTTTTCCTCGAAGTGGCGGAACTTCGCCGAGTTGACGTTGTTCAAGACCACATACGCAGCATCGTTATTGTCGAGCGACACCCACCGGATCCCCACCATGCCCGTCGGCGTCGCCCCCTTATACCAGGGGGCCATGTCAGTCCCCGAATGGACTGCGCCCTGAATCGTCCACTGTTGATTGAGCATGAGGGTCGCCAGAGCCCCGGTCTGCGTGTAGGTGTCAAACGTAAACTGCAGCGAATGGGTCGCCATGTAGTTATCCGGCGCGAACTGGGTCTCGATGTCCGGCGTCGCCACCCAACGGCCTAGACGGAGAATGAGCCCTTGCGCGATACCGGGAATATAGACATCCGCGTAAAACTCGGTCGGATCGTAGCCATAGCGCAGGTTCTGCTTGAGGAGTTGGTGGCTGAACCAGCCTCCGGAGGTCATATAGCGATAATTGCTTCCGTACAGGCTCGTGATGCGGAACCCCCAATCGACATGGTCGGTCTGAACGGTATCGACCTCCCGCTCGACTTTGAGAATGGCCTGTTCAAGCACGACCGACTTGGGAATGATCCAATACGACGTGGGTTGGTTCGAGTTATTGGCGTTACTCCAGTTGTACGACCCGTTGACCCAGCCATAGGTCTTGATCCGGTTCTCCTTCATCGCGTCACCGAGCCAGGTCCCGCCCAGGGCTTTCATGAGCGGATATTCTTTCGTTCCCACCGGCACGCCGACCAGGGGTGAACCTTGATACTCAGAGCTTGGATAGGGCGGCGAATCCCAGGGAGCCGGAAGCGCGCGGCGAGCAGGCTCCGGTCCGCTGGCCCCCGTATCCGGGCTTGGAGCGAATTCGTCGGCGTAGGCCCGAAACAACCGCTTCAGAAACCAGGGACGCTCCTCTGGCTGAGCCGACGTTGAATCAACACGAAAGTCGGTTGTGGACACATCGCCGCCCTGCGGTAACGGTTGCGCCCAACCGGTGACACAAACCACCGACGTCAACAGCAATATGGCCCCAGCCCCCGTCACAACTCTATGCCTCATCTCACTCACCGACTGCCTCCTTGCCTCGCCTCTTACTGCTCATACTCAAACCATTGCCACACATAGCTGCCGCTCCATCTCGTCGCACACTCTTCCCGCACCGTCACCCTCACCCTTTCGCGACGAACGCGCGCAGGTCATCGAAAAATCAGGAGGAGATGTACACTGAACTGCGGGAAGAATGGAACCGGAAAAGTACACGGAGCGAACTCACTCTTGATTATTTGTCCGGATCGACAGGCGCCTGCCGGAGTGTTTCCAACACCGCGAGAATCTCCGACGGCCGGGGAGGGCAACCGGCAATACGGACATCGACCGGAATGTGGCGGTCTACCGGACCCGTCACCGCGTAACTGTTCTTGAACAGGCCGCAATTGATCGCGCAATCACCCAGCGCGATAACGAGCTTCGGATCGGCTGTCGCCTTGTAGACATCTTTCAACGCACGCTCCATATTAACGGTCACCGGTCCCGTCACGACCAGCGCATCGGCATGACGCGGCGACGCAGCAATATGGACCCCGAACCGCTCCACGTCATAGACCGGATTGGCCAGCGCATTCATTTCCATCTCGCAGGCATTGCACGACCCGGTGTCCACCTCTCGGATCGTAAGGGACCGCCTGAACGGCTTGGCCTTCTCGATCGTCTCACGACTCACCGGCTCTTGGAGCGCCTTCGCTGCAGGATACTGTCCCGTCACAATACCGGTCGCGAGACTCTTCTTAATGATCCGAAACATGGCCTCTCCGTGGACATGGTGCGGGCACAACTCCGGTGATCCGTTTGAATATTGTGCTACAGATCATTGCCTGCATAGGACAAATTAAAACTTTTATTAATCAACGGAAAATCCGGCACGATATTCCCCACCGCCGCCCACTGAATCGCCGGCCAGTGCACAAATGACGGATCCCGGACTTTGCACCGATGAATCCGTCCCTCTTCGCCTGCCATGACGACATAGAAAATTTCGCCGCGCCAGCCTTCGACGGCCGATATCGCCCACTGCCCGGGCGTCGGATGCTCGGCCGGCCGCGTGATGAGAGGCCCCATCGGCAATTGCCGGCGAAGCGCATGGATCAGGCGGATCGATTCATGCACTTCATCCATCCGCACCCGCATGCGAGCACGGACATCTCCGTACCGATACACGGCCACCGCCGGTGGACACTCGTGATACGCAGCGAATGGCCGGTCTCGACGAAGATCCCTGTCGATGCCGGAGGCGCGGCCCACGACGCCCATGACCGCATGATCCCACGCGATACTTTCCGCCAGCACTCCCGTGTTCTCTAATCGCTCTGTCAGAGAGGCATTCGCAAAGAGTATTTTCTCAATCCCGGAAAATTCCTGTTCAATGGCTTGTAATTCCGCCTCGACTTGCGACAATTGCACGCCGGAGAGATCGATCGATACACCTCCGACCGAATTCACCCCCCGTAGAAAACGCGACCCGGTCAGGCGATCGTTGAGCTGCATGAGCTGTTCTTTCATACGGCCGCAGTGGGCATGCGCCAGGGCATAGGCCGTATCGTTACAGATGGCGCCGATATCGCCAATGTGATTGTGTACCCGCTCAAGCTCCAAAAAGAGGCTCCGGAGATACCGGGCGCGCGGCGGCACAGTGATCCCCAGAAGCATCTCCACCGCCTGGCAGTAGGCGAGACTATGGCCGACCGAGGTATCGCCAGACACGCGCTCCGCGAGCGGCACGGCTTCCATCAAGCAGTGTTGCTCGAACAGTTTTTCCACCCCGCGATGTTTCCAGAAATGGCGTACTTCGATCTGCATGATGGGCTCGCCGGCCACTGAAAATCTGAAATGGCCCGGCTCGATGATGCCCGCATGGATGGGCCCGACGGGAACTTCAAAGACTCCCTCACCATGAATTTTCCGGAAGGCATATTCTCCCTGCTCCCGTCCTAACACCCGATCCCAGGGAAAATCTTTTTTCAACGGGTGAGATCCTTTCGGCCAATGTTCATGACGCACGAGCCGACGCAGATCAGGATGGCCAACCGGAATCAGTCCGAACAGATCCCGGATCTCCCGTTCATACCATTTCGCCGCATGAAGGTGAGGAGTGATCGACGGAAACTCCCGCTCATCTCCATGCAGATCTGTTGCGAGCAGGAGCCAGTCTTTGCGGTCCGCCAACGTGAAGAGATAGCAGAGTTCGTAGCGCGCGTCGCGAGGGCGATGATCGGCCGCCCAGAGCAGCGACAGCGATCCTCGCAAATTCGGGTTCGTATGCAGAAAATGGGCGACCGTCGGCAGATCCTGCTTCTTCACCCTGAGCATCGGGATGCCGTGAACGGCGCACACCTCCGTGATGGCCTGCGTAAACGCCGCTTGCACCTGCTCGACCGCCGGACGCGCGTCGCTCATACGGTCACCTCACCACAATCACGTTGACGGCCCTGGTCAGCAACGTCTGAATCGGCTCGGGAAGAACGAATCCAAGCCCCAACAACGCGACGATCATGATCATCAGCGGCACATGGCCGGCGGTCCACGACTCTCCCTGAGCGATACCGGCCGGGGGAGTGCCCCACACCATGGCCCCGACGCGAAACATAAATCCGCCGAACAACACCACGGCAAAAAACAGAAACAGCACGACGATGCCGAGGCTGCGCATCTCATCCGAGATCGTCATCGTCACAAACCGTCCGACATGCACCGTATCGGAGGAAAAGTCTTGCGCGGCCACCGCCGACACGACCAATAACTCACTGACGAACGGCGAGAACGGCGGTAGCCCGACCAACGCGCACCCCGCCACGAGAATCGCCACAGCGGTAATCGGTTGCGCACGCGCTAGCCCTCGCACCCCGTCGATTTCCAGAGTATCGAATCGCCGATGGATATTGCCCGCGACGAAAAAGGCCAACGCTTTGGCCACGGCGTGATTGAGCAAATGAAAGAGGCCACCGAAGGTGCCGATCGTCCCGCCGACTCCGAAGCCGATCATGGCCAGCCCCATATGTTCGATACTCGAATAGGCAAACAGCCGCTTGTAGTTGTGTTGAATCAGGATGAACAGGGAGGCCACGATGAACGAGAGCAACCCGAAAGTCAGCAGCAGATTGCCGGTGAACTCCGGAGGGAGCGCCTGGTCCACCAGCGCCTTGCTGCGCAACACGGTATAGACCGCCACCGTCTCCAACACCCCGGCCAACATCGCCGCAATCGGCGCCGGCGCTTCACTGTAGGCATCAGGCAACCAGGTATGCATGGGAACCAGACCCACCTTCGTGCCGTACCCGACGAGGATAAAAATGAACGCCAGCTTGAGCACATTGGGGTCCAACTGGTTCGCTACGCCGATCAACGCGGTGATATTGAGCGCCGAGCTCGCATCGCCAAGGACTCGCACAGAGGAGTAATAGGTGAGCACCACGCCGAAGAGCGCGAGGGCGATGCCCACCGAACAGAGGATCAGATATTTCCAACCGGCTTCGAGGGATTCCCGCCTGCGGAAAAAGGCGATCAAGAAAGTCGTCGCGAGAGTGGTCCCCTCCAGGGCCACCCACTGCACGCCGAGACTGTTCGCCACCGTCGCGGCGACCATCGCAAACAGGAACATATGGAAGAGGAAAAAGAAGTGACCGAGACGCTTCGGCGCGATGACGCCCCGGGCGACTCGATCGTCCATGTAGGACCACATGTAAAGGGAACAGGACAGGCCGATGGCCGTGATGATCACCAGAATAAAGTCCGAGAGCGCATCCACGTAAACAAAACCGCCCAATGTCGTCACTGACCCTTCGGCCAGCACCTGCCTCGTCAGTGCCGTCTCGGCCCCGGCCAACGCCAGCATTGTGGAAAAGTTCACGACGTGCAGGACCCGGGCGCGGTGGATCACCAGGCTGAGCAGACCGGCAAGTACCGGCCCTGTCAGCAGGACGATCACCGACCACATACAGCACCTACTCGCAGCTCATGCGTCATCGAGCGACTCATTCCTTCAGCACCGTCAGCGTGCTGGTGTCCACGCTATCGAATGTATCCTGCAACCGATGCGTGTAAATGCCGACAATCAACCCGGCCACCAGCACATCGAAGAACACGCCCAATTCAACGATCAGCGGCATGCCGTACGCGGCCGCCGTAGCGCCCAGGAAGACTCCGTTCTCCATGACCAGAAAGCCGACCATCTGCGTGATCGCCTTCTGGCGGGCGATCATAGTGAAAAATCCGATCAAAATAATGGCCAGCGCAATGGCCAGAGAATCGCGCGTCAGCAGGTAGCCGAGCGGAATGATGGGCTGCGTGATAAAGAACGCGATGATCACCAACGTGCCGCAGATCAGCAGGCCCGCCGGAATGTTGACATTCATCCCAAGCTCACGGGAAACATTCAGACGCTCGATGACCTTCCGGAGAATGCGAGGCAGCACGATTACTTTGATGACGATCGTCAGGGCCGCCGCGAAATAAATGTGCTTATGTCCGGTCAGAAATGCGACGAGCGCGGCGGTCGCCGCCAGAAACGCGGACTGCAGCGCAAACAGATCCACACAGGCCGACAATCGACGCTGCGCCACGATCGCAAAACAACAGAGCAGCAGCAGGACCGAGCAGAGGTCGACGAGTTGTGAGCCCAATTGGGTGGAAGCCGACACCGCCTTACCCTTTCAACGTATAGAAGAACACCAGTGCCAACAGGGCCAGAATAAACGCCGCCCCCAGCATTTCCGGCACCCGGAACAATCGCAGCTTCGCGAACATCGATTCGATCACGCCGATGACAATGGCCAGCGCCGCGACTTTCACGAGATACACCAGGAGACCCACGGCGATGGCCGACGGCGCCAGACTCGTGGCAATGCCCCAGGGGGCGAAAACATTCACGATCAAGGTCAGGAACACCAGCAACTTGATGCCGGCCGCCCATTCCATCAACGCCAGGTAGCGGCCGGAATACTCGAGCAACATGGCCTCGTGGATCATCGTCAGTTCCAGGTGCGTGGCAGGATTGTCCACCGGGACACGACCGGTTTCCGCCAGCGTCACGATGAACAGAGCGGCCAGCGCCATCAAATGCGCAGGCGGGGCCACGACGACCCCTTCCATCAACGCGGACTGATGCACGATGGTGCTCAAATTCGTGGAGCCGGCCGTCAGCGCAATGGACAGGATGGACAGCATCATCGCCGGTTCGGCCAGCGTCGCGACAATCGCCTCGCGGCTGCTGCCCATCCCTCCGAACGCCGATCCCGCATCGAGCCCCGCCAGGATCAGGAAGAACGTCCCCAAGGCCAGTAGATAGACGAGCGCAATGATGTTCCCGGCGAAATTGAGCGGCGTGTGCGAGACGAATACCGGCATCAACAGCCCCGCCGCTACGGTCGAGGCAAAGACAATGTACGGCGCCGCAGTAAAAATCCAAGAGGTCGTCGAAGAGATGACGGGCTGCTTCCGGAACAGCTTGGCCAGATCGGCGTAGGGCTGAAAAAGACTCGCCCCGCGGCGGCACTGCAGGCGTGCCTTGACCTTTCGGATCAGACCGACGACAAACGGAGAGAGGGCCAACAACAGCGAGAGCTGAACGACGACCAGCACGATGTGGATGATCAACTGCATAGCTTCCGTTACTCAGTGATCGAATGAACGCACACAACCCATGCGCACAACCCGCTGCCTCGCCCTACCCCGCCCATAACAACAACAGCACCAGCGTCACAAAAATGTAGGTGAGATACAGATGAAGACTGCCGGCCTGAATGATGCGCAGCCGGTCGGCTGTCGCCAGCAGGAATGCCACCACCGGCCGATAGAGGTATTTCTCGAAGACCGGCTCGATGTGCGACTCGAACCGTTGATGCTTAATGAAGTACTTCGACTGTTCCAGAAACTCTTGCTCCAACTTCACCGTCGGCTGGTAGATGGTTTCGAAGACCTGCTTGATTGGTTGCGCGAAGCCGGTCGCGGTGTATTCCATGCGAGGCGTCAGATTCAGCCCGCAGCCCCAGGTCTTGTAATAGCGGGCGCGAAGCTCCCTCCCGTAGAGCCTGGCAATCAGCAGCCCCAACGCCCCTGCCCCGGCCAGGAGCATGGCAAGCACCGGCGTCGAGATGCTTGAAAACTCCACCGTCACCGGCGCCACCACCCAGCCGTCGAGCGCCAGCACTTGTGAACTGATGGCCGCACCGGTCAACGGAGCCGTGACCCGATCCAACAATGGGACGACCAGCATGGGCGCCAGCCCCAGCACTATGCAGAGCCCCGCCAAAAAGCCCATCCCGACCCGCATCGACCGGGGAACTTCCTTTGCCTGGCGGGCACGGGCGCTGCGCGGCTGCGCCAGAAACGAGATCCCGAACGCCTTTGCAAAACAAGCCAGCGCCAGCGCGCCCGTCAAAGCCAACATCGCAGCGGCAATCGGCAACATCAACTTGAGAAACAGGGTCGGCAGCTGGAAGCTGAGAAACAAACTCTGAAAGACCAGCCATTCGCTGACGAAACCGTTGCTGGGCGGAAGCGCGGCAATGGAGACGGCGCCGATCAGGAAACAAGCGCCTGTCCAGGGCATGCGTCGAAGCAAGCCGCCGTACTCCTCGATCTGTCTCGTATGGGTCGCAAACTGCAGCGCTCCCGCGCCCAGAAACAACAGCGCCTTGAACGCCGCATGGTTGAGGGTATGGTACAAACCCGCCAGTAATCCGAGCGCAGCCAGTTCATGCAAGCCATAGGTATGAAAGATCATCCCTGCGCCGATCCCCAGCAGGATGATGCCGATGTTTTCCACACTGTGAAACGCCAGCAGGCTCTTCAGGTCATGTTCCATCAAGGCATACATGACACCCAGGAGCGCCGACACCGTACCGGCGACCAACACCGTGAAGCCCCACCACCAGGGGAATTCCCCACCCATGAAATCGAAGTACACCCGGATCAACCCGTAGATGGCGGTCTTGATCATGACCCCCGACATCAGGGCCGAGATGTGGGAGGGGGCGGCGGGATGCGCGTAGGGCAGCCACACATGCAACGGAACGATGCCGGCCTTCGCACCGAAGCCGATCAAGGCCGTGAAAAACGCGATCGATCGCAATCCCTCAGGAAGCTGCTGGTCGGGGTGGCGAAACGCCTCGAAGGAGAAGGAGCCGGTTTCCTGGGAAAAGATCAAAAACGTGAGGATGATGAACGCGGTGCCGACGTGCGTCATGATGAGATAGAACAACCCGGCCTCGCGGACGCCGGGCTTCTCGTGCTCCGTCACAACGAGCGCATACGATAGCAGGGACATGACTTCCCAGAGGATCAGGAAGAAGAACCCGTTGTCGGCCAGGACCACCAGGGTCATGGAGAGCAAAAAACCGTTGAGGAGGGAACCTATGACTCCAATCGACACACGGCCGGCATACTCACCGACGTAGCCATGCGCATACATCGATGCGGCCAGCCCAACCAGTGAAATGGTCAGCACGAAGAACGCCGCTAGCGGATCCAGACGGACTGCAAAGGTCAGATACGGAATGTTGGAAGCAAGCGAGAGGGTCAACGGCGCCGTTGAGAGAAGCCCCGCTACACCGAGGACGATCCCAACGGCACCCGCTGCAGCGGCACAACCATGGGCAAGACGATTGTGAAGATGGAGGCGCGTTGTGCAGAGGGGCAGCAGCGCCCCCAGAAGATAACAGACGAACAGAACGGTCAGGAGGGTGGTCATCACGACACTACCCTCTCCTCACGCGCAGCATCGCGATGCTCACCACTCACTCAAGAGATACGTCAACTCTTGCATTTGTCAAAGTACGAAAGAAACCCGTCGTCTTATTCACTCATGTATCACCTTCTTGCGCTCTGCGCAACTTACGGGCGACAGTCGAACACCGTGCCACTGCTCGCAGGCATTCCGTCTGTAGGAATAGGTGCTGAGAACTGCTTCAGTTTGTGGAAGGACGTAGGACTCGCCGGCAGGGCGTTATTTGCGCGCGTCTCCCAGCACACACCACAATCGCCGCATGCCGGATTTCTGATCGGTCACAGCCTGACCGGAAAAGAAACTCTGCTGCCAGGCGACAATCTCGTCTTTCGGATGGGGTGTGGCGGTCCAGTAGATGCCGGACTTGATATTGCGAAAGGGATGGCCTGCCGGTAGCGAAGGATCCTGTTGCTCAAGATCGACCAATGTCGCGATTTCGTCGATGCTCGGCGCACGCCACCCTTGCCGGCCACCCACGGTTTTCGTGGCGCAACGCGCGACGGAGCGATCCCACACATCGAAGACGTAATCCGGCTCACGCTCCCAGACTAAGCCGGATTTCTGGTCTTTCACCGCTTCGCCGTCGAACTGCAGGATGAACCGCGTGGCGCCCTCTTCGGCATGGAGGTGACCCGGCGGGAAACCGGCCCAAAGAAGGAACAGACAAGCAGACATCCGGCAGAGCGTCCACACGGTAGGCATGGCCGGCAGTGTGCCCGATGTTTCAAGGCTTTTCAAGGATGGGGATGGTGAATCGGAAGACGTTACCAATCCAGCCGACGGGATTGCCGCCGTAGAAGCGCCGCGCCCCAGCACAACGATCCCAGCATCAGGACGGTACCGATGCCATACGCCACCTTCGCCAAACCATGATCGTACTGCAACCACCCCAGCATGGTCAGGAGATTGTTCCAATCATGCGCATCCACTTCTTTGCCGGTAAACCCGCCAAGCAGAATCAGATCCATCTTGCGGGCATCGTTGATATAGGGCGCGACATCCATGAAATTTTCCGCCGTCCACCAGAGCGCCACCGACCCGCCGAAGGGATCACGCGTCTTGATGAGAAATGTGCCCAGACAGACCAGCGGCATGAGGATCTGCCCGAGACTGCCGCCGAGGATGGTCATGAATCGCCCGAAGGGCATGAAGATCAGGTGCCCGGCCTCGTGAAACGGCAGGTTGACCAAGTGCAGGAACGATTCGCCGGTGTAATTGGTCTCGAGCGGCGTGGTGCTCAACCGCCAACCCCACCAGACCAGCAACAGGAACACCAGCACGCGCCCGGCGAAGGAGAACGGATTGACCGATTCTTCCGTGATGAGTAGCCACTGTTCAACGAACCGTACCCAAGTCGATGCGGGCACCGTCTGGCGCAGCAGGGGATCTGGAGGCGAGGATCGTTTCATCTTGGCAAAGATGATGCCGCAGCAGGCACAACCTGCCTTCCCATCCTCCTGTTTCCATCCACATGTTGGACAGTGCATCGATCAGCGCAGAATGAACGGTTCCCAGGAGAAGGTCACGGCGAAAATAAGCAGGGCGATCCATCCGATCAGCCCGCGGGCGGCGCCCAATTCGCGACCGGGATTCCGCACCGGCGGATGGGCCAAGCCCATCAAGCCGGCAAGCCCGACCCACAAGAACCACCCTTTCCACCCCAGCCAACCGAACACCATGAGGATCGGGACAAGGGCGACCGCCACACTACGCTGTCGCTCTCCCAGGAGAGCATAGGCGACATGCCCGCCATCGAGTTGACCGATCGGCAACAGATTGAGCGACGTAATGAAGAGGCCGAACCACGCGGCAAATCCGACCGGATGCAGAATCACATCCGCAGTTGGCGGCAGCGGGCCGATCACAACCCACGAGGCGAATTGAAGTAACAATGGTTCGCCCAGGTGCATGCCGTAATTGCCTTGAACCGGCACGACCGTCGACAGCCGGAGCCCGATCACGAGGGCAATCACCGCAACGACAAATCCGGCAATCGGACCGGCAACCCCGATATCGAACAATGCCCGGCGATCGGTCAGCGGCGCGCGCATCCGGATAATCGCCCCGAACGTCCCCACAAAATGCGGCAGCCCCGGCACGAACAACGGCAGCGAGGTCGGCACCCCATGCAGGCGCGACAACACATAGTGACCCAGTTCATGGGTGACGAGAATGCCCAGTAACGTCGCAGCAAAGGGAATACCCTTCCATAACGAGCCGGGGTCGTCGACAAGAAAGTTCCAAGGCCCAACCAGGGGATTGGTGTTCGTTTGGTAGGCTCCAGCCCATAACACGGTAAACACGGTGAGAAGAAACAGCAGTCCCGGGAGTAATAGCGCGGAGAAGCCCGGACGCTCATCTTCAACCCATTCGTCCTCTTCGCTGTCCTCAAGCGAAGAGAGCCGTTCACCAGAAGAGCGGTTCTGATCCGACTCGTCGCGGTTCATCACAGGCCTCTGGCGTTACATCGCGAACGGATTATGCAGGAGCTCTTCGCGAACCGTCGTGGCCGGTCCATGCCCCGGAAAAAGCCGCGTGTCCGGAGACAGGGCCAGCACGCGCTGACGGACGGAGTCGAGATGTGCCTGATACAGTCCGGCCGGATTCGAACGGCCAATTGAGCCGGCAAACAGGGTGTCGCCCACAAAACAGATAGGTTCACCTGCTTCTTCGAGACGATAACAGACCCCGCCGGGAGTGTGGCCGGGAGTCGGCATGAACCGCAGCCTCAGCCCGCCCACCTGCAGCGTTCCATCCTGCCGGGGCTCGTGCAGCGCCTCCTGCGAGGGACGCCAGCTGAGGAGATCGAGATCGTCAGACCCGAGATAGACCGGCACCGGACTGGCTCTCAAAATGACGTCAATCCCATCAGCATGGTCGGAATGGCCGTGCGTCAGGCAAATCGCCCGTAAGCGCAACTTCCGTGCGGCCAGCATCTCCAACATGGCATCGGCGTTGTACGCGGTATCGACGATCACCGCTTCCCCGCGATCATGCACGATGTAGCCTTTGACCTCGTAACTGCCGACTGAGCCAAGGATCGTCTCCACATGCCTGATGGACGATGGGAGCGCCTCCGGAACCCATCCCTCCGCCACTTGCGCCAGCTGCTCTGCCCTCAGCCCCAATGCACGGGCCACCGCTTGCACCTGCTCGCGACTTCGCGGAGGCTGGCCACGCTCCAATCCGCTCACGGCCGCCTCGGGAAGAGCACCGGCGCGGGCCACATCAGCTACCGATCGCTGCTGCCCGGTCCGGGCCTTCTTGATGATATCGCCCAGTTCGTCTTCAAGCGGCATGCATCTCTCTCTCGAAAACAACGGGAGAATGTAGGCGCACTAGAACGTGCATTGACCGTACACCTCACACCTTCTCATCTGGCAAGCAGGTTGAGGCGGCTCTCACTGCACACGTCCAACGAGGGCCTTCCGAGGCCGCGCGTTGTGCGAGCAAAAAGACGCCCCGACCTACCGGCTTCCTTCCTCAACTCTCCGGCGCCAGCGTAATCTCCTTCACCTCGCCAAAACTCGCCAACACGTTCGACAAGGCGTTGCCGGCTCCGACGGCGAGAATCCGCAACCGTTCGGGATTAAAATGCGTCTTTGCCGCCCGTAGGATATCGTCCTTGGTCAGCTTCACCACCTTGTCCCGGATCTGCTGCAGCCAATCTTTTGGCAGACCGTCATATTCGAGATCCATGAGGCGCGCCACGATACTCGACGCGCTGGTGAATGAGAAGACAAACGAATTCACGTAGGCTTCTTTCGCTTCCTCCAGCTCGGCATCCGTCACCGGCTCACTGCGCATGCGCTCCATATTGGCCACGAAGCGATTCACCACCTCCTGCGTGGACGAGAGCTTGGTCTCCGCGCGCATCAGCCAGACGCCTTCATCATACACACTGGCCCGCAGGCCGCTGCCGACGGAATAGGCCAGCCCGCGCTTCGTGCGCACGTCGTTAAACAGCCGGCTACGGAATGAACTGCCGCCCAGGATGTCGTTGGCGATCGCCACCGCCACGTAATCGGGATGGGTTTCCCGGATCGTCAAGTGACCCACGCGCAAATGGGTTTGCGAGGTCTCCTTGTTCACGAATCGCACCAGGCCGGTCTTGAAGTCGGACTCCGCCACAGCCGGAATCGTGACAGCAGGCACAGCCCCTTTGTCCCAATCCCCGAAGGCTTCGCGCAACAGCGCCACCATGCCGGCCTTTTCGAAATCGCCGGTCACGCCGAGAATGATGCCGTTGGGATGAACGGTCTGTTGATGAAAAGCCGCCAGATCTTCGCGGGTGATCGAGTCGATCGAACGCACCGAGGTTTCCCGCGCGCTGGGATGGGTCGGGCCATAGAGCAGCTTCGCGAATTCCCGTCCCACGATGGAGCCGGGACTGTCCTGCCGGCGCCGGATTCCCTCGAGCGCCTGCAACTTCGCCAGCTCGACCCGGCTCTGCTCAAATGCCGGCCGCCGCAACAGGTCGGCAAAGATCTGCAGCCCCCGCTTCAGGTCCTTCTTCAGGACATCGAGAGAGGCGGACCCGGACTCTTTGCTGAAACCGATGGAGATGGTGGCCGCCAACTGTTCCAACTCTTCATCAACCTCGTCCGGCGACATGGTGGCCGATCCACCGGTGCGCATCGCTGCGCCGGTCATCCCCGCGAGACCGACCTTCTCCGCCGGATCCAGCCAACTGCCGGTCCTGAGGGTTGCATTGATCGTCACCAGCGGCAACTCGTGGTCTTCGAGCAGGTACACCACCATGCCGTTGTCCAGCACCAGCCGCTCCGCATCCGGCGGATTGAACTCCACCGTCGGGAACCGCATCGTGCGCGGATTCTCCGTCGCCAGGTCCGCCGCCCATCCCACCGTCACTTGCAACAGGAGCATGAGCACCATGGCCACACACGACATTCGTCCCATCGGTTTCCTCATCAAAATTCCTCTCTCCACTTCACGAATGACGCGCCTCATCGAGCCACCTCACCAACTGCCGCCATTTTTTTATCGGGCGCCTTCTTCACCAGGACCCCGACCGTCCGATTCAGCTTCGTCAAATACTGCGAGGCCACCCGCTGCACATCGGCGGGCGTCACGGCTGCGATCCGGGCGCGCGCATTCACCACATACCGCCAGGTGCCGGCCACGGTCTGATAAAACGCCAACTGCGAGGCCAGGCCGCTATTGGAGCGCAACGACCGCACCAGATCCGCATCAAGTCCGTTGAGGACCCGCTCGAACTCCTTCGCCGAGATCGGTTCCGTCTTCAATCGTTCGAGTTCTTCATAAATCGCCGATTCCACTTCCGCCGTCGTATGGGGCGCCAGCGGGGTCGCCGCAATCACGAACAGATTCGGCGCACGAACGCCCGGGTAGTTCGTATCCGACATTACGGAAGCCGCAAGCCGCTTATCCCGCACCAGCGTGCTGTACAAGCGCGAGGTGACCCCTTCGGTCAGCACTTCGTCGATCACATCGAAGACGAAATCGTCAGGATGACCGATGGTAGGTTTGTGATAGCCGATCGCCAGCGCCGGTTCGGCATCAAATTCGATTTCGACCCGACGCTCCCCGCGTTGCGGCGGCTCTTCGGTCACCAACGCCGGAATGGGCGGCGCAGCCGGAATCTTGCCGAAGGTCTGCTCGATCAACGCAATCACCTCCTTCGGCTGAATATCGCCAACAATGGCGACCGTCGCGTTGTTCGGGCCGTAATAGGTTTTGAAGAAGGCTTCCGTGGCCGCCGGCGTGAGGGCCATGATGTCCGAGCCC